>NZ_AQXR01000001.1 GCF_000376885.1 Alloscardovia criceti DSM 17774
GACATCTCGATCCACAGCAAGTCCGCAGTTATCACAAACAAAGACCCTTGTCGACAAAGCAAGCTTGGCTTTCACTTGCTTGCAACCAGAGCACAGATTTCAACCATCTTAAAGCAAGTTGGCGGATTCTCCAACCGTGTCATCGCAGCCATTATGCAAGTTGGGAAAACAACGATTGAGAGGGATCTTAAACAACGCTCACCGCAGCTGGCCCATTATGGGCCAGCTGCGGTGAGTAGCACTTCTGATCAATTTGAGCAGAAGTCACTCGGTTTCGATGGTAAACACTACTCGACTAAGCGTGATTCTGATACGAAAATGCGTGATTATCTGGAATACGCCTACCTGTATGACTACAATTTCTCATGCAGCTGCCTAATCGTAGCCAGGCTGTACGCTACTGCATTTACGCAGGCTTCTATAAGCAATGGACTGCTGCACGGCTCACATCTCTATAAATGCACTGCTGCTTAAGCGAAGAGTTTACGGCGAATATATTCGCTACGTGGTAGGTTAAGGCTCTCAGCGGTTTGTGTGAGAGCGTCTAGAGCGCTCTTACTAATCCTGAGACTGATTGTTGTCATCGGTTCATTACGCTCGTGGAAGGTCGTGTAGAAACCATCTGCGAGGTTATCGTCATACGATTCATCTTCCACACGTTGTGCGTCTTCTTCTACATCAGACAGCGTAAGTCCTACACGATTGAGAATGCGCTCATCTTCTTCATAACCGTCATACTGCATTAGCGTAACCTCCTTTTGCGCTTGTTCATCTCGGCTTTAATCTTTTTCGTTGGCGGGGTAAAAGCGTGACAAATAATCACTTCGTTGCGTGCGTAATCAATCGTGTAAAGCATTTCAATCTCACGCAGCCGTTGATCTGTACCCAACGCAATCCACGTGTTATCCTTCCTGGGCACTTCAGCATAAATACTCTCAAACGCTGTCACGACATCACTCTTCGACAGTTCAGGATGACGCACGCTAATACGATTCAAAACAATAATACGCATGTATATATTCCCCGATATTTATCTACATATATAAGTATACTACACAACGTAATACGTTCATGTATACACTAACAAGTACATAGATTTTTTCTCTCAGTCTGGTGTGGCTGCAGCAGTCGAGTGTTGAGCTGAGTCACGCATTTTTGCCTTGACAGGAGAAAGATTTATGCCCAGGTAGCGAATAAAACTATCCGTTGAAAACTAATGTGAAATAGTTTCCATACACGAGTTTCCTCGTGTAACTTCGTGCTTGTTTAAGCGACGATTCCTGCTTCTTCGATCATT
>NZ_AQXR01000002.1 GCF_000376885.1 Alloscardovia criceti DSM 17774
CAAAAAAACAAACCACCAAAACAAAAAAGCTCAATATCACCAGTTCTAATGGACAAATGCACCCTACGGGTGCATTCTCCCTCGCAAAGCGAGTAATTGCAATGTCTGAAACGTTGCGATTGCGTCATTGACGCAATTAAATCCCATCGATATCGATGAGCACACCTCGGGGTAATCAACAGTTACCATTTTAACTTGATTTTCCACCACTTCAACACAGTCGGACGTGACAAACCCGTCTGTCTTTGACACTCAATCTTCTTCCCCTGGGGGTGCTCTGCTCGCCACTGCTGCACAATCTCACGCTTAGTTCCGCTCCCTGCAGGACGCCCCTGCAAATTGCTCTCGAGGCCCTCATTCATAATCGCTAAAGTCGCTCGAGCAATGCGCAAGTGCTGGGCTTGTTTTCTTCCGTTTCTTTTGTTGGGGTCTATGCGTATGGCGGTGAGTTTTTCGATGTTTTTTCTGGGGAAGGTTTGGTAGTCGGCGTTGTAGGCTTCGAGTGCTTTGGAGACATCGTCTACGGTGAAGGGGTTTGTGTCTTGGTGGTTACCGATAGCGTTCAGGGAGTCTACGAGAGCGTAGGCATCTTGCTCGAGTTCGTCTCGGGGTATCGCACATTTTTGAGCGTAGATAGCCAGTGCCATGACGGCGAAGTAGCGGTGTCCCTCGAGTACTTCGGGTATGCGTCTTTTCCACCACTCGTAGAGATCTCGCTTGTTCGTCCAGGAACCTCTAGGCTGCTGCTGGACTACTCGGCGTTCGTACCAGTCGGGATATTTTTTCTTTGCCTCGTCCAGACTCATTGAACTGCTGTAGGTGTAGGTGTGTACTCGGAATTCTTCTCGCACGTAACTGTTGAGGTAGTCCATGTCGACTCTGCTGCCTGTGCGATACGCTTTGACTCGGACTCCTGTTTTCGTGATAGTTCCAACCATGCGGAAACTTTGAGTCACGCTCTCATACTGTCTGTTTTCCCACAGGTTAGTGACGTAACTATTCCAGATTTTGCGGACGAGTTCATGCCGCAGCACAGAGAGTTGTTCTATCACGTTGCGATACAGAGGAATAGGCTTTTTGAAGAAGTAGTACAGGTGCACGCCATGCCCGCTAGCCACGATATAAGTCGGTTTGGGAACGGCGTATTCGGCTGCTGCAGTGTTCTTGATATCTGTCATGCGATACCACAGCTCATCTAATCCGACTGGTTCGCCCTGGTCGTCATGCTTGATGTCGTCTAAGTCAATCGTTAAAGCATACATAAATCGGGCGTGAGACTGTTTCTGGCTCTTTCCTGCATAACTGATAGGGGACATGACGCAAAAGTCGTTGCACGCCGTTAAATCGTCTATAACGGTTAAATCATCGGTCACACTGTAGCGTTTAGCCTTCGTAGCCGACACAATCTGGACAGCAATAGCGCAGTACTTTCCGTCTACAAATTCACCCTTCTTCTCGAGAGATCCAGACGGGAAGAGTTCACGGTAAAAATCATGAGGGGAAACCTCAGGAAAACGAGAAGAAAAAAACTCAGTAATCGATGACATAAAGTTCCCCCTAAACCCCTCTACTGGGCGTTATTTTATCAATAGATTTATTTTACATTTTATGCCGTTCGTAAGACGGCGAAATTTTAGCCTAATTTTTGGGTGAAA
>NZ_AQXR01000003.1 GCF_000376885.1 Alloscardovia criceti DSM 17774
AGATTACATTTCGAGTAACCAAAAGCAGTGAGCAGTCGAAGATTGGTGAGTTTCTTTCTTCCCTCGATCACCTCATCACCCTTCACCAGCGTAAGTTAGATACGCTCAAAACCCTGAAGAAATCTTTATTAAACGCAATGTTTGTTTAAGAATGTGGAAAGAAAATAGTATGTCGACATCACAGGAAATTACCTCTAAATTATGGGCTATGGCAAACTCGCTTCGTGGAACCATGGATGCGAGTGAATACAAGAACTACATTTTGCCATTCATGTTTTATCGCTATCTTTCTGAGAACCAGGCAAAGTACATTGAATCGAGCAGATTAAGCGAATTCTATTCTGTCTCTGATCAAGAAGAGCTGCAGGAATATCTTATTGAGTTCAGTAATGCGCTTGGCTACGCTATCGAGCCTGAATATATGTGGGATAAATTGGTAGCAAACATTGAAGAACACAAGATTGTTGCCAGTGATTTTCAGGATATGTTTGAATCCTTTAATCGTAATGCAAAGCGGAACATTGACGCTCAAGAGGATTTTGCAGATGTTTTCTCAGATGTAAATCTTGGAGATTCAAGACTTGGTGCTAGCACGAGTGAGCGCGCTCGCGCATTGAATGACATCGTCTTGATGATCAATGAGTTCACGTTTAAGGATGAGTCTGGCCACGATATTTTGGGTGATGTGTATGAATACCTCATCGGTCAGTTTGCTGCAAATGCTGGTAAAAAGGGTGGAGAATTTTATACTCCACATGAGGTAAGTCAGATTCTTGCAAAAATCGTGACGTTGAACTCTGGGGATCGTGATTCGCAGTTTAGAGTATATGATCCGACCATGGGTTCTGGTTCGTTGCTGTTGACTGTTCAGAAAGAACTGCCTAATGGTGATGAGGCAGGAAGCGTTGATTTCTATGGTCAGGAGCTCAACACAACCACATATAATTTGGCTCGCATGAATCTGATGATGCATGATGTGCGATATAACAATATGCAGTTGCGCAGAGCGGATACTTTGGATGCTGATTGGCCATTTACTAGGTCTGACGGTGCAGAAATTCCGTTGAAGTTTGATGCAGTTGTGGCAAATCCTCCGTACTCACAGCATTGGGATACCAAGGGTATCGACCGTGAAAAGGATACGAGATTTAAGGGATTTGGCGTTGCGCCAAGCTCTAAAGCTGATTATGCGTTTGTGCTGCATGGTTTGTATCACTTAGACCAAAACGGCACAATGGCTATTGTGTTGCCTCACGGTGTTCTCTTTAGAGGAGCTTCAGAAGGAAAGATTCGAAAGAATATCATTGCAGAGAACTTGCTGGATGCAGTAATTGGGCTGCCTGCAAACCTTTTCTACGGTACAAGCATTCCTACATGTGTGCTCGTTTTCAAGGGTCGTGAAGCAAGAGGAGAGAATAAGGATATTCTGTTCATTGATGCTTCTAACGAGTTCGAAAAGGGTAAAAATCAAAACAAACTGACGGAAGAAAATATCTCGAAGATCGTTGAGACCTATCAAAATCGTCAGGACGTGGAAAAATATGCCCATGTGGCAACCCTGGATGAGATCAAAGAGAATGATTTCAACCTGAATATTCCACGTTATGTCGATACTTCTGAAGAAGAAGTAGTTGTGCCGCTGCCTGAAATTGCTAGTGAATTAAAGTCAATCGATGATGAAATTCAGAAAACTTCGGATGAGCTATTCACTCTTTTGGGTGAATTACGTGGAACCACGCCTGAAGCACAGGAAGAGCTAGAAAAGTTCATGGACATGTTTAAGTAGTCTTTGGGAGAACGTACCAAAAGCGCATTTCTTATTTTTGGGGTAGGAGATGCGCTTTTCGTATTTCTTATGAGAACTTTTCCGTTTATTTTAGGTTTGAAGGTTTGCAATCATATTATTTCGACGATTTTGTGGGGTAATGCTTGGGAACAGCGTAAGGCTGATGCGATAGGAGAGTATTCCAAAGGATCAGGGTACTCCAAAAATAATTTAGTTAAATCTGGCACGCCTATTATTTTGTACGGTAGGTTATATACAGCATACGAACTCGCCATTGATGGTGTCGATACTTATGTTAAGGCTGCTAATAATTACGATGTATATAGTACCGGCAATGAGGTGCTAGTACCAGCATCTGGTGAAACGGCTGAAGATATTGCTCGTGCCTCAGCAGTTGTGAAATCAGGTCTTCTGATAGGTGGAGATCTGAATATTATTCGTCCCAAGTCAGGGGTTAATCCGATTTTTTTGGCGTTAGTTTTATCAACCGGGACTGCTCAAAAGGAGTTAGCGAAACGGGCGCAAGGGAAGTCAATTGTTCATTTACATAATTCCGATATAAAAACAACTAGATTGAAAGTTCCTAGAATCAATGAACAGATTGAAATCGTTAATAGCGTACTGACCATAGATTCACTCATCACCCTTCACCAGCGTAAGCAAATTTACCTCCAAATCCTAAAAAAGTTGTCGAAAAATATTTTTCTCGGTTATTCGATGAAAAACTCTATGTAAGTACGATTTTTAGACATTACTCACGATTGGGAACAGCGTAAGTTGGGTGATTTATTTCAGCAGAGGACGGAGAAAGCATCTGGTGATGAAGATTTACTGTCTGTAACTATAGCCGAT
>NZ_AQXR01000004.1 GCF_000376885.1 Alloscardovia criceti DSM 17774
TCGGAGGTACTCTCCGCGACCAGGTTCTTCAGGTTCACAGCGGCATTGACATCTCGATCCACAGCAAGTCCGCAGTTATCACAAACAAAGACCCTTGTCGACAAAGCAAGCTTGGCTTTCACTTGCTTGCAACCAGAGCACATTTTCGAGGAAGGATAAAAGCGATTCGCTAGAACAACCTGACGTCCATACTTGTGTGCCTTATAAGTGATCATCTGGCGAATGAGGAAGAAATTGCTTTCGCCGATGCTTCGTGCCAGATGGTGGTTCTTCATCATGCCTGAGACATTAAGGTCTTCCAGGACAATGGTTGCATTGTCGCGTACGATCCTTGTTGTCGCCTCATGCAGATATGCCTCTTTCTTTCTGTTTGCCCGATAGAGGTGTCGAGCGAGTCTCTCTCGAGCTTTCGCTCGATTCTTCGACCCTTTCTTTTTCTTGGACACAGATCGTTGCAGACGCTGGGTCTTCCTTCGAATCCGAGGGATATCAAGCGGATTGTCTATCATCTCCCCTGTACTCAGCGTCATCAGATGGAAGATGCCAAGATCGACTCCGATCACATCATGTACAGAGAATCTTTCTGTATCGTCCTTGTCGACATGAAAAAGTACGGAAGCAAACCAGTAGCCTGCCTTATGACTCACGGTTATACTCGTGACCCTGCCTTCGATGTCCACGGGCTCAAGAAGATGAACCTTCCCTATCCGGGGGATATGAAGGTGGCTTCTGTCCTTGATATACATCCCGCTTGCTATGGTGAAAGACTCTTTGCTTCCTTTCTTCTTGAAACGAGGAAAGCCTTTGCCTGAAAAGAAGTTCCTGTATGCCTGAGCGACATGAAGGGCTGCGTTCGAGTACACTTCTTTGCTGTTCTCGGACCACCAGGGCGCAAGACGATCCTTGTTTCGATTCCACCATGCACGCAAGGAGTAATGAGTAAGGTTTATCTTCTCTCCTTGTTCGTATGCATCCTTGGTGTGTGCAAGAATGGCATTGAAGCAAAACCTGCTTGCGCCGCAAAATGACTTCAGCCTCTCCTCTTGCGAAGCAGTGGGGTCAAGTTTGACCTTGCGTACCACCAAGGATTCACTCATGTTCGGCTGCCTTCAATGCCTTCAAGGCACGGTTCTTCGCAGACCGTTTTCCATACAGACGCGCGCAAAAGGACGTAAGGACTTCGGTCATATCACGAACAAGATCGTCCTCCACTTCGTTGCCATCGACAACGATGATCCGCCTGCCTTGCGCCTGAAGGGCGCTCGAGATGAGAGTGAAGGACAGGCGTGAGAGTCGATCTCGATGCTCCACGATAATCGTCGTCGCTTCAGAATCCTGCAGAATCTGATTGAGTCTTTTGCGAGAGTCGTTCATTCCCGATGCAATCTCGGTGATCACTTCAACGTTTTCGAGATTCATGGAGTGGGCAAAGGCCTTAATGCGATCGGCTTGGCGTACAAGATCGCCTTTCTGATCAGAAGAGGAGACTCTTGCATAACATACGGTCTTCCCTGGTCCCTGAGGCTTCATCTCGGGCTCATATTTGGGATCATAGAGAAGGATGGAGTTTTTACCTGCATGGATGACTTCAACGCGTTCCGGCATCAAGCCTGCCTGGCACCAACGATAGACGGTTTGCGCTGTCAAGCCTTCTCTTTGCGCCCATTCTTTGACCTGCATAAGTCACCTCAACTCTCTTGATATACATATTATATCATGAGAAATCACAGGAAATCAAGTTAAAATGGTAACTGTTGATTACCCTACCACCCACCGCAATCCCGCTACACACACCACACCTCAGGGCGGCCACATGCGTGGCCAGCATACCCTGAGGCCTGGCGTGAGCGTGTTGGAGCAGTGAGATCACGGCGCGCGGCATTGCCGTAACTAACAGCGCAAGCGCTACAAGCGTGAACACACAACCCAGAAAGGAAAAACATCATGCCCAACCTCTCCAACGCCACAGGCACCATCACCATCACAGCAGAAAACGAAACCATCGCACGAACCTTCTTCAACGCCTACGACCATATCGCAAGCAACTGGGATTACGGCACCTATATCGATAGCAACGACCAAACAATCGATAGGACAGACAACCAATACTCCATCAGTGCGTCCTTCACAGGAGCAGGAAGATGGGCATACAGCGAAAACATCCCATGGACCTTCACCATCATCACCGATGAAAAATACCACGACAAACTCATCGAAGAAGAACTCACCATACTGAAAAACAGCACCATCAGCGTACTCTACGACTTCGAGGACTTCGAAGCAGGACAAGAACTCCTCTACACACAAACCGTGAAAACAACCTACAACAAGGGAGAAATCACCACCGAAGTACTTGAAAACACCGACCTCGACTACACCCTCGAAAACCTTCAAACCTACATCAGCAACGACTTCTACGGAACAACAACCTTCATAGAAGACATTAAAAACAATCCACAAAACATCCTTAACAACGCCAGCACCAATCTCAAAGAAAAACTCACCCCAATACTCACACATCCAATACTCACACAAGAACTTCTCACCAATATTCAAGAAAACCTGACCAACGACTACCCGGACTGGGAAAGAGAATACTGGCTCGACAACTGGGAAGATGACATCATCACACTCATTCCAACCAAATAAATAAGCCATGCCCCCTCGTGGTGTAACACACCAAACACGTGTCACACCACGACAACCGCAAGAAGAATGAACACAACACCACCACACAAAAAACGACGTACACTAACGTCCTATGCCACCACAGCAAAGGCAGGGACAACAAAAGACAAGAATCACGCCACCCCAAGAAGCAACATGCAAAAACCGCATCACGCCACCAAAAAAGCCCCATACATTGCCACTGAGAACAATGCGTGGGGCTTTCCTATTTTCTTTTAGTAAAGTTACCACGTCCGGGACGCTGAGCATTCCACGTGATAATAGTGGCTTTCTTCCAGCCTCGTGTCTTGCCGATACGCACATCAGGCTCAGGCAGTTTCAGCGTAGATAACGCTCCCTTGGTTATTCCAAGGAATTGAGCAACCTCGGTAAGACTCATATACTGTACAGTCATTAGTCCTCCTTGATATTCATCGCTACGACAAGCGAAAGCAAGGCACTAGCAGCGCTCAAACCCGCCGATACCGCCGGAAACCACCAGCCCGCAAAACTACCAACTAAAGCCACGGCACACGCAGCGTACGCAATTTGTTTCGTATACTTTTTCATAATCATGATAGGATGAATGGAAAGGACTACCTAGCCGAAGCTAGGTAGTTGCACGAATTACTTCTTATTTCGCTTATCGAAGTAATTCATCACCGCGATTACAACCGTAACAATTTGAGTAATCGCGGTGATTACTTTCCATAATATATCCATATTCACCTCCTTTCTTAAACCTACAATACAATCATAACACAATCATGCTCATGATGGGCGGGAAACGCCAAAAAGTGAGACAAAAAATCGCATGAAAACGTTGAAAAATAAGGCAAAGCACCACTTATAGTCCTATATGAGTGCTGTAATGGAAAGTCTTCAAGGAATACACACGGTGTCCCATCACCCGATAAGGAGAACAATATGTTTTACGTGCAAGCTACCTATAATCCGCTTACAGCTCTCGGCTATGAGCCCATCACAACATTTTGGGATGATTTCATCATAATCTACTTCATCAAGGATTACTAAAATAAGGCGTAAAAGACACAGAAAATCAATAAAAATGCGACACGCCGACACTTATAGTCTTAAAGTACGCTATAATGGAAGTATCAACAGGAAACCACAAGGTTCTCAACCGATACTTCCATACAACACTCATAGGAGATAAATATCATGGCAAAAACAAACCCAATGAAGGACATGGCAAGCAAGGTTGACGCCTTATATGACATTCGCTTCAAACTCAGTCCATCCGATGTAGGTGTGAAATCGTTCGACATCGTGGCGCAAACACTCCAGCATAGCGACGAAGAACTCATTCACAGCCTCCAAGCCCTCGGAGCTACCGAGCTGACCATTCAAGAACTCACTCTCTTCATCCAAGAAGACCTGCGCACAGTACGCTGGGAAGACTACTTCTTTGATGAAGACGGAAATCTGATGTAGCAGAGTAAACTTGTGTGGGCCGCCCCACTTGCAGTCTTAATATACGCTATAATAGATTGTAGGAAAGAGAATACAATCGGTGTTCTATCGGGAGAACATTATGAAGAACCAAACACTACCAGAACGCAATACAGTTCGCTTAACAGTGCAGCTAACCAAGACGGTAGAAATGAGTGACTCCGACGGTTGGGTACCACAACTGAGCTTCATTAAAGCCAGCCGCATCAATGACAACCAAGCCCATGCCATTGCCAGCGTGTGCAACACTGTGGAAAAGTTCAGAAGTGTACGCCTTGCTAACACCACGCACGTGCAATGGATAATCGGCGTCACCGACAGCTCAGACGCTGAACGCATCCTCGGCAGGTTCAACCTCGACGAATACGCCCACGTACCCACCATGTTCGAAGGCGCACTCACTATCACCCTCCAACGCCTCTAAAAAAACGCAGCGTGACTGACGGGCACATCGAGTACCCGCCAGCCACACCACCCACAAAAATAATTGAAAGGACGCTCTCATGCGTATGACCATTACACAAGCCATCGAAGGCAACCTCACTGACAATCACCGCTATTTCCCAGCCACCGACACCAAAAAAGCCATGCTGGAATTCATAATCGTATCTAACACCCGCTACCGTAATCAGCAAGGCGAATGGGTAGATGGTGACACCGACTACATTCCCGTACGCTTTTACGGCAAACTCGCAGACTCCTACGAAAACCTCTGGAAGGATACCAAGCTTGCTAAAGGTATGGCCGTCATCGCTGTCGGTCGATTCGATCCACGCCCACGAGTATGGATGGGCAAAGACAATCAACCCCACGCAAAAAACGTCTTCAACGCAGATCGCATCACCACAGACATCCTGCTGATGACCTCTCGGGAAGAAATCAAGCAAACCACCACGCCACCAGCACCAGTGGATGCCAACGGGCAATGGGTAGACGATGGATTCATCGACCCAGAAGACATGCCCTTCCTATAACTAAAAAGTAACAACCATACCAAAAGTGTGTGTGCATCATCATGAAATGATGCACACGCTCCGTCGTTTCATAAGAGGGAAGAACTTATGCCAAATCATCCATTCCATCCCATCAGGCCCGACCACAGTCGAGCTGACTTCAAAGCACTCAGAGAAACCCTCGGCGTACCACAAAAATGGTTAGCCGAACAACTCGACGTCAGTCTCAAAACCATGCAACGATGGGAAGACGAAAAAAATGAGAAATGGTATCAACCACCCGAACACGCATGGCAATTCTTAGAAAAAATTCAAACCCACCAACACGCACGCATCAACGAAACTCTCGCTCACGTTCACACCACTCCGCCCGCAAACAACACCATCACGCTCACCTACTACAGGCGCAGCGATAAACACAGCCTCGACTATCCCGTCGAAATCATGAACGCCACCATAAGAGCCACAGCACTCATCCTCACCCACCACGGCTACACCGTCACCTTCGCCTACACTAACTAACATGCAGCCACTGAAAGTGGCTACATGTCCTCTCGTTTCTTGTCTTTATGACAACACCGCCAGGCAACCATAAAAACAAGAAACGAGAAAACGGACATGGGTGTACGGTCGCGAGGCGACCCTACACCCATGACAATCTCATCCTGAATCTGCTGCTTCACAAAGCAGCAGATATTCTGAAGGAATGCCCTCACGGGCATCACTCTTCGAGTTTTTGTCAAATTTCTTGACCCCTTCCAGCGTAAAAGAAAAACTCACCCTGTCAAAAGAATTCGCGTGCCCATACGGTCACGCGGTTTTGACAGGGTGAGTTTTTCTTTTCCTCCTCCAGTGTTCAAGAAATTGAACAAAAAATAATCATTGACAGGAACAGAAGGATATAAGCGGTGTCCACGAGCAAAGGAAAAAATATTATGACTACCACAGTAGAATCCCGTCCAGCAGTCGAAACAATTATCATTAGCGAAGATACCACCATTACGGCAGACGCTCCTCACGTCCTCTACAAAGTTATTAACGGTGCACATGTCGCTGTGTACGGTTCGCACGATGTTCGTGCCCGCGAGCACAGCACCATCACTGCCTACGGATACTCGCGCATATGGGCATCTCACTCTATCGTGAATGCTGAAGGATCCAACATCGTTCAAGCATTCGACTCCACCGTATACGCAACAGGAAAATTCGCCGACAATGTGCGTGTCACCGCTTTCGGACACTCCGCCGTACATGTAGCAGGCACCAACACCGTGACAGCATTGAATACCACCACCGTATACGCCTACGACTCTAGCTACATCATTGCAGACGACTCCAGTACAATCAACTGCTACAAAAGCTATACAAAAACCCCATGCGTGCGAGTCAAAAATGAACACGTCACAATCAACGGCGAATGCGCACGCATAAACGAATACTAAAAACCACCACCACTAAGAAATACCCTCACAACCTTCAAAGCCTGTGAGGGTATTTCTATATCTGCATTGTCCCACCACCAGACGGCAACAAAAAACATAACACACCCACAACCCACAACCCAACCCCACACACCACACACCACACACACCACACACCACACACCACACACACCAAAAAATCCCAACCTACACACAACCAAAAAACCAAAAAAACAAACCACCAAAACAAAAAAGCTCAATATCACCAGTTCTAATGGACAAATGCACCCTACGGGTGCATTCTCCCTCGCAAAGCGAGTATTTACAAGGTCTTAGCCCTTGTAATTGCGTCAATGACGCAATTAAATCCCATCGATATCGATGAGCACACATCGAGGTTGTCATTACTAGTAGAAGCATATTCATTTCCTACAGCACAGAAAGGAAGAAACATGGCACGCAAACCACCAATGGAACCCGAAGAACGCACCTGTGAACAATGTGGCAAACCATTCGTAGTGACATCACGCAGACAACTTAAAAAACGATTCTGCAGTGACACGTGCCGAAAATACAACAACACTCATACACATCAAATGACAAATAATCGTGCACGTGATTTCGCCTATACGCAGCTCACTCTCAAAGATCTTGAACGAGAAAGCAGGATGCGCAGCATACTAGAAAAATCAGAACAACTAGAGAACACGAACCAGGCTCTCCGCAACACGATTGACGATATGACACTGATACTCACGCGCATGGTTACTACAGGATACCTCGCTGTGAACGAAAACAGTCCATCAGCACACCACTGGCACGCCATGCTCAACAGTGAAAATCAGAACATCGATTGGAAAGAAATACTTTCATCATCCGCAGATGGCTATAACCCTTATCAGCAAGGAGGATACCAAAATCAGACCACCATAAACAAAGCCCAACCATCCGTATCCGTCTCTCACGAACCAACACAATCTGATCCATATGAATTCATGAATGACGGATCCATCGAAATGTTCGACCTCGAATAAATCAGCCACACACAAAAGGAGAATCATCATGGCTATCAACTTTGAAGAACAAATCCACGCTTACGAAAAGCAAATGCAAGAACAAATCAAAGAACTCAAAGCCAAACAACAACGCTTCAAAGCACAACACAAGAAAATTGCAGCATTCGAAGCAAAGCTCGAAGACGATCTCAAGAAATACATGGACGTGTACGAAGAAATAAACACTTCAGGCATCACTGCAGCCGAATTAAGAGAAACAGGAATAGACGCGCCCTACGCAACTATACGACGCATCTACCAGAACCTGAACGCAGCAAAAAAAGAAAACGGAATGCCTACACAGCAGGAAAGTAATCAAGAAACTAACCAACCAACACAAACGCCAGTAGCAGAAGGAAATACAGCCACATATCAAGAAGAAAACCAAAACGAAGATAGCAATCATGACAGCGTGAACCAACAGGAATACGCTCCGCAAAACAACGAGTATGCGCCACAACAATATTAATAATCACTAGGGGAAAGAACTAGTAGGAGGATACGTCACGATGAGTATGACAATGAGAATTATCCACACGGGATACACCAAGTATCTCGAAGATAGTGTAAGTGATTCGATGCGCAACCTCTCCAGAGGTTTAGGCGTATCCTCCTACTACACACATGAAGGCAATCCACCAGGACGCTGGATGGGACACGGCCTAAACATGATTGGCAAACAAGAAGGTGACTATGTTGGTAAGACCGAACTCTTCACCTTCATTGAGCGAATGCAAGATCCAGAAACAGGACACAAGCTCGCGCCACACATCATCATGCGTGCCAAAGACCCACGCAACCCGCACAGTAACGCAACCGTGCTCGGCTATGATGCAACCTTCTCCGCACCAAAAAGTTTCAGTATCCTCTGGATGCTCAGCAACGAAAACGAACGCGCCCTCCTCGATGATATTTGGAATCAAGCGTTAGACGAAACCCTCACACAATTTGAAACCGACGCAGCCTATGGGCGTATGGGACATGGGGGAGTAACCCGTGTCAAACTCGAAGGCTTCAGCGTTGCAGCCTACCAACATTACACCAATAGAGATGGAGAACCCCACTACCATACACACGCAGTTATCAGTAACCTCGCCCGCAGAGATGACGGAACCATCGTCGCACTCGACGGGCGCACCATGCTCGCCGTCAAAGAACACATGAGTGTGCTTCACGCACAACGCTTACGCGATCTGCTGCATCAAAACCTCGGAGCAGAATGGGAACTTCGAGACGGACTCAACGCATCCATCACAGGTGCGAAAGTATGGGAAATGAAAGCCATACCCGACGAACTCATCAAAACCAGCAGCGAACGAACAGTCACCGTGAACGCCAAAACTAACACACTTGTAGAAAAATTCACCCACACGCACGGCAGACAACCCACGAACAAAGAATTAAAACAACTGCACCGTCAAGCCTGGAGTGCCACGCGAAAAACTAAAACAGAAGACACCATCAGTATCGATGAAGCCAAGAAACGACTAGTCACCAGTTTGGATACTCTTGGCTTAGATGCGCGCGAAGTTGTCGCCTCCGTCCAAACCGACAACACCAGCACACTCACCTATAACAGTATCGACCAGGATCACATTCTCGACCTGATCAAACCCGCAGTACACGCAACACTTGTCGATGAAACCAGCAGGCAAACAAGCAGCACACTAACTGATCAGGACACGAGAGAAGCATTCGAGCATCACACGGCAGCCAATCGAACAACATTCAGTCTGGCCCACATACTCGCTACCAGTCAAACCATGATAGATGGGCTCCACATGGATAGTCTGGCCGATAGTGTGCACGTCGCACAAGATGTCACACAGCAAACAATCCAACAATTCACGCCCATAACCGAAAACCGCTACCGCATACCCGAAGAACTCATCAACGATCCACGCTACACGACAACCGACGAGTTAGGACGCCTCTATTCCACACTCGACTTAAAACGAGGAACACCCTTGTATGCGTCAAACTCGCTCATGGCAGCAGAGAAAAACCTCCTGAACAACATTGACCTCGAACACGAACAACCGTTCATCACACGCACAACAGTCACAAAGTTGCTCGATAAATACAATGAGCAAGCAGCACACCCATTATCCGACGATCAGTATCAGGCAGCAGTGCGCGCCTTAACCACGCACAGGCAAATCTTCAGCATCATCGGTGCAGCAGGAACAGGAAAAACGACCACGCTCAAAGCCATGAAATACGTGATCGACCACGCCCACGGAGCAGGACATATCGTGGGAACCGCACCATCAACCAGAGCAGCACAAGAAATGCAAACCTCGATGAATATGAGTTGCGCCAACATAGCAGCCATCCTCACCGAACACAAATACCACGCGTTAGAAAACAATATCGAACGTCTCCACACTCTCATCGAAGATCCCCACACGACGAGCGCAGAGAAGAAAGCAGCTAGAACCCAACTCATTCGAGACATGGCCACGCTCAAGCAATACACCATCCCCGACAACAGCATCCTCATCGTGGATGAAGCAGGCATGGCAGCCACAACCGACCTCGCCCTGATCAGCCAACTCGCAGCAGAACACAACACGAGAGTCCTCTTCACAGGCGACCACATGCAACTCGGAGCAGTAGGAGAAGGAAGCGGCGCACTCTACGAAACATATTTGCAAGGCAAAAGCCACTACGCAGAACTGGCCACACTCTTCCGCTTTCATGATCAGCATGAAGCAGAAGTCACCCGCCACCTACGCGAAGGCATCACCAAAAAAGACGGCACCTACACCGCCATCAGCGAATACCGTGCCATGAACAGAATCCACGCCAGCAGTGATGAAGAAGTCATGCTCACCCAGGCCTACCAAGACACATTAGCTGATCTCGCGGGCGGGCAAGACGTAATCCTCATGGCCAGCGACAACAAAACAGTCAGTATCATGAATGAACAATTCACCCACGATCTCATGCTGCAAGGCAAAGTCGAAACCGACTACACCAAACGCCTCACCTTCGCCGACGGGGTAGCCTATGGCAAAGGCGACCACATCATCACCCGCCACAACACCAGCCGTAACATCACCACCAGCACGGGAGAACGCGTCACCAACGGAGATCACTGGACAATAGACCATATCGACTTCATCAGAAAACAAGTCCACGTCTCCAACCCACAAGAACACGAAACAGCCGAACTCCCATTCTGGTATGTAGAAAAATACGCGCAAGGCGGCTACGTGTCCACCATCCACCTCGCACAAGGATCAACCTACGATAAAGCACGCCTCATCATCGATGAAGACTCCCTGATGAACAGAGCAAGCCTGTACGTGGCACAAACCCGAGGAAAACAATCCAACGATATCTACATGCAACTCAACCCCCTCAACGATGCCGACAAAGCACAATGGGTAGCAGCCAAACGCACAGACTACGAGAAACAAGGCAAAAAACACTACGCCTGGAACACCACCAACCCAGACCCACAAAAGTATTACACCGACACAGACCTCCTACCAACCGATGACGAAAGAGCAGACGCCATCCTCAACAAAATCTGTGCCAGCACACCAACCGTGTTAGCCACACGCAGTCGTGACCAATACAACAAACAAACCCACTCCATCAGCACACTCCTCTCCGAACGCCGATACCTCCAATCCCTCATCGTCCAACACGACATGACCACCCACATGAAAAACACCTACAGTGAGCATGACATCGCAACAATCACGCAAGACTACCAATTCGCTCAACTCATCGACGCGTATGAGAAAGCCTATGTCATCAACCCCGACCAAGCCAACCAGATCATCACTGAACGCACCCACGGCAGCACACCCGTACACGCCTCAACCACAGACACCCACTTGTTCACACCTGCAGAACAAGGCGACAGTGTCAGTGTAATGATCAGGAAACTCAACACCATCAGCGCACCCTACCACGGAACACGAGTCCTCACGCCAAACGGGTACGCCACCAGGTATACGCCACAATTCATCACAGAAAAAACCGCAGCACAATTAGACATGCTCCATCAAGCCGACCGTATGCTCGACATGGCGCTCGAAGAACGCATTAATCAAGCATTCACACATCCGCTGCCATGGCAGCGCCTTCTGGCCAAAGATGAACGCACCCAAATCAGGGCCATGAAACAACACACCCACTATCGTGAACTGATGCGCAGCATCCTCATCTATCGCGCCTCGAACGATATCACCAGTGATTTCAGCCCCTTGGGCAGCAGAATCAACCGTATCCAGCAACCAACCTTAGCCGCATGGAGAATGAATCTGGCCAACCGCATGTACAACCTCCAACATCCCGATAAAACCACCAGATTCGTACCACGAAAAATAATGACCACCCTACCAACACCACAAACCAGTACCAAAGATGAGGTCACCATGAGTAAGAAAAACTATACGAAAATCACACGCCTGAACCAACGTATCTGGACCCACTACCGCAAAACAAGCGGCCACGCCACAGATATTCTGGCCGAAAAACACCACATCAACCCGAAAATTCTGGCATCCACAGGCGAACAGGGTAGCCTCTTCGCCTGGGCAGACGACCACGGAGTCACCATGCAAGAACTAGCAGACGCAGGACTCGTACAACACGTTGGCGGCAGCATCTGGAAAGAAACCAATCCAGCAAGCATCATCACCCCAATCAGAGACTCTAAAAACCGCATCATCGCATTCCAAGCCACCCCACAAAACAAGCCACTCAACTTCACCAGCCCAAGCCACACCACGCAAACCTACCAGCCACAACAAGGACTCTGGGGAATCAACGCTGCCACAAAAGAAACACTCACACTAACCCATAACGCGTATCTCGCAGGCAGTATCCTCGACGCTGCACAATACCAACACCAATCAAGTCCAGACAAGAAAGCAAACATATTCGCCCCAACACAAGGCAGCATCACTCGTGAACATCTCGACCATATCCGCCATCTGGCAGGCGGACACAACGTCACCTTCACACTCATAGCTACAGGAGACAAAGAAAACGATAAAAAAGTTCTCTCAGAAGCATTCTCCCAGATGAGCGAACAAGAAAGAGGAACAACACAAGTCATCATGCGCCACAAACCAACAGAAACAACCCCACACAATCAGGCAGAACAACTCACACCACTGTGGCAAGCATTAGCCGACCTCACACTGCCACAACACCTAACCCGATCAAGCGCAGTCGAAGAACACCTCAACATCGCCACCCTCATCATCGACCAACTGCCACGCAGCATGAGACAAGACAGCGACTATTACGTCCGCCACACCATCACCATGCAACTCAAAGCACAAGAAGCAGCAAAACAAACAGCAGCTATGTCTGCAGACAACACCATCACCACCACACCAACCATGAACTAGGAGAGTGTCCCAAAAACTAATGATAAAAACACAAACCTCAAAACACCTCTGAAACCACAAAACCCATCATCAATAATGTGTCAAAAAACGTACCAAAACCCAAAAATGGAAAACCATAATTATGGAACGTTAAAGACACATCTGAAACGAAGGAACAACCATGTTAGTCGGATACGCACGAGTCAGTACAAAAGAACAAAACATGAACCGCCAAATCGACCAACTCACCCAAGCAGGAGTAGACAAAAGAAACATCTACCAAGAAAAAATAACCGGCACCACCAAAAACAGACCAGAACTCACCCGTATGATCAATGAACTGCAAGAAGGAGACACCGTACTCATCGTCGAACTCTCCAGAGTCAGCAGATCTACCAAAGACATGCTCGACATCATCGACGACATCAAAAACAAAGGAGCACATATCAAATCACTACATGACACCTGGCTCGACACCACAGACGACAACCCCATGGCAGCATTCCTCCTCACCATCATGGCGGCACTCTCACAATTAGAACGCGACCAAATATCAAGCCGAGTCAAAGAAGGCCTCGCCGCAGCACGCAAACGAGGCCGAAAAGGAGGAAGACCATCCACACCAAATTCGAAAGTCGAAGCGGCACGCGCAATGCGCCAGGGCGGTATGACTATCAAATCCATAATGGAACAAACCCGGCTTTCCAGGTCAACCGTGTACCGCATCACCAAAGACTCTACACAGTAAAAACAAGGAAATCTGTCAATGCGAACAACAAGTTCGGATACTCTTAAATCCGAAAACAAGCCATTATGGGAATAAGGTGTGTTATCTCTTATAAATCTATTATTCTAGTTTTATAGAGAGGTAAGCAAATGGTGAATCGTGTTAGTTTTTTGAACCGTACTAATAAGAGGAGTGATGAGCCACTGAGCCAACTCAACATTCTTATCAGTAAAAAGCATCATCAAGCATTAAAAAAATATGCTGCTGCATCGTCTGAATCAATGAGCGCTATCGTGATGGCCTGGATTGAGGAAAAAACTAAGGATTTTCAATGAAATCACTTACCATCATTACCGCCAAAATCCACGATGATATCTACGAACGAATTGTTTCAGGCGAAAAGAAGTATGAAGTAAGAAATGATGACTTTAATAATGCTTCAATTATTCGTTACATCAGTGCCAGGACGGGGGAACAACTGGGCCTGTGGATAATCAAAGAAACGTTTACAGCTATGTCAACAGATCGCATAAATCTGAGTCGGTATGCAAGTGTGAATGAAAAACAATTAAATACATTATTCCCACAACTCCCTAAAAGAAACCTTCATATAGCACTGCTAGGGAAACAGATCAAACAGTACGATATTTTCAAGGAGGAAGATTATCAATGAATGAGATAGATAGTATTGTTAATCTGCCGTTTTCTTTCATAAATTTTCGAGACATATTTTTTGATAGTCTTCGGGAGCATTATGAAGAATTTGACGACTGGTATCAACGTAAATCTATAGCAGGAGAACGAGCATATGTAAGCTACGAAAACGGTCATGTCATTGCATTCCTGTATCTCAAGTATGAGGCAGGGATTGATATCACAACACAACCACAGTTGAGTAAAGCGCGCATAAAGATAGGTACCTTTAAAGTAGATTTCACTCATCATTCCAGTATTGGTAAGAGACTTCTCGCTATAGCATTACGAACATTTGCAGACAGCCAGTGCCCATATATCTATGTGACTACACATGATGCAGATCATACGAAAGGTTTGAGAACACTACTCCAGCAGTATGGTTTCATCAAAGAAGGAAATAAGGGAAAAGAAGAGTTGTGGATTAAACAGCGCCCACAGGAAAGTGCTGTCATCAAAGATGATCCTTATCTCGATTACCCATTTATCTCGTTGAACAAGGGATATAGAAACTACTACCTCCCCATTGCTCCTGAATACCACGCCTTAATGTTTAGTACTCGATTATCTACGGAGAAAGATGTCCCAATAGAAGATGTAGCCCGAGTAAATTCGATAGAAAAGGTGTATTTAGCCAATATGTCTTTCATCAATCAGCTAAAACGTGGTGATCACTTAATCATCTACCGTTCAGCGCCAAAAGATACCAATTCTGCCGCACATTATACTTCGGTTGTTAGCGCAGTTTGCACAGCCATAGAAACGAAAAATATACATGATTTTTCTAGCTATAACGACTTTTCTGCATATATAAAAGGGCGAAGTGTATTTACCGATGAGGAACTTCAGCAATTTTGGGATTCAAAAGAGTATAAATACATTGCACTTTTTGTAGAGAATTTTGCTTTTAAAATTCCATATCCAAACCGTAAGAAGCTCCTAGATAATCAGTTAATAAACAGGGGATATGTCGGCGGCCAAAAAATTAGTGATCAACAGCTTGATGAACTCATTCAATTAGGAGGACACGGTGAAAGCTTTGTTATCCATTAAACCAAAATATGTTTCAAAAATACTCTCGGGAGAAAAAAGATATGAATTTCGTCGTAAGATTTTCAAACGAGATGACGTGGATACCATAGTTATTTACGCGTCAGCGCCAGTACAACGAGTAGTCGCTGAAGCACGAATCAGTCAAATATTGTCGGCTACGCCTCAAGATATATGGGAAACAACATCCCACTATGGCGGGATAGAAAAAACCGCATTCATGCAGTACTTTCACGATACTCAAGAAGCACATGCTATTGAAATAGACTCCATACATCGCTTTGAAATGCCTATAACGCTCCACGAGTACGCTCCACACCTATCTATGCCACCACAATCATTTACATATATAGACACCACCAAAACAAGGTAATGACAACACATCAGAGACTCAACCAGAGAGGAACCGCTCAAATGGGACAGAATATGAAAGAGTCCATAGTGACTGAACATCTTTACCCCGCATCAAAGCCGAATTTAAAACATTGGGAGAGCCTGTAGTCAGTTTTCTAAGGGAGCAGAGTGTATTACTGAAAGAAAGGAGAAATGAGTAATGGCGAAAAAAGAAGTGATAACGGACCTCTGGGTTGCTAAGCAACTTGAAGAATGTGATATTTCGTTCGATGCGCAGGGTAGTTTTGTCAAGGAACTTGATGAAGCTCTAAAAACGGCATCGAAACGAGGTACGGGGAAAGCAGGCTACCCCGAGTATGTGGCGGTGGTAGGTGATTTTGTCCTTGTGATTGAGGATAAAGCTGATATTCATAAGCAAGTGAATTTGACCGAAAACGGAGTCATCGCCACGGATATGAAGTCTGTCACGAATTATGCCGTGAACGGTGCTTATTTCTATGGCAAGCATATTGCTCAGAACAGTTCATTCAAGAAGGTATTCGCGGTGGGTGTCTCGGGCAATGAAAAACATCATGTCATAACACCACTGTGGGTGGATGACCGCGAAGGCTATAAGATGTTACCGGACATCGAATCATTCGTGTCATTCTCAGAGAGCAACATCACAGAGTATTACACACGTTACGTGTTGGAAGAGGCCACCGATGTAGAGAAGACTACGGAGCAGATTCTCAAGGATGCTGCTGAGTTGCACGAGTACCTGCGTACGTACGGAACGCTGAAAGATCAAGACAAGCCACTTGTGGTGGCAGGAATCCTGCTTGCACTTGACGAAATAGAGTTCGGTGGCTTCAATGTGGACGCTCTCACAGGCGACCAACTGGCAGGTAACCGTGATGGCGATAAGCTGATGAATGCTATCAGGACTAGGCTGACTCGTTCCAACGTGGGTCCGGACGCGAAGAAGGACAAGCTTCTGTCTGAGTTCGCCATCTTACAAACTAGCTTCAGGCTGAACGAGGTCAACAATGTTCTTGGGAAGACGCCGCTGAAGTTCTATACTGAGTTCCTGTATGAGCGAGTGTTCAGGAATATTAAGTACCAGAAGACTTCTGAAGACTTTATAGGACGCTTCTATGGAGAGTTCATGAGCTATTCAGGTGGTGACGGTCAGACGCTAGGTATCATTCTGACACCGCGTCACATTACCGACCTGATGTGTGACTTGGTCGATGTAAGAGCGGACGATGTTGTACTGGATCCTACGTGCGGGACGGCGGGATTCCTGATTTCTGCGATGCATAGAATGTTGTCTATGGCTGAAACGGATGCTAGGAGGAAAAGCATCAAGAAGAAACAGCTCCACGGCTTTGAGCTACAGAGCAATATGTTCGCCGTGGCTGCGGCCAACATGATTTTACGACGTGACGGAAACAGTAACCTGCAATGCACAGACTTCTTGAATTTGAATCCAGCGCAGACACAGATGAAAGGCGCGACGGTGGGACTTATGAATCCACCTTACTCGCAGGGAACCAAGGCAGATCCAGACCAGTATGAGATGTCGTTCATCGAGCATCTGTTAGATTCCTTAACGGTCGGAGCAAGGGCAGCTGTTATCGTGCCCCAGTCGTCCATGACGGGCAAGAGCAAGGCTGAACAAGCGTTCAAGGACTCAATCATGAAGCATCACACGCTGGAAGGAGTTATTACCTGCAACACAGAGACATTTTACGGTGTCGGTGTGAACCCGGTCATTGCCGTCTTTACTGCACATGAACCGCATCCGAAGGACAAGGTTTGTAGGTTCGTTGACTTCAGGGACGACGGTTACGAAACAAGAGCACACATTGGGCTGGTTGAAGGGGATTCGGCTAAGGATAAGCGTCAGCACCTATTAGACGTGTGGTTCGGACGCGTCGAAGCACCGTCGAAGTTCTGCGTCGAATCCACTGTCCAGACGGAAGATGAGTGGTTGCATAGCTTCTACTATTTCAATGATGAGGTACCGACCGATGCCGACTTTGAAAAGACCATTGGCGACTACCTGACATTTGAGTTTTCGATGGTAATGCAGAACCGTGAGTATCTGTTCGAGAATGTGATTGGAGATAAACCAGATGAAGAAGCTTGATGAGAAGGAGTGGAACGAACGAACACTTGAAGATCTGTTTTTAGTAAAGGCAGGAAAACGTCTGACAAACGCAGATAAAATCGATGGCGATAGACCGTTTATCGGAGCCACGGATAATAATAACGGCGTGACCGGGTTTGTTGCTAACGAAAACTCCTCACTCGATCAGAATGTATTGGGTGTTAATTACAATGGCGCCCCATGCATTGCCTTTTACCATCCATACGAGTGTATTTTCACGGATGATGTCAAACGTCTTCATTTGAGACATCAGCCTGACCAAGGGACTGTATTGCTTTTTTTCAAGACTATTGTGATGCAACAACGCAATAAATACAGTTATGGCTATAAGTTCAAAGAAAAACGAATGCTTAGACAAAAGCTCATGCTTCCTGTGACGGATTCCGGCGAGCCCGACTATGACTACATGGAGCAATACTCCTACGAAATGGTAGAAACCATGCTCACGCGGTATAAGAAATATGTCGCTACGCAGTTATCCAATCTAAAATACAGAGAAATCCTCGCACTGGACGAGAAGGAATGGAGACCTATTTACATTTCGGATATGTTTGAATTTGTCAAAGGCCGTGAAAACAACATGGCTATGCTCGAAGATGGTGACATTCCTTTGATTTCCGCGAAAGCAAACAATAACGGACTAAAAGGGTTTGTCAATAGTCCGAAAAAGGTTATCGCTGGGCGGTGTATTACGCTAAATAACGATGGCGATGGTGGAGCTGGTCTTGCTTACTATCAGCCCGCAAACATGGCACTTGACACCCACGTCACAGCATTGATGCCAAATTTTAGTATGAGCATGTTCGCAATGTTGTTTATTGCTGAATGCATATCGGGATTGCATGGGTTCTTTGGGCATGGACTTTCAATCTCAAATCGGCGTGTAAAAAGAATACGAATCATGCTCCCCGTTACTGATTCGGGTGAACCTGATTACGAGTACATGGAGCAGTACGCCAAGAACATGATGGTGAGGAAGTATGAGCAATATCTAGCATTCCTAGACAAAAGAGAGGAAACGGATTGAACCCTGCCCGAGAAGTCGCGTTTACTTAAGTATGGATAAATCAGGAGTCAAAATTCGAGAGATTTCACAGGATTTGAATTTCAGGGACTTTTATTCTGCTAAGGAGCGCTAGAAAGTTTCAGGGTTCAGCGGTGCGGCGTGGGAACGCAGTTCCTCAGCAAGCTCACTGTCAGGTGTTTTTCCTTCAACGACATCCTGAATCCATTGATAAAGAGTATTTGCCAGAGGATTCGGAGTGTCCTTCATGTCTAAAATAATATCGTGTTTGTAAAGAAGAGAAAGGCAGGATATTACAGTGGTGCGTTTATTCGCATCAGGGAAGATATGATCATTGGCAAGATGAGAAGCAAATCGAGCAATCTGGTCAAAGATATCGACAAAACCATGATTCTGTTGAGGAGTCTGGGAAAAATAAACCCCAAAATTGGCTCGTATAACGGACTCTACATTCCCTTGTAGATTATCTTTTTTGACGCTTAATCCTTGCCCATCTTTTAGAATCTCCGCCTGCCATGAGCAGATTGTCTCCGCAAGTGAAACAATCTGCTCATGGGTAAATACGGCTGGCGGTGGACAAGGATCAATCATGCATCACCAAGAATACGCAACGTATTCTTAAACTGTTGCGTTGTCGAATTAAACGCTTCCGTCAAAGTACCTTGAATAATAGGGTACATGCGAGTATCCGAGGAAATCAAAATATCTGCTGTAGAAATGACGCGATGATGTTCTCCTGTATACACGCGCTTCCAAGCGCTACCTTCACGATGAGAATAATTCACCATGTCAAAGGCAGTCATCCAACCATACTTATCAAACACAGTATCAACAATGTCGCGGGCTTCCTCAGAATCCTCATAGGGAGGCGCCTGAAGAATCCGATTGCTACCATGAATCTTGAAAGTGTTATACACTTCTGGCTCAACTGGACCGTAATCCCAAGCCTCAATAACATCATCAAATAAAGGAGCATGAGGATTTCGACGCAAAGACTCAACCTGTGCAAAATAAACAAGTTTATTAAGAGTAAGGTTCGTTAAAGAAGCTACGCGACCGTAGCGATTGATAAACATAGAAGCGATATCAAGTGCTTTCACAACAAACCCCCTTACTTTGCTATAACTAAATTATACAATTCTACTTCTACATCTAAAACGTTTCAACTCAGAGGAAACGGAATTAAGGAAGATTTCTCACAGTGGCATAAGTCTATATTTTTCTCTCCCGAACGTCCAATATCGTTAATCGAGATATCTTTGTACAGTAAAGATAATGGACACGGAGGCAGAGGCGCTGGAACGTATTCCTAATACACAGAACGCATAGCTAACATTCCCAGTTCTCAGATTTATCCCGAGTATTACAATACTGCTACGATAAAAAAGGAGCTGAGATACACACGGTGTCTCACGAATCTCAAGGAGTAAACGATGAGTGAGTCTCGAGATCCTCGTAGTAAAGCTGATTTTAAGGCGTTGAGAGAGCTTGTAGGTTTAACTCAGTTTGAACTAGCCGAAGCATTGCATCTGGAAGTGCGCCAGATTAAACGCTATGAACATCCCAAAGGCTACCAGCCCACAACTAAAGCGTGGCATTTCCTAGACAAGCTGTTGGTCGAGCAAGACAAAATAGTTAAACGCTCTATTTCTATCGTGAAAGAAGTAGAAGAACTTCACGGTAAACAATCTGTGATCAAGATTCCGTACTACCGCAACCAGGCAGAGTATGAGGAGCATAATGGCCAAGGATGGGGATTTTACAGTGCGGAGAATGCGACAGCTCGTGCCACCGCTAACGCATTACGACTCATGGGATACGAAGTATCATTCCGCTACGTCGGGCCGAAAAACACGCCAACCATGAATACTGCAGACGAGGAATCTGAAGAATAACTCATGCAGTATCAGTGAAAGATAGAGTTTGGCCAAAAATGTACTTTTTTGGCCAAAAAATGATGTACTGCAGACAAAATGAAAGCCCTACCATGATGTGTGGTAGGGCTTTCTTGTTAGTTGTCGTCGCTCACATTATCCAGGATAGGATCCGTCATCAGCTCATCTACAAGGGGTTGATTATGCAGCGGGTTATTCGGGAACATGTAATCGTGGTCTGTTTTCCAGCCGTGGTGTTCCTCGTTTTCGCGGCGTTGGATGCGCTTGTGTGAGTAGTCTTCGTCGGGTGCTGGGCAGGTGCCTGTACCGCGATGATTCGTATAGTCCGTCCACTGCTTGATTTGGCTAATCGTGGTGGCTACATGGTCCACCCAATCGATCGGGGAGACTTGCTGGTTTTGCTTATACGCACTGACATAGCGTTCATACAAGGCATCCATGGTCATCATGAGCCACGCGTGCGTAGTCCAGCAAGTGGGGAGTGCGTCGTCCAACATGGGATTGATACGACACAACCAGTCGGTGAAGCGAATGACCCACCATTGCCGATCATCCACATTATTTTGGCTGGCTGGATCATACCAGTCGAATCGTCCGTATCGCACAACCTCGGGTGGATCATCGACACGGGGTTGCTTGTTTTGTACTGTTAACGGTGTGAGCATAACCATGATTATCGCGCCTGTTCTGGATTCTGAGTAGCGACTTGCTGTTCAGGAGTCATATCATTCTCACAAGTAGTGAATTGTTTTTGATAGTCCTGATACCAGTTACTCATATAATCGAACGTTTCTTTCTGATCCAACTTGGTCGTATCATACGAGAAGTCTTTTTGCATTTGCGCCAAGGTCATGCAGGAGTCGGGATAGCCGCCTTGTTCAACCATGAGAGAGGTCATGGCCGTGTCTCCCGCGGTCTGATTCATAATATAAACACCGAGAACCTGGTTGGCACCTGACCACATTTGCGCAT
Organism: Alloscardovia criceti DSM 17774; assembly: GCF_000376885.1. GTDB lineage: Bacteria > Actinomycetota > Actinomycetes > Actinomycetales > Bifidobacteriaceae > Alloscardovia > Alloscardovia criceti. The sequence continues at coordinate 21,797 of NZ_AQXR01000004.1, forward strand.
CATACGCGGCTTGCGCTTGATTCAAATTATCAACATACTGCTGATACTCTTCATCCGTAATATCACCTTGAACATGCAACGCTTCTTGAATCGCTACCGTTAAATTGTTATCGACATCGTCCATCGGTGCCACGTATTGAGCACGATCAATGTTGAGAATTTCACTCATCGTTTCCTTCAACACAGGAGTAGGATGCGATTGCAAGGTAGCAGTCCAATCCTTACTCATCTGGGAAGCTAACGAGTGCAGCTTATCCGTATTACTCTGGTTTGACACATCAGGCACTACAGATTCCTGTTTCGGTGTCTCCACGGTGGCTGTCTGTGCGGACTGCTCAACGGTTGGGGTAGAGTTAAACGCTGCATAAATATAGGAATAAGCTGTCCATACGGCCAAAATGATAAAAATGGCTGCAAGGGTAGCAAGGATCTTATGTTTTTTGGCCCATTCATGGATTGTGTTTCTCATTATTCCTCACTTTCTCGTGGAGACTCATAGCCACGCTGCCAAAACGGGATGGTATGAATAAATCCTGGCCTATGACTCGTATGAAGGTTTAAAGCGTGCCCGTAGGGGATACGGCGTACTTCGTCGGGTTCTAACACGGCCACTTTGTCGCTTCTCGTGGAGCTGGATCCACCCATAAACAAATTCCCGTTGGCAGAATAGGATTCGTCTACACGTTTAACAATACGCTGCCCTGTGAGCAAACTAATCTCACGCAACTCACTATCAATGCTTAAACCACCCATAATGATCTTGTTCGACGATTCCCACATTTGCCCTTCCGCTTTCCCATACGCGTCTTCGGCTTGTTTCCTGGATTGAAAGAATGCGCATGACCAGATACCTTCACCTGTACCTGCAGTAAAAAGTTGTGGCAGTTCATGCCATGGTTCGATATTAGCTATCTCATCGAGTACCAGTGTGAGGGGTGGTTGGAGTCGGCCTGAATGTTTCGTAGGTGCTACCCTGCGTGCAGCGTCTCTGACTTGGGTGAGGAACATGGTCATGAATACGCCTGCACCTGCAGCGGACGCACCCGATGAGGGACGCAAAGGGGAGAGTAAATAAATCGTAGTGTTGGATTGGACGAACTGATCCAAATCAATCAAAGGCTCAGTATCCTGTGGGGTGACGGCTGTGCGCACTTGAGGCAGTGAGAGAGAAGAAAAGGCGCCTGTTACGCCCATCATTTTACTGTTACTAATACGCTGATCCTCACTAATGAGTACCTCGATGGTGGATGCCCAGAGTTGCGCGGTCGGGTTCTCTGGATGACGACGCAGGATACGTGCAGCGGTTTGACATGATTGCGCATTGTGACTCCACTGATACACATCCGCCAAGCTCAACTGATCCAAACCTGCGGCCAGAAGCAAGCCTTGCACAATATCAATGGCAGCGTTCGCCCAAGATTTGTTCTCGCCTTGAATCCCTACCGTGTTCACCATGCTTTCCGCACACGCCCTAGCCACCACGGGATCCTTACACAACGCGATAGGATTCCAATTCAACCGAGGTGGCAGTGATTCGTCCGTGTCGGGATTATCGCTGCCTGCCACGTTCATCGGATCAAACAGAAAACACTCACTAGGCCGTCCCGTTAAAGGCTTATGAACATTGAGAGTGGATGGGGTGTTTTGATACCTGTTCGGCACCTGCCACCCGTCACGCTTGAACGGATAGGTGGCGTCGATGATGTCGCGGCGCGAACTCGTGGCCACCACCGCACCTGGAGCCTCCATAATCAGAGGAATAACCACGCGCGTGGTTTTGCCGCTTCTCGCTGGCCCCAACACGTATAACGGTTGTTCGCTCGTAGCCCACACGTTCACCCCGTGGCATGTGCCGATAGAGACTCCCATCCATCTGGCGGGGATAGGCTGATTATCTGGCCATCCGTTGTCATGAAATTCCGGCAGCACATGCTCAGCCGCATGAGAGAGCGTTTGTGCAGACACGTGTTCAATCACATCCTGCTGATTCAACAATTCTTTCCTAGTAATGAGATCATCGCGGAAGCGTTCCTCGCTCTTGAAATACGCCCAAAACACGATTCCACCCACAACCAACAAAATCACACCCACCACGCCAAACAAGACAGCAAGAAAACGAGCATGGAGGATATAGGCGAAGAACCATATACATAAGCACAATAGTCCTGGAGCCGTGTAGGTAAACAGGGTGGCTTCGGGTTTGGCGAACATGCGAATAATACTCGTATGTTCCAGAAGGAAAAAACCGAAACGGGAAGCCAAAAACCTATCCCACACACGAATAATCGCCCGTTTACGTGTTTTGTGCTGTTCACTCGTAGTGAGCACGTCGATACCGACTCGACGCTGCGCTGAAATATCAACCATGCTTCTTGTAAGTCCTTTCTTAGCCTGCGCGTCCTGCACTTGTGTTGAAAATATCCCATGCGGTTTGACTCATGAGCGGATGCACGGCTTGGCGCAGACTGCTACCGACACGCCATAAACCCACACCTTGCGTGAGTTTGTCAATAATGCCTAATTCTTCCTCGGTAATATCAGGAATGAGGCGTTTCAACGTTTCTATACTGTTGGAGGATTGTCTGTACAGGATCATGGTTTCGCTTTTTGTCATGATGGATTCAATCATTTGACGAATGCCTGTGCCTTTATTCGCAAACGCATCCAAATCAGAGAGCTCATGCACGAGCAGCCAATTCGATACACCCAGCTCGCCTGATAGCCTCATACGTTTATCCCACCCTTGCACCAGTTCAGGGTTCGATAAGAGCCACCAGCCTTCTTCGGCGATGACGAGACGGAAGATACCGTCTTTGGTGTAGCAGATACGATCAATAGCAGCCGTCATAGCAGCCGTATACGTGGCACGTTTGACCTCATCATTATCATCGACACTACCCGTATTAAACACAATCAACGGTTTCGATGGATCAATACTAACGGTGGAAGCTTTCTCAAACGACCCCTTCAGCGCCCCATCTACCAAGCGGTTAAAAATAAGAATCAGTGAACCGATTGTACGATAGAGATCGTCAGCCTCTAACCCCTTGACCTGGAGTTGGCGGGAGGCAGGAGAGTCGAGGTAATCAACCACATTTTCTATCGTGGGTTGCTCAAACATGGCCGAAATAACACGTACGAGACTATCAATCGTGGCTTGCTCACGCATACTTAATTGTGCTTCGGGACGAATAGCTGCAGCTAAACCACGTAACGCGTTGACCCGTAAACTAATCACTTGCTCATCCCACACAGCCTGGTCGAAAGACTCAGGCCTCACTCCCGTATCTAACGGGTTTAAATACTGGCCGTTACCCACGCTAATGACCTGGCCGCCTACCGCGTCAGCCACGCGTGCCCATTCACCTTTTGGATCACCTTCGATAATCACGTTGCGTCCAAAGGAAATCTCGCGTACCGCCAATGTTTTCATACACATACTCTTGCCCGACCCCATCAAGCCTGCAATCATGCCATTGACCGAGGTGACCATGCCCGCCTTATAGGGAGCCCACGCATCATACTGAAAAGGCACACCGTTAATCGCATCCACACCAATAATCGGGCCTGTTAGTTTGCTTACTCCATGCGTCAAAATAGGGTAATCAACAGTTACCATTTTAACTTGATTTCCTGTGATTTCTCATGATATAATATGTATATCAAGAGAGTTGAGGTGACTTATGCAGGTC
>NZ_AQXR01000005.1 GCF_000376885.1 Alloscardovia criceti DSM 17774
GAAGTGAGGGGTGGCACCGTGTTGGTGTCACCCCTCATCATACGTGTGATTGCGGCGGTTTGTTACTCTCCCACACCCTATCGAGTGCAGTACCATCACCGTACTAGGTCTTAGCTACCAGGTTCGAAAAGGATACTGGGCGTTTCCCCTAGGCCATGACCACCGCAAAATCTTCAATTATCAACCCCATCAATAATGGGCTCATGTATCATTTGTTTCGTGTTTGTGGTTCGGGGACCGGCTAGTAGACGCGACACGTTTCGTGTTCTCATATAATGCTCCTTGTTGAGTATTAATCGTATTCGCATAAGGAGTGTTCAATAAGAGTGTGATTACCTTCGACTATTAGTACCGGTCAGCTCCACACGTTACCATGCTTCCACACCCGGCCTATCAACCTCATCATCTCTAAGGAGTCTCACACACCCCCAAAGGAGTGTCAGGAATTCTCATCTTGGAGAGAGCTTCCCGCTTAGATGCTTTCAGCGGTTATCTCTTCCGAACGTAGCTAACCAGCCATGCCACTGGCGTGACAACTGGCATACCAGAGGTTCGTCCACCCAGGTCCTCTCGTACTATGGGCAGGACTCCTCAAAATTCCAACGAGCGCAGAGGATAGAGACCAAACTGTCTCACGACGTTCTGAACCCAGCTCGCGTGCCGCTTTAATCGGCGAACAGCCGAACCCTTGGGACCTGCTCCAGCCCCAGGATGCGACGAGCCGACATCGAGGTGCCAAACCATCCCGTCGATATGGACTCTTGGGAATGATCAGCCTGTTATCCCCGGGGTACCTTTTATCCGTTGAGCGATGCCGCGTCCGTACGCCGGCACCGGATCACTATTTCCGACTTTCGTCCCTGCTCGACCCGTCAGTCTCACAGTCAAGCTCCCTTGTGCAATTACACTCAACACCCGATTACCAACCGGGCTGAGGGAACCTTTGAGCGCCTCCGTTACTCTTTAGGAGGCAACCGCCCCAGTTAAACTACCCGCCAGGCACTGTCCCTGACTAGGATAACTAGTCGAGGTTAGACATCCAATATAAACAGAACGGTATTTCACTTGCCGACTCCACACAAGCTAGCGCCCATGCTTCCAAGTCTCCCGCCTATGCTACACAATCCACACCGAATGCCAATACCAAGGTATAGTAAAGGTCCCGGGGTCTTTTCGTCCTTCTGCGCTTAACGAGCATCTTTACTCGTACTGCAATTTCACCGAGCTCCTGGTCGAGACAGTGGGGAAGTCGTTACGCCATTCGTGCAGGTCGGAACTTACCCGACAAGGAATTTCGCTACCTTAGGATGGTTATAGTTACCACCGCCGTTTACCGGGGCTTAAATTCACCACGTCACATTACTGTTAATGGATCCTCTTAACCTTCCGGCACCGGGCAGGCGTCAGTGCATATACAGCGACTTACGTCTTCGCATGCACCTGTGTTTTTGGTAAACAGTCGCTACCCCCTGGTCTGTGCCACCCCCAAAAGCTCCACCCGCAAAGAGTTTCACCATCAAGGGTCTCCCTTATACCGAAGGCACGGGAGTAATTTGCCGAGTTCCTTGACCAGGATTCGCTCGATCGCTTTGGTATACTCTACCTGACCACCTGTGTCGGTTTAGGGTACGGGCAGTATACACTCTCACACCGAAGTTTTTCTTGACACCAAGACACACCAAAACACCACCCAACGATGATGCGCATCACACCTCACCCACACGTTCAACGGATTTACCTATCAAACAGGCTGCGTGCTTACCATGCCAAAACCACCTGACATGTCGGCTATCACGATGCGTCACTCCTGTGCTGTCCTACTACAAACCAAGATCCCAATCATGAAAACTCACCACACCCGAAAGCATGGATCATAAACATCAGAGGTTAGTATAGTAAGCCTCGGATTTGACGAGTATACACTGGTAGGAGAATATCAACTCCTTCACCCAATCGACTACGCCTGTCGGCCTCGCCTTAGGACCCGACTCACCCAGGGACGATGAACGTGGCCCTGGAACCCTTAGTCATCCAGCGGACGGGATTTTAACCCGTCTTTCGTTACTCATGTCTGCATTCTCACTTCCATACAGTCCACAAAAGTTTCCACTCCTGCTTCACCCCAGTATGGAACGCTCTCCTACCCAACCAGCCCTAAAGACTGATTGCCGCGTCTTCGGTGGTGTGCTTGAGCCCCGCTACATTGTCGGCGCGGAACCACTAGACCAGTGAGCTGTTACGCACTCTTTCAAGGATGGCTGCTTCTAAGCCAACCTCCTGGCTGTCTATGCGACTCCACATCCTTTCCCACTTAGCACACGCTTAGGGACCTTAGACGACGATCTGGGCTGTTTCCCTTTCGACAACGAAGCTTATCCCCCGCTGACTCACTGCTAGACACCACTTCACAGGTATTCGGAGTTTGGCTGCTATTGGTACCCTATACGGGCCCGCAAGCATCCAGTAGCTCTACCCCCTGGAAACTAATCTAACGCTGCACCTAAATGCATTTCGGAGAGAACCAGCTATCACGGAATTTGATTGGCCTTTCACCCCTATCCACAAGTCATCGCCCCAGTTTTCAACCTAGGTGCGTTCGGTCCTCCACAAAGTCTTACCCCTGCTTCAACCTGCTCAAGGATAGATCATCCCGCTTCGGGTCTAGGGCATGCAACTCAAACGCCTTTTAAAACTCGCTTTCGCTACGGATCCCCCACACGGGTTAACCTCGCTACATACCACTAACTCGCAGACTCATTTTTCGATAGGCACGCCGTCACCCCTCAAGGCTCCGACGGATTGTAAGCTCACGGTTTCAGAAACTATTTCACTGTCCTCCCGGACTACTTTTCACCTTTCCCTCACGGTACTCGTTCACTATCGGTCACATGGATATATTTAGACTTACCCAACGGTCTGGGCAGATTCACACGAAATTCCTCGAGTATCGTGCTACTCGGGACAACTCATAGCAAGACAACGCGCTACCACCTACGGGGCCATCACCCTCTCCAGCCAGGCATTCAATCCTGTTCAGCTCACACGCCATTTTATCACTCACCACCAGCCTGTCAGAACCAGTACAAAGCATCCCACAACACCACTCACGCAACCCCTGACAAGTATCACACGCAAATGGTTTAGTCTCCTCCGCTTTCGCTCGCCACTACTCACGGAATATCTCTTCCTGTAGGTACTGAGATGTTTCACTTCCCTACGTACGCCCCCACAAAAAATGGGTATCAAGCATTCATACTTGATGAGTTTCCTCATTCAGACATCCTCGGATCACAGCTCGGTTGACAGCTCCCCAAGGCTTATCGCAGCCTCCCACGTCTTTCATCGCTCCCATGTGCCAAGGCATCCACCCTAAGCCCTTAACAGTAAAAACACCATTAAACACTACCGAATACAATTCCTAGACAACAAATCATCACACTAAAATGATCACAAAACGATCGAACCACAACTCAAAAAAATAAAAATTCTCAGAGTTCGATTCAATTACAACAAACAAGCAAAAAAATAAAACTTGTTTGCTCGCGTCCACTATCCAGTTCTCAAACCACAAACCCACACACAACCACACACCAAACAAACCATCCAGCATGCAATCACATGGGGAAGCTACCAAGACTGCTGTCGCAATCCGGAAACCCAAAAGCATATTCCACACTACAATGTTTCAATAACATTCCACACCAGAACACAACACCCCACACCACAACAGTGCAAGAAAAAAAATATGTTGTGCCACAAAAACAACCCATAACAATGGGTTCTCAAAATCTCCGTAGAAAGGAGGTGATCCAGCCGCACCTTCCGGTACGGCTACCTTGTTACGACTTAGTCCCAATCGCGAACCTCACCTTAGACGGCTCCCCCAGAAAAACTGTTAGGCCACCGGCTTCGGGTGTTGCCCACTTTCATGACTTGACGGGCGGTGTGTACAAGGCCCGGGAACGCATTCACCGCAGCGTTGCTGATCTGCGATTACTAGCGACTCCACCTTCACGGAGCCGAGTTGCAGGCTCCGATCCGAACTGAGACCGGTTTTCAGAGATCCGCTCCAGGTCACCCTATCGCACCTCGCTGTACCGGCCATTGTAGCATGCGTGAAGCCCAAGACGTAAGGGGCATGATGATCTGACGTCATCCCCACCTTCCTCCGAGTTAACCCCGGCGGTCTCTTGTGAGTTCCCACCATAACGTGCTGGCAACACAAGACAAGGGTTGCGCTCGTTGCGGGACTTAACCCAACATCTCACGACACGAGCTGACGACGACCATGCACCACCTGTGAAAACGCTCCGAAGAGAAACCCCATCTCTGAGGCAATCGTTAACATGTCAAGTCTTGGTAAGGTTCTTCGCGTTGCATCGAATTAATCCGCATGCTCCGCCGCTTGTGCGGGCCCCCGTCAATTTCTTTGAGTTTTAGCCTTGCGGCCGTACTCCCCAGGCGGGATGCTTAACGCGTTAGCTCCGACACAGAACCCGTGGAAAGGGCCCCACATCCAGCATCCACCGTTTACGGCGTGGACTACCAGGGTATCTAATCCTGTTCGCTCCCCACGCTTTCGCTCCTCAGCGTCAGTCATAGCCCAGAGACCTGCCTTCGCCATTGGTGTTCTTCCCGATATCTACACATTCCACCGTTACACCGGGAATTCCAGTCTCCCCTACTACACTCTAGCCTGCCCGTACCCAGCGCAAATCCACCGTTAAGCGATGGACTTTCACACCAGACGCGACAAACCGCCTACGAGCTCTTTACGCCCAATAATTCCGGACAACGCTTGCACCCTACGTATTACCGCGGCTGCTGGCACGTAGTTAGCCGGTGCTTATTCAAAAAGTACACTCACAGTAAAACTGCTTGCTCCCAATTAAAAGCGGTTTACAACCCGAAGGCCGTCATCCCGCACGCGGCGTCGCTGCATCAGGGTTCCCCCCATTGTGCAATATTCCCCACTGCTGCCTCCCGTAGGAGTCTGGGCCGTATCTCAGTCCCAATGTGGCCGGTCGCCCTCTCAGGCCGGCTACCCGTCGAAGCCTTGGTAGGCCACTACCCCACCAACAAGCTGATAGGACGCGATCCCATCGTATAGCACTCAATCACTTTCCCACACCACCATGCGATGATGCGGACCATAGGGCATTACCACCCGTTTCCAGGAGCTATTCCCCACTACACGGCAGGTTGATCACGCGTTACTCACCCGTTCGCCACTCTCACCAACCCAAGCAAGCTTGAGCCAGATCCCGTTCGACTTGCATGTGTTAAGCACGCCGCCAGCGTTCGTCCTGAGCCAGAATCAAACCCTCCACAAAAAACTTGCAAAAAGGCCATCAAAAATGACTCACAAAAATAAAATCAACGAAAAAACAAAAAGTTTCAACGCACAAAAAAAGACACTCATCAAACCATCACAGTACCCAAACACAAAACAATATTCAGGCGAGCATCACTGGCATTATCAAAACAATAAAAAGTAGTACAAAACACGCTCTTGAGTTCTCAAACCACCACAACACAAACCAGCACAACCACTCACAAACCAAGCAATCACACCGCATCAGGCAGCGAATAAAAACAATACACCAAACCACAACCCAGTGCAACCCACACCCCCACAACCCAACAAACACAACCCCACCACGGCGTGTCGAAAAATGGAAGAAAGATCCTCAAAATTCGGAAAATTTCATCCACCGAGTTGTAGGAAGTAAAAAATTGCTCGGATTTCAGTTTTCGTGTCGTTCTATTTTACCAACGCAAACCTGAAATCCCTAAAAGCAACCACATTGAAGCTGACCGAGAACTGTATAAACATGCATGACAACGTTAATTCAATTAACTATACTGTTTTTATGAAATATTAAAGATTTAAGCTCTTCTTCTTAAATTCTTTTCGAGATATTTCATTTCTCATACAAAGGAGTATTTATGGCAGATAAGAAAGTTGCGCTCGTCACGGGCGGTGCACAGGGTATTGGTGAGGCTGCAGTTCGTCGTCTAAGCGCAGATGGTTTTGCTGTTGCTATCGCAGACCTCAATCTGGAGGGAGCGCAGGCTCTGGCAGATGAATTGAACGCCAACGGCGGTACGGCCCTCGCGATTAAGCTGGATGTTTCCGACCAGGCGGCAGTTGATGCGGCTGTGGATGAGGCTACTGAAAAGTTGGGCGATTTCAACGTTATCGTCAATAACGCAGGTCTTGCACCTACCACTCCAGTAGGTACGGTTACACCAGAGCAGTTTGAGCTCGTAACCAAGGTCAATATTGCAGGCACTATGTGGGGCGTACAGTCCGCTACGCGCAAGTTCCGCGAGCTTGGTCATGGTGGCAAGATTATCAACGCCACATCCCAGGCCGGCGTGGTAGGCAATCCAAATCTTATGTTGTACTGCTCCACGAAGTTCGCTATTCGTGGCATCACTCAGGTTGCTGCACGTGAGCTCGCTTCTGAAGGCATTTTGGTAAACGCGTATGCACCTGGCATTGTAAAGACTCCAATGATGATGGATATTGCGCATCAGGTTGCAGTCAATGCCGGCAAGGATGACGAGTGGGGTATGAGCACATTCTCCAAGGATATTGCGTTGGGTCGTTTGAGCGAGCCCGAGGATGTGGCTGCTGCTATTTCCTTCCTCGCTGGTCCGGACTCGGATTACGTCACCGGTCATACCTTGGAAGTCGATGGCGGCATGCAGTTCCACTGATACGCACATCTCCATCGCTTGCCTCTCCCGTAACAGAGAGCTAAAGCATAGGCAGCAGGCGATGGGCACACCATGAACGTGTGGTTTTCACAGCAATGTGGGCCACACGTTTTGTATGCGAGCGTCTACGGCGGCAAGGTGGACTATTGAATTAAACAGCCGAATTGGACATTAGGTAAAAACACAGGATGTTCTCAAAATAAAAAAACCTCAGTCAAAACTGACTGAGGAAAAAACGTGCCCCCTCAGGGATTCGAACCCTGGACACGCGGATTAAGAGTCCGCTGCTCTAACCAGCTGAGCTAAAGGGGCGTTGTTTCTGGCAACGTGTAATTACTATACTCAGTTTTTGTCCGAGTGCAAATACGACACGCCGAAAAATCATCGAATATATCCGAGGCGTCTTAGCGCATCCACGAACCCGCCTTATACCCGCCATATAAGCGTGGGCGCCCAGCCACAAAACTGAACGCCCACACAATGTCTTAACTCATGAGAATCTTAACGCGTTAGAATCACACAATCTTTGGCATAGGTGTGGTCAACGATGTGGTGAGGTTGATATGCACAACGCCTGCCCCAGCGTGTATTTCCACCTTCTTCAGAGTGACGGTGCGCTCAGCCTCCGGCAAAGAATCGTTATCCGTCATCGTTGCTGGAGACTTCACTGGCAAAACTGCCAATGAATTGAAGTCAATGCCGAGTTCCTCAGCGCGAGCCTTCTCTGCAGCCAGAATGTCTTCAAAGCCATCCTTGAGGATAACGCGTTCAGCAGGCACACCATAAGCTTTTTCGATGACCCAGCGCACATTATCCATGAAATCAGCTCCACGCTTGCTCTCAGGACGGAAGTTCGGGTCTGCCTTATCCAGTGCATTGATGAGGCCATCGAGCTGATCGACTAAGCCTTCTCCACCATCGCGCCAAAGGTTGCCAGCAATTGGATCTCTAAATCCAAGCTCTGCAGCCGTTTCACGTAGCTGAGGCAGCTCATCATCCTCACCCTCCCACAGGTTGATCATTGGGAAGGATGCGATGCCCAGCTTTTCCAGTCTGCCCACAGCAAATGGGTAACGCCACTGCAAGGTTGGATCGTCACGCCATGTAGTAGCACGCGTAACGACGACTGCAGCTGCCGGCCACTGAGCGCCATACTCACGAGAAGCAATATCCAGCCACTTCTGTGCGCCCGCATCTGTGCCATAACCTGCTTCTACGACGATGACATCGTGCAAAGCACACGCCAAATCCACAGCCGTCAAGCCTGGGATGCCCAAGGACACGTTACCGAATGGACCGCAATGGATGTAGACAGGAGAGCCTTCAGAGCTTTCCATATATGCTGGCTGCACAGCGTTGCCAATAACGCGCACAATGCGTTCGATATCCACGAATTCTTTTACCCGTACAGGCTTGCCCGTTTCCGCAGAATTACCGGCAATCATGGCACCAATGCGTTCGGAAATTTCCTCCACGCTACGAGACAAGGTGACGATTTGCATCATCTCGCTAGCTGGTGTGAGCACTGTGCGCTCGGCAAGCTTTCCACCGTCTACGCTGATAGAACGCAAAGAACGGCTTGGTGTCTCAGATACGCGAGGAATAACCACTGTGGATAAAATGCCATCATCCACGGCTTTTTCACAGAAGGCCACAAGAAGGTTCTGCGCGTCCGCAATGCGTGCCATTTCTCCCGTAAGACCCCAGTCTGCGATTTCCGGATGAGAAAGTGTGGACTTTCCACCGCCGGAAGCGCCGCCCTTGGAACCTGCTGCAGTAATGCCCATGCTTGGTTGGCGCAAAACCGCAGCAGCATCGATGCCACGCTTGCGCAACGCATCGATTAACGCGATGGTGGTAGTCGTCTTACCCTCACCACGGGATGCCTTCAGTGGCGTAGAAGCCGTAACCAGAACGACCTTGCCCTGCTTGTAATGCGCAGGATTCCGCTTTACTTCGTCCAAAAATGCCATTGCATCAATTTTTTGCACATCGCCATATGTGCTTGCATACTGGGTTAATTTTTCAGCAATCATGCCAAGCCTTCCTCGTTGTTGTCCTCACATGTAGCGTGCGGCGCACGCCATCATATGCTTTAAAGTTTGTCTTCTCCGTTGTGCTGTGAAAGTTCCACATTTAATTGTCGGACATGAAGAATGCGTTCTGCATACTCATGCTCGTGGTGTACAAAACTCGGGAAAGCACATCATTGGTTTCTTTTTGAGCGATATCGCAGATGGACTGATTTGCCGCCTCCAAAATGGTGCGCACGCGCTGATCCTTGGTATCTGCCACCGCCTGCTCGCCCTCGCGGGCAGCGAAGGCGGCGACCTTCTTATCGGTATCGATAATGGTTGCTACGCCCGCAGCGCCGGTCTTTTGGGTATAACGGTCGATGTGTGCACGGTTTTCATGGAAACGTGCATCGGCGAGCGCGGCAATGACGCGATTTGCCCAGTAGAAGTTCTGCGCAGTGTCCACTGTTTCCGTTGTACCCGTGAGATAGCGCGGAATGGAATCCACATTGGTAAATACAGGGATAAATGCGTTGAACGGATTTGAGCCATATGCAGTCCACTGAATAGCGCGGGAAGCCTCCGGCGCATATGGACGAATCTGGATGGCGCACAGGTCACAATTACGGTTGATGCCCACGGTGCGGAATTGGTTGCGCGTCGCCTCAGTGCCATTCTTGCCATAAGGGTCGAACGGCGTGCCTTGATAATGACTGCTCAAGGCGTACTTCACGTCTTCGATAGTGATCTTGTTTTCTGGCTGGCGAGCCCATGGAATGTCATCACTCATTGGGCTATGCAACGCGTTTGGTGTATCCCAGTCCTCATCATATGGATTGAAGAATCGCTGAATCCACCACGCGCGAGGCGTGTTATACACGTGATCAGAATCCGAATGAGAGCCGAAAGCTAGGCGTGGGTTAAACAGGCTGACATTTTCTACAGCCAAATCCAAATGATGTTCTTCTACAAAGTCCAGCAAATCTGCCGAGCACATGTGATCTTCTTGATTGCCAAACGCATCATCAAAGTCGAATTCGTCGATGCCTAACTGATTTGGCATAACCACATACGAATCGTCTGGCACACGCTTAGCCATCCAGTGATGACCACCCACGGTTTCCAGCCACCAAATTTCATCCACGTCACTGAAAGCAATGCCGTTCATCTCGTAGGTGCCATACTGCTCCAGCAAAGCACCGAGACGCTCCACACCTTCGCGAGCGGAGCGAATATACGGCAAAACGATGGTGAGCATATCCTCTTCGCCAATGCCCCCAGGGATTTCCGGCTGACCACCCTGCGCCTTTACCAGCTCAACCAACGGATCTGCACCCAACACACGCTCGTTGCTTGTCAAAGTTTCTGTAGCGCTCATCGCCACATTGAGCTCGTTCACACCATGCTCAGCCCACAAGCCGTTTTTCAACAAAGCATCCGGCACCGAAGTGTAGCGCATAGGATTATCTGGCAAATCAATCTCTACATGGCTAATCACGCTCTTGTAATGGCGTGGCTGATCTTCTGGATGAACAACCTTGAATTCTTTTTCTGTGAATTCGCCATTGGAAGCATCTTCATTACGAGCAATAATGGTGGAACCATCATAACTAGCATTTTTACCGACGAGGATAGTTGTGCAAGGCATGTGCGCCCTTTCTTCGGCCGTTTGCGATTGTGAGTAATCGTGTCATTCTGTTATTTTTGCAAGATTTTGCACAGGACACTTCACGCGGAAGTTTCATATGAAAAATCACCGCAATTTCAAGGTATGTGACAATTACCTTGTCCTTCAGATACTATCACTACGACCCCATTTTATAAGCTGTCATGGCTAGACGATTGCACGATGAAGCCCCGTCAGAACGCGTTTTACGATGCGCGTGAGTTGAGATAAATCTCACCGTAATCGATGACCATCTGTGTGCGGAAAACAACTGAGCGCAATTCATTGAGATAAAAACCCTCATGAAGTTCAAGGATGGGCTCATCCGTACCGTACACGCACAATTTGTAAGCGTGCTCTTTATCCGGCGGTTGTGGGCCGTTATATCGGGTGATAACCGCAGGATTCGTTTGGCGGGCAAGGGCACCACCGGCGGAATTCCTTCCCTGAACCGCTTCCGGGATAAGCGTTGGAAGATTACGAGAAAAATCTTCCGGCACTTGCAACGCATGCGCATCGTTAAAGTCATACATCAGAGCGTCCACAGGCACATTCGCCACTGTCCAATGAATCCATTGGAATCCGCAAACAGGGATAGCATCGTCATCGAAGAACTCCCAATGCAGATAACGCACTGCTGGATTCATACGGTCAATATAAAACGGAAACGACGTCGTTGGGTATCCGTCTGTTACATGCTCCTGAGGAGCAAACTTGCCGTATTTATCAGGAATTTGAGTAAAATCAGCAGAAATCTTCATACTTCCAGTATGCCACTGTTTAACTTTTCTCAGTTATATTTTCATATCATCCACGCAATGTAGACGACATTTTGCGCAAAACGTTCAGTCAGTACTTTCTTTTTACCTTCTTCCGTCCTTCTTTACGCAAACTCTATGCAAACACCAGCGAGGTCAACAATGCTTCCAATGCCAGAAGAATAGGCGTATTGCCTTGAATGCGGCGCTTCGCCACATCGATGCGCGCGATGGCGTCCAGTGCCTGCTGACGGCTGACGCGCACAGATAGTGCGGCTATTTCTTCGGAAAATTCCTGATTGATTAAACCACTGACCAGCTCGGCATTATTGTGAATCACACAAATATCGCGGAATACGCTGGCGATGGTGCTCAAACCACGGTCGATGACATCTCTCGACAAACGTGTCACTCTGCGTTTGACATCATCCTTCTTGCCGATGGCATTGAATTGCGCACGCAGAGAAGCATCCATGGAGTCCTTGTCCCCTAAACCATGAATGCGTCTAAATTCTAACTGTTCCTTTTCTACCTGAGCGTTGACGGTCGTTTCGGCTTGATCTTGGGCGGACTTTGTTAATTCATCCGCAAGCAGCACAGCATGCGAGGAGCGCGTCATGGAGACTAAATTATCGACGATATCATTGCGCATGCGCACGGCTTCCGCATCCGTGGCATACAGACGCGCAATGCCAATGTGTCCCTGAGCTAAGCGGGCAAATTGCTTGGCTTTGTGCTCATCCACGCCTGTGCTATCCATTAAGAAATCCGCCACGGCCTGCAAGGGTGGCACGGCTAATGTAACAATGCGCGTACGCGAACGAATGGTCGGTAGCACGTCTTGCGCAGAAGGTGCGCACAAGAGCCAAATTGTGTGATCGCTCGGCTCTTCGATATCCTTGAGCAACACATTGGTCGTGCGCTCGCTCATACGATCCACGTCTTCAATAATGATGATTTTCCACGGCGCAAGCACAGGCATCTGCTCGGAAGAAGCCACGAGTTGGCGCACTTGGTCGATGGTAATGCTGACGCGGTCTGTAGCCAGCGTCACCACATCCGGATGCGTGCCCGCCTGGATAAGGTGGCAGGTTTCGCACTGCCCGCAGCCATGGTTCGGGCAATTCAACGCCATGGCAAACGCTTGGGCTATATTCGAGCGTCCCGATCCTGCTGGACCGCAAATAAGCCAAGACTGCGCAATGTCCTTTGTAGAAACGGCGACACGGCTGAGCAAATCCACCACAGGTTGCTGGCCGATAATCGATGACCACACCGATGAGGTTGTGAGGCTATCCATGTGCTGCCTTACTGATCGGATTGCTTGGACTCGGACAGGGATGCACTCTGTGCACTGAGTTTTTCGGCATCCGAGCGAATGGACTGCCACACCTCGTCGATGCTCTGAGAGGCATCGATAATGCAACATCTGCGCGGATCGGCCTGAGCAATGTCTAAAAAGGCTTGACGGGTACGATCGAAAAATGCTTTGCCAGAGGATTCAAGTCGATCCAATTCACCCGTTAAGCGTGCACGAGACTGCTCGAAACTCATATCCAAAAGATAAGTACGCTGCGGTTGCAGGCCGCGCGTAGCAAATGTGGATAATTCACGAATATCGCTCATGGTCAGCTCGCGACCGCCACTTTGGTACGCCAAGGAAGAATCCACATAGCGGTCAGAAATCACAACATGTCCTGCCTCCAAGGCGGGACGAATAACCGTATCCACATGATGTGCGCGATCCGCGGCATAGAGCAAGGCCTCGGCGCGTGCGGAAATGTCATCACCATGCAGAAGCATGTGACGGATGCTCATGCCGAGCTGTGTGCCACCCGGCTCGCGTGTCACAACTACACGGCGTCCGAGCTGCTCGAAATAGGCTTGGAGCTTTGCCACCTGCGTGCTCTTCCCCACTGCGTCCACGCCTTCAAAGGTGATAAAAAGACCTGAAGTCATCTTTTCCTCAGTTATTTCCTTACGTCTGTGCGCATCTTACACGTATGCGGATGCGTTACTCGTTCGACTATTCTTTCAACTGTGCGCTTGTAGCGGACTTCGTAGAAGATTTAGCAGTAGATTTCGTTGCAGCCTTCTTCGTCGCAGTTTTCTTTGCAGTCGTCTTTTTGGTCGTAGATTTTTTCGCCGTGGTCTTCTTTGCGGTCGTCTTCTTGGCAGTAGACTTCGCGCTCCGACGACGTTTCACAGGACCGGCAGCACGCTTTTCTGCAAGTAAGCGAAATGCTTCCGCAGGTTCTATAGACTCCGCCGTGTACTGCTTCGGCAAGGTGCGGTTCGTTTCACCATCGGTGATGTACACGCCATAGAAACCATCCTTGATAGTGACATTCTTGCCTGTTTCTGGATCAGCACCCAGCTCACGCAGCGGTGGCTTAGCAGCTCCGCGCGTTCTTCTGCCGTACTTCGGCTGGGCAAAAAGTTCCTTCGCTTGCTCGAGCGTAACGGTGAAAATCTCTTCTTCGGAACCCAACGAGCGTGTTTCTGGCTTACCCTCGGCGCTGTTCTTGGTCAAATATGGACCGTAGCGGCCGTTATTTGCCAAAATTTCAACCTGCTGACTCTCGCCCGTTTCCGCGTTCGTCTCCTCAACCGTGCCTACCACACGTGGCAAATCGAGCAGACGAACGGCGTCCTCCAGAGTGATAGCCTGTGGAGTCATGGTTTTAAACAGCGAAGCCATTTTTGGCTTTTCAGTCGAAGCTGTTTCTTCACCTTCCTGAGTTGGAGATACAAGCGCCACGTATGGACCAAAACGACCATTGCGCACTTCCACCGTGCCACCGGTGACTGGATGTGTGCCCAGCACGCGTGGACCGCTGGAGTTATTTTCAATGAGTTTATGACCTTCTTCAACCGTTAACTCATCTGGAGCCAGGGTATCCGGCAGGCTTGCACGCTTTGGTTTGCCCTCTGCATCCACGTTACGCGAGTCTTCCAAGTATGGACCGTAACGTCCTACGCGGACGGCGAGACCATCGCCAATTTCGATTGTATTGATTTCACGCGCATCGATTTCGCCTAATTGATCCACCAAAGAGTGCAGACCTTTGTGCACATCTTCCGCGGTTTGAGCAGAATCGTCGGATAAGCCGAAGTAGAAACGTGTCAACCATTGGCGACCCGTTTCCTTACCTTGAGCAATGTTATCCAAGCCGTTTTCCATCTCCGCTGTGAACGCATAATCCACATACTGAGGGAAATTCTGCTCAAGAAGTTTAATAACGGCAAAAGCAAGCCAAGATGGAATCAGCGCTCGACCACGCTCATACACATATCCACGATCGATAATCGTAGAAATAATGCTGGCATACGTCGATGGACGCCCAATTTCCTTGGCTTCCAAGGTGCGCACCAAGGAGGCTTCCGTGTAACGCGCTGGAGGCAATGTTTCATGTGAAACGGGCTCTACCTTGAGAGCGTTAAGCATATCGCCCTCACTGAGCGGAGGCAAAATCGTATTATTATCCTCACGAGATTCCTTTGAGGAGCCCTTTGACGATCCCATAGCCTTTAAGAAGCCTGGGAATTCGATAACCGTTCCACTGGCTTGGAAGGTCGCCACGCCCTGATCTGCCGCGTCTGCACTCAGGCGAACAGTAGCCGTGGAGCCTGTAGCTGGCGCCATTTGTGATGCCAGCGTACGCCTCCAAATAAGGGTGTACAACTTCAACTGATCCGTAGGCAGGCTGCTTGCCAAGTCCGCAGGATTGCGGAAGGAGGATCCTGCTGGGCGGATAGCCTCATGCGCCTCCTGAGCGCCCGCAGTTTTCGTAGCAAACTGACGCGGTTTTTCGGACAAGTACTGCTCACCCCACTGCTCGGTTACACTCTTTCGAGCGGCGGAAATAGCCTCCTGAGACAGCGTGACGGAATCCGTACGCATATAGGTAATATAACCGTTTTCATACAAGCCCTGTGCGGCTCGCATGGTGGCGCGGGAAGACATGCCTAGGCTATTGCCGGCTGCTTGCTGCATGGTGGAGGTGGTAAATGGTGGCAAAGGATTGCGCGTATATGGTTTGGTGCCCACATTTTCTACGACAAAATCGGCTTCTTGTAACGCCTTACTCAGCGCTTGAGCAGTCGCCTCATCAATGACAATTACGCCATCTTTTTCGGCAGCCTCCGTCAGTTCACCACGATCCGTGAAATCTTTAGAACCAGCTACGCGCACATCATCCAAAGAAATAAGCCGTGCCGTAAAAGCATCGGATGAGTCTGCAGCCAGCTGCGCATTGAGATCCCAATATGCGGATTTGATGAACGCCATTCTTTCACGCTCGCGCTCCACAATCAGGCGGGTAGCCACAGACTGCACACGTCCCGCAGAAAGGCCAGGACCTACCTTGCGCCACAAAACAGGCGAAAGCTCGTAACCATACAAACGATCGACTACACGGCGCGTTTCCTGAGCATCCACCATTTGAGCATCCACGTCACGCGTATGATTCAAAGAATCCGTAATAGCTGACTTCGTAATTTCATGGAAAACCATGCGCTTCACGGGAACTTTTGGCTTTAATGTTTCCACCAAATGCCATGCGATGGCCTCGCCCTCGCGATCCTCATCAGTAGCGAGGAAAACTTCGTCAGCATTTTTCAACGCAGATTTAAGCTCGCGAACGGTTTTCTTTTTATCATCGCCCACAATGTAATACGGCTTGAAACCGTCATTGACATTGACACCAAATTTACCGTAGTCAGCCTTGTCTGCAGCAGGAATTTGAGAAGGCTGGGCTAGATCTCGGATATGACCCACTGAAGCAAGTACAGTGTAATCGTCACCCAAGTATCCACCAATTTTCTTTGCCTTCGTTGGTGATTCGACGATAACGAGTTTACTTCCCTTTGCCACAACCGCTCCTCTGCTTAGCTTTCGCCTTTGTGTCAATAAAACGAACTAGTTCTAGTTCATTATTATGCACAGCCCCCCGCCAAAGTATTTATTCACCTGTGTTATGCACCAAGTCATGAGGCTTCAAAATTCTTCGGTGGCACCGGGGGTGCGCCTAACAGTCCCAACCGTGTCAATGGCGCAGCCGTCGCCTGACGCAAAGCCAGAATGCATCCATACATAAAGGCCGACATGCCTGAAATTAATGCAATAGTAGCGTAAATTCCGCTGACAGACAGTGCATCCGGCATATATTGAACGATATCGTACATTTGGCTGACAATATAGGTGCCGTACGCCGCCGCCGAAAGTCCGAGCACAATTAAGGCTGTCGCAACGATTTGCACGCTGACGCTGGATTTGCGCTTGCCAATTTCATCCATACCGCTGGCACGGGTAAATGCCAAGGCCAGCAATCCCAAAGAGCCTGCCAGCATAATCGCCGTCAAAGAATCCGTTGGACGATGCCAGCCATCATAAATCACCATAATGGCCACCGCGGTGGTATATGCCGTGGCCAGCAATGCGGTCACGGCGCGCAAAATACGAGGTACCGCCATCACCAAGGCCACGCCGGCAATCATCGTCAGAGCCGTATGCCCCGACGGTGCGGAGTTTGCCGGATCAGGAATCAACGGATCCAACACCGGCCGTGGTAGCACGCGCTTGGATACAAAGGCGATGCCAAACGCCAGCACCACATACACGGTGATAATGCCGAAAGTATAAAAACGTTTACGGAAAATAGCAAAAAGCATGGCCAGAGCAATCATCGCCACGCTGACCGCGATAATCCAAATGGAATCTGTAAACAGTCGCGGCATAAAGCCTTCCACACTCGGGAACCGGGCGGACATATCCGACCACATCCAGCTATCAAAATACTGACCCGTCAGCGTAAAAACACCTACATAAAAGACACCGACCGTAGCTAACAGACCAATCATGCTCAGCAGCACAGCGCTCACCACGGAGCCGAGGCGTGGATGCGTGGAAAGATAGACATCCGAACCGCGATCTACGGGTTTTTTCTCAGCACGACCGTTCTGCGTACCCTTCTCACCTAAAGTAGCAGAAGCCGTATCTGTGTCATCCGAAAAATCGTCCATTGAATTGCTCTCAATGGCGGAGCCCGACAGGAGTGTGTCTTCTGGCTCAGCGTCATCGTGAGATTTCTGAGGAATATTCACGTCTAAAATCTTATCGTCTGCCATGTGTGACTACCCTAGTTCATTTGCTGTGTGGATGCATGTCCGAATATATAATATGCACTGAATGCGAACATCCTAAGTCGGCATGCACAGTGTCATTGCGCACAGTATCGTTACACAGATGAATGGTGCCGCATCTATTCCACTTTAACGAATTCACAAAAAGAAAAACTCTCACGCACCCGACAGAGGCCACTTACCCTTGCTGCATTCCTGCCCTGGGGGAGTTGGGTGACATATCGCCACGTGAGAGCAATCTTTAGTGTACACTACATGCGCGAACTGCGCTAGTATGCGCGTCATACCCGTGCATACGGCGCAAACCGCTGCGAGAACGCTAGGATATTGGCGCTAGGAAATGGTCATAAAGCCCAAATCCTTCAGATACTGGTTTCCCGCCGTAATGTCGTACTGAATTAACTTATAGTCTTCCAACAGCTGCTTCGTTTGATCATCGGCCTGGCTGACATCCAAGTAGTTTCCTTCGTTGTCCAAATACAAGGCTTGACCGTCTGGGATACGATCCCAGCCTTGGATGTGATTGACCACGGCTGGCTCCATAGCCGGCACCTTCGTGTGCAAAGCGGTGAGGAAGGCTACGTATGGGCTGACCTTCGCGTTCATATGCTCGGAGAGCTGAGCTTGGAAGAAGTTCGGCGAAGTGTAAGCACTGTTTGTCGCGGACTGCCCAGCCGCCTGATTATCGATGCCCGAGGCCTTGTTTGACCAGATGAAGTAATCCGTTTCGTGCAAGGCGACGGAATTATCCAAATTCTTACCCGCAGTCGTGTATACGCCTGGCAAGTGGTCGCCGTAGAAGACCACGGTAATTGGCTGATCCAGCTCATCAAGTTGGTTGAGGAAGTCCTGTGTATAGCCGTCCGTGTACTCGGCGCCTTTTGCGTATGTTTCGATGGCCAGCGTTTCACTATTGCTGAGCTGCTTATCCGTCGTACTCTTCACCTTCACCTCATTATCGTCATAATAATTTTGGTAAGGCATATGATTTTGCATGGTAATGACCTGGTAGAAGTAGTTTTGACCTGCCTGATCATTCTTCAAAGAATTCAGCACTGCCGTGTAGGTGGACTCATCCGACACGTATGGCGAGCTTCCCAAGGAATCCGTTGGCGTGATAAATTCCGGTCCATCCAAAGTCCAGAAGTGGGAGAAACCAAACTTCTGGTAGTTCACATTACGCGAGTACATATTGGAATAATACGGATGGAAAGCATAAGAATTCTCCGTATTCCAGAGCTGATTAAAGGTTGGAGACCACACTTGGCTTTGTACCAATTGCTGGTACGGCGAGCTCAAGGATGGGGCGAAATTCAGCATAGACAAGCCCGTTAATGCCATGTACTCCATATTTGCCGTACCACCACCGTAACCGGCTGACAGCATTAGACCCGAAGTCGTGTTGTTTTTTATTTCACGAATATTTGGCATGATGTCCTTGTTCAGCTCAATGCCTGGTACACGCGATGGGTCGGAGAAGGACTCAGACAAGAGGAAAATAACCGTGGAATTCGTCACGCTGTTGGCTCGACGCGCATTAATGCTTGTAGCCGTTTGCGCATAGCGTGAAGCGATTTCTTTCATGGTTTCTTCGGAATAATTCGCAGGCTCGTCCATAATTTTTGGCTTGACGAGCCGTGCAAATGCCACAGCAGCACCATTAGCCTGGGCGTCAATCTTCGAATCCCAGAGTTTTGGAGAATCACCCAAAGCGGTGGCAAAATTGTTAGCCCAGGTACCGATAGAGGACATGGACAGGACAAAACTGACTAAGAAGGAGGTGGACACAGCTACACATACGAGGCGCACCAGCCAACGGATTAAGGATACGCGCGTGTAAATCACACCTTTGCGCGTATCGCGGTGACCCACAATCAGGAAAATAGCCGTCGTCGCAATCATCACCAGCAAGGCACCCACCACAATGGGCCCAATGCCATTAGGCACCCAAGAGGTCAGATTGTCAAACCTGCCACCGGTAAGAAAGCCCAAATCCGTAGGCACAATGGTTTCCGAACGCGCTAAAATTTTCGACTTTTCCAGCACCGTAATGACCAGCACGGCATCGATAAAAATCTGCGTGGCTAACCAAAAACGGTTAAAGAGCATGATGAGAATGAAGTACACCAGGCCTGTGAGCAAGAATTCATTGATAACCATGAATTTGCCCTGAAAAATCTGGAAAACGAAGCCTAATGGGTCGGCAAGACCGTTCGTCTCATTCACGCCCCATTGCAGGCTCATAACCGCCAAAAGATTGACAATGACGAACCATAGAATATACGACCAGCTACTGAAATCATGCCGATGTGTGATGCGCGACCACCATCCAGCGAAGCCTTTTTTCTTTTCTTCTGAAGTTGTTTGGCTCATTTTTCCCCAACTACATCTTCCGCATGAACTGCTTATCTTTATTATCTCTAATTTCTCGGTACAGAGCTTCTTCTCTCAGATTTCTGCTCGCCTGTCTCTCTGATGAGACTCTCTTCTTCTCGACAGCCCTCAAATTATGTGCCCGCATCGTGACAAATAATGAAATCCTACTGAAACGAGGACAAACAAAAACGCAAGACCACGCATCTACATGATGCAGCAGCCTTGCGTTTTACTTGTGAAAACTATGCGTGCCACACATCCTTGCCCTGGGCCTGAGCTTCTGCCACATCAGCATTAAGCTGAGCGTCGTTGGCTTCTACCTCGCCGGCAATGTACTTTTCCACCAATTGGCGTGCTTCATTATCTTCGTGCTGAACGGCTGGAGACTTCATGAAGTATGCGCTTGGAGCCAGAATTGGGCCAGCCAAGCCGCGATCCAATGCGATTTTGGCTGCGCGAACGGCATCGATAACCACACCCGCAGAGTTTGGCGAATCCCAAACCTCCAGCTTGTACTCCAAGCTCAATGGCACATCACCGAAGGTGGTGCCTTCCAAACGTACGAATGCAAACTTACGGTCGTCCAGCCATTCCACATAGTCCGAAGGACCAATGTGTACGTTACGGCTCTCCATTTCGTGAGGCACGATGGAAGTGACAGCGCGGGTCTTGGAAATCTTCTTGGATTCCAAACGGCTACGCTGCAGCATGTTCATAAAGTCCATGTTTCCGCCCACATTGAGCTGATACGTGCGATCGACGCGCACGCCGCGATCCTCGAACAAACGCGCCAAAGTGCGGTGCGTAATGGTTGCACCCACCTGACTCTTGATGTCATCGCCCACAATAGGCACGCCCGCATCGCGGAACTTTTGTGCCCACTCAGGGTCAGAAGCAATGAACACAGGCAAACAGTTGACAAAACCGCATCCTGCTTCCATAGCTGCTGTGGCATAGAACTTATCGGCTTCCTCAGAACCCACAGGTAGGTACGACACCAGCACATCAACCTGCTTGTCCTTCAAAACCTGAGCTACATTCACGGGCTGGGCATCAGATTCTTCAATCATTTCACGATAGTAAGTGCCCAATCCGTCATGCGTAGGTCCGCGCAAAACCTCGACATCCAACTGAGGGACATCGCTGAACTTGTACGTGTTGTTTTGGGAAGCAAAAATAGCCTCACTCAGGTCTTTGCCCACCTTTGCAGCATCAACATCGAATGCCGCCACGAACTCGATATCACTGATGCGATATCCGCCAAAATTCGCATGCATAATTCCAGGAATTTTCTCATCATCCTGTGCATTCATGTAGTACTGAACACCCTGTACAAGCGAGGATGCGCAGTTTCCTACGCCCGCAATAGCTACGCGTATTGTCATTATTCTCCTTCAATCACGAATATGACATTTTTCATTCTTATAACGGTACTCGGTTGCCCTGATATGAGCAACAAAGATCAATACTTTGGCACACATGCGTGCAAAGCTTGCACAAACCGCATTAATACGGCATTTATAAAGTATTCAGATGATTTTCAGTTATCGTAAATTGTGCGTGGGCTATGTGAAAGTAGCGTAAATAATCTGTTGCGATTTAGAAAAATTGATGATAGAAAGCCGCGCTTCTTACTAGCCTTGAACGAATGGCTACTCATAATAATGGCGGCAATACGAAATCGCGTCGCGTATCGAGCTCATCGGTGAAACGCAATTCTTCCGGATCAGGTTCCTCAGGCCCCCGTGGAAATTCACGACGATCTCATAAACAAGCTACGAAAAGACGTCCGTGGTGGAAGTATATTGCATTCTTCATCCTCGGCGTCTTCGTCATAAGTGCCCTAGGCTTAGGCATCGCCTACGCGACTATTCAGGTTCCTAGCCCGGAATCCGTGGCTTTAAGCCAAAAAACAACCGTGTACTACAATGACGGCACCACGGAAATTGGCAGTTTCCAGCAAGAAAATCGTGAAATTATCCAGTGCTCTACCCTGCCCGATTACGTAGGAAATGCGGTGGTCGCCTCCGAGAATCGCACCTTCTGGAGCGATAGTGGCATCGATCTCAAGGGCATTACACGCGCGCTCTTCAACAACATCACCACCGGCTCCCGCCAAGGTGGATCGACCATTACTCAGCAGTATGCAGAGCGCTATTATCTGGGCGAGACAAAGACTTATATCGGTAAGGTAAAAGAGGCCTTGCTGGCTTTGAAAATTGCCCAAACGCAAGATAAATCCACCGTATTATGCGGTTATCTCAATACGATTTACTTCGGCCGCGGCGCCTATGGCATCCAATCGGCTGCTAAGGCATATTTCAACAAGGATGCCAAGGATTTGACCGTGAATGAGGCTGCGTTGCTGGCCGGCATTATCCCAGCGCCATCCGTTTGGGATCCGGCTGTGGACAGCACGGCGGCTCAAAAGCGCTTCACCCGCGTCATTGGCATTATGCAGGAGGAAGGCTATATCACCTCGGATGAGGCGTCTTCGGCCACCATGCCAGAAACCGTAGAGCAGACATCCACAGATCAGTATGCGGGCGACAAGGGTTACTTGCTCACCATGGTGAAAGATGAACTGATCAATACGGGTAAATTTACCGAGCAAGACATTATGACCGGCGGGTACCAAATTGTCACCACCATTGACAAGGACAAGCAGGCCTACATGCAGGAAGTGGCCAATGGTGACTCTTCTGTACCGGACACCGTGGAAACGGGCGGTATGAGCGCGGATGTGGATACGGGTGCCATTCTTGCAGTGTACGGCGGTAAAGATTACAACACGAAGCAGCTCAACAATGCTACGCAGGCCATCTACCAGGCCGGTTCTACGATGAAGACCTTTACCTTGCTTGGAGCTATCCAGCAAGGCGTAAGTTTGAATACCTTATTTAATGGAAATTCTCCACGCTCCTTCTCTGGGTTGAGCCAGTCCGTGTCCAATTACGGCAATATCAGCTATGGAAATATCACATTAACGAGAGCGCTGGCGCGTTCTGTCAACACTGTATTTGTGGACTTAAACCAAAAAGTTACGCCACAAAAGACTGCGGAAATAGCGAAGGAAGCGGGCATTTCCTCCGATATTCAAACGGATTCCTTGTATAACACTTTGGGTATCGACGCTATTCATGTCAGCGAAATCGTGCAAGGCTATCAAACTATCGCACATGATGGCGTGCGCAATGAATTGCACATCGTAGATACGGTAAAGTCTGACCAGGGGCAGACCACCGTGTATACGGCAAATACCGAGGGTACGCAGGTCTTCTCCTCGAATGACACGGCCAATGCGATGATGGCTTTGCGCGCTGTGGTAACTTCTGGCTATGGAACGCCCGCACTTGCAATCGGCAAGACCGTGGGCGGAAAATCCGGTACCGCTAACGATAACTCCGCTGTAAGCTTCGTGGGCTTTAGCCGTCATGTCGTCACCGCGTTTGCTACATGGAATCCAAGCGATGATGGCAGCACGAATGAGGAAGTGCCAACCTTCGGATCCTACGAAAATGGTATGGGTTACCCAACGCATCTGTTTACGGAGTATATGACCGAGGCCTTGGCCGATGCTCAGGATGAGGCTTTCCCTACGCCGACAAGCACAGGTACCGTGGGCGGCACCGATGGCACGTGGGGACTCGGAGCGACACGTACCTATACGGGCACGGAAACCCAGCGCACGCCTCAAGAGTTTCAGAACGAGACGACGCAGACGCCAGATAATTCCACAAATTCGAATTCGAATTCCAACTCAAACTCAAACTCGACCACGCAGTCTCCTTCAACCCAAAGTGATAGCTCGCAGTCGACGGATTCGAGCAATCAGTCTAGTAATTCGGATTCATCCTCGAGTTCAGGCACGAATAGTGGATCGAGTTCGTCGAATAATCAGTCGAATTCGAATGAGTCGTCCAGCCAGTCGCAGAATAATGGGCAAACCTCAAATAGTTCACAGTAGTTGCAACTGCGCGGCCGGGCTGAGTTGAGTTGAACTGAGGTAAGACTGAACAAAGCCGGAATTAAAAAGGAGCTCCAGTTACCTAGAGCTCCTTTTTGTGTACGCCGTTGTACATAAATCTTTCAACTCTCTTAGTTTAGCTTATTTTCGCTTTTTTGGGCACAGAAAAGGCATGAAAATCATAGGGTTTGTGAGTAATGTGACATATTCATCCAAATTGGGATTTAAACGCACATGAATGTGTCTTTTATGATGCTTCACTGCACAAATTGAGCGCTAAATAATCAACTTCGAAAATTTAAGACACGCCGTAGGCGGCACGCGGCAAAGAAAGACAAAAAAGAGGAGACAGGACTGCTGCCCTATCTCCTCTTGTGAATATGCGTAAATCCAGTAGGGAATTTAACGCTGCGTTCTATTCACCGCGGACAAAATCGCCTTCAAAGAGCTGGTGGTAATGGACGAATCGATGCCCACACCCCAAATAATCTGATCTTCCGGCACATCCCCGATTTGGCATTCCAGATAGGATGCTGCCACTGCGTCGCCACCGGCACTCAAAGCGTGCTCCACATAGTCGAGCACGGAAACAGTTACACCGAGGACGCTGATGGCATTGATAAAGGCCGCAATTGGACCATTGCCCACGCCGGACAGATTATGCACGACAACTTCGCCATCGCTGCCCGGCACACCACTATCTTGAATCTTCACCTTGATAACGGTGTCCGTGCTGGATTCATCAGACATGATATGCGCCCCCAGCAGACGGAAGCGACCCCAATTATTGAGAGTATCGTCCTCAGAATCTGCCAGTGCCGGATGCTTGCCGCTCTCCTCGATAGGCAGATACTCGTCCTTAAACAGACGCCAAATATCGTCATCCTTTACTTCACGCTTGGTTTCATCGGCATAACGCTGTACCACCTTCTCAAACTCCACCTGGAGACGCTTTGGCAAATCCAGATTATGATTCGTCTTCAGCAGGTAAGCCATGCCGCCCTTGCCGGACTGGGAGTTGACACGAATGACAGCCTCGTAAGTGCCGCCCACATCCTTCGGATCAATTGGCAGATAAGGCACTTGCCACAGGAAGGAATCGAGGTCTGCATTCTGCTCGGCCGCGGCCAGCTCGCGTGCTTCGATGCCCTTCTTAATCGCATCCTGATGGGAGCCAGAAAATGCGGTAAAGACGAAGTTTCCAATATATGGGTGGCGTTCCGACAGTTGAATTTGATTGCAATACTCCACAATCTTGCGCACTTCATGCAGATTGGAGAAATCGATTTGAGGATCGATGCCTTGTACGAGCAGATTCAAGCCTACCGTGCACAGGTCCACGTTACCGGTGCGTTCGCCGTTTCCGAAAAGGCAACCCTCCACACGGTCTGCACCGGCGAGCAAAGCCAGCTCCGTAGCCGCCACGGCCATGCCTTCATCATTATGAGGGTGCAGGGAGAGCACGATGGCATCGCGATGTGCGAGGTTATTGCTCAAAAATTCGATTTGGTCCGCAAACACATTCGGCGTGGTCATTTCCACCGTAGCGGGAATGTTAATAATCATTGGATGCTCTGGTGTTGGCTGGATGACATCCACCACCGCATCACACACCTCGAGGGCGAATTCCGGCTCCGTGCCCGTAAAGGACTCTGGCGAGTATTCGTAAGAAATATCAATGTCAGCCGCATCGGCTTCGAGCTTCTTACACAGCGTAGCGGCATCTACTGCCAGCTTCTTCACACCTTCTTTGCCCATACGGAAGACCACTTCACGCTGCAGCACGGAGACCGAATTGTAGAAATGCACGATGGCTCGCTTGCAACCGCGCAGGGCTTCGTATGTCTTATGGATTAGATGCTCACGCGCCTGCGTCAGCACCGCAATCGTCACATCATCTGGGATGAGATCGCGCTCGATTAGCATGCGAATAAAGTCGTAATCCGTTTGGGAAGCCGAAGGAAAACCGACCTCGATCTCCTTGTAGCCCATGGATACGAGCAGATTCCAAAAACGCAGTTTACGCTCGGAATCCATCGGATTGACCAAGGATTGATTACCATCGCGCAAATCCACCGAACACCAGCGTGGGGCACGTTGCAGTTTTTTATCCGGCCAAGTGCGTTGAGGATACTCGAATTTCACCTGCTGCGAGTACGCGATGTACTTGGTGTAGGGCATGCGGCTCGGCCTTTGTGGGCATCCCACAAAACGCTGCTGAGGCAATCGCGGATCGTTATTTCCACCATTTGAAGCTGCTGCTATAGGAGCTAAATCAAATACAGATTCTGTCATTGCGCTTACCTCTTTCTCTTCGCGTTTTGGGGATAAATATTGAGTTTTATTGTACGAGTTTCATTTGCAGTCGCGCTGAGGCGTCCCGATATAAGAACCGAAAATGACGAAAATAAAATAATTCTAGGTATTTGTCATGATTGTAGTCGCCGGAATGCCTGTGAGGATAGAAAAAATCTCGCAAACGCACAGGCGTGGCTTGCGAGAGAAAGAATGAGAAAATCAAAGATTGTACAGCTAGCACAGCTCACACTGTCCACCGCGTTACAGCGTAATCAGCGAAAAGCTATGCGAATGCGCTAAGGGCACACCTAGCCGGGCGTGGCAGTAAGCATTACCTAACCACGTATGACGCGAATTTGGCCAGACAGCACCCAAGCGCGGCGAATTCTGGCTTATCCAAATGCTCGGCACGCGACCATCCGCACTCCGCGAACCGATGAGATTGTAGCCATTCTTATCCGTCAACCAGTCTGGATGCTGCGTGGCAATAGACAAACCCTCTTCCAAGGTCAAAGGAAACTTATTATCCGAATCGATGAGCTTTCGGGCAATATCTGGCTCGCGATTGGTGTATTTCGTACCCGTATGAGGATCTACCACGATATAAAATGGACCTTCCGGCGGTTCACAACCCTCTTGAGGCAGGAAACTAGCAATATCGCGTGGCGGCATTGTGGTAAAGCCCGCATTGCGTCCCACAGCCGTTCGAGCAATCAGTGATTCGGGAGATACGAGCTCTCGGGTAGGCACGAGCAAAATATTTGCATCCAAAGACGCATACTCATCGCTGTTAATTTCTGCGATGAGTGGATAAGCTAAAGCCCGGAATTCTGCATCGCTTAAATCGGCTACATCCGCATATCCTAAAGCAACAAGGCGGTTAAGTTGCTTAACCGCCTCATGAGCTGCCACATTTAATACTGCCATACTTTCAAATTTTACACTGTTTTGTACAGTTTCGAAGTTTTTGAGCTGGCGTCGCGTGGGAGGTAGGTCGCTGACGTTTCATGAAGGCTGGCTATAATGCAGCCTTCATGGCTATGTGAAACGTTGTTGAAACGATGCTATATGCCGTCTCTTAGATGCGATCCGCGAAATGCTTGGATACGAGCACTTCTGCAATTTCGATGGCATTGAGCGCAGCACCCTTGCGCAGATTGTCGTTAGCGATGAAGAAGCTTAGGCCCTTCTTGCCTTCTACAGACTGGTCCTGCCTGATGCGACCCACAAAACTTGGATCCTTGCCTGCTGCATCGAGCGGCGTTGGAACGTCCATGAGCTGTACGCCTGGCGCCTGACTCAGCACCTCGCGAGCCATGTCTGGGGTGACATCCTTATCAAATTCTGCTTGGACGCTCATACCGTGCGCCGTAAAAACACCAATGCGCACGCACGTGCAGGCTGCCCGCAGACCTGGAATATGAAGAATCTTGCGGCTTTCATTGCGCCACTTTTGCTCTTCATCCGTTTCTTCACTACCGTCATCCACGATGGCGCCAATGAATGGCACGGCGTTAAAGGCAATCGTCTTCACAACCTTCGTCGGCTCTGGGAAATCAATAGACTCACCATCAAAGACGAGCTTATCCGCACCCTGATCGAGTGCCGTCTGAGCTTCATTCATCAGCTGCAGTACGCCATCGCGACCTGCTCCAGCCACTGCCTGATAGGAGGATGCCACCAAACGAGTCAATCCAAAGTTCTCATGCAAAGCCTTCACCGCTGGCATAGCAGCCATGGTGGTGCAGTTTGGATTTGCAATAATATGGCTTGGCACATCATTGAGGTCTTCAGGATTAACCTCTGCTACCACCAATGGCACATCGTCATGCATGCGCCACTGCGAGGAATTGTCGACCACATACGCGCCGGCCTCAGCAAAACGTGGAGCCCACACCTTAGACGTGCCGCCACCCGCAGAGAAGATAGCGATGTCAATGCCGCTCAAATCCGCCTGAGCCACATCCTCGACGGTGATATCGTGTCCCTCAAAATTGAGCACCTGACCGGCAGAGCGTGCGGAAGCCATAAAACGCAAGTCCTTAATAGGAAAATCACGCTCAGCAAGAATGGAGCGCATCACCATACCTACCTGACCGGTGGCTCCAAGAACGGCTAAATTTACGCCTTTTTCGTTAATCTGTACCATTTTAGCGACCTGTTCCTCCATAAACGACTGCTTCTACAGTACTAGCATCCAAACCGAATGCTGTGTGTACACTACGTACCGCAGTATTGAGGTTTTCTAATGGAACGACTGCAGAAATACGAATTTCTGATGTTGAAATCATGAGCACATTTATAGACTCATCTGAAAGCGCTTGGAAGAAACGTGCGGTAATGCCCGAATGCGTTTTCATACCTACGCCCACGAGAGAAATCTTGCCAATTTGAGTATTGACATCGGCTGTTTTGTATCCGAGCTGCTCTTTGTGCTCTTCCACATATGCCTGAACCTTGCGCAGCTGCGATTCTGGGAATGTAATAGAAATATCCGCCACACTGTGCTCGGAATCGGTAGCAGCCAAGGCCTGAACGATAATATCGATGTTGATACCAGCTTCAGCAAAACCCGTAAACACGGCGGTTACGCGTCCTGGAATATCTGGAATGCCACGCAAGGTCACCATTGCTTCGCTGCTGTCATGAGCCACTCCAGAAATGATAGGAGCCTCAGGTCCAGTCATGTCTGGGAAAATATCACCAATTGATGTGTCTGCCATGAGATCTCCTTAGATTAATCGCGGTTAGGAATGGACTCTAAATCGGCTTGTGGGCTGAGCACAATTGTGCCCTTACGGCGTGAGAATGAGCTGCGCACGTGCAAAGGCATGCTGAAACGGCGTGCGTACTCGACGCAACGCAGCGCTAAGACTTTGGAACCGCTTGCTGCCATTTCCAAAATTGCATCGTATGTGATGGAGTCGATGCGTTGTGCGGTTGGAACAATGCGCGGATCAGCTGTAAAGACGCCATCGACGTCCGTGTAAATTTCGCAGACATCGGCGCCTAAAGCTACGGCGAGCGCGACGGCGGATGTGTCGGAGCCGCCTCTACCCAAAGTAGTGGCATCGCCCACGGTATTGACGCCTTGGAAGCCCGCGACGATGGCAATTTCGCCGTTGTTGATGGCCGCCTTTACGCGTTCAGGCTTGACGGCACGGATATGAGCTGCACCATACTGAGCATCGGTCATAAAGCCCGCTTGAGATCCTGTAAAGGAATGAGCCTTCTCACCTTGGGCTTGAATGGCCATAGCCAGCAAAGACATGGAAATGCGTTCTCCCGCGGTCATTAGCATATCCATTTCACGGGCCGAAGGATTTGAATCGATACTCAGGGCTTGATCGATGAGTTCGTCAGTGGTATCGCCCATTGCAGACACAACCACAGCTACATCATTTCCCTTTTTTTGTGTATCGATAATACGACGCGCAACGCGTTTGATCGACTCGGCATCCGCGACGGACGAACCGCCATATTTTTGAACAATAAGAGCCACAGCAACCCAATCTGATTGAACCTGTTACGTATTTTCCTTATCTTACGCAAGTCCATTGATTTCCACAGGGGTATCAATCAATGCGTGAGATAGGCGCAATTTATGTCTACGATCTCTGTGAATTCTTCGGCCGCTTGTGCATTTTGAGAAGATTGACTATTCATTGACCGCTTGGCGACCGGATAATGCACGACCAAGCGTAATTTCATCTGCATACTCCAGATCTCCGCCGACCGGCAATCCGCTGGCCAGGCGTGTAATGCGAATGCCAACCGGTTCGAGCAGGCGACTGAGATACGTCGTCGTAGCTTCACCCTCGATATCCGGATTTAAAGCCAAAATGACTTCTTCAATGCTTTGCGCATATTCATCTTTTTCGGCTTCCTGCATGCGACGTACTAAAGAAGCAATATTGAGATCTTGCGGGGAAATATTGGCCATAGGATTGATGGCACCGCCCAGCACGTGGTAGAGACCACGATATTCGTGGGTTCTTTCGATGCTCAGTACATCCTTTGGCTCCTGAACCACACAAATGGTAGTTCGGTCCCGGCGCGGATCTCGGCAAATAGGACAAGGGCTGCTTTCGCATACGTTTCCGCAAATATCGCAAAATCGCACGCGCTCGCGCATGTCAATAATGGCTTGAGCGAGTGCCTGAGCTTCGGATTCGTCGGTGGACAGCAGATAGAATGCAATACGCTGCGCTCCCTTCGGCCCAATGCCTGGAAGCTTCGCAAAATCATCGATGAGCGTTTGAATGGCTCCATCATATGTTATTGGCAAGGTGTATCTCCTCAGCTCTGTGTCTGGCTCTGTGTAGGCTCTCTCTGCCCGGGTGGTCTGTGTGGTTCGGGTATGCGTATGCCCGCTTTGGGACGGATTTATGCCTATTCGTTTTTAGCTCTCGTTCAGAGGATTCTTTTCGTCATCCGCGCTAAATTCCACGACTTTCTTGGCATTAAACATTTTTTCGATGTCCTCTACGCTCATGGTCTGACTCGAGCCCAGCTGCGCGTCCTGCAGAGAATAATTATCCTCTTCCGCATTTACCTTTGGCTGGTTTTCCTCTTCAGAGCGAAGAGGAGCGTTAGTATTCTCTCGTGTAGCCTGCGAAACTGGATTGTCGACAGCGGATGGACGCTGCGCATTTTCGGCAGGATTGCTTGTTTCAGTCTTGAGAGCTGGTGCGGCTTGTTGCTGGGCAGGCTCCGTAGGCGTTGCTACTGTCGTGCTGAGCACTACCCCATCCAGCTGCCCATACTCATGCTGGACCTCCGGTTGAGCCCACGGATCGTAGTTATCATCCGTGGATGAGTGGGCAGAGTGAGGCTGCTCTGGGCTGTGCACGGATGCTGGATTTTCTGTTTCCTCCGCTGCTGATGAAGAGTTTTCGTTCTGCATCTGGTGGGAGGTTGCGTGTGGCTGCGAGCGCGATGGCGTCTGCTGAGCCCACGGATCAAATTCGCTGATATTCTGCGCATCTTCTTCTGGCGTATCACGAGCGGACTCATTTACTGAGCCGCGCCCGTCACTCTCCGTATCATCCTGCGTGCTTTTCTGATCAGAAGCAACTGAGGTGTGACTCTGCTGCCCATGCGCCTGACCATGAGACGCCATTAATGCGTTGACTTGTGACAAAGCATTTTGTGCTGCCATCTGAGCCACCTGTGCTTTGACTTGTGCACGCTGAGCAGGATTGAGATCTCTCATCGGCGTCACCGTTTGACCATCTGCTGTGCGTGGAGCTGGGGCTACTCGAATTGGCTCACCCAACTCCTCCTGCAAGCGCGAATCTAAGATACGTTGCAAGGATGTTTCCCCATTCACCGGCTCGCTGGATACGGCAAGTCCAAAGGCGTGCTGGCTTAATGGCTGAGCAAACGTAAGAATCATTAAACGTCGCCCCGCCCGTATTTGAAACTCTACATGGGGAATATGCTCAGCATTAACCACGACACGAATCTTCTCTGGCAGTGAGGAAACGACGACATTCCACACCTTTTGAGCATCCGGCGCCTGTGTGGCGTGCTCGTGTACTGTTGGAGATTTCATTTGAGCCGGAGATTCCATGCTTGTGCTCTGCTTTACGACATCACCGCGCGCTTGTTCCTCCTCGACCGGTGGCTGCGTGCTGGAAACCGGCGCAATCTGAGCCGAATGAGCAGTTTGTGACGCCACAGGCTGCTGAGGAGGCGTAGTCTCCGGCGTGGACTGCGTAGCCGTTTGACGTGCTTGAGCGCGTGGAGACAAGCTGGCATTGCCTCGGGCGGTAGCACGTGACGATGCGATACCTCGGGATTCCCCGTTTTCGGAAGCAGTAGAAATCACACTTTCCTGAGGTACTAGGAGCTGCGCAGCCAGCAATTCAAGACGCATACGCGCTGGCATAGTACCACTCATCGATTCAAGCGAATCGTTGATATGCTCAGCCATGCTATTAAGCGTACGAATATTCAGCTCGTTAGCCTGACGCTGCATATCCTCCATCGTCTGAGCCGATTGCCCCGAGCTCAGCGCCGATTCTGCTTGATGTCCTGCAATGGACAGCACAAGAAGATCTCTCACATAAGCAAGCAAATCCTCCACGAATTTACGTGGGTCAAATCCTCCTGTTACCACCTTTTCCACAACTGTATACAGAGCCGCACCATCGCGGGCAATAACAGCGTCTATAGCCTCGCTAATTAAATGATCCGGTGTAAAACCAAGCAAAGCCACAGAATCCTCATACGTGATTAGCCCATCTGTAGCCCCCACCATCAGTTGATCGAGCACGGACAGCGTATCGCGCATAGATCCACTGCCCGCGCGCATAGCCAAGCGCAATACACCTGGCTCCAAACTTATGCCTTCTTTAGCGCAAATATCCTCCAAATACGGTTGCATAATTTCCGACGGCACAAGCCTAAACGGGTAATGATGCGTACGCGAACGAATCGTTCCAATGACCTTATCCGGTTCCGTGGTAGCAAAAATAAACATGACATGCTCCGGCGGTTCCTCCACCGTTTTGAGCAAGGCATTAAAGGCGCTGCCTGTTACCATGTGCGCTTCGTCCAAGATAAAAATCTTGTAACGGTCACGCGCCGGGGCAAACTCTGCGCGTTCACGCAGTTCGCGCGCATCATCCACGCTTCCATGGCTTGCCGCATCGATTTCCACCACGTCAATAGATCCCGGACCATTCGTAGCGAGATCTCTGCAGCTATCACACACGCCACACGGGTGCGAAGTCGGTCCTTTTACACAGTTAATGCACCGTGCAAGAATGCGTGCGGATGATGTTTTTCCACAACCTCGGGGACCTGAGAAGAGATAGGCATGCGTTAATTTGCCCTCATCGAGCGCTCGAGACAAGGGTTTTGTCACATGATCTTGCCCTACAACTCCATCAAATGTGTCTGGTCTGTAACGTCGATACAATGCTAATGCCATGGCTCTAGGCTACCGATTTCTTGGGACACATTCCTATAACCATTTTTATCATTCGACATTGTCGTTATACGCATACAATACTGCACAACATGCGTCTCGATATTCCACGGAATCGATCATCTGCATCTTCCACTATCAAACTGATAGTGTTTCATAATTCATACATTTAAGGATTCACACGGGCATTGGTTTGAATGAGAAAATCACTACCACCGCGATTACTTATCCCCGGGCATAAAAACCTGATACGAATAGAGTTGTCACGACGAACCTGAATAAGTTCTTTCACAAACTGTAAAGAGCACCCTGCACCACTTGAAGCTTGTCGCCTGTGATATGAACGAGTTTTCCAGATTGATTTAAATGCTTCCACACATCAAGTGTCTATAATCCCATATTCTCTCACAGAGCTACAGAATATTTAGAAGCTCTTATCATATTTATTGACGCCAATTTTTGCTGACAAAAATCCTATTCCCTTTTTCCACCAATTGACTGGTTCCGGACTTACTACGGGAACCTCAGTATATGAATAATTGTTCGTCTCCAGCCAAGGATCCAATAATCGTTCACTGACTCGACCTAAATAACGTGCTTGAAAAGCATCGCCATATTTTTCAGGGCTCAGTTTTTTCCAACTCGAAAAGGATTGGAAACAGCCACGCACAATATTCATCGAACTTTTTCTGCCTCATGACAAACATATTAAAAACATGAGCATTTCTGCTATGCATAAGCCTATCCCAAGCTTCAACGTATTGAGGAGCTAGATCAATCAACACTTCCCTGCAGGTGTCAAACCGTTCGCTATGGAATGTGTGCGCATAGTGACTATAAATCGATTCGATGTAATAATTACGTTTCTTAGCCAGTACAATATCATGTTGGCTTAGTATTTCTGATAATTCTGGCTCTTGAATTACCCTTTGATACGGGTCACGGGACATTCTATTTTTCAGTTGTTTTGATCCCAGAAGACGGCGATAATGAACTATCCC
Organism: Alloscardovia criceti DSM 17774; assembly: GCF_000376885.1. Classification (GTDB taxonomy): domain Bacteria; phylum Actinomycetota; class Actinomycetes; order Actinomycetales; family Bifidobacteriaceae; genus Alloscardovia; species Alloscardovia criceti. The sequence goes on from NZ_AQXR01000005.1 coordinate 33,889, forward strand.
CTTATATGCAGAATCGTTATTTTTCCAAAGCCAGTAAAGCGCTGTTAATTCCGAATAGTACGCATTCTTGGCCGAAATATTGTTTCCTGTATCATCGCTTTGATAATTCTCGCCAAGATTAATGTCAGGATGAAGTGCCTTACCGACGTACAACGGCAAATACATTAATCCTTCTGGCATAGATTATTGTTTGTGAGGTGCAACCGCAATTGTTATATCGGACATTCCTATCTCGTTTTTCTTAGTTTCCAATACGCCGCATCGAAATGACTAAGCGTGCTCCTAGTGCTGAATCAAGCACTACTCCATAGCCTTTAAACAGGATTCGGCCCCTTCCTCATGCTGCATCACTCAGCGTGAGGAAATGTTACTTTGTGCCGATTTCACAATCGCAAAGAATATTGCAAATGTCAGTGGTGCACGGTTACGAACTCGCTCAACGTCTACGATGCCTATTATTTTGGCGAGCCTGCCGCAGTACAGCACCTTGACAGCACTGATCAAACGCTTCTTTGACATAGTGTTGTCAACTTTGGCTCTTATCCTAAGCACTCCAGTCATGGCTTATGGGGCTCTACGCATTAAGCTGGAGGACGGCGGCCCTGCAATTTACAAGCAACAGCGCATCGGTAGATATGGAAAGCCTTTTACAATATATAAATTCCGCTCCATGAGGGCCAATGCTGATAAACAAGACGAATCCCTCGCCGGCAAAATGGGCGTTTCGCATGGAATCCTCTTTAAAGCCAAGGACGATCCAAGAATTACTCCGTTTGGTAAATTCATTCGCAAAACTTCACTGGATGAATTCCCTCAATTCTTCAACGTGCTTAAGGGTGATATGAGTCTTGTAGGACCTCGTCCACAACAGCAATACGAAGTAGATGAGTATGGCTCACTCTATTCCACGAGATTGCTTGTAAAGCCAGGAATCACTGGTCTGTGGCAGATATCTGGCAGAAGCGACCTGTCGCAGGAAGATTCTGAGCGTTTGGACGTATCCTACGTAGAGAATTGGTCGGTTACAGGCGACATAGCCATTCTTATTAAAACCGTTGTAGCGGTAATTAGAGGATCTGGTTCGTACTAATCGGCATTGACGTCTCCTTCATCTCCACAGATAGACGATGCGTGTTGCTTTGCAAAGATTGGTGCCTTGGCATTAATGTCAAGGCACCAATCTTTTTTGCGAGACATTCACGCGGTCCTGCACGCGCGGATGAAACCGGCTGAGGCAGAAAATTCATGGAGGGAAATCCACGAATACTTACCTGAACCGATCGATCCATTACTCTGCAATCTTCGATAATGAATGATGATTCGTCGGCAGACATCTGCGCTTGTGAGCAAATCTGGGTATCTGAAATTTGCTTATTTTCGAGTTCGGAAAGTTGCAGTTCAAAGGCCAATTCAAATGAAATTCTCTGGGCAACGGACTGCGCAGTGGACGCGCACACGAGATAACTTCCAGTGCATGCAACGAGAAACGCGAGTGCACCACAGATCGCTACCAGAGAGACACCTAAAACCGTTCCTGAGCCTTCATCAGTCTTCGCTGTGCACATACCTGATCCCCTTTGCTTGTCCTTGCATCACAAGTGGCACGTGATAATTTCCTGCACTGAGTACAGGGCAGCTCGTAGTTACCACGAATTCCTCATCAGACCATTCCATACTTACAGAGCTGCTGTTTCCAACCAGCTTTTTCACCGTTTTTTCTGCTTCGATGACCGATTCAGAGATAGGCTGACCTGCTTGGTCAGACATAATGGCCACATAAGCAGCTTGCCGAGCCGCATCATGACAGTCCAATTGAACTATGACAACTCTCACTAAACTGATGAGCAGCATAGCCACAGCCACCACGGTCGGAAAGACTATAGCGAATTCTGCGGTAACCGTGCCTGCATCCGAGCGATGCAGGCATCGAGTCACCTGTGCAGTCAGTTTGCTAAACAATAGAGAGAGCATCGGTTATAAGATTCGTTACGATAGAACGCACTGCATCCGATTTGAACAAAGCCACCAACACTCCAGCAAAACTTGTGGCAGCTACAAGCACGATGGCATACTCTGCTGTAGCCATGCCTTCGTCGCTGGTGTTTAACTCTTCTAATCCTTTGCGCACTAAACCTGTGCAATCACTGCTAGCTTTAATTATCAATTCGTTTATCTTGTCTTTCATAGTTTTTCCTTTAACAGATAGCGGGGTGGTATGTGGATATGGACATCTCACTCGTCATGGAGTCCATATCCATAATTCTCAGGTACATCAATCCATCTCGAAGTATTGAACAGACGATGTGAACGGATGTGGATAACCGTGTCGCACATCGCAGAACCCTGCTAAGACAAGGAAAACCAAGACGAGAGGAGAGGCACAACGGTCAGGATGATAAAGCCTGGTAAAAAACAGAGTCCTAACGGAAGCAGAATTTTGATAGACAACTCATGGGAGGCTCGCAGCAAAGCTTGATTTTGTTCATCCTTCAACTGCTCGATAGCATGCTCAATGCGTAGCTGCGGCGATACACCTCTTTTATATGAAGGCTCTAATATCTTATGAATAATCCCGAGCACAGGTAATCTTGGATGAACCGCTAGATGCGCTTTCCAGACTTTGTCCCAGTCTTGCCCAAACATGAGCCGTGTGCCAATATCCATGAGAATAGCACCGTGCGCATCGCCCAACACCTGTCCTACCATCCACAAAGCCCGCGGCAGCGACGCACCTTGCTGGAGTGTAACCTCAAGCATTTCTAGGATGAGCTCGGCATTATAACCTGCCGAGGTTTCACCATCGAGGCCGGTCATAACCTCTCGAGATTCTAGGATTCTCTGTATTCTCTGTTTCATCGCTGCACACCTTTACGAGCGCATACTCGTACTGTGCGCAATCTGTGCTGCACAGGGCGCAGACTGATGTTCGAACTTTCTCAGCAAGCTCTGCGCCCACAGGGTGCCTACTATATAGAGCATTCCTGAGCTCGTAAGACAACCCACACCCACTGGAGTAGAAAACAGAAATTGCAGAGAGTCTGATCCAGTTATCCCTCCGATTGAGAGCACGAGCAAGGGCAGACCCAGCAAGATTTTGATAGTCATGCGCGCTATTGCGGTAGCATCATTTTTACGGCTTTCTCGCTCCTGAGTGCGTTTCATATCCTCATTAAGGATTTCTAGGCAATGCACGGCAGAGCATCCCGCAATTTCGCTGAGCTTGCACACAGCGTACAGTTCGGAAATAAACCTTGTGCGCAGAGCTTCTTTATGAAAGGACGTATCACGCACTCGACGTCTGACGAGGGAACGGATTGCGTAGGTATCTAAAACAGAAGTCTGTACACGCTTTTTCCCCACCATCGCGAGCGCGGAATGCAGCGATAATCCTGATTTCAGCGCAGAAATCAAACCAACCACGAGCTCCACGGGCGTAAAATCTTTCAAAAAACTGTACACAGCACGTTGATTCATCTGCCGTAGTCTTTCATACTCCATGAATGCCATGCGTACCTCCTTGTACCACGCGCGCAAATTCAATAGTGCTATCGCTTATCTCCTCCGTATCATTATCATTCGAAAAAGTCTGAATCTCTGATGGCGAAGGATGGTACTGTGCTAGTCCCTGACGAAAACTCTCATACCATGTCATAAATCCGTCCGCATACTGCGCTTCCCCGTGCCCATCCCACCGCGTAAGAACCTGTCCCTGCAGACGACCATTCGAATCCACACTAAGGGTGCCGATTTGAGCAATATGCCGGCTCTTTTCAGTGCGTTCCACATGCAAAACCACATCGAAAGCACCAGCCGCCAGCATGGACATGGCCGGAATATCAATCCCTGCAAGCAATCCTAAAGCACAAATCCTTGCCGGCACTCGCTCGATACTATCCGCATGAACGGTGGCGATGCTGCCCTTATGCCCCGAATTGAGCGCTCGCATAAGATCTGCAACTTCCTCTCCGCGGCATTCACCCAAAACAATGCGGTCCGGCCTCATGCGCACCGTTGCGCGGATCAAATCACTCAAAGTAATTTCGCCCGCGCCCTCCACATTGGATTCTCTAACCACCAGTGACTCGCTATTGTGATGCACGTTGTGCTCCAGCTCTCGAATTTCTTCGACCAGCACCACGCGCTCGCTCGCCGGCACAGCTGCTAGAAGCGCTTTGACAAGCGTTGTTTTGCCCGTGCCTGTTCCGCCACAAATAAGAACCGACTGTTTCGATGCAACGATGGCTTCTAAGAGAGGTTTCCACTCCTGCGGAAACATGCGCCGCTTTGCCAGCTCATCCAGTGTTGCCAAATGATGATGAGGCAATCGTATAGAAATCGACGCCCCACGCGATACGATGGGCGAAAGCACAGCATGCACGCGCAAGCCCTCTGGCGAGGAGGCATCGGCAATAGGGCACGCATCATCAAGCCGCTTGCCCAAGCTAGCGCACAGTTGAATGGCAAAATCTCGCACCATGGGAGCCGTTAGGCTGCCGGATTCCAGTGTCTTTTCTACCATGCCATTGCCGTAATCCGCCCATATGCGCCCATTGCTTGTTACCGCAATATCCGTCACCAAAGGATTTTGCACTATGTCAGATAAGGGCCCCAGAAGATTTCTCATCATGACCTCAGCCTTCAGACCACGCGTGCACAGTTTCACTAGGCACGATTGGTGTAATCGAATCGGCTCGGACTGTGCGTGTACGATGTTCCTGCCTACAGACGCCATATTCATGGACAAAGGCTTGGAGCTGAGAATCGAAGGATCTCGGAAGCTTTACCATCCCCCAACCTCTCTGCTCGTAGACCGGTGCTTGCCGGATATAAGGAATCTGCCCAAATATCCGCGAGCCTAAATACTCCTCCGCCTGATACGCACTGAGTGCCGCACCCTTTGAAAGCAAACGAGAAGATTTGCGAGGCGCCACAAAAAGCACTGGATCATCCCATCTCCAGCCTGCAGGACGAGTCTGAGACGTCTCGCCTGAGTTCAGAGCCTCTACCACCTGATGCGCACGCACAAGGGACAGAGTAGTCAATGGCGAAATAATTATCGGCTGAATGCACACCAACTGGCTTATTGCACTCCATGCACGTGCTATATCTGAGTCCATGCCCTGCCCACAATCGCAAATGACCACTTCGAAGTTTTCTAGTAGCGCCTCAAAAATGGCCTTAATTTCCCACCATTTTTTCGCCTCCGAGCGCCACACATGCCATGGTAGAAGCCGAAAATTCTCGCAGGCAACCAGCTCTTCGCCAAAATCAGTAGAATCCACCATGCCCAAAGGAGCTTGAATATTATGCCAACGCAGACCTTCCGTCTCTTCGCATCCCGCGAGGATATCGATACCTCCCCTGAAGAAGTCACAATCCACCACACAGACTTTTTGAAGATTCTCCGCACAGCTTTGCGCCAGATACAAGGCAAAAGAACTGGCTGTGCATCCCCCACTCGCTCCAAACACAGCAAAAACACGGGAAGTGCTGTGATACCCATCCCGAGAGGGTACAGGATTTATCTGCTCGGCGTTGTAAGCACGCACCTCGTTGTGCGTATTGTCTGGTGACGTACTCGTGCGGAAATCTGAGCTGCCTTGCCTGTTGTGAAAATTCTCCATGCATCCACTGTGGGTTCTACGAACTGCGAAATCCAACGGGACGTGACCTGTTAGCAGATGTGGAAAAACGCCGTGCAACACGCACCTCAACAGCAAAACTAACAAAATCGAACATTTTTTGGTTAATTCAATCAAAAAGAAGGGATTAAAACTTTATGCTTACGAGCATTTTCTCAACCAAGTGATCAATTGTGAAGATTCCCAATTTTTCGGCATTTTTCGGCGTTTTTATTTGATATATCCACCAGAACCGAGGATAATAATAAGTACCAAGGAAAACTAAAGAGTGGAAGCCCACACGAGTAACAGCAACTGATAGGCTGAATGAGGTTGGGCGGATGGATGAGACTTTTACCGCCAGAACAATGATGTTGTGCAGAGATTCCACTTAGTGACTTGGTAAGCCGGCTCTTCGGAGCCGGCTTTTTAATTGCTTTTACGCCTTTATCCGGATCCGAATTCTTGTCCAAACATCATGAAATTACGGAAAAGCGAAAACATTTTTTTCACCACCATTCAGCATCATTATTTCAGACATCCCATTTTGTTTTTATTCATACTTTTTAAAATTTACTCAGGTGTTTTTCCACAACCTAAGAAGAAAACGCAAAGACCTAACATTTGCGCACACATAAAAGTCGCGGATGCCCTTAAACTAGAGGTATGGCACAACAATTTACCGGACCCAGTAAGCAAATCTTGCGCAATCAAATTGCTGAGCATATTGCTGAAACCGAAAAAGAAGACAAGTATTCCGCCCTTACCGCAGATTATCAGCCTCTTCCTGCCAATCGTTTCTACGATCGTGAATTAAGCTGGCTTAAGTTCAATCAACGTGTATTCGAACTTGCTCAAGACTCTACATTGCCTCTATTGGAACGCACCAATTTCGAGGCAATTTTTGCAAGTAATCTGGATGAATTCTTTATGGTGCGAGTTGCTGGTCTGAAACGACGCATCAACTCAGGAATTGCTGTACCCAGTGCAAGCGGTATGAGTGCACGCCAACAACTGCGTGAATTATCCGAAGAAGCACATCGCTTGCAAGATGAGCATGCACGCTACCTCCGCGATAATTTGCTACCTGCTCTAGCTAAAGAAAACATTATTTTGCTGAAGTGGGCTGATTTAACTCCAGCTGAGCAGGAGCGTTTGACGAAGACCTATCGTCGTTATATTTTCCCTGTGCTGACGCCATTGGCCGTGGATCCTGCTCACCCATTCCCTTATATTTCCGGTAAATCGTTGAATCTCGCCGTTCTCGTGGAAAACGCCGTAAGTGGTAAAACTCACTTTGCTCGTGTGAAGATTCCTGACAATATGCCACGTTTGCTGTCTGTGGACGATCCTAGCGAGAGCACCACTCCGGTAGCTGAAAATACGACACGTCGTTTCGGCTTTATCACCTTGGAAAACCTGATTCTTAGCCATATTGAGACACTGTTCCCAGGTATGACCATTAAGGAAGCACGCGCATTCCGCCTGACCCGTAACGAAGATATCGATGTGGAAGAGGATGATGCAGAAAACTTGCTGAACGCTATGGAGCGAGAGCTTTTGCGTCGCCGTTTCGGACCTCCAATTCGTTTGGAGCTTTCGGATGTGACAAGCCCTTACTTGAGCAAGGTGTTGAGTACACAGCTGGGCGTGGATGATTCTGAAGTGTATCGTCTTCCAGCTCCACTGGATTTGACCTGTTTGTTTGAGCTCCATGGCATTGACCGCCCTGAGCTGAAGTACAAGTCCTTCATCCCAACCACAAACCGTCAAATTGCCGAGGTGGAGTCCAGTAGTGCGCAGGATATTTTCGCTGCAATTCGTGAAAATGATATTCTTTTGCACCATCCATATGATTCCTTCTCCACGTCTGTGCAGGCATTCTTGGAACAGGCTGCAAACGATCCTAAGGTTTTGGCTATCAAGCAAACCTTGTATCGCACATCTGGAAACTCTCCAATTATCGATGCTTTGATTGATGCTGCACATGCGGGCAAGCAGGTACTTGCCTTGGTCGAGATTAAGGCTCGATTCGATGAAGAGGCGAATATTGCTTGGGCTCGTAAGCTGGAGCGCGCGGGTGTGCACGTGGTGTACGGCATCGTCGGCCTCAAGACTCACTCCAAGCTGTCTATGGTAGTACGCAACGAAAGTGATGGTTTGCGCCGCTACTGCCACATCGGTACGGGTAATTACAATCCAAAGACCGCACGACTCTACACGGATATGGGCTTGCTCACCTGCGACCCTGTGGTAGGTCAGGATTTGACACGTCTGTTTAATCAGCTTTCGGGTTATGCGCCAAAGTCCAGCTTCCACCGCTTGCTCGTAGCTCCTCGCACCATTCGCACGGGCTTAATTGAACGCATTCAGCGTGAAGAACAAGCCGCACGCAACGGTCAAGAGGCATGGATTAAGATCAAGGTGAATTCTTTGGTTGATGAAAAGTGCATTGACGCTTTGTACCGTGCAAGCCAAGCGGGTGTGAAGATTGACATCGTAGAGCGTGGAATCTGCGCCCTCAAGCCCGGTGTGCCAGGTTTGAGTGACAATATTCGCGTGCGTTCCATCTTGGGTCGATTCCTTGAGCACAGCCGCATCTTTGCCTTTGCAAACTCTCAAGGCCCACAGATTGGTGAAGGCCCAATGAGCGGCCCAGAGGTGTGGATTGGCTCTGCTGATTTGATGCATCGCAATCTTGACAGGCGCGTTGAAGCATTGGTACGCATTACCGATGCTCGTCAGATTCAAGATCTTTTGGATTACATCGATTTGCAGATGTCTGATTCCACCAGCTCGTGGCATATGCTGCCAGATGGTTCCTACGAACGTCACGCATTTGATGAAGAAGGCAAGCCATTGCAGGATAGCCAGTCCCTCCTCATTGCTCGACATTCACGTCGGAAAAATTAAAGAACAGTACTTTTAAGTACAAATTTTTAGAGCTTACGAAAAATTCACGATGGGCAACTTTTGAGCAACCCATCGTGAATTTTTCTCAGCTGATCCATCTCGCTTTTATTGAGCACTTTGAATGAAACGATTCGCATGAGTAAAAATGTCATACAAGCAGCCGGTTCTGTACTCTACCGTTTTACCGAGTCTGGTGAGTTACGCCTGTGCATAATTCATCGGCCTCGGTATGACGATTGGAGTTTGCCGAAAGGAAAACTTCGCGCTCACGAGTCATTAGCACATGCCGCCGTGCGTGAAACTGCAGAAGAGTCGGGCGTTCAAGCGATTTTGCAGTCACCCCTGCACTCCGTGTCCTATGTTTTAGGCCCGGATAACTCGGATGCTCCCCTGCCCGAGCATCTCAATGTCAGTGACGAAATTGGAAGCGAACAGCCCGCTCAGCAGTTGGCCCAGTCGCAGGCTGCTCAAACCCAAGAATTGATGCACAAGAAAGTGCATTACTGGATGGCATATCCACTGCCGGATGATCAGCGTCATGCGCGCACGGCTAGCTTTGGCGAACTCGTGCATTTCACTCCTGAGGAAATAGATAATATCCGGTGGATTAGTGCACACGAGGCCATCTCACAGCTGACGCGTGAGGATGACAAGGATATTATCCGTGATTTTCTTTTGCACATTCAGTCGGGCGAATCTCAAGCCTCGACTTTGATATTGGCCCGAAATGCTAAAGCCATGCCAAAGAGTTTATGGGCGAAGGATCCCCAGCAGCGTCCGCTCACACCGTTGGGCGCAGCGCAAGCACAGGCATTAACCGCAGAGCTCAGCTGCTACGCTCCGGAACGTGTTTATACCAGCGATAATAAGGCTTGTAGGGAAACAGCACGCCCTTGGCAGCAAGCCAGCGGCGTGCATACGATGATTTTTGCCGCTCCAGCGCCTGCGGCTGTTGCACTGCATCGTCAAAGTGCTAAGACTACCAATGCAGAGGTCATTTCTGATACGGACCCGGATACCTTGGCGATGTCTGAAAATCTTGCCGAAGTTATGGAATTTCTCGTGTCCAAGCCACGCAGTCGTGCGGCCGTGATCGCCACCAAGTCACAGCTACGTCATGCTGCAGAAATCTTGGCGGAATTGGCCGATAATCGAGCCGTAGCTCATCGCATTAAGCAGGAATTAAGCGCTAAGAAAGCTTTGGATTATGCTGAGGCGGTAGCGATTACTATAGTGCCTACACGTGGTGCACTGTATGAAAACACCAGTCGTTTATGTTCTATTCGGCACGTCACGAAGGTGAAACCCATTGTCTTCTAATTCTCATGGCATTTCTCATGCGGGCTCGTCTTTTGCTGCGCATCGTTCCGGTTCAGCGCGTTTTTCACGCCCTATGCAACTCGACCAAGCACTGCTCGACCATATGGCTGGCGGTGCGGACCCACAGGCCTTGCGTGAACTCGCACACACGACAGCGGCTTCTTTACTCGACCGTGTACATCACACGCAAAATCCGGACATCGTCCAACGCGTTATTACGGTAGTGGATAGCGAGGGCATTGAACCCATTGCCGAACTGTGGTCCAGTAGCGATGCGCAGTCTTTGCCGGGCATTTTGTGGCGTCTGTATACCATGCGCACGTGGATGCATCGCAATCAGCAGTCGCTTGCTGTGCTGTGGCGCGAGGGCGACTTCCCTCCGACTGCGGCGAGCGCGATTACGGGGATAAACAGCTCCCCAGACGCCAGCGATATTGCGCTTACTGCGGATTCCATTCTTTCCGGTGCGTTTACTGGGGACTTTGCCGTAGCTTTGGAACGCTCTTCTAGCTTCTGCCATGTGGTGGCAAAGGCTTTAGCGGAACGCGCGAAGAAGCTTCCTCAAGGCAGTCAGCGCGATGCCGTGATTAAGAATGCCAAGCATTTACTCAGCACGGCTCAGGACTTCGCGGCTGGCGCAAATCTGTGGAGAAACGGCGAGCTGTATTAGGCCGTGTTTAGTACGTACGGACGTTGTGCGAAATTTTCATTCACTTGCAGAAGAATTGCGCCTCGCTAGCTTGTGCATTTCATCCTTATCACGGTAAGATAATAGTCGCGCTGAACCGTGCTTAAGCCCCGGGCTTCATTTTTTGCCGCTGCGAGCGGCCTTCGCGCCGACTGGCGCTTTCGCGGTTCGGCGTTTCTTTTATTTTCTTCGTTTGCTGAGGATGTACAGAATCGGTAGGTTTTACCACTTTTCCCGTGTCATAATTTGGCAGGCGTCACCGATTATGCTATTATTTCAAAAGTTGCCCCTCTGGCTCAATGGTTAGAGCAGCGTCCTTTTAAGTCGTGGGTTGTGGGTTCGAGTCCCACGGGGGGCACACATTTTTTCTTTTTCCTAGGCAATTCAAAAAGGCCTAATAAAACGTCTCCTCCCCATTGTCATCAATGAGCGAGCACGTTCTATCAAGCCTTCTCCAATACCAAGAAAATCGCCTATTCAGTTATAGATATCCTCGAACTCAAGTCTAAGACAGATGTTCGGAAGCAATCCGTGCTCCCTTAGCCAAGGTTTCCAGCTTAGCCCAGGCGATGTGCGCATGAATACGTCCGCCTAAACCACAGTCGGTGGAAGCCACCACGCGATCAGCACCTACGATGGAGGTGAAGCGTTCGATGCGCTCGGCGACGAGTTCAGGATGCTCCACGATGTTGGTGGAATGAGTGACTACGCCTGGGATGAGGTATTTTTCTGCAGGAAGTTCAATGTCCTTCCAAATCTTCCATTCATGCTCGTGACGCGCATTTGCGGCCTCAAAAGTCAGACCATTTGCATGCACAGACAGAGCCAAATCCACGATATTCTTGAATTCCAAATCAGTGGAATGAGGACCATGCCAAGAACCCCAGCACACGTGATAACGCACTTGGGCAGGATCGATACCCTCCAGCGCATAATTTAAGGCCTCGATGCGCGCGCGGGAGAACTCGCGGTAATCATCCAAATCTGGCTCAACCTTGAACTGATCCCAGGACTCAGTTAAATCAGGCGCATCAATCTGAACTGTCAGACCTGCATCGGTGATGGTCTTGTATTCCTCACGCAATGCCTTTGCCCAGGCCCACACGGACTCTTCATCATTGTCGTAATACTGATTGCCCACACGAGCTGCGGAGGCCGGGGAAACGCTGGCGATGAAGCCGTCGCTTACCGGCTTTCCCACCTTCTCCAATGCCGACTTCAACGAGTTGATATCACGCTGAACGATGGCCTGTCCGGTGTACGTGACTTCGCCGGTAATGGTTGGGAAGACTACGCTTTGACCGTTCGCGAGGTGGATGCCAGAGGTTGGGTCACTGTATGCATCTGCAAACTTTACCCAGTCACGACGGTCTGCAAAGCTGTCTAATTCGAGCTTGCCTTCCGGCGTTGGCTTGTGCTCTGGGACGTGGTCGAGGACTTCCAAACCGCTGAATCGCTGGAAGGAGTAGCTCCACCACGCACCATAATCAACCTTCTCTGTCATAGCATGACCGTATTCGCCGTCGTTGACGATGTCGATGCCAATTTCCTTTTGCTTGGCAACGACTTGGTCGGTTTCCTGCTCCACGATGGCGGACAGCTGGTCTTCGCTCAGCTCCCCCGCAGCAAAATCGGCATTAGCTTTCAGCAAGGTATCGGTGCGTGGCAATGAACCTACATGCGTTGTGCGAATAGTAGTCATGATTCTCCTCGAATAAGTGGCGTTTTTACTGATGTTTCCGATTCTATGGGACGCTAGTGGGCAAATAACTGAAGAACTTCAAAATCGATATACGCGTAACTTATAGCAGGTCAAAGAAGAGCGAAATCTCGGGTTTTCCACATGTCGGCACACTTCGGCTACACACAGATTTTCTCAGAATCAATCTCAGCACATGGAAAATGAAAAAGCGCGAGAGCCGGCTGAGCCCTCACGCTTTTGTGCGATTTTTTGTTGCACACACACCTTCATTCAGGTGAAACTCACGTTAATGCGTCTGATCTAAACCCTCATACAGGGGGAAGTCCTCAGCCAGCTTAGCCACGCGAGCGCGCAATGCTGGGACATCCGCAGACAATCCGTCACGCAACGTAGTGGCAATAATATCAGCCACTTCGCGGAATTCCTTATCGCCAAATTCTCGCGTAGCCAGCGCAGGCGTGCCGATGCGCAAACCGGAGGTGACCTGTGGTGGGCGTGGATCCCAGGGCACGGCATTGCGATTTACCGTAATACCCACCTGATCGAGCAAGTCTTCCGCCTGCTTACCGTCCAACGCGCTATTGCGAAGGTCTACGAGTACCAAATGCACATCCGTGCCGCCTGTTACCAAGCTGATACCGCTTTCAGCCACATCCTGAGCGTTTAAACGTTCCGCCAAAATCGCAGCACCTTCTATGGTTCGCTGCTGGCGTTCTTTAAATTCCGTGCTTGCTGCAATCTTGAAGGCTACAGCTTTCGCAGCAATAGTATGCATGAGCGGGCCGCCTTGCTGACCTGGGAAAACGGCAGAATTCAGTTTTTTCGCATAATCCGCATTGCGCGACAGCAACATGCCCGAACGCGGACCACCCAAGGTTTTGTGGATGGTCGTGGAGACAACATCCGAATACGGCACCGGGTTCGGATGGAGCCCCGCGGCCACCAAACCTGCAAAATGAGACATATCCGTCCATAGGACAGCTCCGACTTCGTCGGCAATCGAACGGAAAGCTTCGAAGTCCAGCTGTCGAGGATAGGCCGACCACCCGGCAATAATCATGCGTGGACGCGTTTCCAACGCACGCTCGCGCACCAAATCCATATTGATGCGATGCGTTTCAGGATCGAGACCATAGGACACCGCATTGTAGATTTTGCCGGAAAAATTAATTTTCATGCCGTGCGTTAAATGACCACCATGCGCAAGTTCCAGACCCATTACCGTGTCACCTGGTTTGACAAAAGCATGGTACACAGCAGCATTTGCTTGAGCACCGGAATGTGGTTGAACATTGGCATATGCAGCTGCGAAAAGCTTTTTGGCACGCTCAATTGCCAAGCTTTCCACCTTGTCCACTTCCTGACAGCCTCCGTAATAGCGACGTCCCGGGTATCCTTCAGCGTATTTATTGGTCAGCACAGAACCCATCGCCTGAAGCACAGACTGCGGTACAAAATTTTCTGATGCGATCATTTCCAAATATGTCTGCTGCCTTACAAGCTCAGCATCGAGCACGGAAGCAATATCTGGATCTACAGCTGCAAGTGGTTGATAAAAAACGGACATATTTACTCCCCTTACAAACAATTTTTGTAATACTAGACTATCGTGAAATATGAAAGCTAAAGAATTTTTCTGTGTTTTTATGGAAAGTAAAAAATGAATCTGGGCGATGCTTTTTGAAATTTGAAGGCACAGAAACACTAGAAGCACACATACGTAGCCAAAAGAATTAAGGAGTATACCAATGCAGTACGATTTCACCAGCATCATGGATCGTCACGGAAAAGATGCGCTTGCAGTGGATGGACCCGGATCGACTCCAGACATACGCCCAACGGCTCCAAAGGACGGATTTAGTCTGATACCAATGTGGGTAGCAGATATGAATTTCCCTACCGCTCCAAGCATTACCGAGGCAATTATTGAACGTTCCCATCATCGCGCTTTTGGCTATTTTACTCCGACAGATGAGTATTACAAAGCGATTATCGACTGGCATCGCATACAAAACGGCGTGAAAGATTTGAAATCTTCGCATATTGGCTACGAAAACAGCGTTTTAGGTGGATTAATGTCTGCATTAAACGCTTTTGCATCCCCTGGCGATGGCGTGCTTTTGCACAGTCCTACATACATCGGCTTTACTCATGCCATCGAAAACGGCGGTTATCATATAGCGCATTCGCCACTTGTACTCGATGAAAATGGCGTGTGGCGTATGGATTATGAAGATATGGATCGCCAATTGAAGGAAAACCACATACATGTGGCAGTATTTTGTAGTCCTCATAATCCTTCTGGTCGCGTGTGGGAACGTGAGGAACTTGAACGTGCAATGCAGGTTTACAAGAATAATGATTGCATTGTTATTTCCGATGAAATCTGGTCAGATATCCTCATCAATAATCACAAGCATATCCCAACGCAGTCGGTGAGCGATGATGCTCGCAATCGCACAATTGCTTTGTATGCACCAACAAAGACCTTCAATTTGGCTGGGCTGGTCAATAGTTACCACATTATTTATAACTCATATCTGCAAGACCGCGTCGTAGCACAGTCATCAAAATCACATTACAATGAAATGAATGTGCTCTCCATGCATTCACTTATCGGCGCATACTCTGAGACTGGACGAGAATGGCTTGAGCAGCTTTTGGATACACTCAGCGAAAATGTGAACTACGCCTACAATTACATCACGAAGAATTTCCCTGAAGTTAGTCTTTTCAAGCCTGAAGGCACGTATATGCTTCTGCTGGATTGCACTCAATGGTGCGAAAAGCATGGCGTAAGCATCCAGGAAATCGAGCAGCGCGGCTGGGATGTGGGTGTGGCGTGGCAAGATGGCGAAATGTTCCACGCAAAGAATTCCATCCGCGTCAATCTTGCTTTACCGAAGAGTCTACTCGAGGAGGCAATGCAACGTCTGAGTAAGTATGTGTTTGTAAAAAAGTAAAACTATGCTAAATCTGCACTGAACCTGCGCTCAAGCGTGAACGTATATGAGAAGGTGATGCCTTATGTATCACCTTCTTTTTTATCAGAACTTTACTTTTGAATTCTCTAAAAATCTCATAATAATTTCAGTAGTCATGACTTCATATAAGTTAACAAAATTAACATTTCATGTGTTATGTTGCTATGGTTGCGCAAACATTCTACAATGATATTGGGTGGATAACTTCAGACACAGATGTCTGTTTCATCCATGACATACACCCCTTCTGAAGGAGAAGAAGATATACCCAACATTTTCAAACAAACCATGACTACAAATTGCTGAGCATTTCTTCTACATACATCTACCCATAACAACAACACGAAACCCTATATAAATTAAGGATTTCAAAGCATATTGGCACTTACTTTTTATCCGTAAGAGCTGAAAATACCAAGACATGTGCTTTCTCATCGACGAGTAGGCACATGAGAAAGAGAAAAGTATGCACATCAAAATCAGACGAATCATAGCAGCACTTATCACAACAACTGCTCTATTCGCCGGTGGCAACGTTGCCATATCTGATGATTCATCTCCATCTGCGAATGAATCAAACACAACGGCTGGTCCACAAAATCAATCTGATAATTCAACTTCTACACTCGAAAAATTAAAGGAAACGTTGAACTCCACAAAGCCCGAACAGCTTACACCGCTAGCTTCAGGTTTCCGAGCAGACGACTCTGGCACAGCACCTTATGATTCATACACCACGAATAACGATGATCTCGATGCTCTCCATAAGGCACGGGAAGCTGCCCAACAACTCATCGATGAAGGTAGCACAGATGAGACCGCTCTCACTCAAGCACAAGAAAAACTCACAACTGCCTTCAACTCTGTGCGTTTTATTTACCATTACACCGCAATTACCGGAACCAACGGTATGCGCATTTTTGACAATAATGGCAATCTCATTCAGGCACATGGAGCAGGTTTTGTGACTGCTCAAACCTCAACGTTAGCAACCGAAGATCAGTACATCGATGCTAACCACGATGGCAAAGTTTATATTTGGATGGGAGAAGATAAAACAGACCGTCTTATTGCTCATGGCGTTCGAATTTATTATTCCGATGATCTTATGAACTGGATTGATAAGGGCCGTGGATTTGAAACATACCTGGGCGATAAAGATCTTCAAGAAAAGCTCAACGGCTCAGATCCTGTGTACCAAAAGTTCTACAACACGACCTCTATGCAATCTGACCCTGATTATACAAATATTTATGGCAACGATTTCACTGCTTTTTCAAAGGATAGTTCGAATAGCAATATCAGCAATGCTGGCCAAGCTCTCGATCATCTTCTGTGGGACTTAAAAGCGCTCAAAGGTGATGGATCTAATCCAACTCTTTCCAGTGCCGTATTTGAACGACCAAAAATGGCTTATAACGAAAAGACCGGAAGATGGGTCATTTGGTTCCACGCAGACGGACCACTTTATGGAGATGAGACCAAAGCAACGTATTCCAAAGCTAAGGCAGGCGTAGCAATCAGTGTCGATTCCAATCCAGCTGGCCCATACAAATATTTAGGCTCATTCCGCCTCAGCCCTGGAAATAATGCAAACAATCCTGGTATGGCCCGCGATATGAATCTGTGGATTGATGATAAAGACGCAAATCACGATGGGGTTAATGATGCTTATCTCGTGTATTCCAGCAATGAGAATAGAGATTTGACAATTTCTTTGCTTGACAGCACTTATACCAAGCTTGTAGTACCAAATGCGCAACAAAAACGTGGAACCGACATCGCTGCAGGCGCCACGTATAACATCGTTGCTACAGACTCTCGGGAGTCACCTGCACCGTTCAAATGGAATGGCAAGTATCACATCATTTACTCGCATACCACCGGGTGGGCGCCAAATGAGAATGAATACATTTCGAGCGAAACTGATAACTTCCTCGGACCATATGTTTCACATAAGACACCATTCATCAAGGGCGATGGATACCAACAAAACCCATCCAACTCCTTCTACACACAATCTAGTTACGTCATACCTGTAGATCAGGAAGCAGGAAAATTCATTTATTGGGGAGACCGCTGGTTTAATCCGGATACTGGTGCCGATATCAGCCAGTCTCGATATGTGATGACTCCACTACAGATGGAGGGAGATAACGTAAAAATTCACCCACATGGCGACTGGACACTTGACACACTCAACCAATACGAAGCTGTAAAAGTCACGACTCCATTCCCTACGGAGACCGGCTCTATGTCAGAGCTTATGAAATCTCTTCCACAGGAAATCGATATTGTGCGCGGTAGTGATGCAACCCCAACCACAACTAAAGTGACGTGGGATCATTATTACGGTCCTGACCAGCCAGCAGGAAAAGTCACCGTGAACGGTACTCTATCCAATCCTCAGGGAGCTCGTATCAGCTTTACTGTCACCGTATACCCTAAGAACACTGTGCTTTTCATTGATTCTGGAAGCAGTGCAGAAAATGAATCGGATTATTACAATTCTATTCGTGCTAATGCTCCTGATTTGATGAATAAAACTACCTCAGACCAACCGTATTCGCAAGGAACATGGGGATACACAAGCGCAGAAGGTGAAGATGGCGATATACAAAAATATGGTACTTCATCAAATGACATCTATGACACTGGCTGGTACGCAAACAAGGGGAAAAACATTGATTACAAAGCTGATCTTCCAGCCGGAACTTACACCGTTACGGCCGGCGTAAAAGACTGGTGGGCACAATGGAACAACCGAACAGTACAGTTTGTGATTTCTGATAATTCTGGCACAATTCTTGCTAAGGATAATGTAAATGCGAAACAGGCAAGTTCCACAAAACCTTTGAAATTTACCCTGGCCCAAGCACAAACAGTAACTTTTTCTGCTCAGAAATCCTCGGTCAACAATCTCGACCCAATTCTGAACTGGATTAATGTAATTCGAGCTGGTGACGACGAAGTAGTTAGTGCTGAGAGCACTGGTTCAGTCGGTGTAAAAGAAGGGGAAAACGTCAAGCTCCCAGATTCAGTCAACGTTAGTCTTGCAGATGGCACAACCCAAAAGCGCTCTGTTTCTTGGGAAGAAATACCACACAATGTACAACCTTTTATGCCTGCATATGTACGAGGCACAGTAGATGGTACTACCCTTCCAGCAACTGCAACAGTGTATACAACGCCAGACCATCTTGAATATTTCATTGATGTCAATTCTGACCAATCACCTGCATATGCAGCCATAGATGATGTATTTGATAACGCTCTTGTCAATCGTACGTCTGATCAGGCAGACAACGGAACATGGGGAAACACTTCTAAAGACTATGGGACTCAAAATACAAATTCTGATAATCCATACCTATCAGGACTCTATGCAGGTAAGTCAAATACTAACCGCCCATTGTCTTATCGCTTAACTCTTTCCCCTGGAAAGCACACAGTTTCCGTGGCAATGCATGACTGGTGGAATCATGAGCGCCTTACGACTATCACCTACACGGTTGGAGACAGTGAAGCACAAGATTTTGCAACTGCTACTGCCACGCAGTATAACGCTATCGCGACGAATACCATTGAAATCACTGGAGATGCGCCGCAATCAGTTGAAATAACTCTCACGTCTGAGCATGGTACTGGCCCTGTGCTGAGCTGGATTAGTTCACGTAGAGTTATTGAATCTACACCTGAACCAGACTCGGATACACCTCCAGATTCAAATGACTCTGACAATTCCGAAAATAATGGTGAAAATCAAGGAGAAACACCTAAAACCAATGATGAAAACAACACAGAGAAGACTAACAGCAATGATGCGAATGAGGAAAACTCACAGGCTTCTCAGGTCAACACTAGTAAAAAATCAACTATAGCTCTTGCTGAAACAGGTAGTGCAGTTCTTGCTCTTACGGTCGTAATCGCCGTAAGCCTTGTAATGGGCTGCGCCATAACCCTCGCAAGAAAAATCTCATAACGAGTTAGCTTCTGGGGTGGCATGGTTTTCAGCCTAAGCATGCCACCCCAGTTCACTGATTTTAAGGAATTTGTAATGAAAACAAGCAAACCTCTTGCTGCTTTCGCAGCAGCCTCATTGCTGGCAATGGGAACGGCCATACCAGCAAGCATGTTTAGCTCACCGGCATTTGCCGAGGATACTCAAACGGTTACCGTCACACCTAATCCATGGTATGCACATGGAACCTTCGATGGGTGGGGAACCTCCCTTGCATGGTTCGCTAACGCTACAGGAAAATATGGCGAAGAAGGTTTTGTCACTAACCGTGATGACATCAGCGAAGAAGCCTATCAAAAGGCACTCGAAAACGGTAAAAAATTAAGACAAGACTTTTATAACAGCATTTTTAGCAGTGATGGTCTCGATTTAAATATGGCTCGATACAATATCGGCGGCGGAAATGCTTCAGATGTTGCATATGATTATCCATTTATGCGTCAAGGTGCGGCAGTTCCAGGCTATTGGGCAGATGATCCGACAGGTTCTCACAACTTGTATGGAGGAATATCCACTACTCAAAATAACAAGGATGAAATTGCCAAAGCTTTTGACCCCGCCGATAAATCACAGTACGACTGGTCCAAAGGACTTAGCCAGGAGTGGTGGATCGAGCAAGGACATAAAACTGGGGACATTACGCATATCGAAACTTTTGCTAACTCCGCACCATGGTTCCTCACATCCAGCGGTTATGCAACGGGCGGATCCAATTCCAGCACCAATAACTTACAAGACCCTGAAAAATTTGCTCAATACTTATTGACTGTAACCAATTATCTTGAGCAAAAATACGGTGTAAATGTTAACACCATTGAGCCATTTAACGAATCTGAAACCAATTATTGGGGCACACCAAGTTTAAGAGCAGGCGCTAATTGGGATGCCTACTATAATGATTCAGGTAAAAATACGACTCGGGCACAAAATAATATCGACTTAGTCAATCGTTATTGGCAGCGTTATTTCAGCGACAAGAATAAAGATGTAACTCCTTACAGCACTGCTGTGAAGAAGCCACAAGAAGGAATGCATGTGAGCAATGACATGCAGCAAAAAACTATTAAAGCCTTGCACGCGCTGATGGATAAAAACGATCAGACCATTATTGCCGCCACCGATGCTACCGATTCAGGACATCTTGTCAATTCATATAATGCATACTCTTCCGAAATACGCAATATGATTGGGCAATACAATACACACTCTTATGGCACAAATAATCAACGCGTAGCTCGTGATATTGCTCAATCTGAAGGCAAAGAACTATCTATGAGCGAGGTGGATGGAGCGTGGCAATCCGGAGGATTTAATCCTTACGAGTTTAGCAATGGTCTGGGCATGGCAGGAAAGATAAATAGCGATATTTATGCCCTGCAATCCAAAGATTTTAATTTCTGGCAGGTTGTCGAAGATTTGTATAACATGTCTACCGGAAGCACTGATGTGTATGGAAATGAAGCAAATCCAGCAGGCGAAAATACCAATTGGGGTACCGTATTTATCAGCTTTGACTGTACAGTTGCCGATGAGGATGGAAACCTGTATTCCGAACGCGATGTGGATAATAATGAAGGGAAAACCGAAGGCCTACAGCCTTGCTCTGTAATTGTAAATTCGAAATACAACGCAGTTCGAGCATACACCAAATTTATCCACGAAGGCGATTCTATCATTGCCAATAATCGCACAAGCGATACTCTAACTGCAAAGTCTAACGATGATAAGACACAAAAAATCATCCATACGAACTCTTCTTCACAGGATCAAACGCTCATTATTGACTTGTCCCAGTACGGCACAATTAGCTCTGATGCTTCTGCCCGATTGTTCCTGACAACGTCTCCAGCAGAGGATGAAAACTCCACAGCATACTTTGGCGCAACGCCTGAATATATGAATACATTCAGCAATGTGGAACAAAAAGATGCTGTGAAAATTGATGTCCAGGCTAAAACAGCAATGGTGACTGTTCCTGCACGTTCTATCGCATCCATTGAATTATCTGGAGTAAGCGGTGTAGCCGAAAATGCTGGCATCAAGTCGGGTCACACTTACGAGCTTGTGGGTCAATCATCAAATAAAATTCTCACCGCCCAAGCAACTGACGACAGTGCTCTTTCCATACAAGATTCAGCTACAACTCCTGAGCAAGCAGCACTTCAGTCTTGGACATTCCACGAAGTTACTTCCCCATCACTTCGTCCATCTTTGCATCAGTACATCATAACTGGTTCAGAGAGCAAAGTGCTTATTTCTAAAAATGGCACTAACGCTTTGGAATCTATGAGTGTGGACGAAGCAAAACAAAATCCAGCAGCCATCTGGATAGTGAATACAGAAAACGGATCATCTTTCAGCTTCACCAATAAGCAAGCGCAACGCTCCATGGATGTCAATAATCAAGATACTGCTGCTGGAACTAAGGTCGGCTTGTGGCTCTCAGGCGGAGGAGCACATCAAGCATGGTATGTACGCAGTATGGAGGCGATAAATGCTCAAGATGCAATAATTCACACTGCCGTGGGTAGCGATCCGGTATTACCTGAGCAAGTTATGCTTAACTACACTTGGGGAACAGCTCAGTCATCCAGCGTAGTCTGGGATACTGAGGGGATTTCTCAGAAAGTTCAGAATGAAGGAACTTTTGATATTTCCGGTAAGGCTCAAACACTCTTCGGACAAGAGATTCCAGTTACAGCTCATGTGCACGTAGGCGCTTTGACCGTTACAGACCCAGCTTCAATAACGATTGCCATAAATAGTACCGTTGATGACGTAAAAGAGGCAGCGCCTTCTACAGTGAATGCTCATATCTTATCTTCCCCTAGTTTTACGGCACCAGTAACTTGGGATTTCAGTGGTCTTACAAAAGATCTCTTAGAAAAGGAGGGGTCCTTCAGTATTACCGGGACTGCTCAAGACACCAGTTCGGGGTCAGATTTACCAGCAATGCTTACTGTGTATGTCACACAGCGTAATACTCTCGAAAATATCGCGCCTGACCATGCTACGGCCACTGCTTCAAGCACAGAAGGTAGTTATTCTGCATCAAACACTATCGACAAGCAATTGAACACAAACTGGTCTAATTGGAAGTCAGGTGGCGGCGATACAAATCCGTGGCTGAAATACGATTTTGATAAAGCCTATCCAGTGGATGAAATTCATTTCTATGTGGACCAAAAACGTGCCGAAGCAGCACCAAGTAAGATTGTTGTACAAGCAAAGAATGAGAAAGGAGAATGGGAAGATGTCTCGGAAACTTCTGCAGTAGAAACGGAGCAAGGTAAAGCTACTGTGATTGCTCTTCCTCATCCAGTATTTACTCAATCAATTCGACTCAATCTCAGTTACAGCTCAAAGGAACAGGAAGACTACTTTGCAAAGGTATCCGAAGTACAAATTATGGCTAAGGTCAATAACTCTCCAGCTTCTGATGCCTCACTTGCAGATTTACGTCTCGACGGAACTCAGTTACCTGATTTTAACCAAGATACGCGTACCTACACCGTTGACTTAGCAGATGATGTTACAACTTACCCACTCGTACAGGCATATGCAAGAGATACTTCAGCCACAATCAGTATTGAGCAGGCAAGCGTCAACAATAGGGGCGTCTCTGTTATTCAAGTTACTTCTGCCGATGGCTCTGTAACTGAAAAGACTACGGTAATCTTTGGTGAGCTACAGCAAACTCACCCAACTCCAGAGCCTAATCCTGATACTGACCCAAGCACAGATCCAGAAACAGACTCGGATTCCGATACCATCCCAGAGACAGATTCCAACTCCACTGAATCTTCTGACAACAATTCAACCGATAACACCACTGTTGCTACAAACAAGGACGATAAGGACAATCAGCACAAGTCTGTGAAGAAAAACAGCACCGAAAAGCATGAGTCTCTAGCATCTCCATCGGGACTTGCCAACACAGGCAGTTCAATACGATTAATTGCTGTGATTTCTATGGGTCTTATGGCATTAGCATTAGCTGTAATTATTGGTCAGCGTTTCAACCACAAGGAGGAGAATTTTCACAATTAACAACCTTTAAACACTAGCTAACCTGGGACGTGCAATATCATACCGATTTTGCACGTCCTCATTGTCATAAGGTCCTCGTATATAAAATCAAGCTTCATCTTACCCATACCATCGCATATAAAAGTTATACGACCATCATCAGCTCTGTCCAACAAAACAGCTCGTTTTCACTACACGAGTTGCACTCCTGAACTGTATAGTTTTTACTTAGCAATACTTATAATTTCTATTCTTTTAGACGAATAACTTACCAACTCATAAAGTCCCACGTCAACGCAACTGATATACTTGTGTGCGATTGTTATGCGAAAGCATATTTAATGATTGTTAAATTCAATTATTTCTACGAAAAATACAAAAGAGTTTGTATGCGAAGTAATTTCTACGCATAAGAAAATTTCGGATAACTTTTGATTGCAAGAGTTATAATGCCGCAGCAGCGGAGACTTAGAATCGAAAGGTTTACAACCCTACGCATACAGATTCATAAAAGCGAAACATTGTTTTCCGTTATGCGGAATTCTTAATGTGACGCGAGTGTATTGACGCGAAACGCGCATACGGAAGGTTGAAACGTGAAAAAGGAATATGTAAAAGTAGCCTTCGCTTACGTAGGCATTATTGTAGGAGCGGGGCTTTCATCAGGACAGGATATTTTGCAATACTTTGTGTCCTTTGGTTTGCCGGGCGTCATTGGAGCAGCCGTACTAACCATAATGAGTATATTTTTTGGCAAGGTCATCATCAGTTTGGGCTCGTATTACGGCTCTGAAAATCATGATGAGGTTTTACGCGAAATATCACATCCGGTTATTACTAAAATTATTGATTATACGTTAATTGTTTCAAATTTTGTCATCGCTTTTGTAATGCTTGCTGGTGCTGGGGCAAATGCAAACCAACAGTTTGGCATGGCACCTTGGCTTGGCGCGTTAATTTGTGCACTTTTGACCATTGGTGTGGCTTTCTTGGATTTTGAGAAAATTACCAACATTTTAGGTATTTTTACGCCAATTTTACTGGTACTGATTTGTATTATTGGCGGGTATACACTGTTTACTGCTGATTTTAATACAGCACATCTAGATGCTGTGGCGAGCACGGTGCCGTCCTCTATGCCTAACCCTGTGATGTCTGTGATTAATTACTTTGCATTATGCGCCATGACAGGTGTGCCGATGGCGTTTGTGCTAGGCGGTTCTGTACTACGCTTGTCTACATCGCAAAAAGCGGGTCGAGTAGGTGGACTTCTTGTGGGGCTCATCATTTTTGTCGTTTCAGCAATTCTTTACGTAAATATTGATATCGTTAAAGACGCCGATATTCCAATGCTTATGGTTGTGAACAAAATGAATCCTGTGTTCACTTATTTATATACATTCACAATTTTTGCTCTAATTTTTAATACATGTTTCTCGCTGTTTTACGCAGTAGCAAAACGATTTGGAAAATCAAATGAAAAGAAAACGCGACTAATCTTAATTGCTCTTGTGGCAGTAGGTTACGTGCTAAGTTTCTCCGGATTTAAACAACTGGTTTCAGTGATGTATCCAATTATGGGGTATGTAGGAATTCTGCTGCTTGCTGTACTTGCAGTTGGTTTCTTTCGCAAGAAAGAGAGCCTCAAAAAAGAACAGGGCATTCGCAAACGCATGATTCATCTTTTCTCTAAGAAAATCGATGACACTCAGGAGTTTACTTCCAAAGATGCTCACGAATTTGACATTTTAGGAAAGAAATCTTCTATGGATACTCAGAAGATTAAGGTTGCTGTGAAGGAGCATGTGACAGAGGAATTTGAGACCGAGTGATGAGCGATTAAATTATCGAATTAAGGGATGGCTCAATAGGCAGGCGTTTAAGCATAAGCGGACGCTTAAGCCGTCACTTCTGATCAATTTTGGTCAGAAGTGATTTTATCTCATCTTTTTCTATGCCCGTTCTTTTTTACTATGCATACAAAAAATGCGACACGCATAGTTGACAAAAAGCAGATTCCTAATAGAATAGATAAAGCTGTCTTAAACAAGATAAGTCGACGCGGGGTGGAGCAGCTCGGTAGCTCGCTGGGCTCATAACCCAGAGGTCCATGGTTCAAATCCATGCCCCGCTACTAGCAACCGTGGTGCCTATAAGGTGTCACGGTTTTTTCATGCTTCAAACCGCTATCTATCTAATGAGTCAACTATGCGTGTTTGTCAGATTTGTTTAACCTCGATCAACTCTGAACTTATATATATTTCAATTATATTGTTCCGGCCAATGCTCGTGTATCAACGTTTCGACAGGAACGTCAAAGTACTCCGACGCTTTCTCCAAATCAGACACTTTCCACTCAACTCTTCCCGTCATCCTTTTATTTACCGATGATGGGACAATCCCGAAATAATCAGCCAAATCGTGCTGATTAATTCCGCGTCTTGCCATGAGCACTTGGATATTTGTGGAAATTATCCTATTTAGCATTGATTCCGCTTCAAACGTCCTTCGCATTTTTGAAATTCACCTTTCTAAACTTCTCAATAAGAATTCTATCACAACTTAAAGAACAACAATGCCCCAACAATTATTCGGCGTGTTGCATAAGGGTTAAATATATGTATGGGGGTTATGTCTAGAGAAATTGTTTTGAGAAAGAGTTTTCCTGTGGCTTGGTTGCCTTATGCGGGTAGGTGGGCGTATTGGTTAGAGGCGAGTGGGTATACGTCGGAGACGGTAACGACTCGTGCGCGTAAGTTGCGGTATGTGGCGGAGTTGGTGGATTGTGATCCGTTGGATGTGACGTCTTCGTTGTTGGTGGATGTGTTTGCTCGTCAGGAGTGGAAGCGGGAGACGCGTAAGGCGTATACGGCGACAGTGCGATCGTTTTATCAGTTTCTGGTTGGTGAGGGTTTGTTGGATGTGGATCCAACGCAGCGTTTGCCTCATGTGCGGCGTGAGCGTGCTGTTCCTCATCCGTGTCCTGAATATGTGTTGCGTCAGGCTGTGGTGAGGGCTCAGGGTGATAAGAAGCTTATCGCAATGTTGAAGTTAGGTGCGGAGTGTGGTTTACGGCGTAGCGAGATCGCTCAAGTGAATTCTCATGATGTGATCGAGGTGAATGGGTGTTCTCAGCTTTTGGTGCATGGTAAGGGGCGTAAAGAGCGTGTGGTGCCGTTGCCTGATGATTTAGCGGTGTTTATTCAGCATCAGTATGGGTTTGTTTTTCCTGGTCGTTTTGGTGGGCATGTGGAGAGTTCGTATGTGACGAAGCATTTATCTCATTTGCTTGGGGAAGGCTATTCTGCGCATTCTTTGCGTCATAGGTATGCGACGCGTATGTATGAGGGTACTCATGATTTGTTGCTTGTGTCTAAGTTGTTGGGTCATGAGAGTGTGGAGACTACGCAAGTGTATTTGAGTTTGCAGGTGCCTGATTCGGTGGATATTGTGTCCGCGGTCAGTATCGGTATTCGTCTCTAAACTCTTATGCTGTGGTTTTTATGGGTATGAGGCGACTGATCATGTTGCGCGCGGTGGCGTAGTGTGCTTTATTGTTTTTTCTTGGGTATTGACTCAGGGTGAGTTTGTGCACACTCGTGGCTGTGTGGGCTGGTGGTCTGCCTGTGATGTGTCGGGCAGGGCTGGTCATATGGTCGAGTTCTTGACACCACCATGCCCATAGGGCGCGTTCTACCGTATAGGTAGCTTCTCTGATGGCTACTGTTCCTTCACACTGATAGGCGTAAGCAATCCGATCGAGCTGGGTGTTGAGTGTGTTTTCGGGTGTATCGAGGTGGGTGGTGGCGTAGGTATTTCCGCGGAGGATGCCTAGTCCGTGGTAGGTGCAGGCGTCATGGCTGGTGGTTGTGAGCCAGCGGGTGAGCATGTGCACAAGCTGGGTGTGAATAATCGGGAGTGTGTTTTCCTGGGGGGCGTATTCACTTGTGTCAGGGTTTTGACGTTGAGAGGTCCTAAGGCTAGTGTTTTGGCTGTTTTCACGTATCGTGTAGGTGTGTGCTTGACGTCCCGTGGCTGGACTGGTCAGACTGATGATGTTGTTGTTTCTTAAGCGTGTGAAGCTTACTGCTGCGCTTTGTCTACTGATTCCTGTGGTGAGAGCTATGCGTCTCGTATCGGCTTGAATGGTCAGACTGTTTGCTTGCAGGCTAAACAGGCAGAGGGCGTTGAGGACGCGTTGGTCTGTGGCTGCTCCTGTACCTGTCAGTGTGGTGTTCATATTGCGTGCCACAACACTGTCGATAACACGGGTGACATGGTTTCTGCGTTGAATGAACTCTGTGTCTGTGCCTGTGTGCTGCTGTGTGGTGTTGGTTATGGTGGTGTAGGCTTTGGTCCACATGCGGGCCACGACGTGTGGCATCGAGTTGATGCCTTTCTCGGGCCGTGGAATTCGCGTGTGTGCTTTTTTACGGCTGAATGCGTGGGTGAAGCCTGGCAGTGTGGCGTGGGTGTGCATGTAGGTGATGAGGGTGGCGTAGTGCCAATGGTTTTTCACCATGCCTAACACGATGGCGTACAAGCGTGCAGACGTATCCGTGGCTGCGCTGATAGGTGTGCGCATGAGTGTGTCGATATGACGACTTGGTGTACGTGGCGTGCCTGGCAGGTACGGCATTCCTTGACTATCCCTCTGCTCTGTCTCATTCTTGCTTTCTACACGAGCATGGTGGGGCTGATTCTGAGCAAGGAGCGTTACTGCATCGAGTAGGTCGAGTATTTGATTTTCGGTTGTTTCAGGATTAAGTAATGTGCTGATGTTGCCTTGGACGGGTGTGCTGGCGCCTTTGGTGTGGTGTGCGACGTAAGGTGGGCGCACGCATCCCGTGGCGGGATTGGTTAATGGTGTGATGTCTAATGATTCGAACAGGCTACTCATGGTGTACGCCACATGGCGTACGAGGGCAGCGTCCAGGCTGTCTTTCATTGCGATCCAGATATGGTAGCCTCCATTGGCTGACGACGAGCATACAAGATACTGGATATGTTGCTGGTCCAATAGTTGCATCATGTCGGCTAGGTTCGTATCTACAATCGCCTGATAGTCCTTGTTTTTCTCATGGTTGTCGAGGTCGAACACGATGTACTGGTAGGTGCCTTCCCATGCCAGATACATGGCCCACGGTGTGACTGGTTGCCCTTTACTCATGGTGTGGTCGCGTGTTTGGTTCACGACTTTTCCTCCGTGGCGTTTGTAGGCGCGTACGGTGTCTCTTAAGCTGAGTTCACAGGTGAGTTGCCATGCGTCAATAGGGTGCATTAGTTGTCCTCACTTTCTGTGAATCAGTTCCCACCCTTGTGGGCGTGAAAAAAATTTCTCTCTTACTAAGAAATGTAAAGTCGGTTGTCTCGTCATCGATATCGATGAGCAGGCGTGGGGTTTGTCATTACTTAGTAGAAGCCCATGCGACTAGGTTTTGTGCCGTGTGCGGGCTGATTGGGTTGTTTCATCGATATTGATGAAACACGCGACACGCCGATAGAGCGGAAAGAGGATTGTCATGAAAATTGCGATTGCGAATGCGAAGGGTGGTGTGGGTAAAACCACGACTGCATTGTATTTGGCAGCGGCTGCTGCTTTGCGCGGTATGCGTACTCGTGTGTGGGATGCGGATGCGCAAGCATCGGCGTCGTTGTGGGCGGATAAAGCGTTAGAGATCGGTCAGGAACTACCTTTCGAGGTATATCCCGCGAATCAGTCCACGTTAATGAAAACCACATCTCCTGATGAGTTGGTGTTTATTGATACGCCTCCCGCGGGTGAAGTCATGCTTAAAGCGTTAACGGTCGCGGATGTGGTGTTGGTGCCGATGAGTGATACGGCGATGGATTATCAGCAAACCTGGATCACGATGCAAAACATTCCAACTGGCACGATGAAGTTTATTTTGTTGACGCGTGCGGAAGAGAACACGAACTCGTTTAAGAGTCTTGTGGCCGCGTTGGATGCGCAACAGTTACCACGTTTTGATGCGGTGATCAGGAAGCGTCAACCCTTGAAACTCGCTGTGGGTACGAACCCAACGAAATTGTACGAATACGCTGACGTACTCACGGAGTTATTGGCGGCAATGAGGGAGCGTGCGTGATGGTGAGTGGTAATCCTTTCCAACCCGCGAAACGTAGCGTCCAGTCGGGCGGGAAAACAAGTATTTTTTCCGCAGCGGATAAAGAATTGGCTACGGTCAACCAGAGCGAGCGTATTATTCACGTGAACACGGGTCTGCTTGTCCCTTTTCATGATCATCCCTTCAAGGTTCTGGATGATGATGCGATGGCCTCGCTCATGGCATCAATCGAGCATGATGGGATCCGCTCTCCCCTGTTGGTGCGCAAACTTTCGGATGGGGCTCATTACGAAATCTTAAGCGGGCATCGCCGCCATCATGCTGCCGAACTGCTTGGTCTGGACACGGTTCCTGTGATTGTTTTGGATGTGGATGATGATACGGCCACGATTGTGATGGTCGATGCGAATCTGAATCGTCCCTCACTGCTGATTTCCGAGCAAGCTAAGAGTATGAAGCAACGCTACGACGCGTTAAAGCACCAAGGTGTACGGTTAGGCGATGTAGCGTTAACTACTGCAGAAAAACTTGCGCAGAAGTATCAGAAAAGCCAGGTAGGTATTCGTCGTCTGGTGCAGTTGGGTTCTCTTCCTGACTCTATTCTCGATCTTGTGGATGCTCGACGTTTGAGTGCTGCTTCTGCACGCAATTTGCGTACCATGAGTCCACAGGATCTTGATACTCTCACCCGTTTTATGGATCACAATCCGCATGTACGTCTCAAGCCTTACATGGTGGCTGTGCTGAAAAATCGTCCACACGAAATCACAGAGACTTTCTTGGCTGAACTGGTTGATATTCGCAAACCTGTTTCCCCTCGAACACCCGTCAAATCTGAGGAGATTGAGGTGCGTATTCCTGTGAGTATTTTTCCTTCGTTTGTTCGTACGGATAGTGAGCGTCGTCAATATGTGTTGCGTGCCGTGAGTGCCGCAGCGAAACATCATCAAAAAGGACAACACTAATGAATCAATTTCTGACTTATGTCATCATGTTTTGGGCACCGATTTTAACGTTGGCGTCTGTACTGTTTTTATGGTGTTCCTATTATGTGAACCCGTATTCGTATTGGCGTCTTCGTCGCTATCTCATGTATGGAGCATTATCTGTGGCGGGTTTGTCGTTGTGTGTGACTCCCGTGGCTATGGTGACGCAGTGGGATACGAGTATCGCGATTATTCAGTCTCATCCCGTGTCTGTGATGGTGATGCTGGTGTGTAATGCGGTGAGTTTTTTGGGCACGATTATTTATACGGCGTTGTTTTTGCGTCCTCGTTTCCAGGACAAGCCACAGGTCGCGTATTATTCTCCTCTCCCGTTTGAGGTGACACGTCTTTTGGACAAGATTACGGGGCATAAGCAGTATTATGGGCCGTTTAGTTCCGTGGTGAAGAACGAGTTGAACGAGTTTAATTCCAAGGCTATCGCGTATTCCTATATGCTCATGGATTTGAAAAAGGATGATTGTATTGATGGGTTTATGAAGGGTGCCGCATGGGGTGCGGGTGAAACCGAGATTTTCCCTGATGAGGTGCAATGGCTCAAATCACAGCATATGGATGTGGAAGAAGTTCAGCGTGCGTTGATCATGTTGATGAGTTATCGTGCGTCGGGCCCTATCGGCACGAATGAGCCAGGTTATACAGAGCATCCGAACCCTGTGTTGAAGGGTGATGTGCCGTTGCATGATGATGTTGATGTGAAATAGGACTTTTAGTTATGTATGGTAGAGACTCGAAGAGTCCTCAAAACTTCCTCGAACAAATTAGTCAGGCTTCTCCCCTTACGGATCACGAGACCCGTAAGGGTGAAACTGTATCCGCTCCTGTATTGTCGCGCAAGGAATTGAAGGCGCAGCAGGCGCAAGCGTTACGCAGCCTGATTCACGAAGACCTCGGCCACACCACCACCTCGACCACGGACACTCATACGCATGAGGATACTGATCATGCTCACTCGTGGTGGGCTAAGATGCGCCAGCTCAACCCGTTTGCTCCACACCCCGCAGCCACGCCTGATGATGAAGCACAAGCCATAGAGCCACTTGCGGGTGAGGTGATTGTTCCACCGGCGCTTATTCCCGAAACGGTACCACCTCACGCATCAGAGATAATGGTATCCGCCTCGTTGGCGTCGGTTCTGTCGGATGATACGACTACTGCTAACGTCTCTTCTGGAGAACCCGTGCAGGCAGAAACCACCACGGTTGAGGATACGGTTATCAATCCTCCAGCACACAGCGATTCTGTCACGGCTCCTGTTCCAGCTGAGAGCATGAATGCGGAGGATGAGGCGCCTGGGGTTGTGTTTGCAGAGTGGTTGAGCGACGATCTGGATGATTCCACGCATAGGGGTGACGAATCCTTATCCACTGCTCCCCCTTCTTCTGTCGTGTCTGCAGATACTCCACGCCACCCGTCAACGGTATCAGTACGTTTTCATGATTGGTTCAACACTGTGACTGCCCTGTGGGCTGCGCGCAAGCGTGTGCTGCTGATTGGTGCTGCCAGTGTGACTGCCGTCATAGTGCTGGTTAGTGGTGGCGTGTGGGTGTATGAGTCTCATACGCGTTCCGCCTGCACCGAAGCGGTTGACACGTATGATGCGGCTCGCATCATGTGGCGAAAGAGCGTCACGGCGGCTACGGCTGCCCTTGACACGATTAGTGTGGACCAGGTGGCTGATCCTGCAACTCGTAGCAGTGTAGAGACTTTAGTGGCATTGCATTCTCCTCATCAGGCATCCTTGTCGTGCACGGTGAATGGTCAGAGCCTTACGGCTGTGAAGGATCAGGCACTGAGCGATGCTGCTGCTTTGAGCACGGATGCGCACAGGTTGGATGCTGCTGTGGGAGCACTCACCACATCACAGGCAGATAAGACACTTGCTGATGCGAAGACTAATGCGCAGGCCAAGTTGGATGAGGCGAATAATCTGTACAATTCCACGGATGGTCAAGTAGCTGATAATGCGACACGTGATCAGTTAAAAACTCTTATTGATACTCTCCAAGCAGCGTTGAATGATACGAATGCGACTGTGGAGTCTATCAACAAGGCTGTGGAGCCACTCCAGGGTGCTATGGACGGGGTGAATAATTCCGTCCAAGTGAAAAAGGAGGCGGATGAGAAGGCTAAGGCTGAAGCTGAAGCCCAGGCTCAAGCGGATACATCATCCCCGTCTTCATCGCAGTCGTCACCGTCGTATTCGACTCCGCGACAGTCTACTCCGTCTTCCCCGCCTACTCCGCGTGTGCCATCAACACCTTCGACGCCTTCTCCTCCGTCGTGGGATGTGCCGCAGGATCCAGGCGAGGCGTATCTTCCAGGACAACTCTAACCAGTAGGAAAGCGAGATTTTTATGAGTATGAGTGTGGATAAGTATTTGATGCGCGCGTCTGCATTGTTTGACCAGATAAGCACGGTTGATCAGTGGCAGAAGCTCGCGCGCATGGTGTGCGCGTTGTATGCGCATGATGTGCCGACCAGTATCATGCTGGATAGCGTGATGAGCGAGCCACCATTTTTGCTGTGTTCTGTAATGCAGGCTGCAAGTTTCACTCTGCCGCATGATAGTCGCATGGTGGATGTGATCGTGCCTGATATTGTGCGTGTACAACGCTCCCAGGGCGATATTGATATGGTGACGCCGTTGAGGATTGGTGTGCCTGAGAGTATGCGCGGATCAAACTATCCCTTGACCGAGGTAGGGATTGTGAATGCGGTGGGACAGTTCCAACCTGTATTCCAGGTGGATGCTGAGAAGACGGTGACGACCAGGGTTTTGGAGTTGGAATGGGGACAGCGTATTGGTGTGCGTGGGGATACGCGAGTGAAAGCACACGTGTCTATCCAGCCTGTGCGCGCTTTTACCTATTCGTATGAGGTGACCGTGACGACGGATACGCAGTCGGTGATAATTCGTGTGAAAACACCGAATCCAGGTGTTGCGCATACGGGGAAGGCGTTACGTCAAGTCATGACTAGTCAGGGGGATGCTGCTCCTGTTCAGTTCGCGACGCATGGGGCGCATGTGGAAACATGGCATGTTGTTACCCGTGTATATGAGATAGATTCGTACCGTCAAGAACCGTCTTTGTTTTCTGCCAGTGTGCGTCTTCGTGAGCGTGCTGTGCGGGGTGTGGATAGAGCGCATCATTATACGAATTATGTGCTGCATCGTGTTTTGAGTGTGCTGAGAATGCGCGGCTGGGATGCGGTGTTGATTGAGGATGCGGCACATGATGTGATGGTGTCTGATGCGCACATCACGATTGGTCAGAATCGTTCCTGTGCTGCTGCTAGCGCGGTGAGTGTTCTTGTGTATTTGATTGCGCGTGCTTATGTGCGCGATGATCAGCGCATCCGTCGTATCGCACTGATGGCCGCATCGTTGAGTCTGATGATGTTGGGGCTTGACCACGACTGTGTGGATGCACGGTTGACGATGGAGTGGGTTCAGGATGTGGATGAGGCGGATATGGCTCGACGCATTATGATTGCCACGATTCGTTGTATTGATCCTACGCTGCTAGGGACGGGCCACGGGACGAGTAGCACGTACCCGTTCGCCTCTATGACACATCAACCTGTGGAAGCGATCAGTATCAGCCAGGCTGATGCTACGCGTTACACCGTTGATGAGGGTGTTGTGTCTTCTATTCAACAATTCGATGAAGTGGTGTGATGAAGAAGCTGATGGGTGTTCTTGGCGGCGTGGGCGTCATACTGGTCGCGTTGATTATGATTCCTGTGGTGTTGGTGTCCACGTTGTTTAACAAGAATGTGATGTGTTCTGACACGTCCACCGACACATCATCATCGTCGAATGTGGCGGCGGTGGCGCAGATTGATCCGAAAACGTATCAGCCGCCTGAGAAAGCGGATACTGAGGTGGCGGAGGCTGCTGCACAATTCGTGGAAAAGGTTGCGTTGGATGATTCGCATGGGTATTCCCAAGCTCGCAGGAATGGGAATCCTGATTATGATTGCTCCTCGCTCGTGTATTTTTCTATCACACAAGGTGCGGGACACGCATTGTCCGTATCGACACCGTTTTCGACGCATACGATGAAGCAAGTCTTGACGGCCAGCGGCTATGAGTATTTCACGTGGAGTGGGAACCCAAAGAATGCGAAGAATGAGCTCAAACGCGGCGACATTATTGTGAATGCTGCCACGCATACGGAAACATATTTGGGTGGTGGCCTCTTTGGTGGTGCACGTCACGCTACTCCAAGCGGTATCGAGGACGGACACCCCGGCGATCAGGGTACTGCGAGTGATCCCGAGATTGGTATTAACGCGGAGATTACGTCAGGGTTAACCGACGCGTACCGGTATGTGGGTGATGATGCTGCCCATGTCACCGATCCTGTATCCGGGTCGGGGTCAGCGGCTGCTGCGTTGTGTCGGACGAATGAGCCTTTGGGTGATACGGGTGCGGTCAGCGCTATCGTGCCGACAGATTTGACTCATGCGTCACCTGAGGATGCGCGTGCGTATGCGAAAAGTATCATGCCCGCCTATGGGTGGGACGATACCGAGTCGGGCGAGTTTGGGTGTCTGGTATGGGTATGGAATCACGAGTCAGGATGGCGGTGGGATGCGGATAACCCGTCGAGTGACGCGTATGGCATACCCCAAGCGCTTCCAGGAAAAAAGATGAGCACTATTGCGTCGGATTGGCGTGATAATGCGGCCACCCAAATCATTTGGGGTATGAAATACATCAAAGATCGTTATAAGAGTCCGTGTGGAGCTAAACAATTCTGGCTGCACAACAACTGGTACTAGAAAGATAAATTGAAGGAGTGAGGTGGTTGGGATGGATTTACATCCTGATTATTCGTGGGTTCCCGACGAGTTGGGATCTTTTATTGGTGGTATTCAAGCCATTTGCGTGATTTTAACCGTGATCGCGTTGACGGTGGGTGTGGTACGTTTCGTGTTCGCGAAGGTCACTTCCACGCGTCTTGATGATGCGATTGGTGATCGTATCCTGGTGAGCGTTCTGGTGGGCAGTTTCGTCATTGCGGGATTGGGCCAACTGGTGGGGCAGGAAATGAATGTGTGGAGTTCGACCACAGTTACGGCAGCATCGGGCGAGAACGCGAGTTTACCGTCGGACATGTTTAAACAAGAAACCGCGCATGATAAGACCGCTGAATCAGCGAAGAACACGGGCGATAGTATTGCTGAGGCAGGCAAGAAAATCGCAGAAGGTGATTTTGCTGGTGCCGCAGCGAAAGCCTGGGATGCTATGAAAAGCGCTGGCGCCACGTTGACGAGTGCACCCCAAGCGTTTGTCGAAGACATTATGAACAACGGTCTCAATGGTATTGGGAAATGGTTTAGCGCGATCACAGGCCACGACTAAACCACTCACCCACTAAGGGGGATGCTGCCGTATACGGCGGTATCCCCCTTTTTTTTGTTTCTGACGGGATGTGGTGCTCATCGATATCGATGAGCACGCGTCGGGTTTGTCATTACATAGTAGGAACCCATGATGATTGTGTTTTCCTAGGGGTTTATCTTCTTCCCTCTTCCCTTTCTCGTACGCAATCATCGTGTGGTTCCACCATAACTGTTTATAGATAAAGGACGGAGAGTTAGAATGTCTCGTTGGTTAGTGTGGGCGGAAGGGCCTACGGATATTAAGCCTGATTACACGTATTTTCCTTTTATGAGTCAGCTCATTAAGATTGCGTCGGGTATTAGCGGTGCTGCTATTTATATTTTGGTGATTTGTTTCATCCTCGGCGTGGTAGGTGTCATTATGGGCAAACTGGGTAGCTCGAACATGGCGCAGCGTATCGGTTGGGGCATGTTGATTGCTGCTTTGATTGGTGCTGCTCTGGTTGCTTCTGCGGGTGGTTTGATCATGTGGGCTACTGATCAGCAACTCATCTAAGAGGTGACGTGTGACGGGGCATAATCTTTTCCTGGCTGAGGCTGGTTGATTATGCCCTTATCTTTTCTGGAAGCTCAATGGGGCGTGGAGGGTGATTAGTGAATTTTAATACGTTAGATCCGTTGG
Organism: Alloscardovia criceti DSM 17774; assembly: GCF_000376885.1. GTDB lineage: Bacteria > Actinomycetota > Actinomycetes > Actinomycetales > Bifidobacteriaceae > Alloscardovia > Alloscardovia criceti. The sequence goes on from NZ_AQXR01000005.1 coordinate 70,298, forward strand.
GATCGTTATCGAAATGGCTTGTTGATGGTGCTGTTGAAGCGTGGAAGCAGACCGCGCATTTAGCGTTGAATATGGGTAATGTGACTGATGCGCAATGGACGACCGCTTTTGATGTGTCGAACAAGATTGCGGGTTTGATGGGTTTCATTGCTGTGGGTATTGGTGCGATTGGTATCGTGCAAGCCATGTTTAAAGGCTCCTGGGGTGGTGTTATTTCCGCCCTTTTCCGTACTATCCTCGCCTACCCGATTAACGTGGTGTTGATTACGGTGACGGTGCGTGCTTTAGCGGTCGAGGGTGCGGTGACGCAGAAGATTCTTCAATGGGCGTATCCGAATAATGAGTTTACTATCGAGTTGAAATCCGATACGCTCACGAATGTGAATCTGGCCGTGGCCGCTCTGATCGCGTTACTGATTATTGTGGGCTCCTTGGTGCTCATCATGGTGATGGTAGCGCGCAGTTTTCTTATTATTTTGGGTGTATCTTTGGCTCCGATTGTGACGATGAGTCAAGGTTGGGATGCGCTTCGTCCTGCTTTATCGAAGTGGGGTTCGTGGATGGTGGGCATTATTTTGTTTAAACCGATCGCGGCCATCATTATTTACATTACGGGTTCGATTATTCAAAACTCTCAAGGCGACATGATGAGCTACTACACCGCGATTGTGGGCATGTTTTTGGCGTCGGTGTTGCCGTGGACGTTGGTGAAAGTTGTAGCGAATTTCCTTCCAGGCGCTCCAGGCTTATCCACGGTGGCTTCTGCTGGGCAAGCCACGGTGTCTACCGCGGTGGATACGGCGAAAACGGTTGCCTCGGTGGGTGTGGGCGTGGTCACGGGTGGTGCTGGTCTCGCCTCTGGTGCGGGCAGTCTTTTGGGTGCTTCTGGTAAAGCTACGGGCAGTGCTGCACAGGCAGCGAATACTGCAGACGGAGCAACGAAGAAAGGCTTATCTTCTACTCCTTCTCCTACTTCGGCTTCGAGTTCCCCGTCTGCTACGGATTCTTTAACGAAAGACGGGAAAACATCTCCTTCTGCATCTTCTTCTCCTTCTACAGCTCAGCCATCGGTGGCGTCGCATACGTCAGATGCGGTGAAGGATAAAACATCCGTGTCTTCGGCTTCGTCTGGTTTGGCTACGGGTGTGGGTCAGTTTATGCAGGGGGCGTCGGGTGTTTTGGCGTCGGCTGCTGCGACGGGTATTGCTCCTACGGGGGCGAGCCAGGCTATGGATACGGCGGCGAAGGCGGCGAATGTGATTGCGCATGTGAGTACGTCTGCTTCGTCTGGTGAATACACGTCGGGTACGGCTGCGTCTCCAACGAACGCGATTAACGAGTCAACTCCTACTGGTCCACAGGCTGTACAGATTACAACTACTCCACCCGCTTCACCAGCACCAGTTACGGCTTCTACTCCAGCGGCTGCTCCTGTCGTGGCTGACTCGGGTTCAGATAAGCAGGTGAATGTGCACGTCCAGGTGGATTCTACGGGTAATGCGTCTGCGAGTAAAGAATAGAAAGGGCGTGTGATGGCAGATCAGCGTCAGGATCGTTTATCGGCAACGTTTAGTCCCGTCTCCTCGACGGGTGTGGTGTTATGGCTCCAACCCCACCAGCTGACCATTATTGGGGTTATCGTGGTGTGGTTTTTACTGAATGTGATGGTGGGTCATTCGCCTTTTACCCCGTTGAATGGGATTCTTCTGGTGGTGGCTTTGGTGGCGGCGGTGAGTGTGCATGGGCGTAGCCTCATCCAGATTGTCATGATCCACTTAGGATTCGGGTTACGCTCTGCGACGGGGCAAACCCAGTGGACGCTCAACCCTTTAACGAAGCATACGACGGTGGGGTATATTGATCTTCCAGGCGCGGCTGGTAAACGTATTAAACCGTTAGAAGTGATGAATACAGAGTTTGCTGGTGCGTGTATCCTCTTCGACCGTGAACACGGGGATGCTACCGCGATCCTTCGGTGTATGGGGCAGCCGTTTGTGTTTGCGAAAACGCAAACACAGGATGATCGTGCCCGCGCTTTTGGTAGCTTGTTAGCACAATTATCCGAGTTTGAGGATGTGGTGCGTTTAACGATTCAAACACGTAGCTTGATGAGCCCGTTCCATATGCCTCATACGACGGATTCTTCAGCAGTGTCGTTTGCGCAGCAGGAAGCCTTCGATATGGTGGCCGAGAATATGCGCACGATTATGAACCACGATATTATTATTTCCCTGACATTGAACCCTGATAAGGCGCGTGATATTGTGCGCTCCTACGGTGGTGGTGTACAAGGTATCAGTGGTCTTTTTAAGGACAGGCTTACCCCGTTGGTGTCGATGTTGGCAGCGGCTGGTGTGGAAACGGATCAGACGAGTCAAGTGTATTGGGAGAATCTAGCACAGTTGCGTGCCATGATGAAGCTGATGAGTGATTCGCATACGATTACCGTGATTAACGAGAAACTCGAACTCGATGATGATATTCCCGTGGCCACGAATTATCGCGAATACACGGATTATATTCATGTGGGTGACACGTATGCGCGCACCTTATGGATTGATAAATGGCCGTCTGATCCCGCAAGTGTGGGTTTCCTTAGCCAGTTGACCAGTAGTAAGGATGCGCAAATCATTTTTACCCAGGCGTTTAAACCAACGCCTGAGAATAAGGCGCGCAAAATGCTCAACGAGCGGAAAAACGAGTTAGAACGCACGCAGCGTATGAATCGTAATTTGGGGCGTAATGATGATGCGCGGTTAACCCTAGAGAGTAACGAGGTGGATAAGCGCCTCACCGAGCTTGCCATCAATAAGGCGGAAGTGTCTTTCCAGGGGTTTGTCACGATTATTGCTACCACGAAAGAAGAATTGGATACGGTGACACGCAATCTGGTCACGTCAATGAGTTATTTACATTTCGATCGTATGCATGGCCAACAATACGTGGGCTGGATGAACGCTTTGCCTCTTGGCCAGGCAGGACGCGCATAAGAAAGGCAAAGAGTGATCATGGTGGATACGCGTGCAGGGTTGAGCAGTATTATGGACGATGAGGATCCCAAGCAGAAGCCTTTGAGCGAGGGTACCGTGCTGATGCCGACCGTGCTACCGAAGTTGACGGCACGCCAGTTAGCCTATGTCGACACGATAATGGAGGCAACCACTGATGGTTCGTTGAACGCGGTGGGTATTGATAGGCGGTTGAAGAAAGCACAAAAAGACACGATGAAACAGATGGATGCGGATCATCGTCTGTTAATGAAAGCATTGCATCAGAAGAAAACCACGGTGGCGCATTCTGAAGAGTTGGCTACCAGTCGGTCGATTGCACAGCGTTACGGGTGGGGTACGGGATTTATTACGCGAGCGAAGTCCACGATTCCGTGGCATTCCACCTCGATCTCCTCATCGGGTGTGCTCAACCGTTGAAAACTAATGTGAAATAGTTTCCATACACGAGTTTCCTCGTGTAACTTCGTGCTTGTTTAAGCGACGATTCCTGCTTCTTCGATCATTGCCTCCTGAGAAGAGAGAATGATCCTCTTTCTTCTCAGGAGGTCTTATGTGATCTCCACAGGCGTTTTGAGTCTCGGAGGTACTCTCCGCGACCAGGTTCTTCAGGTTCACAGCGGCATTGACATCTCGATCCACAGCAAGTCCGCAGTTATCACAAACAAAGACCCTTGTCGACAAAGCAAGCTTGGCTTTCACTTGCTTGCAACCAG
>NZ_AQXR01000006.1 GCF_000376885.1 Alloscardovia criceti DSM 17774
CCCATTTGGATACAAAGCTCTCAGGACTGAGGGCGGAGGTTCGAATGGGTGTTTTTCGTTGAAATAGCGAGGTTTTGTTCGTAGCTCAGAGCTTCTGAGAGCATCCCGTTTGTGCCGTGGCTGGGCTATAGATGCCTAGGTCATACCCTTTCTACATAGCCAAGATCACTGACATCGGGCTTGCGTTAAAAAGTGCTCGGAGATCTATCTCGGTAGCCCTCTATTGTGAGGGAGGAATATCAGGTGAGATCATATGAATCCGGTGCGGCGTTAGCTGAACAAATTGCTAAGTCTGGCGGCTTGTTTATCGATGAATTTGCGGACATGCCCGAAGGAACTTGGGATTTCCTCGTCTATGGTGTTGACCGTACACCATGTCAGATGATCGCATACCAGCTTGAATGGATGGAACGGGAAACTCAAAATGGTCTGCGTCGGCTGAAGCATATCGGGAGGAGGACGTGAAAAGGCTGGAAGAAGATGCTCAAGCGCTCCCGATAATCTCAGCCTTGAATAAGTGGATTGGCTCTGATCGAAAGGATTGGACAGATCCTGCGGGTGGCGCAGTAGACGTCGCGCATATGAGCGTGACCACTCTGGGCTACATCAATGTTAACCCGTTTGTTCCAGATAAATGGACTGGCTGGGCAAGCGATTTGGCGTCGGCACTCGGCCCGATTCAAGGGTAGTCGACCCGAATCCGGGTTCAAATGCCGTCGCAATCGCTCGGGCGCTCGTTGGCCAAGGGAGGACGACAGGAACCATACCGGACTTCGCGGTTTGACCATCCCCGATAATCTGCCGAACAACTGTAACTACTCCGACCTATGTAGCGACAGGGAGTCAATCAGACTGACTGCGATGCTGAAAGGCTCAAGAGCCGATGACTCGAACCTTCTGTCCCGTACGCTGAGGGGTTACTACAACAATCTCGTTTCGCTATCCCAGCGATTCAAGGCAATCCCGGAGAGCATCGGTGCAAGCGATAAAGGAACCGCAAAAAACAGGCTCTACAAGAACTTGAAGGTCCGTTGGATGACAGGTATGTCGATCTTCTTACAGGTGGCTTCAGGGGTACATACGGCTACTCGGGCGTTAAACCCAGCGAAGAAGTCAAGAAGGCAGCGTGCCAAGCCTTGGCCGAATTCATCTACTGAGGTTGCCTATGGTTTCTGGCTGACATTCCGCATAAGCGATACTATCGTAGCCATTGCAGCATAAAGTCCCCAAGCGCCCATGCAGAAGACCAGGTTTTCCTGCCAGTCGCCGATGTAGACCTCGTGTGTGCGCGCATCGCAATACACCGAGCTCGTTACGGTGAATAGGAATGCCGCGGCCCCGCTAGCAAGAAGTCGTATCCACAGCGACACGAATCGGGGTTGCGGCCATCGACGTGGCGGGTCGGCCGCCAAAAGGACGATACCGACGAAGAACGTGCCCAAAAGGGGAAGAATCATCCAAAGGGTGCCGGCCGCAGACAGACCCGTAGCCGGGATATAGAAAATCCCGAAAGCGATCCCGCCCCATGCCGCGTATGCACGGAGCGCATCCCTTCCCATGCGGGCGGGAACGTCGAGTCGGGCGGAGCGGCCCTTAAGCATGTGTCCTGACACGACAGCGAAGACAACCCAACCCAGACCGAGAGATAGGGACGTTTCAAACCAGTGGCGAGAACCGTAGCGGGCAGAAACGGATACATACGCGACGAGCACGGCGGTCGCGAATCCTGCACCAAGCACTCGGATCAGCCATGATCGCCACTGCGGCGTCTCCCATGCTGATGGTCGATCAATGACAAGGAGAAGCAGCCCGGCCAGAGGTGCAAGCCACAATGAAGGGTTCACCAAGGTGAGTCCGGTAGCGAAGAGCAGATAACCGGGAAATATCGCAAAGCCGAGGATGAACCCTACCCAATACACATAGGTACGAATAAACAGTTTGAAAGACCCAACCACCCGCACCTCACATAGACCCCAGAACCGAAAAGCACGATTATTATACAAACGGGAGGTGACCTATGGCCAAAGACGGAACCCACAGGGGGCGGACGACGCGTACGTTCAGGCGCGAAACCCCAGCCGTTGGTCGAAAAGATGAACGCCGGCAAGGACGCCACCCGTATGAACCAGACCGTGACTGCCAACGCCCGTGCAGCCCAAGACCAAGACGACTATGCGCGATTCTTCGCAGAGCTCGAAAACCAATACCAACAACAGACCCATCGCATCGAACGGCTCGAGACACAGATTGAAGAGAAGGATCAGCGGGCAATCCAGATCCGCCGCATCCACCAATACCAATGCGAACACCCCAGCATCGAATACAGCGACGACGCCTGGAATACCCTCATCGACCACGCCACCGTCAGCCCCGACTGTGAGATCTCGTTCACCCTCAAAGACGGCAGTACCCTGCCCGCAAACTGACACCGCGCCCGCCCGCAAGTTCTCAACGATGAGAACCGAGCACAATTGGCGGCCTTGAAGCCGCCTACCAAGTCGGCGACGCTGCTACCCCCCCCCCACACACACACAGGTTCACCAATAAAACGGCTCAAATCCGCAGAAATCCAATGCTGACGTCGAAGCTGCACACACCTAACCGAAAAGTACACCCACTCCAATCCTTGTAGCCAAACGGGTCACTAAACATCGCATTATAGCTCTCCAGCAAGAAGTGACCGACCGCCACACTGAATAGCAAAGAGGTAGAGCGCTGTTTCAGATATTGTCTCACCCTTAAGAAGATTCGCATCACCTACTGCACCCCGTCAAACCCAAATAGATTCAATTTGGCAGGATTTAGCAGATACGAAGCCGGCTTACAAGCCTTGATTTTATCTTTTAAAGGGTAAGGTTTCACCCCATAATGTGTCCACAGCTCACCACAATTCGTGCTACCATTTACCACGAAGCACCTCCTCACTTTTATGGTTGTTAACTATACTTATCTCTGTATAAGCTTTACCATTCTTAGGGCTGAGCACTATTGCGAACGAATTAGTATGTCGTATATGCACAAGGCGTCGCAATAAGGAGGGTATATGGATGTGAATACAAAACACAATGATGATTTGACTAGCTTCCCGGAAACATCACGTTTGCTTTTCTGTAGGATACGAATAGCCCGTCGCATATTGTGGTGGATTGGTCTGCTCCTCCAGTTGCCTACAATTGAGTGCTGGACAAATGGCAATATACTCCTCTGGTTTTTCCGCAATTACCCCACGCCCGTCGAACAATACTCGGGCGATGAATATAGTCGGCTTGCAATAGCAGTCTTAATCGGTTATGGATGTTGGGCACTGGTCATCATATTGCGGATAATCTCCACACACATTGCATGGAAGCATAATCTCTTATTGCGCGCTCTGGATTCGCATTCAATTCCCTATAACGTTGCCGTCTGCATAGTCAGTCTTCTTCTATTTATTGTTTCAAGCGTAACCATTGTGTTAGTAACTTTGGATGTAAGTGATACTCCCATGTGAGTGGATGAACATCAATGTGAATATCCACCCACCCACAAAGAACTCGCTTACTCTATATGATTAGCGGTAAGGACTACTAAGAAAAGCAGCGTAGTTTCGAGCAAGAATTTCTGCCTCTCTACGAGTTGGGAGACTACTGGCATGAGCTGCTTTAAGGAGCAGATCTTTGGTGAAATCAAGATTTCCGAATACCCAGATGTCAATCCCATCGATGAGCTGTTGATATGCTACTACTACATTATCAGCAGCACCTCCAAATCGCTCATGATAGAAACGCTTGATACGGCTTGTCTCACTGTCCTTGAATACATCACTCATAGCTTTAGACAAAGAGGTTACATACGACAACCTCAATAGATGGATTCAGCTTGAGCTTGACATGCCGCCTTCCTCACTGGATTCAACGCCGAGTAACGGTATGTACCATTGAAAAACATCTGTAAGAAGGCCCCTATCCCCGTCATTCGATAGTCCATCAACTTCAATTGTAGTGCTTGTTCTTTTTGTGCCTTCACCACTTGCACCTACACTCTAAAGAATCGATTTGAATCAGCACAATAAAGAAACTAGATTCTTGCATTAGCCCCTTCAACGTGTAAAACAGAAGGTTAAGGTCATCGGCTTCTGAGCCTTCAGCATCACAGACAGTTTGATTCCTTTTTCCCCCCCCTACTACTAAATCGTCGAGCATCCTGAACCATATAGTGAGCACGTGCGTGACATTCATGCTCGCTATGCGGACATGAATGCTATGTATACGGAGCTACCATCAGATAAGGCCGGCAACTACGTCCGCCGCAACCTGTATTCTACTGCTCAGCACCAGACTCAAGAAGGTAGACTAATCTTTGCATCACATACGAGCAAAATCCAAAGTGGAGAAAAATTCATCCTCTAACCAGACTAATTTAATCTATGCAAAATATGGTGAATTTTCTCGGACCACTCGGCAATTCCAATTTTCATAACAACGGAGTAGGTTGTTCCAATTCTTCGACATAGATAAAGAGGCCATTTCCAATTGTTATACAGTAATTGAGATAGAGCCGGACCTAAAACAATCCCCCATTGGCCCCATCCAAAATATCCACAAGAAATCCAAATAAATAGGACCCCTAAACACGAAGCAATAACGTATCCCCATAGATAAGGTATTTCATTCATACTGATTATATAATTGCAGAATATTGAATGCTGACCTAACAATCCCAGATAAAGGGATAACACCAAATATAACGGGTAGTCAATAATAACTCCAGGTTTAAATATTGGCAAAAGTGGCAAAATGACCAAGCAAACACCTATGCTGCCAATCAAATAGAGACCCCAATAAGCTATTATGCCAGTGGATATAAAACGTCTTTGTTTTTCAACATCCCCTTCAGCTTGACTCGCTTGGATACTCGGGAAGAAAGAACTAGGATAAGCGGCAGCTAAGTTGTAGATAGCATTTGACAGCTGCAACAACACTGAATAAGTACCTGTTTCAGCTAAGCCAAGGTACAGACCACTTAGAATGCTAGTTGCTTGGGTAGAAATAAAAAGTGCAAGTCGTACAAGCCCATCTCTCCATGCTAAATGACCAACTGTTTTTACTACATCGAACATTTCCGATGTAGTAATCCTCGCCAAATCTTGTCGACGTCCTTTTTCGATTTCAACGTGTTTGCGCATTCGAAAGAGAGCAAAAAAACGCATTAATAATGCATTAAAAAAATAGCCTATCGATGCGCCCAGTAATCCCCAACCAGCCCATAACATAACAGCAGTTACAACAAGCTGTATAATCCTTGCGACGGTCTTTGCCTTGTTTTCGCCTTCAATATCACCATATCCACGAAGAACAGTGGTTGAATAGAGAAAGTACAGGTTAAGAACAATAGATATGCAAAACAAGGACCAAGATATCCAAATTTCATCACTGCTTATAGCACCTGTCACGGTATGCACATACCAAGTACCAATACTTGATAATAGAATTAGCACTGTTCCCGCGATACTGGCGTAAATCAATTTGGATGCGCGAATAACCACATTCAGCAGATGCCAGTCCACTCCCTCTCTAACGGAACTATTCTCAAAACCATTGGCTGTCAATTGCCTCGCACCACTGACCACATAAACAATATTACGTGCGAACGTTGGGTCGAACCCGAACTCAAATAACATGGCTAGATTTGCAATTGCAATGTATACATACCAGAGACCTAGTTCGGCATCGGAAAGAAACTTCATCAGTAGAGGTAGCAGTACGAAACCACTAGCCATGGAAACTATAGTTCCTAAATAGTTCCATATTACATCTGCTCGTTTAGTTGTAATTACCAAATTCCTCTCCTTTAGCTAATTAATCATCAGTTAGCCACTACTCAATCGTCTTCCTAAACCAATGAAAATAGACACAGCCTCTATTGGCTAGGCAGTGTCCGAAGTATTGTATTCTCTGGATTCGCCCTTCCCACGTAACACAAGCTCGACTCATCCTCCAACGTTGCGTAATCTTCACCGCAGAAATAGGCAAGCCCCCCCCTGCAGATATCCCCCGTAATCACTTCTCACTTTCATAAGCCATTCATCGAATAATAATTGGCCAACGAGTACTTAAACACCTTCCCCGAGTCCGCAATCAAAAATAATCCAAAGCTGTTCTTCAAAGTTCTCCAATCCAGTAATAACATACTCACACTGAGAGAAAAAAGACGAGGATATAACCCGCACAATATTGCATTTTTAGAGTACGAATCTTACTGCGCCGCATTGAGACCGATTATAAACTGGCCACTTGTAAAATACGCCCCGAACACCTTATCAGCCCTCAGCGATGGATATGGAGTACTCTGCCCATCAATTTCTTTATTTGTTTTGCCGAGTAAACCAAATACCCATACACAGATAAAGCACCTAGCATTTTTCTCTGCAAGCCTAAAGCCAATATCTTTGTCCTAAAACCTTCTTGGCAAGATGCCGCCGCAATTTTCTGAACCACATCATCTTCGATAATCTGCCTTCGCACTGCTTTCGTATCACTACCCTTGATGAAACCAGGCATAAAGAACAATTCGACATAATGCAAGAAATCAGACCTAAAATAGCAGAAACAACTTGCCGACCAGCTCGCACAACGATCAACTTCAAATATCAACGCCTCTTTGACATCCTCAAAGAGTGTAGGCGAGTAAGAATGAGACAGACTGTTATCACGCACTCGGTATCGATATAACACCTTATCCAAACACACCACGCGATCAGCATTTTCATACAGCGGGATAATGAAAAACGTGTCTTCACTCACGGATACCGATTCGTTAAATACAGAGCCAACATTCCTGACAAATTCCGTATTATACATTTTATTCCAGGCTGTATGCCAGTATCCGTTCTCCATCAGCAATGAAGCTTTATTCTTAAAATCGGAGGACGACTGAGAACTAAAGTTGACGCCTTGTGGAGCATATACCGTGCGGGCTAATTCGGAATTCTTAGACACTAATTCATCCACATGATTGCAAAATACAATTTGAGCATCATGTCTAACAGCAGTGTCAAGCAATGTTGAAATAAAATCTGGTTCGACAAGATCATCACTATCTACGAAGAGGAGATATTCCCCTCCTGCCACCTGTACACCAAAATTGCGCGCAGCAGCACTTCCGGAATTCGTACGATGATACACATGGAACCGCTGATCATGTGCAGCCCAACGGTCACAAATTTGACCGGTCGAGTCTCGCGAACCATCATCAATAACCACAACTTCAAAATTAGAGTAGGTCTGGTCGACAATACTCTGAAAGGTATCCTCGATAGTATTTTGCGCGTCAAACGCTGCAACAACTATCGATACAAGCCTATCTGCCATCAATCGCCTTTTCAAAAGAATGTATCTGATTCTCTATCGAATACTCTGAGTTCTGGATAGTAGACGCGTCAACGCGCTGTTCAGGTAAATCTAAAAACCAATCATTCATTTTCTTTGCTATCTGGCCACTATCCGAGCTAAAGTCAACACTCAAAGTATTCCCATTTACAAAACAACTGCTCGGACAACCAGTGGACAAAATGCACGGCAAGCCGTTTGCCTGCGCCTCCAACGCTGAAATCGGGAGGCCTTCGAACAACGAGCTAAGAACGAACGCATCCATAGCTTGGTACAATTCGTCTACATCAGTCCTTACACCGGCAAATATCACGCTTGTCTCAAGCCCCTCCTGCTTGACAAGCTCCCTCATCTCACTTTCGAGAGAGCCCTGCCCAACCAACAAAAGTCGATATTTGTCATTCATTTTGTGTAATTGCTTGAACACCTGTACAAGAGCTTTGTGATTTTTTTGATGCTCGAAACGAGCAACATTACCTAGCACAAATAAGTCGTCCGAAATTCCCAGCTCCGCTCTTTTTCTGAGCCTGACCGTTGAATCGAATGCATACTTTTGCACATCGATTGTATTGGGAATATATCGATAGTGAGGGATCTCCTTATAGTCTTTTCCGTAAAACCATTCAGAGGCTTCATTGGAACAGGACCAAAAGTCTGTGGCTAAACTCCTAATCCGGCGGCGATTGATACGATGAAGCACACCCCGGATGATTCCCTCCCCATTTTGCGCGTTATGACAATGAATTATTCTTTTTTTAATTCCGTATTTTTTAGCAACGGATAAATAGGCAATATTTGCAAGAGAACAAACATTTACCCAAACTGCATCGAATTCTTCTGCATGCGTAGCGAAAAATAGGTCAAGATCTTGATAGAACTTCTTTACAGAGAGATGTCGTGGAGTTACCCGAAAAATACGTCCTCCCCTTTCTGATACCTCATCCTCATAAGCCATCCGACTATTATTAGATAAGAAATCAAAGGCGAAGTCGCTTCGGTTGAGTGATCGGTAGTATGTCATTATGACTGCCTCAATGCCACCAGGGTTATCAGTCATACCAATTACAAGGATTCTCTTCAAACCAATTCTCTTTCTGTTTTGATCAGATTGTTCGCAGCTACCAAACAAAAATTCACAACGATATAAAACGCGGAAGCCTCGGTAAAGGCTGCAATTCCGAACAGCAATAATCCTAACCCAGATGCCTCTAGTTTACGTAGTCTGCATGCCTTCCATAGAACGGCGAACCAGCACAGGAAAATGATGAATTCGACTATTGCCCCGGATTCAAGGAATGCATGTGCAAACCCGTTGTCGACGATAAAACCTTCATAGTAACTAAACCATGTATGTTCTATCGAATCAAAGTTGTGCCCGAACAAGCTATGCGGATAATCCGTGTAGAAATGATGCATCAAGACCAGACGATTCGACAGTAACCCATCAAGACGAACCATCCATTGTGAACCGCTATCGTAGAACATCATGAGATACAAGCTAGCGAATTGCAATACTGCCAATATCGCCATTCCACACCGGAGTATCAGGCGATCAAGTTTGCCTTCTTTATCTAAGGTACATACAACTGCAAGCGCAATGGTGAGCAGAATGCATATAGAAGACGTGCGGGAAACTGCGAAAAAGTAAGCGAGAATAAAACAGATAAGCCCGATTCCGATTTCGATAAATCTAAATTTTCTAAATCGGTACACGGCAACAGAAATACAAATAGTCAGTAAGCACAAACCAAATTGGTTAGGGTGAACGAAACCATACGATGGTCGAAAAGTATCACCACTTGGCAACATTCTCATATAAATCAGGCCAAGCAAAGAACCAGCAACCGCACAACAAGCTACAACCGTAGTGGAGCAAAGCACAATCTTAGCCATCTTCTCTATCTTCACCCCTGATCCTGCAAGCACAAAAAGCGATAAAAGGAACAAATTCCAGCTACCTGATTGCAGAGCTGATGCAAGGAACACTAAGAATAGAAACGCGTATACAAGGTATACTTTCAGAGGTAACTTATCCAAAATGATTTTGATAAATAGCAAAGCTAGGCATAATATCCTTGCTAGTACATATAAGGTATGGATATGCAAGTATGGCAGTCGGTTGTATGTGGTGGTATTTAGCCAATATATGAAACAATATTGTGCGAAGGCAAAGTAATAAAGGCTCACAGCGTGCTTTTTCAACATAGATTCATCCCCTATATATGCCTTCTAGCACCTCAATATTTGAAAAAATGTCGTACCCGCCTTTGACAACTTCATCCTTTGCAAAAGTACGGTTTTTCGGCACTTTATTTTAATCAGCTAATATTCTGGAAGCCCAATAACCACTGCCTCTTTGTAAAGGCAATGCATGAACAAAACTCGTAAGAAATGCCTCTTGTGGAATATTATCGGAAGCATAGCATTCTGCACCTGCTGCCTGGGCTTCAACAAGGCTTAATCCGAGGCCTTCATACAGCGACGGCATCAGAAAAATGTCAATGCTTCTATCAAGTTCAGCAACATCATCGATGTCACCCAACCATATAATCTTATGATAAACCCCAATATCAACCGCATGACGCCGCATTTGCTGTTCGAGTTCACCGCTTCCCGCAATGACCAGTTTCATTGGCAAATCACAGGCCTTCAAACATTCAGAAAACACGTCCAACATAAATACTGGGTTTTTTTGAGGCACTAGGCGTCCCACATAGCCGAACAATATTTCTTCGTCTCTAATCCCGAGCTTCTTACGTGCGACTATTCTTTTATCGGATGAGAAGGCAAAATCATCAACATCAATGCCATTATTCATGACGGTATAAGCTGCATCATTAAACAAGAACTGCCCAGCTGCTTTTGAGCATGCAAGATTGACATTAGCAAATCTCTTCCCATATTTCACAAGAGGTATGTTTCTCATTGCATGCGTCCACGTATCAGCATAATGGTCTTGGTGACTATGCAATATACGTATCGGAATATTATGTTTTTCCGCAATTTTTAGATAGATAAAAGCAGCATTTGCCATGTGACAGTGCACCACATCATAGCGTTCTGTTGATAATAGCTCATCAAATAATCGCGCATTACTACTTATGGTTTTAACTCCAAAAGGAGGAAAAACATATACTTTACCTCCCGAATGTTCAATCCGCTCAGCATATATTCGATTATTGAGCTTGTGAGTCAGCACATCAAACCGAAAATAACTTGTATTGATATGGCTATGGAAATTCATGACGACACGTTCCATTCCTCCTCCAGGTTGAAACTGAGGGAGTATATGCAGAATCTTTTTCAATACCGTCTTCCTCTCCTTACCATTCGCTCACACACAATTCACTATTCTTGATGCTGGACACACATTGCCGTGTTAGTGAGCTACGTCATACCATATAAATTCGCGGGTATATATGCTTGCTTTAGTAGCTTAGCTCAAGAGCCATTCCATTAGTTTAATCGTGATATTAAACTTCCCTCCTCAACATGGACCATCCCTACACTATTAGTCCAAATTTAATTCACTATATCAACTCCCCACAACTGTATGGGAGGGGATGTAACTTGAACACCGAATAAATGAGACCGGCCCAATCCTCTTACCATGCTGATGAGTTGATCATTCCGTAGATTCGTATTGAGATACGTCTAGCCGCTGATACAGAAACGCTAAGCATCTGGTCATCATAAGAAACATTCATTACTGTGATGTGACTGATATATGCTTCGGAATCCAACATTATCGACCAAGGTACTCAAATCACTTCGAATGATGGAATCGACAGACTGTTACCATTGGAATTCTTCACTGCCTGCCACATCTACCGATCACGATTCTCCATCTCATTGATTAGATGTCAATGTCCCCAGAAGAGCCTTATGATCGCTACCTGAAATTGTAACTGTCTGCAAGTCCCCGACCAGCAAGCCGCGATCGTAAACAATATGGTCTATCTCCACCATGGCCGGTATATCAATGCCAGCCAGCTGTTTATTCGACGGATAAGTCATGTGGAATCCTTCACCAGTCTGCTGCCCCGCGTCCAAGAATCTCGATCCTAACAGCTCTCTGAAGCTTTTATGGTCCCAAGTAGCATTGAAATCTCCTAAGAGCACATAGGTTTGCGACTCAGACTGTAGCTGACTCAGACTGTCCAAACTACTATCCCATAGTCCTTGTTGCCCCGGCCTTGGTGAGAAAGGATGCACAGATCCAAAGCACACACTCTTCGCTGCCATACCGATGCACGCTGCAGCTACACTCGAAGCATCCGTAGGAATCAAGTCATAGCTCTCACTCGTCATAGGGGCAGCAGTAAATATGGCATTGACTCCTCCATTATCCTGCCCGCTGGAAGCAGAAAGTACTGAGTACGGCAGGTATTGTGCTAATCCGGATGCATACAAACGCTGTACAAGGCCGTTACTAACTTCCTGCAAAGCTAGTACTTCCACATGTTCTGAACTTACTACAGAAACAATTTGCTCAGCGTCTGCCTGACCATTATGTGCATTTAGTGTCATCAACCGCGCATAATTATCTGAAGTGTCCACTGTTAGGGCTTCAGCTGAAGGAATACCTTTGACGGACGAATTAGCAGCAAAAACATATCCAGAATGCCAATATGCCTGTGCAACCAAACAGCCTAAGCATATAACCGCTAGAAGCTTTCGACGTCCTAGAAGTGCGATAATCAAAATAAATGCGGATACTAGTGCAAACCATGGAGTAAAGGAAACAATTAAGGGTATATATTTCTTCCCGTCCAATTCATTTGGCGCTATTCGCAGAATCATCACACCTATGACTCCAAAAGTTGCCAACCATAAGAGCGCAAACAACCCGCGGAATCGTTTGGTATCCGGCGAATAGGCAGGATAATCCCCATACGAATTTACATAGGAATCGTCCATACTGGGCGAGTAATTGCTATATCCTGTCATGCCAAATGCTCACTTTTCTATTGCACAGGTACTTCATCTGAAGTCCCGAATCTGCCCGATCCAATGGGGCTTGATTAATCTTAGGCCTTCCACCTCTCTACTTAACGTTGCAACGTCAAAAGGATACACAACCAACACTCCTAGTGCAATCATGACTCCATTGATGCAGGTATCCTCACTGTTCATCGTAGAGGTCTGCGGATTAGTGACATTCCGGCACTAGACCTGAAATTCTGCCGCCTTCCGACACATAAAGCAGTCTTTCTCGATACCCCATCCTTGGGGATTTTTCAGCCGGCATCGATGATTTCGATGCTGTACAAGAAAAGCTTGCTTATCGTTTCCAGTTCAACTCCGCAATCAGACCTTATAACGCCGAAGGAAGACTCTGATTTCACCCCCCCCAAGGATAGTCAGATACAAAGGTTATGCACTGCTGCTAGGCATTCATAACTGAGCTACAATGTCTTATCGGTTAACTCTCGATGTTCCTGTTGGAGATATCAATGTCGAGGGCAGTATTGGTTATCTTATTGCCCAGTACAAGAGCATCCTCAATGCTTTTTCGTCACAAATCCATAATGAATCGCATTTGCTCATGACGTTTCCTTCTCTGATTCTTATTTTTCTATCGAGCTTTCCTGCGGCATATTTAAGCATTTGAACTACGACCACACTCTAGTTTTCGACAGAATATTCCGGACTATTCTAGAACCCTCTTCAGCCGATTTTGCACGTCTATTACGTAAATATGCCTGAGCACAAGTCTGATTTATCCTTCGCGCACACTGTTTGCATTATGATGTTTTGAGTGGAAGATGCCGCCCATTCCATTAGCTATGATTGCGAGCACCGAATAAACACCGCCATAAATCAGTACGGACTCGTTAAAGAAAATCAGCATAGGTGCAAGGAAAAGCAGAAACGGCATAGCTATCCATAAAACCGTGAAACCCGCTGTAATGCCATCCCAGACAGCTAGCACGATGCTGACACAAGGAAATACTATGAACAGCAATAATATAGACAGCATCATGCCTAAATCAGAGGAATTGAAAAAGTCAGTAGCGATTGAAACCAGAGCAGGTAGCAAAAGGTAAAGAGCAAACAACACTGCGAATCTTGCCCATGTGCCGCGTTTTCTCCACCTTTTCATGCACTCAATTTTACCAAACACTTCACAGCTGAGGCGCTCTGCCGCGCAAGAATCGCATATCCTCGACCGCGGATTTTATGATGAGAAGAAGTTTGACAATCGAAGCAAATGCATCTGCATTGTATTGACGATTTCTATGCCTCTCCCCTTCCTATTTCTCCACGCAAACCTAAAATATCTCAGATACTAGAGGGGTTGTGTCATTTCGACGCCCCGGCTTTTTCAACGCCCCTTAGAATCCGTAATTGTTTGATGTCGCATCACATTCGCTTTCTGATGCCTTAAAGAAAGTTTTTACTTCCTTTTGGTATAGTTGCCACGCCCCGGACGCTCCGCATTCCATTTTTCGATGGTTTCTTCCAGCCTCGTGTTTTTCCAACACGCACATCGGAGTCGGGTAACTTTAACGTGGGTAAAGCTCCCTTGGTAATTCCAAGGAATTCAGCGACCTCGGTAAGACTCATATACTGTACAGTCATTAGTCCTCCTTGATGTTTATCGCTACGATGAGCGAAAGCAGGGCGCTTAATGCGCTCATACCTTCAGCTACTTGTGGAATCTACCAGCCGACAATACTGCCAAGTAAGGCTACTGCACATGCACCATAGGCAATCTGTTTCGTATACTTTTTCATAATCATGATAGAATTTAATGGAAAGAGCTACCTAGCCGAAGCTAGGTAGCAGGTCGAATTACTTCTTATTACGTTTATCGAAGTAATTCATCACCGCGATTACGACAGTGATAATTTGGGTAATCGCGGTGATTACTTTCCATAATGGACTCACATCGTATTCGTAGTCACATTCTCTATCTTCAGCATATCGATGTGAAGAATAACGATACCTTGTAGCAGTATTTTCGTTAACCTATTTCCAAGCTTTTTGTCCACCAGCCGACTGCATTATGGCTACTACATAAGGGGAAAGCGCATATCTTTTCTTTGCCGAATCATTTTGCTTTTCGTGCTCGCGGACGGTTGGCATTCCATTTTTCAATGGTTTCCTTTTTCCAGCCTCGAGTTTTGCCAATGTAGGCATCAGGCTCTGGAAGGCGGTAATTTGCCAATGTTCCTGTCTTAACATCGAGATATGCGGCAATCTCGGAAAAACTGATATATCGTTCTGCCATTATCTTCCTTCTTTGAAAAATAACTACTCTTTACATAACTGCAGTTGTACGCCACAATTGTGAGCTTTTGACTATATAATGCAATCGCTTCGCAGATGAACTTTTGAGCAACACACGTGCGTTCAGCGTCGGCGAGTGTTTGTGCATCATTTTGATGCATCATTTTGACGCCTTGCCTTCTTCAACAACCGGTCGGTCACCCTGCGTCATGACATCATCCCTCGGCAGACGCCCGATCCTCACCATCCGCGCCTGTGGAACTCGTTCGATTCTGCTCCGCTTCCAACGCATCCCTCAGACGTACAGCACGCTTCATCCGCAAGGTATAGCGCACAGTAAAACCGACTGTGCCCAGCACAACCACCGCATACAGCACTGCCCACCACGGGAATTTTGGCAGATCTGAATGTTTTCCTGCCCTATCCACATCGCCCGCAGGCGTGGGGATAATGCGTTCGCCGGTCACCAAAATGCGATGCGAATTGATACCCAGCGGCGTGCACGTAACCAAGGTAGCCAAATCCTTGCCTTCCACGGCGCGTATGGTTTGCGTGTCATCAGGTTCTACGACCTCAGTGGTGATGACGCGATAAGTCAGCACCTCGCCAAAAGTCTCTAAGGTGAAGGTGTCCCCCACTTCGACCTTGTCCAAATCGGTAAACATAGTAGCCGTTGCTAACCC
This sequence comes from Alloscardovia criceti DSM 17774, assembly GCF_000376885.1. Classification (GTDB taxonomy): domain Bacteria; phylum Actinomycetota; class Actinomycetes; order Actinomycetales; family Bifidobacteriaceae; genus Alloscardovia; species Alloscardovia criceti. Next base: position 15,287 of record NZ_AQXR01000006.1, read on the forward strand.
TCTATGGGCGGTTATTACCGTTCGTGTCGACGGCCCTCCTATAGGAAATGAGGTGCCTTGCAAATGACCGGCTCCCTTCATCAGCGTCTCATCACTCGTGCCATGATAAATGGGAAGATCCAGATCGATGGCATCGATGCGAATGCGTGACATGATGCCATTGTCTGAGGCGGCGAGGATGTCATCGTATGTCCACACGCGACCATCCGGCGCGGTGATTTCATCTAAATCACCTATGGAGGAAGGAATGCGTTCATTGCGCCCCAGCAACGCCCCGGAGGACAGCGCGGTATTGTACGCCTTCGCTGCTTCTAACTGCGCCTCACGGTCTGGTACCACACGGGACACTAAGGAGGAGTAGTCACCGGTCAGTTCCGTCTGATTGTATTGAGACACCCAAGACGCAGCGGTGGGATACAGCACGAGCGTGGTACCAACAATCACCAACAATGCCGCCACATAAGGAATCAGCAAAAGCTGAAACAACGACAGCGAGCCCACATACGCTCTCGAGTCGTTGTTTTTACTCCGCCCATCGCTGTCGCGCACACCGGATGATGCGGCCTGCTTTTGAGCCATAATCCCTCCTTATCCGGCACACCTCAGAAGCCTCGACACTAAACGCCATACCTCCGCGATGTTTTGTATGCGCGAAGGGGCGCTATCCGGAAGTTCCGCTAACGCCCCTCGCAGTAGCTGTTGAGGGTGAGCCCGTTATGAGAAGGATTCTCCCATATCAGACATCCCTCCGCTCATCCTTTCTCCAACGCCGCATCAGCCTTTAGACGACTGACGTGCACGCTGGACCATCAGCAAAGCTACAGCAATCGCGATAATTGCCACACCTGCTAAGGTCATCAACACCTTGCCGGCAGCACCAGTAAGTGGCAGATTTGGCATATTTGACTTGGTGTTTACGATGTTGGCGCCCAGATTAGCGACATCGGAGGTATCAACCTTGCCCTGCTTAAATGTCACGGTTACCGCATTTTCTAGGAGCTTAAAACCTGCAGGAGCCGTGGTTTCCTTGATCTTGAACTCCTTCGTCAAGGTCGTATCACCCTTGCGGCTCTTGCCAAGGAAGATATCGGAGAAGTGTACGATGCCGTTCTCATCAGAAGTTGCGGTGATTGTGTTGCCCTCGCCATCCAGTACCGGATTGCCATTCGTATCCTGCAACTCGAACACAGCGCCATCCAACGCATTTGCATCAGTAGTGTCGTCCACCTTCTTAAAGGCATAGTCGCCAAACTTCGGCGTATCTTCGGTAGTGACAGGAGGCTCGCCAGGATCAGTCGGATTCTCACTGAAAGGATCGTATTCATTGACGATTGGGAAGAAACCGTTGGTAATCTCGCCGTTATTTGGCACAGTCGTCACTGTCGTACGAATCTTGACGACGACCACGTCACCTGCGTTTACTGATGTGATCTTGCCGTCCGAACCGGCAACCAACGCAACCTTGACTGGAATTCTGCCGTCTGTAAGGGCCGTGAGCGGCTCAACTGTGTAGGCGGAAGCATCCAATGCTGTGCCACCCGTATACACACCATCTGTCTTGGTCGGATTTACCAAAACCTCCACAGCGGTCTTCACATCGCCAGCGGCGGTAGGAGCCAGTGCAAGCGATGTATCCAACGGATCGACCACGCCAAGCGCGGTAATACCGTTATCTGAGGTAGGCGCTACCAGCTTCAAATCCCATGTGATAATATCGCCCACTTTATGGGTTTCGCTCGTATCAGCAATCTTCTCACCCGGAGTGTTCAGCACATTCTTCGGGTAAGCGTGCACATCATAGTTCCACGTTTTATTCGCCTGTGCGAAAGGAATAGTAACGAAGAATGGCTGTGCTTTTTCCGTAATTTCATTGTTTCCAATGTTAGATTCGACCACGTAATACAAACCCACAGGCAATTCCGTAAAGGCTGCAGTACCCTTGCTGTCAGTGGTCTGCTGAGCTTTTTGCGTGAGAGTATATTCTTTACCATTAATGGTGGCCTTCGCTGTGGTGAGATCACCAGTAGCCGAATCCAATCCTGTCCAGCTCGCCGAATCTTTCAGATCCAAGCCCTCAACCTGATAGACCGTGAACTGCACGCCTGTCAAAGGATTGGCACCCTCCGGAATATTCGTTATCTCCGTTCCGTCATTTGTCTGATTCGCCCATATAGCAGAATTCTTCTCATACTTGTGCACGGTCAGAGAACCCGTGCGTGACTCATCGATATCGATATTTCCCTCGGCTCCACTAGCTAACGGTGCGACCGCAAAGGTGGCCACGCCGAGAGCGCAGGCAATGAGGAAGGCGAGTATCGCGCGTATGCCGCGAATCTTATTCCGTAACATTGTTTTCCTTCTTTCTATATGAAACAGGCTCTCGCCTATCCCTCTTTTCTTTCACAGACCGGAGTCTGCATTGATATTGCCCTTAGTTGGATCAACATCGTGTGGTCTTTCGCCGCATATAACCCACGACCACCACCGCTGCCGCTGCCAGCACAGCGAAGCCGGAGTAAAGGAACCAGTCGGATCCCCAACCTCCTGCTCGTGGCAATGTCGGTGGAATGGCCTTGGCATTTGCAATCGGCCCCAGATCTATCACCTGACGCGTGGCGTCAATGGTGAAACTCTGTGAGGATTGCGCGCCGAGCACGTAGCCTGCGGGGGCTTTCGTCTCGACAAGTGTGTAGGAACCCCAGTCCAGGTGTTCAATGCTGAACTTTCCTTCTTCTGGGTCGGTATCGCGTATTTCGGAACTACCATCCGTCGTGTCACATGCGGACGGGCTGGTGCAATCCGTAATCAGATGCTGCACGCCGCTAGAATCGGTAAGCGTCCACTGCGACCCGCCGAGTAACTGAACTTCAGTGGTATCGTCCACCTTCTGCCAGCTCACTGTGCCCGGAATACGTTCGTTATCAATATCTACGTCCACTCTCTCTTGGTCCAGCACAACCTCGCGCACCACCGTTTCCTCGGAAGCGTAGCCTTGGGGGAATCCGTCCTCTCTGAGGAAGTAGGTGTCATAATCCAAGTTCTCCCACACAGCAGTACCTGCGGAATCCGTGGTACGCTCGGAATCGTCCACTTCGGTATCCGTGCCGTCATAGACGCCATTCCCGTTCGTATCGCGATACAGTCGGAACGTCGCTCCGGCCAGCACAGTATTGGTGTCACTTGCGTCGCGTTTGAGCACATGGATAGCGCCACGTGAAGGTGCTGGATCATTGACAAAAGTGCAAAATACTTTGGATGAGAATCCACCTGTGCCCGGAATAGTAACCGTGGCACTAGCTTGCGTGGCACTGACTGAAACCGCGCTTGTCCTGACGGTAATGCCATTGCCGGCGACACATTGCAGTTGCGGTTCGTAATCGCGCAAATCCGTGGAAGAGGTAATGCTTTCCGAAACGGTAAATGTGGTTCCGATAGATGCCGCAAGTGGTCCGATTTGCACCGGCTGGATACCCTCCTCGGTGCCAGAAGTGGTTGTCGATACGTCGTAGCCCGCTCCGCTCACATTGAGTGCAAATTGGTCAGCATCATCCTTACGCTTCACCACGTCCTTGTGGAGCACAATTCCGGCGAAGTCCTCGGCGCTTCCGTCCATATCATTGACGCCCAAATTCCATGTCCTGTACACGTAGTAACCCGGAGGACCCATATTAAGACGAGCCGACGTCGGATAGTCCCAAATTCTGCGCATTTCGTCACTGATGAATTTCTCATTGCCGTACGTGAAATTGTCCAACTCCACTGGTGGCGTATCTGGAATGGTCTGTATCAGAGTGGCAGTCTTGGTCGCCACATCTACCTTAAATAGTGCACCGCGAGTATTCCCACTACCCATAGTTCTGGTGGAACCAATCCTGGCATCGATCTGAGTGGTAACCATCAAATTGCCCGAAGGCATAATACTGAAACCTGTAATTCCGCTCGCGTTAACGTTGACGAGAGATTCACTCAGATCTAACTGATTTGTACCACTATTGCTTATCTCAGTGTCTACACCAAACGATGCCTGTAGGTCACCAGATGCCACAGTAATCAGGTTGAGGATATTCGCGTATGTTCTTCCTCCAGTTATGGGAGCACGGTAATACGAGACACCAATGAAAGGTCACCCTCATTAGAGAAAATCATATCTCCAAAACGCATACTGAAGGTCTGGTTCTTCGTGGCTTGAGAATCAACTGCACCCCACCCCTTCGGCGTTATTGCAGCAGTTGTTGGGTTTACAGCAAAGAGGTAGTAAACACTTTGACTCTCAGTTTTCGATATTGCACGGCTTTGAATGCCACCGAAGTAGAATTCGCCAGTGTCCGGATTCACGGCACCACCTTGTATCTCCAAATTCTTTACTTGGTTGGTAACGGTGTATGTGCTACCGAAACGAGTCCATCCTTTGCTACTTTGTGACGGATCATAACGCCACACCTGAAGGATGACCTTCGCGGAACTATTACCCGTGCTGGATCCCTTAGCACGCTCTACCAAGTACATTTTGCCGTCCGGAGCCACGCCGAAAGCGTTGAAATTCACGCCATTAGCAAATGCATCAAAGCGGCTGCCGTCAGACTTAGGACTAGGGATGTAAGGTAATGGTTCCAATGTGGTCGCATCGTAGCTACCGACCGTGCCTGGCTTGACCCTGTACAACTCACCTGTGTTTGTAAGCATGATGGGACCAAACTCTTCGTCTGTTGGTGCTACACCGGCGGCTGATGCCGCCTCTGTCATTGCTCTGAACCCGTACGATTCGGTATATTCCTCGTTTTGCTGGTCACTGGTGGCGTCGTTACTGGAATCATTGTCTGAATCGGACGAGGTTGTTTGACTCTCGCTTGGCTCTTCGCTGAGCTCTTTCGATGGATCTTCCGTTTGCACTGGATTATCCGCACCTGTGGAAGTTGTTTCCGATTCCGACCCATCAGTTACCGAACTGCCAGATCGGTTAGTTTCTTGGCTGGGTGACGTGGTTGAATCGTCTTCGTTCGTGGATGTATCATTCGAATTCTGGTCGCCTTCGACCTTTTCGACATTCTGCGATTGTTGCTCATTCGTAGTGGAAGATTCGGCGGCTTGTGATGTCGATGGCGCTGCGCCACATACCATCGCTGCAGTCAGGATGAGTGCACCCAACCGCACAATAAGCTTGGAATATTTTGAAAACTTAGAGAACTTGGACAAGCGATAAGAGGATTCAGACGTCATGGCTCCTCCAACATTTGGAGGCAAACGAAGACTATGGACACATCAGGTCCGGTCTTGTTGCGACGCACTGTGTGCATGACTAACGAGGGTAAATACATAGGTATTACACCTCCCTCCGCACTACGTTGTACGGATACGCCTTTATGGCGCTGACCCCTTCTTTAGTAAAAATTCTAGCAATTAGCAGCATGTGACATTCCGATATTTTTCAATAATATTTGATAAATCTCATATCTTGGATGGACTGGTATCACAACCGCGAAGCATGATGTGACGATGTGTAAACGCAGAGGACAACACTGTCATAACCGTTCATACATGACGAGCAACTCTATAAAACAGATACCGCTCTCCTGTATCCATCTCGAGTTTGCAGATTCGAATATCTTCTTTCATAACAATGGCGCCCTCTCTGTGTAGAGAGGGCGCCATATCTAGCTTCCCGCAATAACCACGCAGGTTAACTGTGCGTTATGACATTACTTGTGGTTACCACGGCGACGCATCATCACGAGGACGACACCTGCGCCAGCCAGAATGACCGCAGCGAGCACAATTGCGGACACTGCAGAACCTGTGCTGGCCAACTTCTTGACCTCGGTGGTCTTCACCGGATTTGTCGGTGCCACAGGCACAACAGGTGGCTCAGGCTGTCCCGGCTTTCCAGACTCTTCTGGTTCGACCGGCGTGACTGGTTCAGCATTCTTGCTGTAGACCAGTGTCACATCGATATTACCTTCGCCATACGCTCCGGTCAGAGGGCTGGAACCGTCAGCCAATCCCACATAGGTATAGCCATCAATTGTCTTGGTTGCTACGGCGTATGGAGAACCTGTCTGACCTGTCATCACCGTCTGATCAGAGATGACATTGCCATCCTTATCGACGTAGTGCACAGTTACTGTACCCGTAACAACTGGCTCGGCGTTCTTCGTATAAACCAAGACCACCGTCTGCGCAGTGCTGGTCAAGGTACCAGACAAGGCGGCAGAACCATCCGCAAGACCCTTATAGGTGTAGCCTTCCACCGTCTTCTGCTCAGCAGTGTAGGTATCGCCTACATTACCAGTCAGAGTCTCGGACTTGGCAACCTCGTTACCGTCTTCGTCAACGTACTTGACAGTCACAGGAGCAGCAACTGCAGGATTCTTGGTGTAGACAAGGGTCACATCGATATTGCCTTCGCGATAGGTGCCGCTCAACTCGCCAGAGCCCTCAGCAAGTCCCACATAAGTGTAACCGTCAATGGACTTGGTCACAACCACGTAAGCAGCACCCTCATCGCCTGTCAGGACAAGCTTTTCAGCGATTTCATTGCCGTCCTTGTCAACGTAGTGCACAGTTACTGTACCGGTTACAACTGGCTCAGGATTCTTGGTGTAAACCAAGGTGATGTCCCTATTGCCTTCAACGATGGTGCCGGACAGTGGTGCAGATCCCTCTTCTGGCCCCGAGTAGGTGTAGCCATCGATAGCCTTGGTATCGACCGTGTACGCGTCTCCCGCCTTGCCGTTAATGGTTGTTGGATCAGCAATGGTGTTACCCGCTGTATCTACATAGTGCACCGTAATGGTGCCAGCAGGCTTCTCGATTACCTTGAGTGACAACTTGATATCCGTGTCGTTGGTGTTCAAGGAATCCTTGCCGTTTGCCCACTGTACAGCGTTCCAAGCAAAGTTGAATACCTGCCTTGAACCAGTAGTCTTGGTTGCGATAGCAGCGAAAGCACCGGTTACCGTACCCGTAGCCGTGACGACCGTTCCCACTGCCAAATCATCGGCCACCTTCAAACCGTTGAAGGTGATATCCATCCACTCGCTAGCACCATTCACTGCCTCCTGGAGCTTTGCATAGTCAGTGATGGAAGATGGATCAGTCAGTACAAACTTAACGGTGGCTGTCTGTCCATCTACGCTTACCGAGTCAATGCTGAAGGCATCGCCAAATCCAGAGGAAACTGCATTATCCTTGCCGAATCCGGCTGGATAGCTCACGCCCTCAGGCAGTGTCAGTTGTGCAGTGAAACCGAAGTTCTGGATGTCGATGGCGACAGAAGTACCATCAGGGTCGTTGAATTGATCCTCGATAGCCTTCATCTGCTCTTGGATTTGCTTTGCATGCACCTTACCGGTGAGGTTGACAGTATCGCCTGCATATACAGATGCTGGCTCATCCTTGGTGGTGTTATCGCCGATGGTGAGGTCACCTTCCAAATCCATGTCTTGTGGATTTGGCACCTTTGTGGTGAAGGTGATGCGCTCGTCATCCGATGCTGTGACAGCATCCTTTCCTTCTGCCCACTGGGTGCCATCCCACTTGAAGGAGAATGCCTTCGTGGTTCCTGCCTGCGAAGTGGCGTTAGCTTTGAAGTAGCCAGAGACGGTACCTACGCTAGTGAAATTCGTATTCACAGGAGCATCATCCGCGACCTTAACATCAGGAATAGTGAGCTTCAGCCACGTACCATTTTCGACACCGGCTGCATCCACCGCATCCTTCAGTTGCTTATAGGTCTTGATATTGCTCTGATTCTTCAAACCAAAGTCGATAGTAACCTTCTGACCTTCGACCGTAACCTTGGTTACCTCAAACGTATCCGCATCACCGTCAAAAATTACCTTGGACGTATCAAGTCCTTCAGGCAAGGACATCTGGTCAGGCAGTGTCATCGAAGCTGTGAATCCAAATTGCTTGATATCCACAGAGATGGTGTTGCGATCAGGATTTCCGAACTGGCCCTCGATGAACTCCATCTGCTTCTTGATGCCGTCAATGCGCACAGCACCAGTCAATGGCAAGGTTGAGCCTGCGAGCACTGGGTATACTGCCGCTGCCTCAGTATCAGAGCCGGACAGCATATCGGAAGGCAAATCCAGCGCAGCAACGCTTGGTGTAGCTAATGTCAGCTGGATGACGCCATCTGCTGCGCCCTTATCCTTTCCTGCTTCTGTCTGGTATCCGTTCCATACAAAAGCGAAGTCCTTTTCAGTGCCGTTAGCGTTGGTAGCGATGGCATTGAAGCTGCCGGAGACCTCACCAGCGATAGTCAGTGTCTGGCCATCCTGCACGTCTTCATCCACCGTGATATTTGGAACCGTCAGCTTCATAGTGTCATCCAAAGCGAAAATGGCAGTCTTCAGCTGTGCGTAGTTCTCAATACCATCCTTCAGTGAGAAGGTCACAGTAACGGTCTTGCCAGAAACTTCTACATCGGATACTGCAAAGGTATCAGCGAATCCTTCTGGAATCACTGTATCTGTGGACAAATCCGCTGGCAGAGTCAAGCCTGTAGGTACGGTGAACTTAGCTGTGAACTCCGAAGAAAGGTCCGTGAGCTTGATGCCTTTTTGGTCAGTTGGATTACCGAACTGTGCCTCGATGTACTCCATCTGCTTCTTGACACTGGCTGCATCGATGGTTCCCGTCAGGTTAACTTTGGAACCTTGATATACACCTGCAGGAGCGGTTGCCGTCGTATCAATACCGGCCTGCTTCTGCTGGTCTTCCGTTGCATTGTCAGGCTGTACGTAGACGAGCATATCGGAAGGCAAGTTGGATTCCATTGGCTTCACCACAAGAATGGTCTGCTGGATGACATTGTCATCAGCGGCACGGAAATCCTTGCCTGTATCAATTTGTGTGCCATTCCATGTGAGGTTGAAACGAACTGCCTTTGCATCCGTGCTTGCCACGGAATTGAAAGTTCCCTTGACAGTACCGGTAACAGTGAGCTCGTCACCATTATTCACTGTCTTCGAGTCAAGGCTGAAGCCTGGAACCGTGAGGGTAATAGAATCCGAAATCGGGTTCGTCACATCACTGGTAGCGCGGAATGCCACCTGTGGCTGAGAGCCCGTAGCGAACACAGCTGTCTTCAGCTCAGCATATGTGCTATATGCATGCTTGAGACCTAGTGTGACCGTAAGAGTCTTTCCGGAGATTTCAGCAGACTTCACTTCGAACAAATCACCCAAACCTGTGGCGGCTACCTGAGAGGCGTCCAACGCAGATGGAGCATTCACGCCATCCGGCAGAGTCATTGTTGCAGTGAATGTGGAAGTGGTGCCTGTAAGCTTGATGTCTTCCGGCTCAGCACCACCGAACTGTCCCTGGATAGCATCCATCTGGCTCTTGATAGCAGAAACATCAACCGCACCAGTCAAGGAGAAGGTTTCTCCATCAGTTGCATCGACGCGAAGAGCTGTGGTGCTGGTATCCTGTCCACGATCAGAGGAACCCCACATATCGGAATTAATGTTTCCTTCGTATGGGAAGGTGGTCACGGATGGATCATCTTTCCAAGACAGATAGTAAGTGGTATCTGCTGTAAAGCTTGGGTCTTCTCCAGGAATGTTGACAATCCATATAGAGTAATCGTCGAACCGAATACCGCTTCCACCTGCTACAGGGGAATCAGTCCAGTACGTATCACTTGCAAGCACAGATCCTGTCTTCGTGGCAGCTGCAGCCTTTGGTGTAATCTGTCCACGAGCAAAATTACCTAGGATTTCACTGAGCTTCTGATTGTACGTAGCACCAGTGGTGACATAGGCAATCTCTCCACCGAGTACGGGATCAGTCGTTACCGTGAAGATATCTGGATTCTGCTTGAAGATACTGGAATCCGCGAAGGTACCACCATTAGCAGAGAAGCCAACCATGTACACATTGTCTGTGTACTGGGCGTACACGTCAATTTGTGTGACACCGTCATTGAAGGCGAGTGTAGAACCACTGCTGATTTCATCACTCGTTGGGTCTGCTGCGGTTGTCCACTTGCTGAAAACTTTTCCTGGCCGAGCGAAGTCCTCGTTTGCCTTGATAACATCTTCATATGTGAGTGCTGTCGCGCTATCTTCCGAAGCTGGAATGCTTTGAATATAGTCCGTACCTGCACCATTGTGATAAATCACAGTCTTGGAATCCCACTTCGCATACACTTCAGTATCAGCATTAAATACGGTGTCGCTGAAGCTAAAGGCATGCTCAGTGCCGGAATCATCCTTGTAATACCAGCCTAAGAACTTAACGCCAGTGGAGTCGACAGGTGTGCCAATGTCAGAAGTTCCTGTAACAAAATCCAACTTATAACCACGAATCGTGGATTGGACCTTGTCAGCCGTCGTATCATCCGCAAACTTAGCGTTGCTGTTATTCAGCTTGAAAGTGACCTTGGCTGCAGGTGTAAACACATGCTTGAGACCATCAGCCGATGCATTTGCCACCTGATATTCGTAGGTGGCACCGTTCTTGTTGATGGGGTTAAATGACGTCAATGATGAATCACTCAAGGTAAAATAGCTCAAATACTCATCACCATTGTCCAAACCATTGGTAGGTGTAGTCACATTATAGTTGTAGTTCGGATCATACTTCACCAAGTAGGAACCGCCAGTAATAACGTAGGTACCACCATTGGAACGGTAAGCGCCACCGTTATCTGTGAAGTTGCTCTTATTATCAGTATTTATTACCGAATTTCCTTCGAAAGTCAAGTAAGCAGGTCCATTGCTTTGTGCAGTTCCATACGAAGGGAACCCACTTATATTTGACGTTTCCAATGTTGAATTATTAAAAATAACCTCTGCCGGACTGTAATTTATATTCAATCCACCCATGGAGCTATTCTTCACAACCACTTTAGAATCGTCCACGGTGAACTTTGCAGATACAGTAATACGCGATCCGTCACCTGTGAGTGTAGAACCATTCTTCAAATCCGAATCTGCAAGAATAGCGAATACATTTCTTTTTGCACTCCCACCAGATGACTTGTACACATAGAAATCCGAGTGGTCCATGTGGATTCCGCCTGCTGTTGGATCGAAGTAGTACCAGAGATTTCGTGTGGTCAATGATGAATTCACCATAGTGGGGCCGACATAAAGTTGAGAATCCCCTCCATCTTTACCTGCAGCCTCAACTGTGGCATTAACAAAGCGCGCGCCAGCAGTCCAGTTGATACCATTTCCAGTGCTATTAACAATGGAAACGGTTAATGCAGAACGCTCAGTGCCGTTGAGCTTACCCTGCAAATTCAGGCCGATTCCATTACCATCTAATACATAATTACCGTCATTAATCTCTGCATCATTGTTGACAAGAACACCAGTGGCAAAGCCCTTTATATTAAGCGTCACGCCAGAAGCATTCAAGAATGAACCAGCAGCCAGAGTAATAGCGGTGCCTGAAGTGCCGGTAATCGTGGTATCTGCAACTACATTCAGCGTCACACCGGAAGGAATGGTTACAGCGGTCCACGTGCCAAAATCACCAGAAAGGTTGATGGTGGCGATATTGGTATTAGCCTTCTGCACCTCTAGAGCCTTTGCCATGGTGGCAAAAGCCTGATCGGCAGAGGAACCGTCGTTGTCGTCGCTACCTGCTGCGTTCACCCAGATCTCGGTCAGAGTCGATGGGTCAACAGCTGCTGCTTTTGCATTAACATTAGATACATGTGCTACTGGTGCAGCTGAAGCGTTAGCATCAGCTCCAGTGTCAGAATCACTAGCCGATGCATCGCTTGCAGCCGGCTGATCTGTGGTGCTTGCAGCATTGTCGGAATCTGCATCCGACGAATCGTCTGAAGTCGTCTTTGCTGTTGCGGTTGTGTTATCTTTGCTTGTGTCACCGCTAGCATCACCGCTCGTTGCAGACTTTTCAGTCACCACCGTATTTGGCGGTGTCGATCCGTCGGCATCCTCTGCTGTGGCCGCTGGAATGGCAAATAGCATCGCTAAAGATACTACTGCCGCTGCTGCCACATGCAGTAACGTCTTTTTATCTTTCCCTTTTCTCATTATTCCTCCACTACAGTGCTTAGGATATATACCTCCAATAATATCACTTGGATATGTCCTAAGCCCCGTCATGACATGGGTGTGAGCATGTGTTGTCTATCACAGGACGGAAGGTGAAAATTCAAACCGCACCGGAGTCAAATGGGCCGGACAGGCATCAGAAGAATCTGCTCCAAGGCCAACACATCAGCCAGCTTTGGGAATGGCAGGACCCTAGCCATATACACATCTCTTTATGTTTATGGGACTTAACTAGAGGACCTGAACCTAGCGCATGCACCGCGATATCGTGCTAGAGTGAGGGCATGCAATGGCGTGACATTTATGACAGATTACAGTCTCAGTTCACTCCTCACGACCCTTGGTGGCCTGGTGACACAGCATGGGAGCTGATGGCCGGAGCTATCCTCGTGCAAAATACCGCGTGGACCAACGTGGAAAAAGCTCTGGACAAGCTCCGAAACGAGCACAAATTAAATCCCGCTGATACGCTGACCCTGCATCAAGGCGGGCTCACAGAGCTGATTCGTCCTGCCGGGGCCTATACACGCAAGGCGACCACCTTGAAAGCACTTGCCAAGTGGTATCTCGCGCATCACGATAGTGTTGGCCAGCTGCGCACCCCCGAACTACGCACCTCGCTGCTGGCAATTAATGGAATCGGTCCAGAAACGGCCGATGTCATCACACTCTACGTATATCACCGTCCGGCCTTCATATTTGATGCTTATGCACGGCGTATGATGACGGCACTGGGCATAAGCGTGGGCGCCAGTTATGAAGCAACGCGAGAGCTCCACATCGCTGACATCAATCAATCACAGTTCAGCGTAGACGAGTTTGCTCAGTTCCATGCACTCATCGTCACTGCTGGCAAAGTTGCCAAGCGAGATGGGTGGGCAGCCCTCTTCGATAAAACACACTCGTAGTCCGTTTTATCCTCCCCGCTACTACAAGCATCGTAACGAAGTTCTCATTACTACGGCAATAATCCTGAGACAATTATTACTTCTCAAGACGTGAAAGCCACGCGCATATATGTGCCGCTCCACATACCGTTGATGCTGTTCTCACAAAACTGAGGATGTAACTGAAGTGAGCATCAGGGAAGATCTCCATAATTAAAGTTTTTACAGCTGAGGGGTGCAGTCCGACCAGTTAGTCTGTGGAGATATCACACCTCTAGCACACAGAGCGATAAATCTCGAATGGACCTCTGTTTGCCTCGGACTGTAATATCCCTTACACACAGCCGACGTTCTTGACGCTATGAAGACTTAGGTCACTTTAGACCACTCCCAAGTCCCCAACTTGCACAGACTTCTCAAGCCGAGCACGCATGCCACTCATGGATGAAAAGCATCATTCTCATCTCTCTTGAGGGAGATTCCTCTCCCTCAGCTGACTTCTATTTTCCTGTTGTTCCCACGAAACTGTTTCATCTTAGTGTTTCGATAGACCGTTTCAAGCGTTCTATTCCATCACTGACTCTGTTTCGAGGGCAGGCAAGATTCATCCGCAAAAATGCACCCTCTGTGGCACCATAACTCTCGCCATCGGAGAGAATGAGTCCTGACTTTTCCCGAATCTTTTTCACGAGCTCCGAGCTGGAGATGCCCAATGGTGTAGCATCAATCCACAGCAGATAGGTTGCGAGGGTTGCCGTTGCGCTGAGTCCTAGAATAGCCGAGACTTCATCTGCTGCATACCGTTTATTTGCAAACAAATATTCCCGTAGCTCATCCAGCCAATCTTCACCGTGTGTAAATGCGGCTATCGTCGCATCGACAGCAAATGCATTAGGCTCTGCCACTTCATCGCGATTAATACCGCGAACGACTAAGTCTCGTATTTCCGGGTTTGGGACCACTACGGAGGCTGTCTGTAAACCCGCAATATTAAATGCCTTTGTGGGAGAAATACACGTAGCACTAATTTCTGCGCACGTCGGCGATGCGGAAGCAAAGGGAATGTAACCATAACCCGGTGCGACTATTTCACAGTGGATTTCGTCAGAAATCACTCGAACGCCGTGTGTAGCACAAAGTTCACCTATGCCGGCGAGTGTCTGCTTATCCCAAATCGTGCCCGTAGGATTTTGTGGATTGCAGAGAATCAGCAATGTTGCTTGACTGTCCGATAACCGCGTTTCCAGATCTGCCCAATCCACCTCATAGCCTTCATCGGTGCGTTTCAATGCGCTTGGAGAAGGAACTCGGCCGCTATTGATGATGGAATTAAAGAAGATGTTGTATACGGGAGTGAGCACTACAACTTTGTCCCCCGGCGTTGTAAGAGACCGCACCATCGAAGAAATCGCAGGCACTACCCCCGTGGTGAGGGCAATCCATTCGTGATCAATCGTCCACTGATGTCGCCTAGACCACCACCGCGATATGGATTCATAGTATTGCTCAGGCACCTCTGTATAACCAAAGACACCGTGTGTTACCCTACCCTCTAAAGCCTGAATGATGACCGGCGCGGTTTTGAAATCCATATCCGCCACCCACATAGGCAATTCTTGAGGACCAACATTCCACTTCATGGAGTACGTGTTACGTCGATCCGGTGCTTCATCAAAAATGCTACCGCTCATTTCTGCGCCTCTTTACTTTGATTACTCTCGGTTAATTCAATGCTTACCGCGGAAGGATCTATTTTGGCAGGATCGAGAGTCAGCTCGCCAATCGACCCAGCACGGATAAACCCAGAGGACGGATTAAACACCGAATCAATATGTCCCTCTACTTGTGCATCCACACTCGAATATTCAAACGCCAAAGGGGTATCTATCAGCTTGCAGTTTATCAGTTTGAGATTCTCCGCGTAACACAATCCCTGCAAACTCTCGATAGTACAATTTTCGAACGTCAGATTTTTTGAATTCCACCCTAAGTACTCTCCAACAATCGTGGAATTTTTTACCGTAACATTAGTCGTATTCCAGAAGGCGTCCTTAGAAATCAACGAGGAATCCTCGATGGTGATATTTTCAGCGCCATCAAATGCATAATTCCCCACCAAACGCATGTCTAAGGCGTTTATATCCTTCGATTGCATGCCAAAATAATCTCCTCGTGCAGAGATTCTCTTCAACGAGACCTTCTTGCACCACCACAACGTTTCACTCGCATTGGGCATATCAACATCCACAAGTGATATTTCACTGGCATGTCTAAAGGTTTTTGGAGCCGCAAGACTGCTCTTATGAATCGCAATACCGTGGGTATACCAAATACCGGAACGCGCAGTTTCCAACAATTCACTATGAGTCAGATTTATATCGTGCGCATACCAGAGCGGATACTTCCACTCAAAGCGACTACGATTTATGCGAATATTACTCGCTTCTTTCAGAGGCGATTCGCCGTCCATAGACGACTGTCCAGCGCGAAAAACGCATCCACGCACATCAAGATTTCGCGCCAAAAATAAATCACGCTCACCCGCAAAAACTTGATCCTGGATAATTTCATACTCTGTTTCACAATCCATGAAAAATTTGCTCTCCTCCAACGATATATATCCGTTCAACGTGCTGACCGAGCACGTGCTGCTCAATAACTTAGTCCGCAGATTGTGCATATGGGAGTCCCTCTGAGTACCACCCAACTTTTCTCTCGACGAGGACGCGGTCTTATATTCGTAAAGAAACGCGTACCCTCTGCCCTATCGAAATGCACAACAACGCGTGAATGCCCTAAGAAAGTGGCAGACATTGTCCTGCTGTCCGAGCGCACCGTTATATATCCAGTAACTACCGCGATATTTTCCTGCGTCTTGCTTGCCCTGACTCTTCCCTAATGTGCATCTTTCACTACCGCGAACAGACCGAATCGCATCTCACGGCATACGCTTGGTACCTATGTGTATCTCAGTAATTTATGCAATTTCATGCCTCATAGATTGCATATCAAGAAAAAAATAGCCTATCGAGCGATGCTGGAAACATCACTGCCCTGAGACACAGCCGCGCCATTTTCATACTCACTCGCAGCCCAAGAAGCCAAAATCTTTAGACGATCAGCAGACTCAGAACCCGGTTCAGCAGCATAGATGGTCAAGGACAATCCCGGATCTGCCTCCATCTCCAACCCCTCATAAGCAAGTGTTATTTGTCCCACCACAGGATGATTGAACGTTTTAATTCCAGCACCATGCTGTCGTACATTCTGAGCAGCCCATTTGACACGGAACTCCTCACTGCGTGTCGAGAGTTCACCTATCAAATCATGCAATTCTTTATTGTGAGGATCTCGCCCAGCTTCCGTACGCAAGATTGCTACCGTCACATCTGCAAAAGACTCCCAGTCTGAGTAAAACGCGTATGCCCTGTCGTCCAAAAACGTAAATCGCGCAAGATTAGGAACGCGCCCCGGCATATCATACACATCTTTATACAGTGCTCGAGCAAGGAGGTTTGTGGCAAGCAGATCCAACCGACCATTGCGAATGAACGCAGGTCCGGCGGTGACGGAATCTAAGATCCATTGCAAACTGGTGTGAGGCTTCCAATGCTGTGCTGAGCGTTTCTTCGGTGGTCGGCCCACAGGACTGGAAGCTTGTGCCAAGTCAAACAGGTATGCACGCTCGGCATCATCTAACCTCAGTGCCTTCGAGAGTGCATCTAGGACCTGAGGTGAAGCTCCACGGATAGAGCCCCGCTCTAGTTTTGTGTAGTACTCCACGCTGACACCAGCTAAAGCAGCTACCTCACTACGTCGTAGACCTTGCACTCTACGATGTGACCCCGCTGGTAATCCCACCGCTTCAGGTGTTATTTTTGCCCTGCGTGAGGTGAGAAACTGGCGTACTTCTTCACGATTATCCATGCGTATAAAATAACCTATCCTCTCCACAAAAGAGAGACCCTGCCCGTACCCCTTTGCTTGTGCTAAAAGTTTGGATCGCGGAGCCAATTCATCCAATTTTGTCCTCTTCAGATACGGGTGAGTTACCAACTTTCAACATTTAGCGCGGCGGTATGTTCACCCTGCGGATAAAAAATCTACACCCCGAGTACAGTAGTCTTGGATTACAAGTATGAGAGGAACTCGTGGGCCAGAATTAATGAGGTAATTACAGAAGTTTTAAAAGGCATGAAGCCTCGTATTTCCAACGATTGAGTAAATGTTCAATCACGTTAATAGCATTGAGCTCCAGCTCCACAACATCAACTGCATCACGTCAGTTGAACGCATGAGGCAAAGTCCAGGCTAGACGAGGCTAAACCGATTGCATGTTTCATGTAAAACTCGGGAAAAACATAGTAAAACCCACACGTTTGCTCTGATAGAAACACCCATTACGCCAATCTTCGGATATGCGAATGAGCGCCCTTATGGGTGTTTTTGCATGAGTTGAGCGTGTCGCACAGTTGGAAAAAATGACGATGTCTCTCATACAATGAACCGCACTTTTACGTGATGATAAATAGAAATAAGCTTGACCTGTTAGGGAAGGAATAATTACGGAACGAGAAGATTTACAGGCTCAAGACGAAGCACGTCAAGATATGCCCCAATCGCATAATTCTCACGGCATTGACATGCTGAACGGTCCAATTTGGAACCGCGTACTCATGTTTGCTCTACCGGTTGCTGCCACCGGTGTATTGGAGCAATTATTTAATGCCACAGGCGTGGCAGTGGTCGGAAACTTTTCTGGATCAAACAATACTCAGGCCGTAGCAGCCGTTGGCGCCAATGGCTTCATCGTTATGCTGGTAGTCAATTTCTTCATTGGCGTTTCCTTAGGCGCAAACGTGGTGATTGCAAACGCCATCGGCCGCAACAGCGTGGAGGGTGTCTCAAAAGCTGTGCACACTTCCATCGTTATGGCTGTAACGGGTGGCGTGATTGCCTTCGTCGTGGGAGAACTCTGCGCGAGTTGGCTGCTCACGCTGCTCGCTGTGCCTGCGGACGTGTTCCCGCTGGCATTAATCTATCTGCGAATTTATTTAATCGGTCTGCCCGTTATCCTCCTGTATAACTTCGAGGCGGCTATTTTCCGCTCGGTGGGCGATACGAAAACACCACTGAAGGTACTCGCCATGGCTGGCGTGCTGAACGTCGGCTTGGGATTCCTCTTTACAGCAGGCTTTGGCTGGAGCGTAGCCGGAGTGGCAACCGCTACGGTTATCTCTAATGCTTTCAGCTCCATTGTGCTGTTTTGGATGCTACTGCGCACACGCTCTAGCATTCATGTAGATATTAAAGCGTTGAAAATCGACCCTTGGGCAATGCGCTCGATTCTGCGTATTGGTTTACCAGCCGGACTTCAAGGCGCCGTTTTTGCCTTTGCAAATGTCATCATCCAAGGCGCTATTGATAGTCTGGGAACGACTGTCATCGCCGCATCCTCAGCAGCATTCAATATCGAAGCTATCGCATACCAAGTGCTGAACTCCTTCTCGCAGGCTTGTGCCACTTTTACGGGTCAAAATGTGGGTGCAAATCAGCTCAAGCGCACGCGTCGTGTGCTTCTCATCTGCTATATCGAAGATCTCATTGTCGCATTTTCTGTGATTGCTATCGTATTATTCTTCGGACATAACCTGTTGTCTGTTTTTGTGCACGATTCGGCAACGGTGGAACTGGGATATACCCGATTAATGTTGGTATTTACCGGTTACATTTTTTCTATGGCGTATGAGATGGCATCCGGATATCTGCGTGGATACGGTATCTCGCTGATTCCGGCATTACTCACACTCGTCGGTGTCTGCGGTACCCGTATTTTCTGGGTAGTAGCTGTATTCCCTGCTCATGCCAGCTTCCCATGGATTATGGCTGTGTATCCTATCAGTCTTGCCATTACCGCTGCTCTGCTGCTCATAGCTTTGGTTGTCTATCGCCCATCTCGTCGGACGATGGCTCGTGCTTAGATAATTTTACGAACCTGTTGTGAGGGAGGCTTTATGCCTCCCTTTTTGTATCTCATTGCTGGATAACACTGCCACGAGCAGTAGAAATACTGTATTTTTCTAAACCAACTCTTTCAGACGCTCACCTGGCGGAAAAGGTATCTCATGCACCGGCGTGTGATGTGTGATATCGCCGAAATCTTCTTCTTTCACCATGATGTGCTGTGCGTTCACTTCCACGATGCGCACTCTAAGCCATCGCTGTGCTTCGGCCTCGTATAGAAACGGTTCCGATAAATACCCTAATCCCAGGTTTTCCAATGCTTTTTCGGCACTCACCCAATCCGTAGGCTCACCTTCACGTCCTAGCAAATCGATGGGCACGAAGCCCTCCCCCTGCGGACTGATCCAGCCGAGCAGTTCACCATCATCCCGGTGATGCTCATACCAATTCCCCGGTATTGTCATACCATCTCCTCGCTATACGTCGTGCGCATAATTCGACTCATTCCTTATGTACATTATGCTTCATGTGCAAAGCTAACTCTTCCATTCCCACGGATGAAACTGTCTCATCCAGCGCAATCTTGCAATTCACAGGTTTCTGTATTCCTTCTATCCCTACATTTTCGGTTTCTTGGGATGGTTCCCCACCTCAGATACAGAAATGGAGAACACCCTTTCGAGTGCCCTCCATTTTATCTAGATTTTAACTTTTGGCTTTACTGCCTTGGTTTCGTCTAGTTGTCTAGGTTGTGTTTCCTAGATCTGAGACTTAACGCTCATCCTGCTCGTCGGAGCGCTTCTTGCGACCGAGGACGAAGATGGAACCCAGTGCTGCAAGAGCTGCGGAGATCCATGCCCAAGCCACGTTTGCACCGGTCTGTGCCAAGGAAACAGCGGTTGGGACCTGGTTTTCAGCTGCATGCTTTGGACCAGACTTTCCATCAAGCGCATCCTTAGCGGCCTGGAGCTTAGCCAATGCTGCGTCAACGTCTGCCTGTGTAGCATTTGGATCGTTGAGTACTGCATTTGCCTCTGCGAGTGCCTTGTCGTATGCATCCTTAGCTGCCTGAGAAGCGTTCTTGTAGGCATCGGAATCCTTTACGGAGTTCGCGTTATCTACAGCGCTCTTCAGATCATCCTTGTTGGTCTCAGCGCCAGTTACTGCCTGAGCTGCATTCTTGAGGTTCTTCAGAGCTTCGTCTACCTGAGCTTGGGTTGCATTTGGATCTGCGAGTACAGCGTTTGCTGCGTCGAGAGCCTTCTGATATGCATCCTTGACTTCCTGAGAAGCGTTCTGGTAACCAGTTGAACCCTTAACATCAGATTCCTTGCCAACTTCAGCCTGCAAAGCGCCCTTATCGGTTGCTGTGCTGGTTGCTGCGTTTGCAGCGTTCTGCAGGTTCTTCAGAGCTTCGTCTACCTGAGCTTGGGTTGCATTTGGATCTGCGAGTACAGCGTTAGCTGCATCGAGAGCCTTCTGGTAAGCATCCTTCACTTCCTGAGAAGCATTCTGGTAGCCGATGGAGTTCTTCACATCAGATTCCTTACCTGCTTCCGCAGTCAAAGCATCCTTGTCCGTTACTGCCTTGTTCAGCTCAGCAGTTGCATCCTGCAAGTTCTTCAAAGCTGCATTTACATCAGCCTGAGAAGCCTTTGGATCTGCAAGTACAGCCTTCGCTGCGTCAAGAGCCTTCTGGTAAGCATCCTTCACTTCCTGAGAAGAGTTGGCGTAACCAGCGGAGTTCTTGACATCGCTCTCCTTGCCAGCTTCAGCGGTCAAAGCATCCTTGTTGGTTGCTGCACCGTTGAGCTTGCCAGTTGCTGCATCCAAAGCTGCCTTAGCGGCATCAACTTCAGCCTGGCTTGCAGAATCGTTGTTGAATACCAATTCAGCAGCTGCAAGTGCGTCGTCAAATGCCTTCTTAGCATCTGCATCTGCATTGCGGTAAGCGTCGGAATCCTTCTTGGTGTTCGCATCCGAGATGGAAGTCTCCAGCTGGGACTTGTCGGTGGCCTGACCGCTCAAGTTGCTCAACGCACCTTCGAGAGCCTTTTCAGCAGCGTCAACTTCTGCCTGCGTTGCATTTGGATCGTTGAGCACGGTCTTAGCGTCTTCCAGAGCCTTGTCGTACGCAGCCTTTTCCTCATCGGAAGCGTTCTTGTAAGCGTCGCTTGCCTTTACAGAAGAAGACTTGTCAGACTCAGCCTGAAGACCTGCCTTGTTCGTGTCAGTACCGTCGAGATTGGAGAGAGCCGCATCGAGGTTCTTCTGAGCAGTATCGACTTCAGCCTGACTTGCATTTGGATCGTTGGAGACGCGCTGTGCATCTTCCAGAGCCTTGTCATATGCAGCCTTAGCTTCGTCAGTACCGTTCTGGTAGCTCATCGAATCCTTGGTGGCGTCAGCCTTGCCGATGGAGTTGTTCAGAGCGGTCTTGTCGGTATCCTTACCGTCGAGAGCGTTCTTTGCATTCTCCAAAGCAGTCTTAGCAGCATCAACTTCTGCCTGCGTTGCGTTCGGATTGCTGTTTACTTCCTCAGCTGCAGCAAGTGCATCGTCAAGTGCCTTCTGCTTGTCAGCATCAGCATTCTTGTATGCGTCAGTACCCTTTGCCGTGTTTGCATCGGTAATTGCCGTCTGCAAATCACCCTTGTTGGTATCCTGACCATCCAGAGCATCCTTCGCTGCATCGAGGTTCTTCTTTGCAGTGTCGACCTGCTCCTGAGTTGCATTAGGGTCGTTGTTTACAGCTTCAGCAGCAGCGAGAGCATCATCCAGAGCCTTCTGCTTATCCGCATCAGCGTTACGGTATGCATCGGTGTCCTTTGCAGCAGTTGCGCCCTCGATAGAAGTCTGAAGATCTGTCTTGCTGGTGTCCTTACCATCGAGTGCGTCGATAGCATCCTGCAAGTTCTTCTGAGCTTCATTTACTTCAGACTGAGTTGCGTTCGGATTGTCGCGTACAGCTTCAGCAGCGGTGAGAGCATCGTCGAGCTTCTTCTGAGCGTCGTCAGAAGCGTTCTTGTATGCATCCGTGCTCTTTGCAGTGTTTGCATCAGCGATGGTTTCAATCAAATCGTTGAAGTGAGTTGATTCTCCATTCAATGCATCTTCTGCAGCAGCCAAGCGGTCCTTAGCAGCTTCTACTTCTGCCTGAGTTGCGTTTGGATCACTCTGAACTTCCTTAGCCTTTGCCAAAGCATCATCGTAATTCTTCTTAGAAGAATCCGTTGCATTGGTGTACTTGGAGTCAGACTTTACGGAGTCTTCCTTAGCAATTTCTTCTTCCAAGGTTGACTTGTCTGTTTCCTTGCCATCGAGAGCGCCCGCAGCAGTCTGGAGGTTCTTCAGAGCCTCATTCACTTCTGCCTGAGTTGCATTCTCGTTGCTCATCACGGTCTCAGCTGCAGCAAGAGCATCATCGTATGCCTTCTTAGCAGCTTCTGTACCGTTCTTGTAGCCATCGGAGTTCTTGACGGAGTTTTCCTTGCCAATTTCGGCGTTCAGCTCAGACTTATCTGTTGCTGTGCCGGAAAGGGCAGACTGAGCCTCATCAAGAGTCTTCTTAGCATCGTTGACCTCATCCTGAGTTGCATCAGGATTATTGAATACCTTATTTGCTGCATCCAACGCATCACCCAGAGCCTTCTTCTCGGCGTCTGTAGCATTCTTGTATGCATCGGTATCCTGAGCAGCAGTTGCATTGTCGATGGAATTCTTCAAAGCAGTCTTATCGGTGTTCTGACCCGTGATTGCATTTGCAGCATCCTGCAGATTCTTCAGAGCTTCATTCACCTGAGCCTGAGTTGCATTCTCATCAGCCAATACTTCATTAGCCTTGCTCAATGCATCCTGATATGCCTGCTTCTGCTCGTCAGTCGCATTCTGGTATCCGGTAGAACCAGTTACAGAATCCTTCTTGTCAGCTTCAGCCTGCAAAGTGGTCTTATCGGTGGTTACACCGGCAACGGTCTGCTCTGCGTTCTTGAGATCAGTAAGAGCCTTGTCCACTTCAGCCTGAGTTGCATTCTCGTTAGCCAGCACATCCTTAGCAGCCTGAAGAGCATCATCGTATGCCTTCTTCTGCTCGTCCGTTGCGTTTGCGTAACCAGCAGAACCCTTAACAGAATCTTCCTTGCCAACTTCCGTTGTCAATTCAGTCTTATCGGTGTTCTTATCGGCGATAGCCTTAGCAGCATTCTCCAAGGCAGTCTTAGCAGCATCTACATCGGCCTGAGTTGCATTGTCATCAGCCAGCACATCCTGAGCATTCTTCAATGCATCCTGGTATGCCTTCTTCTGCTCGTCGGAAGCATTCTGGTAGCCAGTCGAGCCCTCTACGGAATCCTTCTTGTCTGCCTCAGCCTGCAAACCGGACTTATCGGTAGTTGCAGCATTGATAGTCTGTTCAGCATTCTTCAGGTCTTCCAGAGCCTTATCTACATCAGCCTTAGTTGCAGAGTCGTTAGCAAGCACATCCTTAGCAGTCTGAAGAGCATCATCGTATGCCTTCTTCTGCTCATCGGTTGCGTTTGCATAACCAGCAGAACCCTTAACGTCGTTCTCCTTGGCCACTTCAGCGGTCAATTCGGTCTTGTCCGTGTTCTGATCGGTGATTGCCTTTGCGGCATCCTGAAGCTTCTGCAAAGCTGCATCAACCTCAGTCTGAGTTGCATTGTCATCAGCGAGTACATCCTGAGCATCCTTCAATGCATCCTGATAAGCCTGCTTCTGAGCATCCGTAGCATTCTGATAACCAGTAGAACCCTCTACAGAATCCTTCTTATCAACCTCAGCCTGCAAATCCACCTTATCGGTAGTAGCACCAGTAATAGCCTGCTCAGCAGCCTTCAACTTATCCAGAGCGTCATTCACTTCAGACTGAGTAGCATTTTCATCAGCCAAAACAGCCTTAGCATCCGTCAAAGCAGTCTCGTAAGCGCTCTTCTGCTCATCGGTAGCATTCTGGTATTCAGTAGAACCCTTGACAGTGGACTCCGCATTTACATGATTCTGAAGCTCAGTCGTATCCGTGTTCTGATCGGTGATCGCTTTAGCAGCATTCTCCAAAGCGGTCTTAGCAGCTTCTACCTCAGACTGAGTTGCATTCTCATCAGCCAATACCTCATTGGCCTTATCCAATGCATCCTGGTAAGCCTGCTTCTGAGCATCCGTAGCATTCTGATAACCAGTAGAACCCTCTACAGAATTCTTCTTATCTACCTCAGCTTGCAAACCAGACTTATCAGTAGTATTTGCGTTGATGTCTGCTATTGCCTTGTCCAGAGCAGTCTTTGCTGCGTCTACTTCGGACTGAGAAGCATTCTCATTATCCAGAACTTCATTAGCCTTCGTCAAAGCGTCGGTTAATGCCTGCTTCTGAGCATCAGATGCGTTCTCATATGCAGGAGAGTTCTGTGCCGTGCCCGCGTTAGAAACGGAGGTTTCCAGAGCGGACTTATCAGCCTTAGCACCAGTTACTGCACTGGAAGCGGTCTGAAGGTTCTTCAGAGCCTCGTTTACCTGATCCTGAGTAGCATTGGGGTTCTGGAGTACTGTGTTAGCAGCATCAAGAGCATCCTGGTAAGCCTGCTTCTGCTCATCAGTAGCATTTGCATAACCATCGGAAGACTTAACGTCAGATTCCTTCGCAACTTCCGCTGTCAAAGCGGTTTTATCTGTGGCGTTTGCGTTGATAGCAGCAATTGCCTTGTCAAGAGCTTCCTTAGCAGCATTCACCTCTGCCTGAGTAGCATCAGCCTTATTGAATATGGTGTTTGCGTTTGCCAAAGCATCGGTCAAAGCCTGCTTCTGCTCATCCGACGAGTTCTGATATGCTACAGAATCCTTTGCGGTATTACCGTTGGTGATAGAGGTCTCGAGCTCGGACTTGTCGGCGGTAGCACTGGTGATTGCGTTTGCAGCATCCTGCAAGTTCTTTAGAGCGTCATTCACCTGAGCCTGAGTAGCAGAATCATTCGTCAATACAGCGTTAGCTGCATCGAGAGCATCCTGGTAAGCCTGCTTCTGCTCGTCCGTGGCGTTAGCATACCCAGCAGAACCCTTAACATCGTTCTCCTTGGCCACTTCAGCGGTCAATTCAGTCTTGTCAGTATTCTGATCGATGATCGCCTTGGCTGCATCCTGCAGGTTCTTCAGAGCTTCATTCACCTGAGCCTGAGTAGCAGACCCATCGGCAAGCACATCCTGAGCAGCCTTCAAAGCATCCTGGTAAGCCTGCTTCTGCTCGTCGGAAGCATTCTGATAACCGGTGGAACCAGTTACGGCAGATTCCTTGTTTACCTCAGCCTGCAAATCCACCTTATCGGTAGTAGCACCGGTAATGGCGGTTTCAGCAGCCTTCAGGTCTTCAATAGCCTTATCTACTTCAGCCTGAGTTGCATTTGGATCTTTCAAAACTGTGTTTGCAGCAGTAAGCGCATCCTCATATGCCTTCTTCTGCTCATCCGTTGCGTTCTCATACCCCGTAGAAGACTTCACCGTATCTGAATTATCTACGTGGTTCTGAAGCTCGGTCTTATCCGTATCCTTAGCAGCAATTGCATTAGCAGCATCCTGAAGCTTCTGCAAAGCCTCGTTTACCTCATCCTGAGTAGCATTAGGGTTCTGGAGCACTGTATTAGCTTCAGCAAGCGCATTGTTGTATGCGGTCTTCTCATCGTCGGTTGCATTAGCCCAACCGGTAGAAGCCTTCACATCAGAATCCTTGCCAACCTCAGTAGTCAAAGCAGACTTATCGACGGCTGCAGCCACAGTAACCTTTGCAGTAACATTATCCGTGCTGCTATCGGAGTAAGTGACCGTTACAGGAATGGAATATGCCTGAGTTGTCACTTCTGCGCCTGGAGCTGCGGTGATTACGCCAGTGCTTGAATCGATGGTTGCCCAAGATGGAGCACCATCACCGAGTGCGTAGCTCAAACCGGAAGGAGCCGTCGTGGAGTTGCCCTTGCTATCGGTGAAGGTTGGGGTCACGGTAGCGGACTTGCCAGCTTCCACAGAAGTATCAGCATATGCCGGGTTGTAAGAGTCAGCTTCCTTGCGGAGCTCTGCCACTTTCTTTGATGCGGAATCGCTCAAGAAGTTCTTTGTTGCGGTAACAGTAACAGTAGAACCAGTGTCAGTGAGCAAAGATTCGTATGCGGAAAGGTCAACGGTGAAGTTGCCATCTGCATCGGTCTTGGTCTGATACTTGGTGGTGGTGTCGCGCCAGTATGGCCCTTGTTTTCCATCAAGCTGCTGAGCAGAACCGCCCGTTGGCGTAATGGTGACGCTAATTCACACGTCCTCGTTGTTGCCATCAGCAACGGCGACCTTACCCGTCAATACGTTTTCTGCAGACAAGCTCAGCTGGTCATCCACCAGGTCAACGGTTTCACCTGCACGCGTGAAGATCAACGAATCTTGAGTCTTGCCAACGATGTTGTCACGAATCGTCTGTTCGCCATCAGAAGTCAATGATTCCAGTGCAGCCTGAGTATTTGCAATCGAAGCGCTACCGTTGCTATAGGTGATAACAAGGTTGTTAATAGGCTCAGACTCACCACCATCAGAGAAGATCTGCTTGGAGTGCGAGACATTAACTGTTCCTGCGTAAACCAGCTTGGCATTGGTCTTGTTGGTGTTCTGGGTGAGATCAACCTTGAAAAGTGTTGGCTGGTCTACGTTGATAGTCGAACTACCTGCAGTACGCAATGCGGAGAGAGCACCCGTGCCATCTGCAGACACTTCGAAGGTGGAATATGGATTTGCGTTGATGCTTGCACCGCCAGCCAAATACAGAAGGTTGCCTGCATAAGTACCCGTGTTGCTAGCAGCAAACTTGAACGTAGCGTTCTTACCAACGTTAATTTGAGCTCCTGAACCCGTGAGATACACAGGACCGCTCGAGTTTGCTAATGATCCCCAAGTACCGCTGGAGGTGATGTTGAAAGTTCCACCTTCGTTGACATTGATCTTCGCGCTGCTGTCCAAGTAGACGGCACCAGACTGGTTCAAATCACCAGACTGCTGCTCAGCAATGTCGATATTCAAGGTCGCACCAGAAGCGATATTCACTTCGGCTCCAGAAGCCACGATACCCCATGCGCGGGTATACTTCACTCCTTCAGGGGACTTCGCTGTTCGAGGAGAAAGCGTGACGTTAGCACCGGATTCAATGTTGACACCATCGCCACCGGACTCCAGCTGGAGCACGTTGCCTGCCTCGGTTGCGAGCACAACAGTGCTTCCTGCCTTGAAGTTTGCGGTCTTTCCTTCGATGACCTGCTGGTTACCTCCGCCCTGAGTGCTGTAAGACTTACCAGAAATCGGATTGGTATAGGAGATAACGGAAGTCGAATTGACACTTCCGTAGAAGTTCACGGCACCTACATCAGAGTTCACCAACTGGGAACCGATGTACGTCACATTTTCAAAATTGTAGGTTGTTGCGCCCTGAACCATGCCCCAGTAGTTAGCACCATTCAGTGTGAGGTTACGAGTTGTTACGGTTGGATCGGCGCCCATCGTGAAGGAATAACCGCTGAAGTCGACATTGTAAGCAGTGCCATCAGCGGACTGAATGGTAATATCGCGTTTATTCTTGATAGCCACGCGGGTATTAGCTGTACCAATGTCATGCATATCAATATTGCCCGTGACATTGATGATGTTTGCCGTGCCATTAACGATGGCATCATATAGCTCTTGAGCAGTACTTACGGTCACTGCTGTGCCAGTGGCGTCTGGCAATGTGGCTGCTGCCACGGTTGCAGAGGCAACACTTCCAGATGTAGCCTCATCTGCAAATGCCAAGCCACCAGTATTGAGTAAGAGTGCGATTGTTGCTGCGGAAGCCATTGCAAGCAATGCATTCTTTTTCGCAGGGGTAGAATTCGTCCTCTTTAGCGGTTTGTTCTCGCCTGCGGACTCCATGCGTTCTTGATCTCTCATTCATCCTCCTTAGAGATGATTGGGTCTCTGGATCTTCTCATTGAATTATTCCCATAACCGTTTGCAAGGAATTTCCTTGCTTGAAAACGTCGTGAGAAAGCCATTTAAAAACCATGGTCCACTAGTAACTTACCATTTTTGGATTTGGTTTAGCGATTTACTTATTCGTCTTTTCGCTTTTAAATAAAACTCACCCTGGGAAATTGAGTCATGCATTTCTTAGGAGTAAACTTTTATCTTTAGGCGCTTTATCACGTCGTTAAACGGAGTGGATCTCAACAAGTGATCCTGCTTCTGTCAATTTTACAGGAAATAATCTGTTTTCACTGGAAAATAAAAGTGAGAAAAAACACAGCGTATTTCATCGAAATTTTATGCTTTACGAAGTAACACATACGGCGTGTTGTCTGCACCTCATGGCCTAAACTTCAAATTATTTTAAGTTTATTAAAGCATTACTGTGTAAACTTGAAAAAAGTTGTAAATCTTGATGCTCGCGTGCTTTATGCCTGATGATCGAGTTCTTCGTGAGCGAAATGCAGGGGCGAATCCACCTGAATAGTGGCATGCGAAATAGGGATTTCAAAATGCTGTGCGACACATGCCTGCACAGCATGAACGATTTCATCGCGCTGTATGCCTGAAAGCTCAGGATCTACGACGATGTGTACAGACATGGCCACCAGCCCCGTAGAAATAGTGGAAATATGCAGGTCGTGGATTTCCTGGACGCCTTGCACCCGGTAAATATGGGTTTTAATCTCCTGCACATCCAGCTCAGGCGGAGTATTTTCCATCAAAATGGACATAGAACGGCGTAGCAAAGTCCACGCGCGGGGAATCATCAGTACCGCAATAAATAACGACGCCACCGCATCGGCATTGCTCCATCCCCAGATCAGCACGATGATGGCGGATACGATGACGGCCACAGACCCTAAAGCATCATTCAGTACTTCTAGGAAGGCTGCGCGCATATTTAAAGACGCACCGCGGCCTGCAGATAAAATCAGCAAGGACAGCACATTTGCTACGAGGCCGATAATACCTACAATAATCGTTGGCACGGCATCGATAGTTTCCGGCTTAAAAAATCGGTGAATTGCTTCCCAAAGCACGATGAAGGAAATGACGATGAGCATACCTGCCTGCAAGGCAGCAGCGATAACCTCCGAACGCGCCCACCCCCAGGAGCGTCTCTCGTCTCGTGGCTTCGTCATCAGGTGCGCAGCAATTAAGGCGATGACCAGCGAGGACGAATCCACGGCCATATGACCTGCATCTGCTGCCAAAGAGAGGGAACGCGTAACATATGCACCGATAAGCTCTGCACACAAAATCACTGCCGTCACGGACAATGCCAGTGCCAAACGTCCGCGAGAAGCCGCGGCATGCGAATGATTGTGATCGTGTGACTCAGCCATAGTTCCTTCCCCTACCTTGAGCTTGCGTGCCCAGTACACCAAGCCTGCACAAGCAGTTCCAGTACCTTATATATACACCTCTCCTCAGCGAGCGGCAAAATACCGTGCCCCGTGCACCAAGGTTTAGAAAGAATTCTTCTCGTAGCTCCACACGGCCATATCCTTAATCAGATCCAAAGGAATGGGTTGATCAAAAGGAAATTGCACGGCACCCTTAGACGTTTTGTATGGCTCGAGCTGGCGTGCAAAATGCACAATGGTGGCAGGGCCTGGATAAATGCCCAAATGATTTTTGTTTGCCGCAAAATGGATGACATTTCGCTTTGCCTTGTACGTGGGCATGCCGTACGCCATAGTGACGGTGTGCTCAGGCAGTGCCGAAGAAATCGTTTCATGTACAGCCGTTAATACATCCCGGCGTTCTTCTGGTTGCGCAGCGATGTACTGCTCAATCACGTTCATAGTCCCTCATCTCTATGAGCAAGCAGCGCAGGCAATTCCATCCTCGAAAAAGGCTGGATATTCTCGCCAATCTTTATGCATACCTGCTGTGTAATTATCACATACTAGCAGTTTTCCAACGCTCGAGCCTGTGCAAAATCTCACTATTCGCGCGAGAAATGAAATAACTTCAATGAATCGAAAAAATTATCGAAATATCGGACAGATTAAGGAAGCTACCCTACATCTACTACCCTATGAAGTAACCACACTATTGGGAGGACAAGGATGACCGACTTAGCAGATACATTCGCATTCATGGCCACGGGGCAGATGTACGATGACCTCGTTGACGAATTATGCGAGGCGCGCAGGCAGGCAGTATTAGCAACGAATGCCTACAACGCTTCGTATGGGCAGCCGCAAAACATCCGCGAGAAACTATTGCGGGAGCTTTTAGGCAGTGTGGGCGAAGGCGCAAATTTCGAGCCAACATTCCGCTGTGAGTTTGGTAGGAATATCCACATTGGCAAGAATTTCTTTGGCAATTTTGATTGCGTGCTTTTGGATGGGGCTCCGATAACCATCGGCGACAACGTGCTCTTTGGCCCAAAAGTTGGCTTGTACACCTCTAATCATGCGCTCGATGCCCAGGAGCGTGCAAATGGAGCTTGCTGGGCAGGACCAATTACTATCGGAAACCGCGTATGGCTGGGCGCAAACGTTACTGTTTTACAGAATGTGACTATTGGGGACGACTCTATCATCGGCGCCGGAAGCGTGGTCACCTCAGACATCCCTGCAGGCGTTATAGCCGTAGGCAACCCCGCACACGTTATCCGGAAAATCACGGAGACAGATCGCACAGGATACAAGCCTATTCATTAATTGCTGTGCTTATTTCTTGACGAGAACGCGAATTTCACCGGCAACAGCTAACGCACTGAAAGCAAACATAAGAATGCCCGCCACAATCAGTGCAGGTTCCGCGTCAAAACGCATGCCCACGAAGGTCATCGTAAAGAATGCGCTCCACAGCATCCACTTTTTTGCGGAAGGGCTAACCAGATACACGGACAGCGGCAGAGTGAAGAAGGCTGCGCCGATGCTCATGTAAAAGAGATCAGCATGTACCGAATTGCTTAAAGCCACACATTGCAATGCAAAGGTGACGCAGATAGCAAGGATGGCGTACAAAGGTGTCCATTTTTTCATTGTTCTATCGTACAACCTGCTCCCGTGAGCGACGCAAGCATACGATGGACAGTACAGTCGATAGTCAGGAAAGCACTCGGCACTAGTGTGTTGAAACAACCTGTAGCAGGCTTGCCTACCGCGCCTCTTTTACACAGTGCCTTTGATATAATTTCCACTGATTACAGCCTGTTTATGCGCACGGCCTTTGACCTCTGCAGTTTTACCGTTGTACATGCTTTACCTATAAGGAGTTTATATGCCTCAATCTCGCTCGTCTGCAAAGCGACGTATGGATTGGGCAAGTGTAGGCACCTGGACCTTGGCAGCGGTGGCGAGCGCGTGGATTGCGCTTTGCACGAGTGTGGGTCCGATTTATCGCGCGGATCACTCGGTGACAACTTTTACGGCATCCAACGCTGTTATTTTTGTGCTGACTTGGCTGGTGTGCATGGGGTTGATTTGGCTGATGGTGCGTCTGAGTCAGCCGGAGAGTGGTGTGGCGCGCAGGTTTTCGCGCTGGTGGCGTGGCATTGAGCCGCTCGTCACGGATATTGGCTTTGAACTGGGCGCGTGGCGTTCTCGTCATCTACGCTGGGATCGTTTTTTGTCACGGTGTCATGTTTTCTGTGCTCGCGTGGTGGCGCGCACAGATAGATCCACGAATCGCTGGTGGAAAATTGCGCTGATTATGCTCTTTTTCTGGGGCATACAGTTTGTGCTGGTGCCTACGGTTTTCGCCGCGGATTTGATGAGTCAGTACAGCGAAATGACGCGGTGGATTACCTCATTGGATGGCACGCATGTGTCATATGCGGAAAGCTTCAATGTGGTGGATGTGTATCCTATCGCGCACTATATGTGGCCGGATACACCGACGTATTTAACGAATCAGCATAATGTGGTGCTGACCTTTGTATATGGCGGCACACTGTTTTGGTCGCAAAAGCTGACGGGAACTATTGACATTGGCCTGATAGTACTGTCTTTGACGCAAATGCTTTTTGCGGTTTTTGCGGTGAGCGTGACCTTGAACCGCTTCTTTACCTATGCGCGCCCACTGCGCGTCTATGCACGCTCGGATAGTTATCAAACGCGTGAACGTGTGTCTGCAGGCTGGCGCACGCTGATTATTCTTTTCTTTATTTTTAATCCTCAGCTGTTCTTTACGGCTACGGCTTTGACAAAGTCGCCGCTATTTGCGTACGCCTTTTTGTGGTGGTTTGGCCAGTGGTATGAGATTTTTAATCGTCGAAATCGCACGCATATCCCGCGCAAACTGGTAGCAGGCATTGCCATCAGCACCGCACTTATGCTGATTTCTGCAAAATACGCCACATATATCATCGCTGTACAAATTGTGCTCATTTTCCTCACGCAAAGGAAACTCTGGCGTGCACATGTGGTGTCTTTAGTATTACCGTTTATCATTTTCCAAGGCGCCCTCACCGTGGCGGTCAATACAGGCAGCATTATTTCTGGTGATGCTATCGAAAGTCGCGGCATTCAGATCCAGCAAATTGCGCGTGTCATGCGCGAGGATCCGAATGGCGTGTCCGACCAAGTGCGCACCGAACTGCGCCCTATTTTCAACCTGTACTCCATGGGCGCTTCCTACTTTCCGAATGATGCGGATCGTGTAAAATCCTCGGGTAGCGATGGCAAGGTCGAGACGTACAAGTGGGAAACGGTCACAGCTGAAGATATGGAAAACTTCAATAAGGCATGGCTGGAATTAGGCAAAACCCACCCAATTATTTATTTCGACGCCTTTATGGCAAAGGTTTACGGGTATTTTGATGCCACCGATAAGCCGTATGTGGCGAGTAGTTATTATGTAGACAACTCTCGGCTATCTTCGGCTCCGATTTTGCAATATTGGATACCTCAGGCACGCCACGTGGAAACAGGTTTGAATGGTGCACTGAGCAGCATTCCCGTTCTGGGGTGGACTTTGCGCGCAAACTTCTACGTCGTCAGCGTGCTACTCATCGGCTGCGCGGTGATTATTCTGCGCCGTTGGAAGGATTTGCTCCGATATACGCCATTGATTTTGCTTATGGGTGTGATGATTATGGCGCCGGCCAATAATTTTGAGCGTCATATGCTGCCCCTCGTATTTGTGACAGTGCCCATGCTCATTCACTTCATACACACGGCTCGGCGATCCTATACGGAGCACAAAATTTCACACGTGATGTAGTTGTGCACACAAAAAGCGGGTGTGATGCAGAGTAGTTTTGCATCACACCCGCTTGTGTGTTGAAGGAAAATCTATGCTTTAGAAGTGCTCATTCATGCGGTAGAACACATCGTTAACACGCAGATTTGTCTCAAACTGAGCTGGAGTGGTGTTTTCGTCGATGATGGCCAGCTCCACGCCCGCGATACGTGCGAAGTCTTCCCATGCTTCGCGATCCACTGTAGTGGTCATGCAGGTATGGTGTGCAGCGCCGGCAAGCAACCAGCACTGGGTGGCTTCCTTCAAGGATGGACGAGGCTGCCACAGTGCACGTGCAGTTGGGAGATTTGGCAAATCGTGGTCTGGTTCTACTACGTCGACCACATTCATGACCAGACGGAAGCGTTCGCGCACATCGCTCATAGCTATGACCACGGCATCCTTCTTAGGCGTTGCGGTGAAGACCAAGCGTACAGGGTCTTCCTTGCCGCCGATGCCCAATGGGTGGATTTCGAGCTTGGCCTTGCCATCGGTCTTCAAGGTTGGGGAAACCTCCAGCATGTGAGCGCCCAAGATCTTTTCCTTGCCCGGTACGAGATTGTAGGAGTAATCCTCCATCAAGGAGCATCCGCCTTCGAGACCGTAACCCATCACATTGCCAATGCGGATAAGCATAGCAGTCTTCCAGTCGCCTTCCGCAGAGAAGCCATAGCCATCCGCCATCAAACGCTGAGCACCCACGCCTGGAAGCTGACGCAAGGCACCCAAGTCTTCGAAGTTGTCTACTGCCACGGTAGCGCCCACCTCATCGAGCATGTCACGCATACCGAGCTCTTCCTGAGCTGCCACATACAGGGATTCATAGCGCTCGCCCAAAAGCTCTGGCGCTACATCGTACTCCTGCTTGTACTCTTCAATCAGGGCTTCTACGCGCTCCTTGGATACAGCATTGACGTGCTCCACAAGCTCGTTCACAGGCCAGGTATTGACCGATGCACCGAATACGCGCTCTGCCTCAGTCTTATCGCCCTCAGTCACGGCTACGTTGCGCATGTTATCGCCCCAACGCATCACCTTCATGGTGTTTGCAGCATCCCAGCCGGCGCATGCACGGGTCCATACGCCAATGCGCTCTGCTACATCTGGATCGGTGTAATGGCCGACAACAATCTTGCGAGGCACACCCAAACGGGTGACGATATAGCCAAATTCACGGTCGCCGTGCGCAGCCTGGTTCAGATTCATGAAGTCCATATCCATGGTGTCCCATGGGATTTCCTCATGATGCTGGGTATTGAGTTGCAGAAGTGGCTTCTTCAGCTCGTTCAGACCACGAATCCACATCTTTGCTGGGCTGAATGTGTGCATCCACGCGATAACGCCGATGCACTCTGGAGCTGCACTGGCTGCCTGCATGAAGTTCTTGATGGAGTCTGAGTCCTTCAAGGTTGGCTTCAGCACGAGCTTGACAGGAATCGCTGGGCTGGCATCCAGCGTATCGACGATTTCGCGGGACTGCTCAGCCACCTGCTGGAGTGTTTCCTCGCCGTAGAGGTCTTGGGAGCCCACAGCAAACCAGATTTCCTTACCTTCAAATGGATTCTTCATTGAATAGCCTTTCTAATTGTGTAAATCTTTGAACTTGTGATGAGGGGACGTACGTGTAGCTTTAGTGCTGTCCGTACACGTTCTGATAGCGGTCGTTCAACTTATCGATATCGGCCTGAGGAATTGGAATCACGCCACCCAGCATTTGAGCCGCCCACACGGTATGTGCCACTTCTTCGGTCATGGCTGCAGCCTTTACTGCGGACTCTGCATCCTTACCGATGGTAAATGGTCCATGGTTTTGCATGAGTACGGCTGGGGACTTTGGATACTTCTTCAAGGTGTCCACAACGCCTTCACCGATAGCCTCGGAACCGATCAGACGGAATGGGCCAACAGGTACTTCCCCACCGAATTCGTCGCCCATCATAGTCAACGCGCAGGGGATGTTCTTGCCGGTAGCAGCCCATGCTGTGGCATAGGTGGAATGCGTGTGTACGACGCCGTAAACCTCAGGCATATTGCGGTAAATATAGCAATGAGAAGCGGTATCCGAGGACGGAGAAGCTGCGCCATCGACTACATTGCCATCGAGGTCGCAGACCACCATGCTGGCTGGGGTGAGATACTCGTAGCGCAGGCCAGATGGCTTAATCACCATCAAATCCGCCGTCTTTAAGCGCTGCGAAACGTTGCCGGCGGTCCATACCACTAAATTCCACTTGAGGAGCTGATCGTGCAGGCTGGCGACAATTTCGCGTACCTGCTTGACTTCTGCTCGGGTTTCTTCTGAATAATCTGCCAATGTTGCCATTTTTTCTCCTTAGAGGATTGAGGTCTGTGTTGTTGTGAATTTTGATGAAAGCTCGGGGGCTTGTTACAGGCTTACTTCGATTCCAAATCGATGGTTTCGATGGCTGCTTTTTCGATAGGAAGTCCCTTCTTAAAGCGAGCGAAGAAGTCCTCGAAGCCTTCTACATCGCTAGCCACCGGCTCTTCAGTGGTATACTCAGCATGTGCAAAAACAGTCTGGTCGAGATACGCGTCTAATGGCGTTTCTGCGTGTGCTGTGTAATCCGCCAGCACTGCCATGCCCCATGCGCCGCCTTCGGCTGCGGTGCTCATCACACGAATTGGCGTATCGAAAGCCGCTGCCAAAATGCGCTGTGCCACCACAGGCGTAGTGAAGATGCCACCGTGGCCCACCAAGGAATCCACCTGTACGCCTTCATCCTTCGTCATCACATCCATGCCCACCTTGACTGGCGAGAAGGCGGAGAAGAGCTGTGCACGCATAAAGTTTCCCAGAGTCATGCGTGACTGTGGTCCGCGTGCGAAGACTGGGCGGCCTTCAGCAAGACCTGCGAGGAATTCGCCCGAGTAGAAGCAGTAGTTGAGCAGTCCACCCGCGTTGGCATCGACGTCATCGCTAATGGCCGCGTTAAACAGCGTGGAGAAGAGCTGACCGTCGCTGATATCCAAGCCTGCCGCACGAGAGAATTGACGGAAAAGGCCTACCCATGCGTTCAAATCTGAGGTGAAATTATTGGCGTGGGACATGCCCGCAAGATCACCGGCAGGGGTGGTCACGACATCGACTTCTGGATGAAGACGCTGGAGCTTATCCTCCAGTACCACCATGGCAAAAATAGACGTTCCAGCCGATACGTTACCGGTGCGCACACGCACAGAATTGGTGGCCACCATGCCCGTTCCTGCGTCACCCTCAGGCGGTGCCAGCACGGAGCCCGACGCAAGGTCGCCACTTGGATCGATAAGACGCGCACCTTCTTCAGTAAGCAACCCTGCATTTTCACCGGCTACGAGCACCTTAGGCAAAATCTCGCGAATAGACCATGGCTGCTGGGCTACGGCCTCAATCTGCTCGAATTTTTTGAGGAATTCTTCCTCATAATTACGTGTATGCGGGTCAATGGGGAACATACCGGAAGCATCGCCAATGCCCAGCACCTTCTGACCGGTCAGCTGCCAGTGCACATATCCGGCCAACGTGGTGAAGAAGTCCACCTGCGGCACATGCGCTTCCTTATTGAGGATAGCCTGATACAAATGAGCAATGGACCAGCGCTCCGGAATATTGAATTGGAAAAGCTCAGACAATGCCTCGTGCGCCTCGTGTGTATTGGTATTGCGCCACGTACGGAAAGGCACAAGCAACTCGCCTTCTTTATCGAAAGCCAAATAGCCGTGCATCATAGCGGAAAAGCCCATGCGACCAATCTTGGACAGCTTTACACCATAACTTTCTTCGACGCGTGACTTCAGCTCGGCATAAGCATCCTGTACGCCCTGCCACACCTCATCTAAGCTGTAGGTCCACAACCCATCCTCGAGATGATTTTCCCACTCATGGTCACCTTGAGCAAGAGTTGTGTAATTATTATCGATAAGCACGGCCTTAATGCGGGTGGAGCCGAATTCGACACCCAGAGATGTTTCGCCATTCTCAATGGCTTGTGCAAGTGCTGTATTAACCATTATCCCTCACTACATTGTGTTGTGGTTGTTTTCGCATCCTCAATGACTACTATGCGAGCATTCATTTCTGAATTCACATTCAAATGTGAACGTTCACATAACACTTATTTTACACTATGCATGCAGTGAAATCAAATGGCGATTTATCGTGTTGAATTACGCAAAATAACGCTCGGCTCGATCATAAACACGTTATCCATGCCCGGAAAACGTTGGAATGATTGAGTTTCCTCATCCTTGTCCAGTTCTTCATATTTAAGCATATCCAGCACCAAGCGCATGGCAAGCAAACCCACCTGGGCATAATTCGGATCCACAGTCGTCAGCGGAGGTATCAGACTTTCTGTGCCGGGCATATTATCGTAGCCCACAATGCACACATCTTGCGGCACACTGAGCTCAGCCTCAATCACAGCACGCTGAGCACCCATAGCGAGTAAATCGTTCGCCCCCCACAAAGCACAGTCTTTCACGCAATCAGCACCGTGCGTACGCAGGAAGGAGCTCATTTTTTCGTAAGCCGTAATACTATCCCAGTCATTAATCTCCACGAGCTCGAAGTTCACATTCGCCCGCATGCTCGCACGCTGCGCTGCTACACGCCGCGTATAGGCGTCGCGCCACTGCTGAGGACCATCCAAATAATAAATACGGGTAATACCACCTGCAATGAGTGCCTGTACAATCTGCTCGCTTGCTTGATCTTGATCCGTAGAAACAAATTTGACGCATCGTGCATCAAACTGGCGAGATTGCAGATCTTGGATGCCCTCCGCAGCCGTAATAATCACGCGGGGCACATGGACGCGGCTTTCAACCGCGAGCGTCACCATCGCCTCGGTCGGCGCTACGATGACCACGGCCTCTACACCCAGCTTGACGAAGCTCTCTTCAATTTGGGAGAAATCTGTAGGGTTCAAGCGCGACTCATCCACTGTGGCCACGGATACAAACAAATTTCGACTACGCGCCATGCTCTCGATGGCTGCAATGGTGAGCAGTGGTCCGGAATACTGGGCCTGACTTGCAATAACGCCAATCATGCGCGTGCGCTGTGTTTTGAGCGACTGTGCGGACAGCGACGGATGATAATCGAGCTTTTCTATGGCTTCCATCACCTTACGGCGCGTGGATTGACGGACGGAGGGAGAATTATTTATCACACGAGAAACAGTCTGGTAGGATACACCAGCTGCTTTCGCCACATCGATAATTGAAACCTTGTTTTCTCCCATGAGCCCCAGCCTACACTAAACGCCCCTACACCAGATGCCAACTGAGTCGGTGATACGGCGTAGGCCCCAGTGTTTTCAAGGCCTGTCGGTGTGCCGCAGACCCGTAACCCTTGTTTTTCTCCCAGCCATAGGCCGCCCATTGCGGGTTGCGCTGGGCCAAATCCACCATATAATGATCGCGCTGCACCTTTGCAAACACGGATGCACCGGATACGCTGGCACATGCCTGATCCGCCTTCACTTGGGTATACACGCGGGGAATGACGGGGATGGCTGGCGCGTTGAAGGTATGCAGGGCCGGCGTAATGTAATCATGTGGGCCATCGAGCAATACGGCCACTCTACTGTGCGCAGTAAAGCGGTCCGGATACAAGGTCAGTAAAGCATTTTCCACCGTGTCCAGGGCGCGCAACGCTGCTAGGCCCAAGCAATAGCTAATGCCCCACTCATCGATTTCTGTATTTGTGCTCTCACCCGTTGCCACAGCCGCGGCCCACTGAGAGATTTTCGGTACGAGCGCTTCTCGCCGGGCAGGCGTCAGAAGTTTAGAATCCGTCAAGCCCTCAGGAAAGTCTGCCGCGGCCACCATATCCGCGCTAAAAGCAGCCGCCCCTAAGGTCACAGGACCGGCCAAACAGCCACGACCAACCTCATCTAGGCCAATAATCCACTGCCCGCCCTGATCGACGATGTTTAACTCTGTCTGCCATGTTGGCGGCGTTTTTACAGTACGCGGCATACGCCTTACAGACCTACGCTTTCAAATACTTGGCGTCCCGAACCCAGCGTAGACCAATCGTCTACAGGCCAGAACACGGCCAGACCCACGCCAGTGACGGAACTGATTTTAATGCAGCCAGAATTGCCATCATTGTAATGCACTCTAGAATCCGCAGAATTCGAGCGATTATCGCCCAACACAAACAGGCTATTGTCCGGCACCGTAACAGAAAAAGCTGTCTGCGAAGGCTCTACGCCGGATTTCAGATAGGAGCTTTCATCAATGGCAATGCCGTTGACAGTAATAGGCGCACCATTGCCTTCCGAAGCCACTACATCGCCCGGTAGCCCAATCAAGCGCTTGACTAAATACTGCTTATCCGTGTCTACGCCGAAACTATGTGTAGAACTCGCTGCCTTCTCGATGGCGCTTTGGGTGAGCCAATGCGAATCATCGGAGAAAACGATGACATCGCCACGCTTCAGGCTGTTTTCATTGATATTGAGATTGTAGGTAATGATGCGATCGCCGATGAGCAGTGTATTTTCCATCGAACCCGAGGGAATGAGGAAGAGACCAAAAACGAAGAAACGCAGTAAAAGCACGATGATGAGCGGAAGAACGAAAAAGAGTGCCCAATCCAAAAAACCAAAAAGGCGCCTGTCACGCTTGGAAAGAACATAGTTACCTGTGCTATGTGCAGGTTTACGATATGAAGCCATGGTTTCTTTCTTCGTCTAGGGATAATTCACACATTCGCGAATGAATGCACACGAGTACTTTTATTGTAGTTTTTCGCGCCTCGATACGAGTGTAAAATTCGCATAAAATTCAAGAATCCTCAATTTTTTATCACGAAACGTACCGATGCAAAAGCCCGAGGATGGAACCCCGGGCTTCAAACGCATAACGATTTAGTTAGCAGAGTTATCGCGGCGCTCCACAATACGAGCAGCCTTACCGCGCAAGTTGCGCAAGTAGTAAAGCTTGGCACGACGAACCTTGCCCTTACGTACCAATTCGATGGAATCGATAGATGGGGAATGGAGTGGGAAACGACGCTCTACACCAACACCGAAGGATACCTTGCGCACCATGAAGGTTTCGCGCAAACCTACACCCTGGCGAGCGATAACGACGCCCTGGAATGCCTGGATACGAGAGTTGTTACCTTCCTGGATCTTTACATTCACCTTAACGGTGTCACCAGGACGGAACTCTGGGATGGAGTCATCGGTCTTGAGCTGCTGAGCTTCAAATGCTTCAATTGCGTTCATGCTTACCTCATACGCCGCCACATATCAGCGTCAAGTTTGGGAATGTGCGCGTGAATTTTGGCGCGCATTCCATTATGTCTTCGTAGGTTTGCCCACGAAGGAGCCAGTCTGCGCAGGATATGCCGCGCTAGACCTGATGAAAAGAACATCTATGTGGCAATGTTTCTTTTCGGCACATACGAATGATAATTATACAAGAAGCGCTGTAGAAAACCAAGGTACATACCGATTTTCTTCAGCGCCTCGTGGCAAAGTCTTCAGGCAGAAGGCTGGAGCCGTGACAAAGAATTCGATTCTTTCTAGCTAACGACTACTTGCTTTCGTGATAAGACTTTTCTGTGTTTACCGACCACACATTCTGCTTATCTTCGCGACCCGTCTTAATGTTATTCACAGCCTCAATGGATGTAGCCATGGAGTGATCCTGGTTATTGTAGTGGTGCTGACCATTGCGGCCTACGCAGTACACATTGCCCAAGGAGTCAATCCAGTTGGTCAACTCATCGATGCGATCATAGGTGTCGAAGTAAGCTGGGTATGCCTTTGGCACGCGCTCACGATGAGCGTCAATGACGTCGTCGGCGCTTTCAATAATGCGCATGCGAATCATTTCAGCAATAGCAAACTTGCGTGCTTCTTCATCGCTCAAGTTCCAGAAGTCGTCGCCTTCTGCGGTAAAGTATTCCAAACCAATCCATACGGTGTTGTCTGGGTCGTCTACGAGGTATGGGCTCCAGTTGTTGAAGATCTGGATGCGTCCAACCTTGTAGCCCGGATCCTGCACATAAATCCAGTTATCTGGGACGATTGGTGGGTTTCCGAGGGTTGGGATGTCCGTGGTGTTTTGCACGCGAAGCTTCTTCACGAGCAAGCCCACGGTCACGAAGTCACGGAATGGCAAGCCATGCGCTACCTCAGACACATTCTGTGGTACGTCCACGCCACCTGCCTGAGCTGCATCAATGAGGTGATTCAAAGGCATAGAAGAAATCACTTGGTCTGCCTTGATGGTAACAACCTCACCCTTTTCGTTCGTATAGTCCACAGCTGAGGCGTGACCGTTTTCTGCGTGGATAGCGGTGACCTTCGCACCCTTGATAATCTTTGCACCCTTGGCGGTAGAATTATCCGCTACAATCTCCCACAACTGTCCAGGGCCGAGCTTTGGATACCAGAACTCCTCAATCAACGAGGTTTCTACCTTAGAATTATCTGCCTTATGGCCTGGCATGAGCTTCTTAAAAGCGTTGCCCAAAATATTCCAGATGTTCAAGCCCTTCACACGCTGTGCGCCCCAGTCTGCAGAAATCTGGCTTGGGTGACGACCCCACAGCTTCTCCGTATAGCCTTCGAAGAACATAGAGTACAGCTTGCGGCCGAAACGATTGATATAGAAGTTTTCGAGGTTATCCTCTGGAAGCTTGTGCACGGTGGACCACAAATAGCTAAAGCCTGCCTGCATAGTCAGGCTAAAGCCCATGGCCTTAATGGTGTTTGGAGTCAAGCTAATAGGATAGTCAAAGAAATGCTTGTTCCAGAAAATACGAGACAAACGGTGGCGCTTGAGCATAACCTTATCCGTCTGCTCTGGATCTGGACCACCAGGGGTGAGCTCATGGTGACGGCCCAGCTTCTTATCATCGTAAGAAGGAGCGCCCTGCAAAGGCATGACGTCCAGCCACCACTTCATAATGCGGTCATCCTTGGAAAAGAAGCGGTGTCCACCGATATCCATGCGGTTACCGTTGTACTTTACAGTACGCGCAATGCCACCAAATTCCTGGCTTGCTTCCAGCACGGTGACATCATATGCATCGGAATCCTTCACCAGCTCCCATGCAGCGGTAAGGCCCGCAGGACCGCCACCGATTATTACAACAGACTGTTTATCCGTCACATCTACTCCTCTGGGTTAGATATAAGTCCTTAAAAGAGAATACCTTTTAGCCTGACTAAACGGGGATAAAAGAAGGAATAATGAATTTTCATGCACAATTTCTCTGCAATTCACACCATTCTTGTGCGTTCTTTCGGGCACACAACGAAGCACATTATGGCGCCTGCTTTCATCCATACATACGCTTCATTTTACTATTTTTCTACGAAAAAGGCTGCCCTAACCCCATACAAAAGATTAGCGCAGCCTAAATTAAAGCGTGGATTGCGTTATAAATCCCGAGGAATTTCAATTTCTGTTTTTTGAACTTCCTCCACATTGACATCCTTGAAGGTGACAATTCTCACACTTTTCACGAAGCGGTTTGGACGATACACATCCCACACCCATGCATCGGTGAGTTGAACGTCGAAATATGCGTCCTGACCAGCTTGGCGCACGTTGAAATCTACGCGATTGGCGAGATAAAAGCGGCGCTCTGTTTCGATGACATACGTAAAAAGTTTGATCACATCACGATATTCTTTATACAGCGCAAGTTCGGCATCCGTTTCGTAATTATCGAGATCTTCTGCGCTCATGGTTGTCCTTTACTCGTATACCTGTGATATTTATTTGTCTGCTCAGTACTTGCGCAACACGGTGGAGCGTCTAGGCTCGACAGGAAGCGATTAATCGCGTTTTCTGCCCGCGCCGAGCTTTCTCCACCACGGCAAATCCGGCTCTGCCTTGTCACCCTCTTGCTCGGATTCACCCAAGCGCACTTGCAGATCCTCGATGGATTCGTCGTTCTCACCGATGGTGGTTTTACGCACTTCTTTATTGGTTACGCTTAAGTCTCGCTCTTCGCTGGTGACGTGCTTTTTCAGCTCCAATGTGCGCTCGTGCTGTGCCAAAGCTTCGCGCACGCCCGGATTATCCATAATGGCATGCAATCCAAAGGTTTCGAGGGAATGAATAGGATCGTATTCGTCCACCAACATATCGAAGACGTGCATATCCATGTAGCGCTGCTCGTTGTCATCCCACTGGGCATCGCGTGAAATACCGGACTCCACAAAGCCCAGCGATTGATAAACGGCGTGAGCACGTGTGTTGACAGATGGTGTGCTAATCCAAATCCTGTGTAAGCCCAGCCCGGCTGGTCGAGGTGCAAAGCCGAAGGTCATCACGCGTGGCATGACGTCGCGCGTGTAGCCACGACCGCGGTAGTTCTCACCCAGGATGACTTGGATGCGTGCGGATGCTGCCCACGCGTCAATATCCACGAGGAAGGCCATACCGAGGAGCTCTTCAGATGGGGTTGGCGTGTCCTGATTATCCACATCGCCGGTTTCGGCCTGATCGTTCTCGTTGCGCGCGAAAATCGACCACGCCATTACGCCGCGTGCCTCCGCATCCTGGAGTCCTTCTTCTTGGGTACGTATGCCCTTTTGCCAACGTAAAGAACGCTGTACCAAGGAGCGGACGATATCGCGCTCCGCTTTTTCGGTTTTGCCTAC
Organism: Alloscardovia criceti DSM 17774; assembly: GCF_000376885.1. Taxonomy (GTDB): domain Bacteria; phylum Actinomycetota; class Actinomycetes; order Actinomycetales; family Bifidobacteriaceae; genus Alloscardovia; species Alloscardovia criceti. The sequence continues at coordinate 59,054 of NZ_AQXR01000006.1, forward strand.
CAAGGTAAGCGAAGACGAGAAGGCATCCAACTGTTCCATTTGGGTGAAATCTTCCCACGTGGCCGCGCGAAGTTTCACCATTTCACCGCAGATTTCCGGAATGACCACACTTTCTGCAAGGATACGATCGTCTGTATGAGGCTTTTTTCCCGCAATCTGACTATCGGTATCATCGAAGGTGTTGGTTTTCTCGTTGGCCTGCATGGGATGCCCTCTCAATCCGTTGCTTATCTGAGTCCAGCTGAGTTCAGCTTAAATTATCTAGCTGTATCTAGCTTACTTGACTTTTGACATGACGATGCTGGTAACCGTTTTTGCATCTGCCTGTCCGCGCGTAGCCTTCATGACGGCACCGATAATTGCACCCATTGGTTTCATATTGCCGCTCTTGAGCTTTTCGGCAATATCTGGATTTGCAGCCAAAGCCTTATCCACTTCAGCCTCGAGAGCGCTGGTATCCTGCACCACCTCGTAGCCGTGCTTGGCTACAACCTCGTCCGGCGTGCCCTCGCCGTCGATGACGCCCTGAACGGTCTGCTTTGCGAGCTTATCGTTCAACTTGCCTTCAGCGATCAGAGCTTCTACGCGAGCCACATCGGCTGGCGTGATATTGAGCTCCTCCAGTGTGGTTTCCTGCTCGTTGGCAGCGCGCGAAATTTCGCCCATCCACCACTTGCGCGCACCGGCCGCAGAAGCTCCAGCTTTGACCGTTTCTTCCACCAAATCCAGCGCGGAGGCGTTGATGATATCGCGCATATCGTTATCGGACAGGCCCCACTCAGCCTGCAAACGGTTACGGCGCTCACGTGGCATTTCAGGCATTTGAGCCTTCAACTCCTCGATATGCTCCTGCGTGGTATGCACCATCACCAAATCAGGATCTGGGAAGTAGCGGTAATCATCGGCATCGGTCTTTACACGGCCACCTGCAGTGGTCTGGCTTGCCTCATCCCAGTGACGGGTCTCCTGCAGCACCTCTCCACCTGCATCGAGCAGAGCTGCTTGGCGACGGATTTCGTACACAATGGTGCGTTCGATACCACGGAAGGAGTTTACGTTCTTAGTTTCGGAGCGAGTACCGAATGGATCGTCTGCACTTGGGCGCAGAGAAACGTTGACATCGGCACGCATATTTCCCTGCTCCATACGCGCGTGGGAAATATTGAGTGCGCGCACGATGTCGCGAATAGTACGCACGTATGCGCCTGCCACTTCGGCTGCGCGAGCGCCCGCACCCGTAATAGGCTTGGTGACAATTTCCACCAATGGTACGCCTGCACGGTTGTAATCAACGAGCGAATGATCGGCGCCCTCGATACGACCGTCGGCACCACCCACGTGGGTATTCTTACCGGCGTCATCTTCTACGTGTGCACGTTCGATAGGCACACGGAAAATTTCGCCATCTTCCAGCTCTACATCCAAGTAGCCTTCGCCGTTGAGCGGCTTATCATACTGGGAAATCTGATAGTCGCGCGGCATATCTGGGTAGAAGTAGTTCTTACGGGCAAACTGGCTCCACTCTGCGATATCGCAGTGCAATGCAAGACCGAGCTTGATAGCGTAATCAATTGCTTCCTTGTTGACCACAGGCAGTGAGCCTGGCAAGCCCAAAGATACTGGGGTGAGCTGGGTATTTGGTTCACCACCGAAAGACACTTCTGCTGGGCAGAAGAGCTTTGTGGTGGTGCTCAATTCCACGTGAACTTCCAAACCGATAACTGGATCGTATTTTTCTACAGCTTCGGCAAACTTCATTAATTTTTCAGCCATTTTTCCTCTTGCCTACCTTTGCCTACTCGCCTAACCATGGAGTGTTCATCCACTGCCATACAGGTCCGTTCCACTTATCTTCCAGCGCAGCTTCCAAGGCGGCCGCTGGCTTGTAAAGCAAATCGTCACGCTTTTGTGGAGCGATAAATTGGAATCCTACAGGCATGCCGTCTGTGCTGACACCAGCAGGCACAGAAATTGCTGGCACACCAGCCAAGTTTGCTGGAATAGTGGAAATATCATCCAAGTACATCGCAAGTGGGTCCTTGCTCTTTTCACCAAACTTGAATGCCGTGGAAGGAGCGGTTGGAGATGCGAGCACATCTACCTTCTCGAAAGCGGCATTGAAGTCGCGGATAATCAAGGTGCGTACCTTCTGAGCGGATCCATACCACGCATCGTAGTAACCTGCGGACAGGGCATAGGTACCCAAGATGATACGGCGCTTGACTTCGTCACCGAAGCCGGCTTCACGGGTATATGCCATCATATTTGCGGCGGTTGCTGGCACACCTTCTGGTGGCATGACGCGCAAACCGTAACGCATACCGTCATAGCGTGCAAGGTTAGAGGACACTTCGGAAGGCATGATGATGTAGTATGCGCCCAAGGAGTACTTGAGGTTTGGCAGCGAAACTTCGACCACCTCTGCACCCATGGCTTTGAGCTCTTCGACAGCTTCGTTGAAACGTGCGGATACGCCCTCTTGGAAGCCATCGCCGGACAGCTCCTTAATGAGGCCGACCTTCAATCCCGTTAAGTCACGCTTATAACCTGCGCGTGCTGCATCCACCATGGCTGGTGCGGAGCCTGGCAACGAGGTGGAATCATGCGGATCGTGACCGCCGATGGTCTCCTGCAACAAAGCAGAGTCGAGGACAGTTCTCGATACAGGGCCAATCTGGTCCAAAGAAGAAGCCATCGCAATGGCGCCAAAGCGAGAAACGCCACCATAGGTTGGTTTCACACCCACAGTGCCCGTAAACGCACCAGGCTGGCGGATAGAACCGCCCGTATCCGTACCCAGTGCCAGTGGAGCTTCAAAAGAGCTCACCGCAGCGGCCGAACCGCCACCGGAGCCACCTGGCACGCGCTCGGTATCCCAAGGATTATTCGTATTTCCGTAAGCAGAATGCTCGGTAGAAGAACCCTGAGCAAATTCATCCAAGTTGGTCTTACCCAAAATAGGCATGCCCGCATTCTTCAAACGCGTGATAACCGTCGCATCGTATGGTGGAACCCAGCCTTCCAAAATCTTGGATGCTGCCGTGGTTTCGATGCCCTTGGTCACAATCATGTCCTTGATGGCGATAGGCACACCAGCCAGTGGCTTGAGCTCTGCACCCTGAGCGCGCTGAGCATCAATAGCATCAGCCTGCTCACGGGCTACATCTGCGCTCACCTTCAAAAAAGCATTAATCTGTGGTTCTGCAGACTCGATGACTTCCAAATGAGCGTCTACGAGTTCGCGAGAGCTGACTTCGCCAGCTTTAAACTTATCTGCCATCTCGGCAGCAGAAAGCTGTACTAATTCCTTGCGTGTTTGTTTATCCATAATCTCACTACTCCCCCAAAATCTGTGGAGCTACGAACATTCCAGACTCGGAGGCTGGAGCGCCAGAAAGTGCTTCTTGCTGAGTTAATGGCTGAGCTGGTTCGTCTGGACGCAAATACGCTTCCAGTGGCACTGGATTAGCGGTTGGAGCGATATCCTCACCTGCAACTTCCTGTACCTGCGCAATGGCATCAGCTACAGCATTTAATTCACCTTGCAGACGAGTAATTTCTTCATCTGTCAGAGCAATTTGGGCAAGCTCACCCAAGTGCTCGATTTCTTCACGTGTAAATGTTGGCATACTGCCCAATAGTAGATGTCTAACACGACACTTTGGCGGCTCAATATGGTTTGATTGCTAAGGATTTTAGCCAATTTTCCCGTGTTGCATTACCCACGTATGCATGGCAACAGCGGCGGCTGCACCCGCATTCAAAGAACGTACGGATCCAGTTTGAGAAATGTACACCACATCATCCGCTAGGTCTAGGGCCTTGCTCGTCAGACCAGGCCCTTCAGCACCGAAAATCATCACACAATGCTCCGGAAAATCATATTTTTCTATAGGCACTGCACCCGGCACGATATCCAAGGCGATAATGCGTGGACGCGGTTTGTCTTGCGCTTGCGCCTGAGCCTTAATATTCTCCACAAATTCTTCGATGCTCGCGTGATGATATACATGCTGGTAGAGCTCAGTCATCAACGAACCCTTACGGTTCCACTTTTTAGGACCGATAATATGTACCGCGTTTGCGGTAAAAGCATTGGCCGTGCGTACGATAGAGCCGATATTGAAATCGTGTGTCCAATTTTCTACGGCGACTTCAAAACCATAACGTCCACGGTCGTCCAGATCCTGCTTAATGGCCTCCACACTCCAATAGCGGTAACGGTCCATAACGTTGCGGCGATCGCCTTCCTGCACAAGCTCATCATCGTATGGATAGCCCTGAGGTATAGGCTCTCCCGGATGCTCTTCCACCCACGGACCTACGCCAATTTCCCGTAATCCCGGATCCCCGGCTGCTATGACGCGCTGCGTAAAATCACTCGGTGGAATCATGAATTTTGCAAATCCTTATCAGAAAACACAGGGATGAACGGCACAACGGTTTCACTCTGCGTAATCGGATTAATTAACCGAATATGTAGCGATTCTTCTGCTCCCTCGCCATAGGCTTCTACCGCACCCGTGCTCCCCACCAGCGATGTGATGGCCACAATCTGAGCGCCTTCCTTTTCGAGAACTGCAAAGTCTAAATTCAGCTCATTGCCGTGCGTCAAGGTGACTACAGAGGAGGTTTGGACAAAAGATTTTTCCGAGAGCCATGCGTCCACGAGGATAACGCGTTTACCGCGAATGGACGGACCCTTGATGCTAGGAAATACAAAATCCATCAGGAAACCATCCAGGATTTGTCCACGTGAGGCTGCGGCATGAATCATGGCTGAGACCAGAGGCACACCAGCCGTCGTCATGGCACCTACAGCGTCGAAATCGTCTATGCTGAATCCGTTTGTTTCCAGTACATCGAGCAAGGCATGACCGGCCAAGGTGGCGCCATCGTGATGATAGGTGACTGTGGTGAGCTCGCTGAATTGCTTTCCTTGAACGGCCGCTCTTACGAGTTTTTCTAATCGCTGCTGTGGCTCCAGCATATCGTCCGGTAAAGCAGCAAGACTCTCGCGAAGTTCTGCGCTTCCTGTGGCTTTAAAATCCTGTGTCATACTTCCACCTTATCGTTGAGCCTCGTCCTGACCGCTATCCCAGTCGGACAAAAGTTCAGGCGCGGTAATTTCACGGATATCGCTTTTCTTTTCGTCCTCGAGCAGCTCCGGTACCGTAAATACTTTTCCGGGCTCTAGGGCATTGAGCTTACGCGCCGTCGGCACCACCTGTGTCTGCAACGATCCAACAAAGGAGTTGTAATGTTGGACTGCAGAGCCGATAGAACTGCCCAGCTTCCGCGCATGCTCGCTCATGGAATTTAAGCGCTTGAACATTTGACGCGAGAGGTCGAAGAGCTCTTGGGCTTCATCGCTCAGCGTCTGCTGCTGCCATGCGAAAGCCACAGATTTCAGCACCGCCCACAGAGTTACCGGTGAAGTCAAGGCTACTTGATTATTAAAGGCGTAATCCAAAATCGTAGGATCCACATCCAAAGCCGCCTGAAGCAAGGACTCGTTTGGAATAAAGGCGATGACAAAATCCGGAGCCACACGCTCATTGTTGTTTTTCCAGTATTCACGCTTAGCCAAGGTATCGATATGACTACGCAATGCCTTGGCATGCTGCTGGAGATATTCATCGCGCAGACGCAATTCTTGCTCTGGAGCCGTCTCACTAATCGCGCAGGCATTTTGATATGCGGAGTACGGCACCTTCGCATCCACGGGGATGAACTTCCCATCCGGCAGCATAACCACCATATCAGGACGCTGCTGCTGACCCTCAGCATTGTGTACGGAGAACTGTGTTTCAAAGTCCACGTGCTCACGCAGGCCAGCAGATTCGACGATATTTTTCAGCTGAGCTTCTCCCCACGCACCGCGTACCTTGTTATCACGCAAAGCCATCGCGAGGTTTGAAGTCTCTTTATCCAGCTTTTCCTGAGCCTGACCGAGGCCCAGCAGCTTCTCCGAGAGTTTGCCCATCTCCGACTGACGAGATTCCTCAATCTCGGTCACCTTCTTTTGCAAGGCTTCCAAATTCTTCTGTACCGGGCTGAGCACTTCCAGCACACGAGACTCTTCTTTCTGCTTTTGGGCCTGCTCCTGACGGCGCTCTTCCTCCCGCTCGATGCTGCGCTCCCGCTCGCGCTCAATGCGCTGCTTTTCCGCCTCTTGAGACTGCTGAAGCTGCTCTTGAGCAAAGGCCAGTTGCTCCTTGGCACCCTGCAGATTACCTTGAAGCTGTGCGGTCATTTCGCGTTGCGCTGCCAATTCTTGACGCGTATTTTCATACCGCTCAGCAAAATCATCTCTCTGCGTGGTGAGTTCACGAATTTGTATTTCTTGATTGCGCACAGCATCCGCAGAACCGTTCAGATTCTGCCCGCGCGCCAAGGCCAGCAGGTACCCCACCACGCCGCCTATAACAAGACCAATAACCACAGAAAAAATGATTTCGAACATATGTTCGATAGTAGCAGGATGTATCACCATCAGCTGAAACATGCCGACACGGAAATAATTTCAGCACCCGTCCAGTTGATGAATGTGAATTGAATGAAAGAAAGGTACGCTCATGGTCTTTGTTTACTTAGCCGGAGCAGTAATTATTTCTGCAGCCCTGCTCTGGTTCTTCTTTTCTCCACAAAAAGGAGCACAGACCACCGTTGAAGGACATACTCAACGCATTGCAGTCGACGTGCACGGAAGTTACTCGCCAGCTTTAATCCAAGCACAAGCCGGAAAACCGCTTACAATCGATTTCAACAGAAAGGACAGCGGAGAATGCACTTCACACGTGGTCTTCTCTGATCTGGGAATCGATGCCTATCTGCCCTCGCAGCGTCAAACCTCTATTACGCTACCTCCCTTGGAAGCAGGAGATTATCCCTTTGCCTGCGGCATGAACATGGTGCATGGCATGTTGCGTGTCAGCGGCGATTGGAAGGCTCCGGCCGAGTCTGTAGACAACGCTGACAGTCAGATTGACCACAGGGCTTCCGAAGATACTGTGTCGAGCATCGCGGATTCTAGCGAGCGCGCACAGGAAATTTCTGGGCTACGCAAAAAGCTCATTGTTGGCATCATCTTTGCATTGCCAGTAGCCATACTGGCTATGGGCTCCATGTTTTGGGGAAACAATATACCCGCATGGGTAAATAGCCCTTGGTTGCAGGCTATTTTGGTGACGCCTGTGATGTTTTACACGGGTTGGGATATTCATCGCATTGGCTGGAGCGCGATTATTCACCGTAATCCGGAGATGAATGCTTTGGTGACCATGGGCACCAGCGCAGCTTATATCTTTAGCCTTCTCGTAACTGTAGCCCCTCAGATTTTGCCGGCGAATGCGCGTCACGTGTACTTCGATACCGTGGGCGTGGTGCTGACTTTGGTCGTGATGGGTGCTTTGCTGGAGTCTCGCGCGCGTGCAGGTACGAATGATGCCATCGAAGCGTTGATGACATTGCGCCCTGATACCGCATATCGCTTGTCTGAAGAAGATTTACAAACTCAGGCATGGTCTTTGCCAACCTCCGGCACGGAAATTTCCATGAGTGAAGTCAAGGCTGGCGATATTCTCAAGATTTCTGGTGGACATACCGTGCCAACGGATGGCGTTATCGTTGCAGGTACGGCTGAAGTGGATGAGTCCATGATTACCGGCGAATCCCGTCCGGTTTCGCGCGGCACGGGCGACTCGGTCACCGGTGGCACCTTGGCTTTGGACAAGCCTTTGGCCATGAAAGTAACGGCTACGGGCAAAGATACAGTGCTTTCACAGATTATTCATCTGGTTTCCAGCGCTCAGGCCAGTAAGGCTCCAGTGCAGGCATTAGCAGATAAAATTGCGCGCGTATTTGTGCCTACGGTCTTTACCATAGCGATTTGGACTTTCGCCCTGTGGACGTCCTTCGCGCCTTCGGATGCACTGTCGTACGCGCTAACCACAGCCGTGACTGTGCTTATTATTGCCTGCCCATGTGCACTCGGATTGGCTACTCCATTATCGGTAACTGCAGGCATTGGCATTGGCGCTCGTAACGGCATTCTTATTGCCTCTGCTCAAGCTTTGGAAAGCGCGCGTCATATCGGCACCGTTGTATTTGATAAGACGGGCACTATTACCGAAGGTGTCGCTGAAGTGGAAAGCGTAGAAAACGGCACGGTCAGCTATGCAGAAGATCCTATAAAGAAGACTTCACCAGCCGCTATCGCGGAGCTGAAGAAGCTGGGCATTCGCACCATCATGCTCTCTGGCGATAAGGCCGAGGTGGCGGGCGAAGTGGCGCAGAAAGCCGGCATTGACACCGTTATCGCTCAGGTGAAGCCGGACGGCAAGGCTTACTGGATTTCCCAGATTCAGCAGAATGCTGACAAGTCCTCCGCTCGCCATTTGGTGGCTATGGTAGGCGATGGCATTAACGATGCACCGGCGTTAGCACAGGCAGACATCGGTTTTGCTATGGGGACGGGTACAGATATCGCTATGAAATCTGCGGACGTCACCCTGATGACAGGAGAGTTGAACGGCGTAGCACGTATGATTCGCCTAAGCCGTGAAACCATGCGCAACATTTACCAGAATTTGGGCTTTGCCTTTGCATACAATGTGGTGGGCATTGTCATCGCTACTGGCATTTTGTACCCACTCACCGGTTGGCTGCTCAACCCTATGATTGCCGGCCTTGCCATGGCCTTGAGCTCGGTAAGCTTAATCCTGAATTCACAACGCTTGCGTGGTCTGCGTCTTGCTCAGTCTTCGGTGGACACATCGGCGACTGAAAAGGTCACACCTCGTATCATTATTGACAACAATTCACAACAAGGAGAAAACATGTTTGATTTCCTGAAGTCTAAGAAAAACACCGATACCGCAGAACACGTACTCACCGATCCTGTGTGCAATATGTCCGTTACGAAGGACAATCCTTCTTACGAATACGATGGCAAGACCTATCATTTCTGCTCTGACCATTGCATGGCTTCTTTCAAGGCAAATCCTGAGCAATTTGTCAAGCAGAATTAAGTCATTCTCATATAAAGAAAGGCTGCGCCCCTCCTACTATGGCGGGACGCAGCTTTTTGATTATTGATTATTCTATTACTGCCGTAAATCAATCCAGAATCGCATCACATTATCGCGCACATCTTCCAGCACACCACCTTGCGAGATAATCACCGCCTTACTGGCCGTATTTTCCGGATGACAGGTGACAAGCACGCGCACCAAACCCAGCTCTCGAGCCTTCTCGAGACCCTGACGCAACTGCTCTTTCGCATAGCCACGTCCTTGAGACACCGGACGAATGCAGTAGCCAATATGCCCTCCCCGATTCAGCAAATCATCATTGAGCTCCAGCCTGAGACTCAGCGCTCCGACAGCGTTGCCAAACGCGTCAAAGCTGACGTATTGGACGGCCGGTACAAATCCTATCGGCGGCTGGGTTTCGGTGCGGGCATTGTATTCCAGCCATTGCTGATAATAAAACGTATCGTCGAGACGGTCTTCGTCCCAAAATCCCCCATCATGAGGAACTTTGCACCGTTGGAATTCCTTAGCCATGGCTTTTATGGCCGATTTATCCTGAGCGCCTGGTTTGCGCAGAACGATATGCGGCACTGCCACATCCTGCGTTGGGCCCTTATGTGATTCGATGAATTCGCGCACCACCAAAGCCATGCGCTGATCGATGGACTCCTCACCCTCGAGCAGTCGCTGAGCGGCCGGCACATCAATCCATCGAGCCTCTATATCTTCACTGGCTTCGAGATGCTGCAGGACGTTTTTCTGCTCCGCATCCACGGTTATATACACAAACGCTACGGATTCGTTGGTCATGCCGGGCGAGGTATAAGTCGGGCGGATAACCTGATCAACGCGAACCACGTCGTAGCCCGTTTCTTCTTTGAGCTCACGCGCCGCAGCGGATTCAAAACTCGTATCTTCCGGATCGAGCAAGCCTGCCGGGAAAGCCCAGACATAGCCGTTAATAGCCGGTCGATATTCACGGATAACCAGCATTTTTTGTCTGTCTGTGGAGGTGGCAATAATCGTCACCGCATCCCCCTCGTTGCGGTTAAGATCTTCGAGAGTCTCGGCTTCGTGACGGGTGACGATATCGTAACGATTGGTGCCACCATCATCCAGACCTACAGTGACGATGTACGTGTGAATCCATTTGCTGGGATTAGAGAGTGGATTCTTTTCCATAGAGAGGTTCTTCATGGCTTTAATATACCACTGTGGTATTTCGAGCCGCGATACGCCGCAAACTGCACCACTCACTGTGCACGGGAAAACAAAAAGGCTTGCATGGTAGATATCACCACGCAAGCCTTGTACTGAGAGAATGACTGTGTCACATATTACTTTTCAAGATCTCCGGTATCCGCTAAATCCTGAGTAGCCCAGCTGGTGAGTTCCAAATGCTCTCCACCCGTCTGGTCAACCAGCACGGTATCGCCATCATGAACTGCGCCCGACAGCAGCATACGTGCCAGCTGATCGCCTACCTCGCTTTGGACCAGGCGGCGCAATGGGCGAGCGCCGAAGGCTGGATCGTAGCCCATGTCTGCCAGCCATTCGCGAGCCACCTTCGTCACATCCAAGGTAATACGACGATCGGTTAGACGTGCTGCCACAGCATTGACCTGAATATCCACAATCTTGGCCAATTCCTCGCGCGTCAACGGTTGGAAGACAATCATGTCATCCAAACGGTTGATAAACTCTGGCTTGAACTGCGCATGGACCGCGTTCATCACCGCCTGCTTACGCGCGTCCTCATCCAAATCGCCAGAGACGAGGAACTGCGAGCCAAGGTTAGACGTCATGATCAAAATCGTATTCTTGAAGTCCACAGTACGACCTTGACCATCCGTTAAGCGACCATCATCCAAAACTTGAAGCAGGATGTCAAAGACCTCTGGATGAGCCTTTTCTACCTCATCGAAAAGCACTACAGAGTATGGGCGACGGCGTACCGCTTCGGTGAGCTGACCGCCCTCTTCATATCCGATGTAGCCCGGAGCCGCACCAATCAAGCGCGATACCGAAGCCTTCTCCATGTATTCGCTCATATCGATACGCACCACAGCGCGCTCATCGTCAAAGAGGAAGTCCGCCAAAGCCTTTGCTAGCTCCGTCTTACCCACACCGGTTGGTCCGAGGAACATGAAGCTTGCCGTCGGACGGTTTGGATCCGAAATGCCGGCACGCGAACGACGCACTGCATCGCTGACCGCACGCACCGCTTCCTTCTGACCGATAACGCGGCGACCCAGTTCTTCTTCCATATGAAGAAGCTTCTCATTTTCGCCTTGCATCAAGCGGCCCACCGGAATACCGGTCCAGTCCGACACAATCTGCGCAATAGAATCTGCATCCACATGGTCTGGTACCATAGGTTCGGAGGATTGCTCTGATTCCTCTCTCCCCTCATCCGCGGTTTGTTCTGCAGCAGCCAGCTCCTTCTGTATTTGAGGAATGTCACCGTACAAAATGCGCGACGCCTTCTCCAAATCGCCCTCACGCGTGGCCTTATCTGCCTCTACGCGCAAGGCATCGAGCTGTGCACGCAAGTCACCCACTTTGTTGTGCCCTGTCTTTTCGGCTTCCCACCGGGCATTTAAGCCAGTCAACTTTTCGCGCGCATCGGCCAGCTCCGCTTGCAGCTTTTCAAGACGTTCCTGAGAAGCAATGTCCTCAGCTTTTTTCAGCTGCATTTCTTCCATTTCCAAACGCGTGACACGACGGGTCAGCTCATCGATTTCCTCTGGGGAGGAATCCAGCTCCATGCGCAAATGCGCAGCAGCCTCATCCACCAAATCGATGGCCTTATCTGGCAACTGACGTCCGGAAATATAGCGATGGGACAGCGTAGCAGCCGCAACCAAAGCATCATCACCAATAGTGACCTTATGATGAGCCTCGTAGCGCTCCTTCAAACCACGCAGAATGGCCACAGTATCCTCTACGCTTGGCTCGCCCACGAATACTTGCTGGAATCGACGCTCCAGAGCAGGATCCTTTTCGATGTTTTCGCGGTACTCATCCAATGTGGTAGCACCAATCAGACGCAGCTCACCACGTGCCAGCATAGGCTTGAGCATATTGCCCGCATCCATGGAGCCTTCAGTTGCACCTGCTCCCACGATGGTGTGAATTTCATCGATAAAAGTGATGATGTTTCCATCCGCTTTTTGAATTTCATCGAGCACCGCCTTCAAGCGTTCCTCGAATTCACCACGGTATTTCGAACCGGCCACCATAGAGGACATGTCCAAGGTGACAACGCGCTTATTTTGGAGGGTTGTAGGCACATCACCGGCAACCACACGCTGCGCCAATCCTTCGACAACTGCGGTTTTACCCACACCCGGCTCGCCGATAAGCACAGGATTATTCTTCGTACGGCGGCTCAAAATCTGGATAACGCGGCGAATTTCCTTATCACGGCCAATGACCGGATCCAGCTTCCCTTCGCGAGCACGAGCCGTCAGATCCGTAGAGTACTTCTCCAAAGCTTTGTACGAGCCTTCGGCATCTGGGCTGGTGACTTTAGCTCCACCGCGCACCTGAGGCACAGCCTTCTTCAAAGCTTGCGCAGTAGCACCGAATTTGTTGAGAATGTGCGCCGCTTCGGACTGTCCTTGAACGATCGCAATGAGCAAATGCTCGGTAGAAATATACTCATCGCCCATATCTGTCATGATTTTCTGAGCATCTACGAGTGCTGCCTCCAGCGAGCGTGCAGCCGCGGCTTGTGCTGCAGAACTGCCAGAAACGCGTGGCAAAGCCAGCAATGCTTGACGGATACCCACACCAATAGACTGCGCATCCGCGCCCGCTGCTTGAAGCAAGCCCAGCACAACCCCATTATTTTGGGTCAACAATTCTTGAGCCAGATGCAATGTTTCTACCTGTGGGTTTCCCGCTGCAGAGGCACTTTGAACAGCAGACGATATGGCTTCTTGAGCCAAAGTCGTAAATTTTTGTTCCATATCAGACCTTCTTTGTTTGTCCTTGATTCGCACGTTCGTCAAGGTTTTTTCGTTATTCTGATATGTTTAACAGTTTTCTCTCAGAGATATTCCCAAAACTTGAGTCAAAGTCACTCAAGTTTTGGGAGATATACATCTATGGCGTAGACCTATGCTGCGAGATGCTTATTCATGCGCTCAAACGCACGCAGAGTACGCTCGTGCCACTGACTCACAAAACGTGGAGAATCCACGCCTAAGGCCATGCGTACATGCTCGGCAGGCGCGTTGATCAGCGTAGGATCTCCCACCGTGCGTCCACGTTGCGGACCTTCCAAATCCACCATCAAATTGATAGGGAAGCAAGAAACAAGACTAGGATCCAAAGCTACCGCTACGGCCAGCGGATCATGCAACGGCGATCCAGCAAGAAATACGGGGTCAGACTGCTCATTCGCATTCACGTAATAACGTAGCGCCTGCGCCACAAATTGCCCAGTCTTACCACCCTCGCGCGCAAAAGTCTCCACATGCGCGCGCGTCATCAAGGTTTTATGTGTCACATCGATGCCTACGACGGTAATATCTGCACCACTGTGAAATACGCGATTGGCCGCCTCCGGATCGTTGACCATATTGGTTTCGCTAATGAGGTTATAGCAGTTTCCTAGCTGAGTAAGCGCGCCGCCCATAATGACCAGATGCAGTTTGCGTGCCAGTTCAGGCCTGCGCGTCAGCACTGCATCGATATTGGTCAAGGGTCCGGTAGCAATGACGGTCAGATCCGTACCATATTTTTCAATGACTTCAGCTTCGAATGACACACCATCATCAAGAATTGCGCCACGCTGTACGCTTTCCGGTAGATCGAGCTGTGCTCCGCCCCATCCGTTCTTTCCATGGAAGCGTTCGCAACCTTCATCCACCTCGTAATGGGTGGATATCTTATCGAACGATGGAACTTCAATGCCGCGATACGCCGGAATGTCTGCCAACCCGGCCGCATCCAAAAGCGCGCGATTATTCAACGCCGCCTGTCCTTCGGTCACATTGCCAAAGGTGCCGACCACACCGAGAATTTCGACGTCTTCACTGCCAAAAAGATACATTAAAGCCAGGGTGTCGTCGATACCGGTATCACAGTCGAGGATGATTTTTTGTGCAGTTGCGTCCTGTGTCATGAGCCGATTGCCTTTACGATATCTGCGCCCGAAATGAGGAACTCCTCGTCCACCTGATCGGTGGCCTGTGGCGCGGTGGTCACTGTTTGATTATTGCTATCCGTGTAAGCTCCTGAATCTTTGACAAAATCAAAGTATTGCTGAGCCGCTTCGGTATTCATGGTGCCAATGGTAAATGCACCAGACTTCACATCATCTGCGCTGCCCCAGTATTGACCATCCACAATGGCTTCCATGGAATGCTTAACCAATTCGCTATCCAGGTTTGCATCTTTCGCCGCATTGACCAGAATCTCGGCCGCGTCATCCGGATGCAAGTACGCCCAGGTATAGCCCTTTTGTACGGCACGCGTAAAGCCTTGCACGGTGTTTTTATCTGAGCTAATCATCTTATCCGAGGTAATAATGCCAATTTCATCCGCATTTCCGGGTACACCATAATCTGGCTCGTTCCAGCAGTTGAGCTGTGGACCATACAATTCTGCTTGCACACCCTCCCAGGTGGCATAGAATCCGCCAAAGTCAGCTCTGCCCGAGCTTAAAGTCTGGAAGGTAGAGGTGCCCACGGTTACCTTGTCAAAATTACCGGTGCCACCATCGGTTTGAATCATGCGCTTAATCACCGCATCGGATTCATTCGCACCAAAGGTCGCGAAAGTCTTGCCATCAAAATCTTTCGGCGATTGGATTGAGGTGTTGGAAGCCAGCGAGCACCAAATTGCCGATGTACGCTGCTGTACTTGTGCGATAAGTTTCAGACCCGCATCTTTAATATTGGCCACGCCCACATTAAAGGTATTGGATAATGCAAAATCCGCCGCACCGGTAGATACGGCCTGCTCTGCACCCGCCTGAGAAGCGGCTACAATATCGACGTTTAAACCTTCTTCTTTAAAATAGCCACGTTCTTGAGCAATATACGCGCCAATATGATTCGTGTCCGGGATCCAGCTGAGCATAAAAGTAACGGTTTTTAAACCCTCTGCGGACGAACTCGAAGTGGATGATGTGCCACAAGCAGCCAGAGCTGCGGTCAAGGATAAAGCGATTCCTGCACTGAGCACCAATTTTAGGGCGCGTTGAAGTAATGGTTTTGGCATAGTGAACCTTTTTCTCTCCATACATTTCTTGCCATTTTTTAGCGAAACGTGCACCAGAAACATATAAAGGGTTGCAGGCTTCGTATTAAATTATCCTAACCTAGTAAATACTAAGAACGCATATTTTGCAAGTTCTGGCGCTGATTCCCCTGCTCATCGAAGCTGCTGTCATCTAGCCATAATTCGAATGCCTTTTTCAGCGATGGTCATTCTGTAGCAATAACAGAGAACCAATCCGTATCTCGAGAACGACCTTTATACACGACAGCATTCCGGAAACGTCCCTCATACGTAAAGCCCAAGCGTTCAGCCGCACGCCGAGAAGGCAAATTCAAACTATCGCATTTCCACTCATACCGGCGCGCATGGAGTTCCTCAAACACGTAACGCCTCACAAGAAATTGCAACTCTGTTGCGGCGCGCGTTTTGCGAAATGCAGGCGCATAAATGACTTGTCCCATTTCACAGGAACGATTCTGCGGATTAATGCGCATCAGCGCGCAGGTGGCAAGTACTTTGTGATTCTGCGTCTTATCACGAGCGACAAGAAAATACGGATTTGTGCTCTTTTCGTGATCTTCTACAAGATTTCGAAGCTCAGAAATATCACTGAATGGCTCATAGGACAGATAAGTCCAGTCTTGAGGGTGTGCATAATCCGCTCGGTAAAAATCCCAAATATCTTCGAGATGATCAGACACCCTCATATGCTCGACGGTGACGAAACGCCCCTCAATCGTCTACACCGTGGGCTGCACAAAGGCCATGCCCTGCACTCGATCGCCAATCAGCTGACCGTATTCATTTGTCTGCGACACTTATTCTCCCTTTCCACTCACTGAGTGAGCACGGTGTTTACTCGCTGACGTCCAATTCCAGCAAATCTTCCATGGTTTCACGACGCATCATCACATGCGAGCCGTTCTCGTCCACTGCTACTACAGCTGGACGCAGAATTTGATTGTAATTGCTAGCCATCGTGCGACCATAGGCACCGGTTACCGGCACAGCCAGCAAGTCTCCGCGCTGTATGTCTGCCGGAAGCTGGATGTCATGCACGACGACATCTCCGGATTCACAATGCGAACCCACTACGCGTGCCTGTACCGTCTCACCCGTGGTCGCACGATTGGCGACAACTGCCGTGTACTCAGCTCCATATAATGCCGGACGAATATTATCGCTCATGCCGCCATCTACACTGACGTACACGCGAGACTGCCCGCCTTCCAGAGGCACATTCTTCACCGTACCCACGCGATACAAGGTATAGCCAGCCGGCGCCACAATCCAACGGCCTGGCTCAAAGCTCACGATAGGCAAAGGTAGTCCTGCACGCGCAGAATCGGAGTGCACCGCCTGCGCAATGCGCTTCATTGTGGCTTCGATATCCATAGACGCATCGCCTTCGGTGTACGCCACAGAATAGCCGCCGCCCAAGTCAATTTCTGGCAGTACATACCCATCCGTTGCATAAAACGCGCGACGCAGTACCATCACACGCTCTGCCGCAGCGATAAACGCATCTGCATCGTGAATTTGTGAACCAATATGCGAATGCACGCCCACGAGCTCCAAATCCTCTGACAGATGGAGCACGCTCTGCAAAACGCTGATGGCCGGGCCATGAGCCACTTCATCGAAGAAAAGCACAGATTGTACGTCTGTCACATCCTCATGATGAGCCGGAAGCATGGCAATGCCAAATTTCTGGTCTTCATGTGCGGTAGAAATATACTCATGCCCACCTGCATGCACACCTACAGTCACACGCACCATAACACGAGCGCGCTTGCCTACCTCGCGCGCGATACGGGCAATACGGTCCGGCTCCTGCGGTTCGTCGATGACGATTTTGTCAAAATCATGCTCAATAGCCAAACGAATTTCCGCATCCGATTTGTTATTTCCATGCAACACTAAACGACGTCCTGGAATGCCCGCAGCCAACGCAATCTGCATTTCGCCCCAAGTACAGGTATCCACAAACAAGCCCTGTTCGGCCACGATGCGCGCAATCTCCTTGGACAGAAAAGCCTTGCCCGCAAAGCTGACATGTGTGGTGGCATTGGCAAAACTGTCCCGCACAGTATCCACGAAATAGCGCGCTCGATCTGCCACATCCACCGTATCTATCACGTACAGTGGCGTGCCGTACTTTTCAGCCAAGGCCTCGAAACTGTGACCACGGTCCGTCATACCCTCTTCACCCTCGAAAATGCTGACGCCTTGTGGCCAAATACGTGTGATATCCGGTGTTATCATAATTCGTTCTCCGTCGCTGCTACTGCCGTTTCATTCCACAGACAATTACCGTCTAGTCTAAGAGGAGCATACGAAAAGGCACTGGCGTATACCAGTGCCTTTCACATCGCTCTCATC
Source organism: Alloscardovia criceti DSM 17774 (assembly GCF_000376885.1). Lineage (GTDB taxonomy): Bacteria > Actinomycetota > Actinomycetes > Actinomycetales > Bifidobacteriaceae > Alloscardovia > Alloscardovia criceti. Next base: position 76,705 of record NZ_AQXR01000006.1, read on the forward strand.
CTACCCTGTGCTGGATTGCGCAGATTTCACGGGAAACTTACATCTTTTCTGGAGCGCTCACACCAAGCAGACCCAAAGCGTTCGCAAAAATCTGACCCGCTGCATCATTAAGCATCAAACGCGCGGCTGCACGCGCTAGCTCCGGACTCTTAGCAATGCGCACATCCTCCGCATCCTCACGAGAGGCTTCGCCCTCCGTCAAGTCCATTGGTACCACACGCTCTGCCGCATACCACTTGTGGTACTTGCCCGCGAGCTCCTCCACATAGTGTGCAATGCGGTGCGGCTCGCGCAAATCACCGGCTGTGGTAACCACCGAAGGATACAAAGCCAGCTCTGCCAGCAGTTCGGAGTCCGTCGCGGTGTCCAGCAGGCTCAAATCTGCACCCTCGTAGCTAATACCCGCAGCCTGAGCATTGCGGTCCACGTTCTTGGAACGTGCAAAGGCGTACTGCACGTAGTACACGGGATTGTCGTTGGTATGCGAAGCCAGCACATCCAAATCGATGTCGAGATTTTGGTTGTAGGAGGTGCGAGCCAAAGAATAACGCGCCGCATCTACTCCCACGGCTTCAATCAGGTCATCGATGATAACCACATTGCCTGCACGCTTGCTCATGCGCACGGCTTGACCATTCTTCAACACATTGACGAGCTGACCGATGAGGATCTGCATATTCGTGCCCGGCGTATCACCGAATGCTGCACACACGGCCATCATGCGACCAATATAACCGTGATGATCTGCACCCAGCATATAAATAGCTACGTCTGCAGGATCCTTTTCACGGCGACGCTTGTTGAGATAATAAGCAATGTCGCCGGCAATATACGCTGCATTCCCATCGGACTTGATAACGACGCGGTCCTTATCGTCACCATACTTGGTAGAAGCAAACCACGTAGCTCCATCCTTTTCATAAATATCGCCCTTGGCACGCAGTTCGGCAATGGCACGATCTACTTCGCCGGACTCATACACCGCATTTTCATGGAAGTACACGTCGAAGTCCACACGAAATTCCTTCATGGACTGCTTGATTTCGTCAAACATCATAGGAACGGCGCGTTTACGGAACTCCTCACGCTGCTCGGAATCGCCTTCTGCCCCATCCTCACCTGTGATGCGTGGCAAGGACAGCACATCGACGCCTTCCGCCTGCGCCTGCTCAATTACACGAGCGGCAATATCATCGATATACGCACCCTTGTAGCCATCCTCAGGTGTTTCCTCGCCGTGTGCAGCCGCCACGAGAGACTTGGCAAAACGGTCAATCTGCGTACCGTGATCATTGAAGTAGTACTCACGCACAACCTTGGAACCATTCGCCTCCAATACGCGCGCCATGGAATCGCCCACAGCAGCCCAGCGTGTACCACCGATATGAATAGGCCCCGTAGGGTTTGCCGAGACAAATTCCAGATTGAGCGTTTGACCAGCCAAATGATCATTCTGCCCAAACGTCTCTGCCTGATCCAGCACCGTCTGCACAATAGCGGCTGCCGATGCTGAATCCAGCACGATATTGATAAAGCCTGGGCCCGCGATATCTACGCGTGCAATACCGTCTGCTTTACCCAATCCTTCTGCAAACAATGCTGCGAAATTACGTGGTGCCATACCCGCCTTCTTGGCAAGCTGCATGGCAATATTTGTCGACCAATCGCCGTGCGCACGATCCTTAGGGCGCATAACAGCAAGCTTTTCTACGGGTGGGATCTGTTCAAGAGTTAATTCGCCTGCTTTACCGGACTCCACGAGTGCGGTGGCGATATCAAAAATTAATTGTGCAAGTGCTTCTGGACTCATAGAGGTTAGTTTAACGGTTGAGGCATACACAGGAATTTGGCGAAAGAATCGGCAGTTTTACTCAATCTATTATTTATGCAATTTATTTGTACAAATTATTTGTGGTATTCTTTGTTAAAGACCATTTACACAAGAAGGCGAGAAGATGGCATCCACCACCCCAGAAATGCTGAAAGTTCTGTCCAACCCCATACGCATGCGCATCCTCGGCACGCTGCGCCTAGACGGCGCACAGAGTGTAGGATCCATCAGCGCATCCATCGGCGAGGCTCCCGGCTCAGTCAGTTATCACTTGAGCATCATGGAGAAAAATAATCTCGTGCACAAGGTGGACTCCCCCAACCACGATGCGCGCACGAGCTGGTGGGTAGCAGCAGAGCAGAAAACTATTATTTCGACTAATTCTGCGGATACAAACACGCTGGATACCTTTAAACGCAGTGCTTCTATTACCCGGCATCTAGCATACGAAAGATTCCTCGACCATTTCGATGAACTCTCGGAAGAGTGGAAAAATGCCGTCACCAGCGATGACTGCACATTTACGCTGACCGCGGAGCAAACTGCGAGCATGGCAGAGGAACTACGAGATGTACTCGCGAAATGGGAAAAGATTTCTCAGCAGAATGCCCAGTCGTCTGAAAAACCCGCCGCTTCTACCCAAACAGATTTGCACAAGGTCGTGAGCATTATCCAAGTCTTCCGATGGATAGCCTGATGCGCCGCTCACAGCACAACCTGCACACACGGTCAGCACGCACACTCAGCACTCTCGGTGCACACGATACACACAGCCAGCGTGCATATCTCGCCTGGTTTACCGCAGGTACCACCTCAGCCGCCGGCACATCCATCCGAACACTCGCCATTTCGCTTTTGGGCTTTGCACTCACCCAGTCCACCACGCTTGCCGGTTGGGTGGGAACTCTGTCGCTTATCGCACAATTAATCGCCGGTATCACAGGCGACACCTTCATGGATCGTCATCATCGGCGCGTCTCGCTCGTCATAAATTCTGTGTGCTCCGCGATGGGCTGGGGACTTGTCTGCTTGCTACTGGTTGGACATCTGCTGAGTTTTCCGCTGTTTCTCAGCCTCTGCATTGCCATGTCGCTTATCAACGGTTTCTTGTCTTCTGCCTCCGATGCGCTGCTCAAATCCGTCATTCCACTCGAGGATTATGAAAGCACGCAGCCTCAACCGGGGGGCGATGCGTTGATTTTTTTATCCGGAAACCCCCTGTCTGGCTTTCTCTTCGCCCTGCACACTTGGTTTCCTTTTGCTATCAGAGCTCTGCTCTACGCCTGCTTAGGCGGGGCTACGGACGCCATACCACGCACGGCTGAAATTGAACATGCACAGAACGACGACCCCCAAGCGCACTTTAGACAGGACTTTGTGGACGGTTGGACATGGACTTTTTCCAAACACATGCTCGTGATTATTCTTCTCGCCAGGAGCTTGACAAATTTTTTCTCTTTCCGGCGTGCAGTACACGATTCAGCTTCGCTTGGTTTCCACGCATACCAATTCCACGCTTATCGGCTGCATCAGCGCAGGTATGGCTGTGTCCATGCTCGCAGGCTCAATTTTTACGCGACATTACAACCATCACCTGCATGTGGGGCGCGTAACGGTTTTCTCCCTGGGATATGTGAGTATACTCTGTCTGCTCTTACCGATTTTTACGTCTTATCCCCTGACTTTGATACTCAACTCCTTGATCGGTCTGGTGATCCCTGCAATGAATGCACTCCTCCTCGGATTCGTTTCCACGCAAGCCCCCGATACCATGCAAGGTCGGCTTACCACCACTATGAGTGTCCCCGCTCAAGCATTATCTTCGCTGTGTGGCGCTATGGCCGGCCCCCTGCTCGCGCACACCTCGTATAGTTGCACTCTGCTCCTCTTTGCCCTGCCAGCAATGACGGGCGCCGTCTTGTGCGGTCTATCGAAGGATATTCGGCGCATCCATCTGAGTAGTCGCAGTACGCGCTGCGCTAACCAAGTAAGGATTGTGCGCACACAAAAGGCGATAGCCCCGCAAGCTTACGCACTATCGCCTAGATGAACTGCCGTTATTACAAATCTACTCAGCTACTGCAATGGCATCAATTTCTACCACCGCGCCCGGCTTTGGGATGACATTAGAACCAAAAGCCACGCGCGCAGGCTTGACCTCACCCTCGAAATATTGAGCATAAACCGCATTGATGTCCGCAAAGTCATTTGCATTCTTCATATAAATGGTGGCACGCACAACCTTATCTAGGCTGGAACCTGCAGCTTCGAGAATGGCCGCAATATTTTTCATCGCCTGATGCGTTTGCAATTCTGGCGTGGCTCCAGCGAGCTCGCCGGTGTCCGGGTCAATGCCCAGCTGTCCTGAAACAAAGACAAAGCCATTGGCTTTGACTGCCTGGCTGTAGGCACCCAACGCTTGAGGTGCCTGAGATGTAGCGACTTCTTCGATTGCCATTTGTTCTCCTTCAGTGCGCATTGCACATAAGTACGTGAAGTTTTTCTCGTCACTCCCAGAATACAGCGCAGGCGATTTCTCGACCGAAAATGTCTAAAAAATCGCCTGCACATCTACGCCTTCATCTCAGAAGGCTGGATAGTATTTTTATGATCGGAGCATAATTTCCTTCAATGCGGATTCTATTTCCGCTGGAATGCGTTCCGTCACCGTATGCTCTGGGGTATGACCATGCAAACCGTACTCATAGGCGAACTTGCGCGCACCCATAGAGGCCAGCTCCGTAATATCGCCACTGAGAGCCACACGGTAAACTGCATCCTTCATGTTGTATGCAATTTGCGTGTTGAGGAGCATCTTGCGCGCATCCTCAGCCACTGGGTTTTCTGCAGGCGTAGCGCCCGAAATCTCCAGCACTGTTTCACTGCTAACCGGCAGGCTTGCCAAGGTGTACGAAGCGCTCATATTTTCTGCATCATAAGCGTATGCCGTTACCTCTGCACCCGTAAGAGCCTTCTCCCCTAAGTCGCCTACACCGCGCAGAGTCACGGTCCAGGTGCGTGTGCTTGGTACGGCTTGCGCATCGCCTTCTACAGCAGAAATAACAAAGGTTGAACCATCCCAGCTCAAACGTGTGCGTGCCGTCTTGCCCGTGCGAGCATCGTTGTACTGACCATTATCTTCTACGAGCGTGAAGGTATTACCCTCGCCTTGAGCTGCTGGGAACACCACGATTTCCAACGCCTCTGGATTTGCAACGGAGTTAATGTGATCATCTGCACCGAGCTGAGCCAATGGAATAATTGCACCCGAACGAGCGAAGATTGGCTGGCGATTGAGCGCGCGCCACGCTTCAAATGTACGGCCCTTGCCCTTTGCCACATAACGACGACCACTGAAGAAATCGAACCATTCGCCCGATGGCAGCCACACGTCTGCCTTAGCTTTCGCCACATTTTTGTCAGAAGGAGAGGTAATAGGCGCCATAACGAGCTCAGAACCAAACCAGAATTCTTCTGGCACCGCATATGCCTCAGCAATTTCTGGAGATGCCCAGTACATTGGCTGCACCAATGGCTCACCCGCATCATATGCACGATAATTCATGGTGTACAAATAAGGGATGAGACGATGACGCAACTGCAAGGCTTCAACCATGGCCTGACGCACTTCTGGGCGGAAGTTCCATGGCTCCTTGCTGGTAAATGGCGAATTGCTGGAGTGCAAGCGGTTAATTGGGCTGAAGGTGCCATACTGATACCAGCGTGCTTCGAGCTCATCATCACGATATCCCATCATATGACCGCCGATATCGTGGCTCCACCAACCGAATCCGATGTTCGACGCCGTTGCTGTAAATTCAGGCTGGAATTGTAAGGACTCCCACGACACAATGGAATCGCCAGAGAATCCTACTGGATAGCGATGCGAGCCCGGTCCTGCATAACGCGAGAAGGTCAATGGCCACTTGCCATCGCGCGCAGAATCGATGTAGTGCACGTGATTGAGCATCCACAGCGGATCTAAGCCTGGCTGACGGGTAACACCACCCTGCTGCCAGTCGAGCCACCAGAAGTCCACACCTTCATCTTCCAATGTGTGATGCATGTCGAAGTAGCCGTCGATAAAGGCAGGGTTCGTCAGGTCAAATTCCACAGCCTCATCTGTGGCAGGGTCAATGCCTACCTTTTCCGCAAGTTCCTTATAAGGCTTTTCATAGCCGCGCACGCCGTCTCGAGGATGCACATTCAATGTGGTCTTTAATCCGCGCTCTGACAAATCCGAGAGCAACTGCACGTGATCAGGATACAAATCCTTATTCCAGGTATATCCCGTCCAACCGTAACCATACTTAGGATCGATATCTGTAATATGCCAATCCATATCGATGACAGCCGTGGTGAAAGGAATGCCTTCCTGCTTAAATCTATCATGCAGCTGGAGGTACTCCTCCTGCGTATAGGCATAGTAACGGCTCCACCAGTTGCCCAGTGCCCAACGCGGTAGTAACGGCTGCGGGCCCGTAAGCTTGTAGAAATCGCGAATAGCCTTCTTGTAGCCATGAGCATAGCCGAAGAAGTAGAAATCCGTTTCCGCATGATCGCGCGAAGCAATGCGCCAACCGCCTGCTTTGATATTTTCCTCACCAAAAACAGCCTTTGGAGACGCACCCTCGTAAGACACCACATTAGAGCGAGAATCATCGAGGATGGCCCAACCATCAATGGACAGGATGCCTTCTTCGAGCTCCGTGCGGCCATCGATGGTATCCAAGGTACGTGTGGTGCCACGCAAATTGCCTGGAGCAGCATCGCCATAATGCCAGGTGTTGAATTGCGAAGTATTGAGATGCTTAACAACAACGCTAAGCCCCTCTTTGGAGAATGGCTTCTTGTTATAGGTGACGTAGAGCTCGCCCGTATCGATAATAAGCAGGCCGTCACGCTCTGTCATCGCGATGGAAATATCGTCGTCGAAATTGCGGTCAACCACAACCTGAGTTGCCTTATCCTCGAACACACCTGTATCCGACCACTCGAAGCGTAGCAGCGAATTGGTAATCACCCCAATGCGCCATTTATCGCCCGAAATAACGCGCTTTGCATCCATGACCGGATGCGTCATGCCCTCATACTCTGCAAATGCGCCGTTTCCTTGTTCTGTCATACTAAGCTCCTTCGCTTCTGATTGTCGGAAAGTTATCAATGATTCATAAGCATATTCATGAAGAATCCACGAAAACTTACCAATGCTAACGTTTTCATAAAACCCATTTATAATTATAGCCGAAGATTCATAAAATGGGCCGCAAATCAAGTTGTTCCCCTATATTATTATGAAAACGTTTGCAAAGACTTCATAATTGTAATAACACCACGCCTCACAGCATTGTGGGGCTGGTTATGCCCAGTCCCACAAATCAGATGTGCTACTTCGAACTGCCGGTAGCAATACCTGCTATGAATTGCTTTTGGAAGATCATATAGACGATAATGACCGGCACGATGGCCAACGATGTAGCAGCAAATAAGCCACCGTAATCCGTGCCATACTGCCCATTAAAGGCCTTTAATCCCACAGCCAAGAGCTGCTTCGTATCATCCGTGATCATCAAGAATGGCCATAGATAGTCTTCCCAATTCCACAAGAAGGTGAAGATGGCGAGAGCCGCAATAGTATTGTGACTTAACGGCAAAATCAAACTGTGGAATATTCTCGTATCGCTGGCGCCATCCAACCTTGCCGCTTCTATAAGCTCGTCAGAAATGCCGGAAATCGATTGCCGGAACAGGAAGATGCCAAAACCAGATACCAACCCAGGGATAATGAGCGCCTTGTAGGTATCAAGCCAGCCGAAATTCACCATCATTTCATATTGAGGGATAATCGTCACTGCCCAAGGAATCATCATCGTACTCATTACAACACCAAAAAGGATGTCTCGCCCAAAGAAGCGCATCTTAGAAAATACGAAGCCTAGCAAGGCGGAAGTATAAATGATGATGACCGTTTTCACCGTCGCCACAAATACGGAATTACCAAAAAGTCTGAAGAAATTAAAATTCTCTTGAATGTTGATGTAATTCTCGATAGTTGTGGGCGTTGGGAAAAGTCCGCCATTGATCTTTACGATTTCGCTATTGGGCGCAAACGAAGAGATAAACATCCATAGAAACGGAACTATGGTAATCACAGCGATGATAAAGAGAAATACAGTCAGAATAATAGAGCCGACACGTCTCCACATAAGCGGGTTTTTCATTATGCCAATCCCTCCGCATCGCCGGAAACCTTAAACATAATTAGGGTGAGCACACCGGTAAAGAGGAACAATACAACCGCTTGAGCCGATGCTACACCAAAATTATTCTTATTAAATGCTTGGTCAAAGATTAAATAGCTGATGGTGTATGTGGACGTTCCCGGACCACCCTCAGTCATTACCAGGAATTGCACATAGGCCTGCAAGTAGCTAATAATCGAAGTAATCACAATAAAGAGCGTTGTGGATTTCAACAATGGCAGTGTAATGCGGAAGAAGATTTGTACCGAATTTGCGCCATCGATAGCAGCAGCTTCATATACATCGCGCGGAAGATTCATTAATCCCGCGAGATACAGCACCGTTGCATAACCGAAATCTTTCCAAATCGTCATGATAATGACTGCCGGCATCGCCCAGGTAGAATCATGGAGCCAGTTGATGTTTAGGCCCGTGACCTTGTCAATCATGCCGAACTGTGGGTCAAACATCCACAACCAGACAAAGCTGACAGCTACGAGAGGCGTAATCGTTGGCATATAAAACAGACCGCGCAGTGTATCCTTTGCCCGCACTAGCTTGGAGCTCAGAAGCAAAGCCAAACCCAATCCGATTACCACTCTAAACAAGGTGGACCACCCCAGAAATACCCCCGTATTTGCCATGGATGTCCAAAAGAGCTTATCTGTCAGGATATCTTTGTAGTTTTCAAAGCCAATCCACTCATACGTATCATTCAGCGGATTCCAGTTATGCAGACTTCCTGCAAAAGCCTTATAAATTGGGTACGCCAGAAAAATGGCGAAATAAACAATCAGGAACGTTACTGCCATATTTCGCAAGGTAAAAATACGCGAAAATATGCTTCGTTTTTCCTGAGTTGATGCAGCGGTTTTACTCATAACTCTCCTCCAGCATGCTGATCAACTGCTTGATATGCGCAGTGCACTTCCCCGTGCATCATCACATATTTGACTATCGTAAATGGAATGCAAGTTTCGTATCCCATTGCCCACACATGGTGTTTACCTATGAAAAATCACAGTTCCCCTAAGGTGGAGTGCAAGCTCTCTGCATTGCACTCCACCGCAAGGCTCATTTACTTATGCTCGCTAAAGAATTCATATTTACCTTCTGCGGAAGTAAAGTCTGAACCCTTCATATCCTTCTCCATCGTTGCTTGGCCTTCTGTCAAGGCCTCATCGATGGACATACCATTTTGCATAACATTTTCAAACGCAACCTTTGCAGAGGTTTCCACGGTTGCAGGTGTTGCGCCTGGCCAAATCAAGCGAGATACGCGTGGTTGAATTGCCTGCATAACAGGGCTCTTCAAAATTTCAGCATCGGATTGAAGATTCGCCTTCGCTGGGAAGGAATTCAAACCTGCTACTGCTTGGCGAACGTAATCATCGTTAGCCAACAGGTATTTCACGAAATCTTGTGCAACAGCTTGCTGTTCCGCAGTCTGATTCTTATTAATTCCAGGAGTAGATTCGCCGTTGTAACGGTCAAAAGCAAATGGTGTATCCGTGCCAAAGGTTGGGGTTGCAAACACACCGTAATCAATGTCAGGATATTTATCCTTCATCGTGCCCTCAAGCCAGCCCCATGCGTATACCATTGCAGTTTGGCCTTGTCCAAAGGATTCGGAGTATTCGTTGCCAAAGTCTACGGAACCCACCTTGTCCTTTTCATACAAATCCTTTAAGAACTGCAAATTTTCTTTGATTGTTTCATTGTCAAAGTTTGCAGTCTTGCCGGTGCTATCAAAGAGCAACGTGCCCTTTTGATAATTCAGACCTTGATAGATGGCATCATAGGCGCCATTGATATTAAAGCCCGCCTGAGTCATCTTATCGCCATCAAATTTCGTCAGCTTCTGCGCAACTGCGATGAACTGATCCCACGTGGTCGGAATATCCGCTTCCGTAAGACCAGCTTCGCTCCACAAAGTCTTGTTGTAATAAATATTTCCGGTATTAATTACAGAATCGATGTACTTGACCTTGCCGTCTGCATCTTCATGCGCCACGGCGGTTGGATAATCCGCTTCCAATGCAGCTTGGTCGATATCATAATCTGCCGAATAAGGACGGATTAAGGAGTCATAAGAATTGTGAATATTGTAGATGGCCGGGCCATTCTTCCCTTTGAGCTGCAGAGGCAGCTTCGTCCAATAGTCATCCCATGTCTGCTTCTTGATGTTGATTGTGACATTGGGATAAATCTTCGAATAGTCTTCGGATAACTGATAAACAGGGTCTACACCTTTGTCTGACCATGTCCAGTATTCAATCGTAATTGGCTTACCCTCATTGACGAGATGGTTCGGATCATAGGTGACGTTCGTACCGATAACATCCAGACCTTTATCCGCTTTTGTGTCGGTGACGCCCGAACTTCCCGTGCTTGAGCATGCGCTAACCATAGCCAAAATGCCAACGGTTGCAATTGTCGCAGTAGCTATCTTCTTTAACTGCATCTTCTCTCCTTACTCCACTGTAAGTGCAATAAATTTGCACTATCCACTATACACGTATCTTGTACGTTTTCCATGGATTAATGTAAAAAATATCGCGACAACACGCGAAATAATGTAAACGGTTACATTTATAAGGCTTTTCATGCTACAATTTTCATGAAACCGGCGTGTCGTACTCCCCCGTACAATGAAGTTCAACGGGTACCAGCAAGGGATGGATGAATGAAAAAACAGAAACATAGCATCGCAGATGTCGCACAAGCAGCCGGGGTTTCCACAGCTACCGTGTCTCGCGTTTTTTCACATCCAGAAAGAGTGTCACAGAAAACACGTGACATAGTAGTGAAAAAGGCGCAAGAGCTGGATTTCTACATTTCTCGTTCGGCTGGTGTGTTTAAATCCGGCAAAGCTATGCGCATTGCCTTTCTCGTAGGATCGAGCAAAATTGACTGGTTTACCGGCAGAATAATTGAGGGACTGAATACCGTATTTCGGCTAGCTCATTATGACCTTATCATTTTCCCTGTCACTACGATTGAAGAGCGAAAAGAGTTTTTTGACCAATTGCCGTTACGCGGAAATGTGGATGCTGTCGTCGTTTCTTCATTCGACATCAGCAATGATGAAGTGACGCGTCTTCAGGACGCAAATATCCCTATCGTCGGCGTTAATATTCCTACAACCAACGGTTTTACTGCGTCCGTAAGCATTGACGATCGCGAAGGAACAGCCATCGGAGTTCGATATCTCAAACAATTAGGCCATAAGCACATTACATATTGTTATGAGGAGTTTGAACGAGGTCTGCACTTCAGCTCCTGGTCTCGCATTCAAGGATTTTTAGATGCCTGCGATTCTGAGAAAATTGAACATTCACTCATCAGAATTTCTCCCGAAGATGATGCCTTCGATGCCGTATATTCTCGGCTCGTTACCGAGGAAAACAACCAAGCCACTGCGCTATTTTTCCATCAGGATTCGCTAGCCATTCCCTTTATTTTTAAATATCGAGAATTGGGCATGTCTATACCCGGTGACATATCTGTGCTCGGGTATGACAATTCTCTTTTTTCCGGGGAAATAGGGCTATCCACCATCAAGCAAAAACCCTTGGACATGGCTATTGATGCAGCACACAAAACTCTTCGTCTCATCGACGGCGATCACAGTGCAGCCACGCACGATAAAGCCCCAGTCCAACTCTTAGTACGCAAAACCACAGCTCCTCCACACGCTGGTAAGTAACTCTCTTACAGCCATGAACTCGGCGAAATGCAAAAAGTGCTGTGGATAAGTTTGCTACTTTTCCACAGCACTGGCAATCAAAAAATGTCGTAGGCGAAGCCTGAACTTCTCCTACGACATCCACACAAAACAGACTTAGCCTCTCGCCTACATCTCGCTATCCGCATCATGATTCGCATCCTGATCAAAATACGACTTCTCCACGCGATGGAGCTCGTCTCGATCCTCAAATTCATCGAAATAATCTTCATCCGTATCATCGGCATCATCCGACATCACGCCCGGAAGCTCGAGCATAAAGGCAGCCGAAGCCCCTTGCGGCAGGTAACGCCCACGCGCTGGACGCACCTGAATTTGGGCGTGCTGCGCATCCGCATCGGACCGCCCATCCGGATGCACGATTCCCCGAGCCTGAGCCATTGCGCGCGCACGATCGCGGTTTGAGCGCAATATTTCTACGATTTCTCCGTCCATCGCAGCTGTAAAGACACTCGAACCTTCTGGCTGCTTCAGCCTGCGCACTTGACGGCGCAGTTGTCGGTTTTCTTCCATCAACTGCAAAATGCGTGCCACACCTGCCAGGTTAATCGACTCGTCTTGAACTAAATGCTGGGTGAGCATGAGACGGTCAATATCACGCAAGGCATAACGCCTCGATCCACCCTCTGTGCGTTGCGGCACCACCAAACCCAGTCGATCGTACTGGCGCAAGGTCTGCGGGTGAATGATAACGAGCTGTGCAGCTTGGGAAACGTTAAAAACCGGCTCATCCACACTAAAGCCGGATGCATCTGCACCATCGAGGTCGATGCGCCCCTCCGCAATGGCCTGAGCACATGCGATATATGCTTGCTTTGCTTGTCTATTCAAACGTGCCATATCTTGCCTCCACTACTGCGAATACAACTTTCACCGGTTATATCGTGTACGCGCTTTTACCTCGGCTTTGCGCAATTCTCATCCTTCAACATCACTATTGCCCGCAGACGAGAATTGCGCTGCCCTCTGGGTTTTGAAACCCATCACCTTACTGCTGGCGCTGAGCCTCGACTTGCTGCGCAAAATCCGACGTGGCCTCATCGAAGGCCTTCAAAGCCTTCTTCTGAGCCATAGTCAGTTTTTCTGGAAGTTGCACTTGCAATCTGAGCACCAAATCCCCGGTGCACTTTGTAGCCTTCACACCGTGCTTTTTCACACGCACGGTGGTACCCGTGGTCGAACCTGCGGGGATCTTGGCCTTGACCTCTGCACCTTCAAAATCGTGCACCGTAATGCTCGAACCTAAAGCCGCTTCGGCCACCGTCACAGGCACATCGCGCACCAAATCCTTGCCGTCCATGCTAAACACGTCATCCGGCGTAACATGAATGGTCAAATACAGGTCTCCGTGTGCTCCGCCATAGCTTCCCGCTTTTCCTTTTCCAGGAATGCGGATTTTTTGCCCATCGTGAATGCCTGCAGGCACTTTGGTTTTGAAGCTTTCACCGCCGACTTTCAAGGAAACGGTGGCACCATGTACGGCCTTCGCAAAGCTCAGCGTAACGGATGAATTTCTGTCTTCACCCTTTACCGGTTCTGGCTGTGGTTCATAAGGATTTGAGGAACCAAATCCCGAACGGCGCGGTTGCCCGTAAGGATTTCCTCCGCCGAAGCCACTTCTGCCAAAGGCCCCCGCGCCCGCAGCCTGGGACATCAGGTCATCGAGATTGATGCCACCGAAATTGATATTCGTATAGCCTCGACCGCCTGCGCCGCCGCCAAACATGGAGCTAAACACATCTTCATAACCGCCGGCGCCTGAGCCGCCTGCAAAGCGGGCTCCACCTGCACCGAAGGAACGAATTGCGTCGTACTTTTGTCGTTCTGACTTATTGCTCAAAACCTCGTAAGCTTCAGAAATTTCCTTGAATTTTTCTTCCGCCTCAGGATTTCCTGCATTTGAATCAGGATGATATTTACGCGCTAGTTTGCGAAATGCTTTTGAAATCTCTTTATCATCAGCATCTTTAGAGACTCCCAGAACTGCGTAGAAGTCTTTACCTAGCCAATCTTGTTCAGCCATGACTCCTCCTTACTGGTTATATGCATAGCTGATGCATATGTATGTCAGTGGCGGCCGACTCTAGCCGACCGCCACCAAACATTATGAGTGATTATTACTCTTGAGGAACTGCCACAACGACACGCGCCGCGCGGATGACGCGATCACCTATCTTGTAGCCCGCTTCTACCACAGTATCGATAACCTCGTGATCAATCGCAGCATCTGGCTTGCGCAAAATGCCTTCATGATGCGTTGGGTCGAAATCTTCTCCGGCTTCGCCGAATTTTTCTACACCAAACTTTTCAAAGGTCTTATCAATTTTCGCAGCCACAGCAGCAAAGGAGTCATCCAAGGCATCGTTTGTGCGAATGCGATCAATGTCATCCAGAGCTGGCAGCAAGGCGGTCAGCACATCCACAATGCCATGCTCGCGGTAGCGGTCCTGCTCCTTGGCTGCACGGTTGCGGAAATTGACGAAGGCTGCGCGCTCACGCTGTAGAGCATCGAGGTACTCGGCAGCTTCTGCCTTGGCTTTACCCAAAGGCGTCAGCGTTTCTTCCTTCTGCTCAGCAGACGTGCTCTCCGTCTTAGCTTCAGCCGGAGCCTCTGACGCATCCGCGGATACTACCTGATCTTCAGCCGCTGAGGTCGCATCTGCAGCACTCTGAGCCGCATCGCCTTGCGCGGCGTGATTGTCGGCAAGTTTATCTGCATCATCCATGCCGTTGAGATAATCTTCGGTATTGAATTCAGACATATTATTCCTTGTCGTCGTCCACTACTTCCGCGTCTACTACATCGTCATCGCCGCCCTGGTTACCAGCGCTGGCATTGCCTGCACCAGCCGCGTTTGCAGCACCTTCAGCATTCTGCTGAGAGTAGAGCACTTCGCCAATCTTCTGTGCAGCAGTCATCAATTCAGACTGTGCCGTCTTCACAGCTTCGATATCGTCACCCTTCAAGGCTTCCTTCAAAGCGTTCACCTTTGCGGTCACATCCGAAGCAACTTCATCAGAGAGCTTATCCTTGTTGTCTGCCACGAGCTTTTCGGTCTGGTATGCGAAGGATTCAGCCTGGTTACGCGTATCGACCTCTTCGCGGCGCTTCTTATCCTCAGCCTCGTGAGACTGAGCTTCCTTCACCATGCGATCGATTTCGTCCTTATCCAAGCCGGAACCACCGGAGATAGTCACCGACTGTTCCTTACCTGTGCCCTTGTCCTTAGCAGAGACGTGCACAATGCCGTTTGCATCGATATCGAAAGTTACTTCAATCTGTGGTACACCGTGTGGAGCTGGAGCAATACCACCGAGCTCGAAGGTACCCAATGGCTTGTTATCGCGAGCAAACTCACGTTCGCCCTGATAGACCTGAATCAGCACGGATGGCTGGTTATCCTCAGCGGTGGAGAAGACTTCACTACGCTTGGTTGGGATAGCAGTGTTGCGCTCGATGAGCTTGGTCATAATGCCACCCTTGGTTTCGATACCAAGGCTCAAAGGTGTGACATCAATCAAGAGAACATCCTTACGGTCGCCCTTGATAACGCCGGACTGTACTGCAGCACCAACGGCCACAACCTCATCTGGGTTTACAGACTTATTTGCTTCACGTCCACCTGTAAGCTCCTTGACAAGCTCCTGCACGGCTGGCATACGCGTAGAACCACCCACGAGCACCACATGATCAATCTGGGATACAGAAATGCCGGAATCGGCCAGCACAGCGTTGAATGGCTTACGTGTGCGCTCCAGCAAGTCAGAAGTCATCTCTTCAAACTTTGCACGTGTCAAGGTTTCATCGAGGTGTACTGGTGTGCCATCAGAAGCCATGGCCAAGTACTGCTGGGAAATAGTGGTAGACATCGAGGAGCTCAACTCCTTCTTTGCCTGCTCAGCTGCTTCCTTCAAGCGGCGCATTGCAATCTTATCCTTGGATACATCCACGCCGTACTTGTTCTTGACCTCAGTGACGATCCAATCGATAATGGCCTGATCCCAGTCATCACCACCGAGTCGGTTATCACCGTTGGTTGCCTGTACCTGAATGGTTGCAAAACCATCTTCGTCATCCTTACCAATCTCCAGCAAGGAAACATCGAAAGTACCGCCACCCAAATCGAAGACGAGAATGCGCTCATCTTCCTTGCCCTTTTCGAGGCCATATGCCAGAGCGGCTGCGGTTGGCTCGTTAATGATACGCAGCACGTTCAAACCTGCGATAGTTCCCGCATCCTTCGTTGCCTGACGCTGAGCATCATTGAAGTATGCAGGGCAGGTAATCACGGCATCGGTAACTGGCTCACCCAAGTATGCTTCTGCATCCCTCTTGAGCTTCATCAAAATCTGAGCGGAAATCTCCTGAGGAGTCCATTCCTTATCGTCAATCTTTACCGTCCAGTCCGTACCCATATGGCGCTTTACGGAAGAAATGGTGCGATCTACGTTTGTCACAGCCTGACGCTTTGCCACTTCACCGACAATAATTTCGCCAGACTTGCTAAATGCTACAACCGAAGGAGTAGTGCGAGAACCTTCAGCATTTACGATAACTGTTGGCTGTCCACCTTCCAAGGTTGCAATACAAGAATTAGTAGTACCTAAATCAATACCTACTGCGCGACCCATTCTATGTGTCCTTTCCTAATCGTCCTATTCAAGTTTCCTAAAGTTGAGCGTTTCTTTATCAACTTTCTAAACTTGAGTCTACATCACTCAACTTTTAATTGGCAAATTTATTCCCGGTTTTCCACTTTTTTAATACAAATATTTAATTTTCCGCTTTTTCTGACTGGAAAGATAAAAAAATCCGCTCCTCATCAGGAGCGGACGGAACGCGTGAAGCACGTTTTACAAGTTCCAGTAAGCAATTACATGATCGCTATGATGCCAGTCCAGCACGCAGAAATGGGCGGTATCTAGGCGGAAACTGCGCGCTTGATGAGGCTGTAAGCCCAACCATTGAGCCGTTAATATGCGCAAAATATGGGCGTGAGCCACACACAGCACGTCGTTTCCTGCTTCCAGCGCGGGCAGCGCCCGCTGTATGACTTCACGCACACGAGCTGCAGCCTCTTCTACGGACTCGCCTGCGCCCGCTATAACGTCGATTTCACCAAAATTATCGATGTATTCCGTACGCGTACCTTGTAAGGAGGCTGGTAGCTCCCGAGGACCAATGTCCCAAATATTCCACGATTCGGCACCGAGGGCCTTCGCCACCTCATGGCGCGTATGCCCTTCTGCGCCACCATAATCAAACTCTAAGAGGTTTTCTTCGGTAGTGAAGTTTTCAAAACCGGCAAGCTGTGCCGTGTGCTGAGCGCGACGGAGCGGCGAAACGTAGATGTTCTGAGCCTCAAACTGCACTCCAAAATCGCGCAGACGCCGACCTGCATCAACTGCCTGTGCTTCGCCTTGAGCTGTGAGTGGTATATTCGTTCTGCCTGTATACTGCCCAGTCTGGCTCCACACGGTTTGCCCATGGCGCAGTAAAAATAAACGTCCTCGTTGTACCATGCTTTTCATCTTAACAAAAATTAGTTGTTATGAACACTTCGCCGTTTTCCTTATAAGCCAAGCAATTTCTGTAGCCAGACAGCAGATGCACAATCACTCAATGCGTGAGATAATACTGTGTATGAGTGAGAATACTGATTACAGCAACCTTAAGACGGAAGAAGCCGTGGAAAATCTCCACAAGGCAGACGAAAAAATTAATGCTATTCGCACACGTATAAAAAATGATCCCGATGACGCCTTCGATAAGTTACTGAAGCTCGCTTTGCCGGCCTTGGCTGGACTCATCGGCGGAAAAATTGCTGAAATCTTATGGAAACAAGGCAAACGCAGCGTTTTGGGCGCAAAAGCCATCGATGATGACGGCAATGATATCTCCGATGGCATCTTCGCATCGATGATTTTTGCGGGACTTTCGGCAGCGCTCGGCTCCTTGATTTCCAGCCTCTCCACCAAAGGCTCACAGGGTCTTGTCAATTTAAGGCATAACCGTAACGCTCGCAAAACTACCCAATCCAAAGGTCGTCACAAAAACTAAGTCGTCATAAAACATAGCTGAACGAGAAAACTCGTAACACTACCCTCGCATCACGACTCATCTCACGCTTTAGCCCACTGCATAACATTCATAGACTTTATGCATGTGGGCTGCTTAATATGACATCATGACTATTCTTCACAACCCTACCGTGGACACATTATTGTCCCGCCGCACCATACGCGCCTGGACAGATGAAGAGGTAGACGCCGATACTATTGAAACGCTGGAAAAAGTCGCACAGCGCGCGGCGACGAGCCAGTTCTTTAATGCCTGGTCCGCCATTCGCATTACCGATAAAGCCGTAGCTATAAAACTCGCCGAAATTGGACATCAGCCGTATATTGCCGAAGCACCTCTGCTCTATATTTTTATCATCGATGATCATCGCAATCTGAGTATTGCTCGCGAAGCCGGCATCAAAGATGAAGATATGACGCTGGACTCGGATTACACCTTCACGCAGGGCCAAAATGACGCCGTTTTAGCATTGCATGCCATGGAAACCGCCGCCGAATCTTTGGGATTAGGAACCGTCATCCTCGGTAGCATTCTCAACGATTCTCAGGCCGTCATTGACTTGCTGCACTTGCCAGAGCGCACCTTCCCTGTGCTCGGTTTAGCCATTGGCCATCCATCTCAAACGCCTCAGCTGAAGCCGCGGATGGAGCGAAAGTTCCAGTTCTTTGAAAATCGTTACCCTGAGGATGCCCAAACACCAAGCATGACCGAAGCTTTGAAAGACTTCGACCATGAGGTGACACAGTATTACGATTTGCGCAATCCTAGCCATCCGGTACAAGCCTTTACGGAAAACATCGCAGAGAAATCCACGGACCAAGGCCGACTTTCGAAGGCATTCGGCAAACCTGCCCGCGCTCAAGGATTTACAGGACGCAGCTTCTCGTCAGAAGAAAAATAAAACACCATACAAAATGCTGGTTGTGATGTTACATCCCAACCAGCATTTTTATAGGCCTAATGCTTACGTGGCTTAAAACCGCGCTTGCGAGATACTATTGGCTTTCCGCCCCACGATGAACGACCGCGCGGACTGGAGCCGATGTTTTTCAAGGCTTGGCGAATAGGTGGTGTGCTGGTCAAATGCCATCGATGGCAGTATTGACACACATACACCCATAATTGCACACCTCGCTGCACATAACTCTGTCGCGCTGCTTCTTGTGCTTGATCTTGAGTAGCGTACATTATTTTATCCGTGGTGGAGCAGCGTTGAGGTGTGAAATTATACATAGCGCTTATGGTAACAAATTGCCCGCAGCAGCGTAAAGCTCATACCACTCTTGACGCGTTAAGCGTACATCCGCGCCCTGTGCGAACTGCTGGATACGCTCATGGTTCATCGAGCCGATAATGACCTGCATCTGCGCTGGATGACGTAGCAACCAGGCCACTGCTATGCCGTTCTTTGTGCTGTCATACTTCTTAGCCAGCTTCTCCAGCTCAGCGTTCAGCTCCACAAACTTCGGATTATCCACAAATGCACCGCCAAAGAATCCTGCCTGCAGTGGGCTCCACGGCTGGATAGTCATCTTGCGCAAACGGGAATACTCCAGCAAACCGCTATCGCGATCCACGCTGCGGCTTTCTTCCATATTGGTGTAAATATTTTGATCTATCATGCCCGAGTGAGCAAGGCTAAGTTGTAACTGATTCACCTGAAGCTTTTCATCCAGCTCACTTTGCAAGAACTCCGTTTGCCACACAGACATGTTGCTGACACCAAAATGACGCACCTTGCCTGCTGCCTTTAGCTCGGCAAATGCTGCGTTAATTTCGTCCGGTTCAAGCAAGGTATCTGGCCTGTGAAGCAGCAGAAAGTCCACATAATCCGTTTGCAAATTCTCGAGTTCAAAGTTTACGCGATTGATAATGCGTTCCTTTGAGAAATCATAAATAGTAACCGATCCGGTTTCATCCGCGCTAGCAATGCCCACCTTGGTTTGCAGATAAATAGACGCGCGATCGACCTTCACATCTTTCAAAGCCTGTCCCAGTTTGCGTGAGCTTTCGCCGTTGGTATAGACATCGGCAGTATCGAAGAAATTAATACCAGCTTCCAACGCTGTAGAAGTGATGTGTGCCGCTTCCTCTTGCGATTTTTCGGCCATGCGCATGACGCCTTGAGCAATGGCAGAAGCAGATATATCTGTCGTCCCAATATTGACGTACTTCATATGAATCCTCCTTGATGTGCGTAATTTCAATATACTCCGCCGGCTCAACACTGCCGAATTCAGTAAGCTTTCAGGAAATTCCTAGAGATATTGAACCTCATCCGAGGTTTCTCCACAGTTACCCAGCGTTAACTAGAGGTCATTACGAAAGGAGATCACATGACTACTTCATTACACTATGCAGATTACATGGCACATGTGACTGATTCCTTGGGAAGCCCAGATAAGGTGGATGTGGAATTCGTCATTCCTGTGTACAACGAGGAAGACTGCATCGCCGGATGCGTAAAAACCCTCAGCGGATATCTTCGCGGTTTAAGGGATGAATTTGGCACCACTTTGCACGAGTCACACGCGGCTGATTTTTCTTGGCGCATTATGGTGGCTGATAATGCGAGCACGGATTCTACATGGGATGTCATTTGTGATCTCGTTCAGTCCGACCCCAGTCATGTACGCACCATCCGCCTAGACCGTAAGGGTCGCGGATTTGCACTGAAGACGGCGTGGCTGAGTTCGCGAGCGCGTGTTTTAGCGTATATGGATGCCGACTTGTCTACCGGTCTCGAGCATATCGATGATTTGGTCAAGCCATTGCTGCTTGATCAAGCGCAGCTGGCAATTGGCTCACGCTTGCTCAAGCAATCGCAGACCACGCGCAGCTTGAAGCGTGAATTTATTTCAAGAACGTATAATGCTTTGCTGCGCACTTACTCGGGTGCTTTGTTTAGCGACGCTCAGTGTGGTTTCAAGGCCATTCGTGCGGATGCCTTCAACGCCATGTATGAGGAACTGGAAGACAATGAATGGTTCTTCGATACCGAGCTTCTGCTGCTTGCCCAGTTCCGCGGTTACCGTTTGAATCAAATTCCGGTGCGCTGGATTGAGGATACACAAAGTTCCGTCCATATCACCGACACCGTGATGAAGGATCTTAAAGGCATGTGGCGTATGCATAAAAGCATTGGCCGTGGCATGCAGGGCATTCTTCAAACGCGTGCCCGCGTGATGGAAAACAGACGTGAACCAATTTTCCGCGGAAGTTTGGTTCCTATCAACCTTTTAGTTACAGCTGCTTAAGGATAAATGAATGATAATACAGAAAAACCCCCGAAGTTATACGAATCGCTATGTACTTCCAGCACGTAAACGCTTGGATTGGATAGCCTTCGGTCTTCTCCTCATCGCAGCTGCAGCCGTGTTCTTTATCAATTTAACGGCTTCTGGATATGCGAATGAATTCTACTCCGCAGCCGCTCAGGCTGGTTCCAAAAGCTGGTGGGCCTTCCTCTGGGGATCGTCTGACTCAGGAAACGCCATCACGGTAGATAAGCCACCTGCGTCCCTGTGGCTGATGGCACTGTCCGTACGCATCTTTGGATTGAGCTCCTTCGCTATCCTCCTTCCACAGGCGTTGCTAGGTGTGGCTACAACCGGTTTAATTTATAGCGTGACGCGCCGTTACTGGGGCAACTGGACGGGCATTATTGCTGGCGTTGTGTTTATCACCACCCCGGTAGCCGCTCTGATGTTTAGATTTAATAATCCGGATGCCCTGCTCGTCTTCCTAGAAGTCGCAGCCGTTGCCGCCACCTTGCGCGCTTTGGAGCATGACACCACGAAACGCGGAAACTGGCGTCGAACCGGATGGATGGCACTTGCGGGTGTAGCCGTTGGCTTTGGATTCCTCACAAAACAGCTCCAGGTTATGCTGATCCTGCCTGGTATTGCACTCGCGTTCCTCATCGCTTCACCTACAAAATTCTGGCGTCGCATGGTGGATGGAATTGTAGCACTCGGTGCCATGGTTATTTCCGCCGGCTGGTGGGTTTTGCTCACCGTTATCGTGCCGGAAGATATGCGCCCTTATATCGGCGGCTCACAAAATAACTCCTTTATCGAACTAACCTTCGGATATAACGGTTTTGGACGATTAACAGGTGACGAAACAGGATCTGTCGTGCCAGGAGCTAGCTCCTCGAAGTCCCAAGGCGGCCAGTGGGGTGAAACCGGCTGGAATCGACTCTTTACGAGCGATTTCAATGATCAAATTTCATGGCTGGTCTTCGCAGCTCTCGCAGGTTTGATTGTGGCGCTGATTGTAGCCGGATGGAAGAATCGCACAGATATCCGCCGTGCCTCTGGCATTATGTTTGGTGGCTGGATGGTGGTGACTTGGCTCATCTTCAGCTTTATGTCTGGTATTTTCCACTCCTACTACACCGTCGCTCTCTCCCCAGCAATTGCAGTATTGACAGCTATAGGCATCGCACTCCTGTGGTCGAAACATCATACGACGTGGGCGCCACTCACCGCTGCAGCTACTGTGCTTGTCACTGCCTTGTGGTCCTTCTCCATGATCAACCAAGTCAGCGGATACCAAGTTCTCGCTTATGCCGTAGTTGCCACAGGCATGATTGCCACAGCTATCTTCGCGTGGTATGGCTTGTCCGCCTACTTGGGATATGCGAACAAATCTGCAGGCGCTTCCACACTGGTGAAGCTCGGAGCAGTAGCCGCTGCCATCGCTATGCTTGCCGGCCCAGTTGCCTGGACCGTAGCGACCATCTCCACGGGCCACCAAGGATCTATCGTTACCGCAGGACCAAGCGGCTCTGGCGGACCAGGAGGTGGCGGAATGCCGGGTGGTGGTATGCAGGGCGGAGGTCCGGGAAGCTCGACAACGAACAGCTCATCCTCGACCACGGATGGCTCTAGCACCACCGACAGCTCTACGAGTAGCTCCACCACGTCTAGCGATAACAGCACCACGACAACAACTACAACCAACTAATTCACAATTCTCTTTTGAAAGGACCGTCATGGCCAACAATAATTCTTCTCAGAATCCTTATGAAGATTTCTCCACTGAAGAAACCACTGCACTCAACCAGAATGCAGCACCGTACTCGGAGGATTCTGCAAAAACCGAACAATTCCAGCAATATCAGCAGGCACAGCAAACCCAGCAGAACGCAAATGCACAGGCGGAGTATGCGGCACAGACTGACCAAGCACAGCCACAGCAGTCGACTGATCAGTTCCAACAAAATCTGGCTTATCAGCAGCAGTACGCATCTCAGAATGCGCCACAGGGCACACAGCAGACGAGCATTCCCGTAGCTCAACCGATGGCTCCAAACACCGTGGGAGGCCCGGTCAATGCGGAAATGGCTCCTAACAAGGCCGAACGCAAGAAGATGATTATGCACATCGCCATCGGATTCGTGGCTGCAGCTGCCTTGATTACACCAACCACATGGATGATCGCCTCGAGCACGGCTCAAAATTCCGGCCCATCCATGTCCTCACAAATGAACATGCAGGGTGGCCCTGGCGGACAGATGATGGGACCTGGCGGATCTACAAGTTCAGACGGATCTACGGATTCTCAGGGCAGCACGGATGGCTCTCAGCAGTTCCCAGGCGCCAATGGTTCTACATCGGACGGTAGCTCCTCCGATTCTTCCTCATCCAGCACGACAAACAGTTCTAGTATCAATAGCTAAAGGGGCTTTTCATGGCAGAAACACACCGCGCATATAAAACGCACACGCTGCGCAATATCGCAATCGGCATCGTCACCGCGTTCATCATCGTCACCCCAACCGTGTGGACTGTGGCTTATGCCTCTAGCAGCTCCTCCACGAGCAGTAGCTCGGCCATGAGTAGCGCTCCAGGCTCTACAAGCCAGGATGGTAGCTCCAGTAATGGCGCTCCATCCATGGATGGCGCCACAGACGGATCCACGGATAGTCAGTCTTCTCAGGGATTCCCCGGTGGTAGTACAGATGGCAGCTCAAATGGTCAACCGGGCGGCATGCCAGGTATGAATTCCAGCGATGGGTCTTCGGATAGTTCCTCCGACAGTTCTAGTCAAAGCAGCGACTCCACCACCGATACAGATAGCTCCACTAGCTCGGATTCCTCCAGCTCCTCAACCCAGTCAAATAACGGTCCAGGTGGTGGCGGCATGGGCAACCTCACTGGCGGCACGGGCGCATCCTCAAACTCTGAGCTTGTCGCCTTGCTTCAAGAAAATGCTTCCAACTATCGTTGGGTAGCAGCAACCACCGGCTCTCAGTCAGCCGCCTCTTACCAGCTGGCCAGCGAAGAACCTGTGATGGCAATCGGCGGCTTCAACGGCACGGATGATTACCCAACTCTGGAGCAATTCAAAGAATACGTAGCTCAAGGCCTCATCCACTACTACATTTCTGGTGGCGGTATGGGTGGCAGCCAAAATGGCGGATCCTCAGCAGCCTCTGAAATTGCAGAATGGGTAGCCGAGAACTACACAGCCCAAACAGTAGGCGGTGTCACGATTTACGATTTGACCGAAACCACCAGTTCAAATAGCTAAAATACTGAACACACATAAGTGCCGACCGGTTATTACACCGATCGGCACTTTCATTATTTTCTCGTCTTGTATCTAGGCGAACTATCGCACAATTCCGTAGTTTCCGCCCACGGATGTGCTTAATAATACTGATATGGCTCCACAACGCTGGCACCAAACGGTGCAAATGCCAACCTCATCATTTTGAAGGATTGAAGGCCAAAAGGAATGCCAATGATCGTAATGCAATTCGCAATTCCGGCGATAAAATAACCCACGGCCAGCACCCAACCAAAGACCACAGCCCAGATGATGTTTGCGAGGAAGCTCAATCCACCGCCGGTGTACACTATCTGCTTACCGAATGGTGTCAACGTGAGCTCCGCCATCTTAAAGCACTGCACACCCAGGGGGATACCGATTATCGTGACGCATAGCACCAGCCCGGCAATCAGCCAGCCCAGCGCTATCCAAAATCCGCCAAAGATAATCCACAAAATATTTCCAAGAAGCCTCATAATTATATTGTAGAAGGGCTTGCAGGCGGAGCACATCAGTGACATCCCGAGTTCTAACCCTGAAAAGTCTCAGGTTTAGCTCTTTATTTGCTCCGCAATGAATTCCCGTGCTGCCTGAAACGCCATTTCACGGTGTTTTACGTTTCCAAACCCATGATTGCCATCAGTGATTTTCAAGAAATTCATGGAGTCCCCGTAGACCTCACGGTATTTTTCAGCATACGAAATCGGAATAAAATCGTGACTGCCATGAATGATCTTGACTTTGCCCTCAAAGCCCTGCGCACGCTTGTATGGATCGGTAGACACAGCATCATCTACCATAGCTCCGCCCATTGCCACGCCCATGAAATCAAAATAGCCTTGCTCATCCATCACATGCAGCGGCTGCCCCTGTAAAGTGCCACCGCGAATTTCATCCGCGTATGACGCTGCAATTGAGAATAATGTTATTGACTTCGGTTGTGCTTGTACCTGCGGCGCACAGAATGTCGCAATAACCGCGCCCAAACTGAGCCCTGCCAGATGAAGATTGTCTGGATCACACCCGGGCAACTGGCGTACTTGCGCGATAACCTGAAGCGCATCGGCCACATCACCCGTCACGGTGGTGTCGAAGAAAGAACCATCACTCTCCCCGTGACCCGCACGATCGTAGGTAATCGCCATAACTCCTACAGACGCATACATGCGGGCAAGCTGAACCATGAAACCTGAATAATCTATACGATTACCGCCAAAACCATGAAGAAGTACCACAACTGGGTACGTTTTTTCTGGGGAAAAATCGTTGGGTAAATATTGAGTACCGCGCAGGATGAGCCTTTCTCCATCTTCACGCTGGACTGTAAAATTCACGGATTCTAAGTTAATTTCACTCATTTTAGCCTCTTGACATTTCAAATTCTTGTTTGCTTGGTCCATTACGCAGACGTTAAGACACAAGCCATTGCACCATTGCATGCGTTCTACTCGACCAAAATTCCCAGTCATGCTTTCCCGGAAGCTCCTCGTATAGCACTTCTGCAGGGATATCCCGTACATACCGTACGAATTCACGGTTCTGCTCGATAAGGAAATCTTCCGTTCCGCACATCAGATACAGTCGCGGCTGTTTGTGAGCCTGCACCGCTTTCTTAGCCCGATAGCGCGGATCAAGGGGGCCGAAAGCCACGGACGATAGATCGCCAAAAATGCCCTGATAATACGCATAGTTTGCAAGGTTATCGACGTAATCCTCAGAAATCGAATCAATCGTATCCAATATGAGCGCAGAGGACAGGGCAACGACTTTGCCAAAAATCTCAGGATGTCCTAGCCCAATATTCAAAGCACCAAAACCGCCCATGGAATTACCGGCAACGAAAGTATCCTGCCGAGAATGCGATAGAGGGAAGAGACGCCTTGTGTAACCTACCAATTCCTGCGCAATAAATGTTTCCCACTGCGTATCTCCATGCGAATCGACATAGAAGCTATTCTCGCCACTCACCAGAAAAACCGCAAGATTATTTTTCCCAGCTATCCGCTGTATATCCGTGTTTTCCAGCCAGTCCGAGCAATCACCCCCGAATCCGTGGAAAAGATATAAAGATTGTAATGAGCTGTTTTCTCCGCGAAATGCTTGCCCGCTATAAGCATTAAAGGGGTCTCCAGGGAGAATTGCTTTGATAGTAATCTTCCGTTTCAAAAGAAAAGAATTGAAACGAATATCTAGAATTGCCATATCCTCTGCCCGTCTTTCCTAGGCCATTACGGGTCGTGAGAAGAAAGGAGAGATGTCTGCTCACAACCCGCAACGTTGTGTTTCTTTACTGCGCTTCAGTTGCGCTTCGTTGAGATAAGTCTTGGCGAATTTCATCAATTTGGTAGTCCAAACGGTACAAAAGCATCAAACCAATGCCCAGTGCACCGCAGATTACCGGAATCCAAATGAAGTCGATATTAATGGCATTCAAAGCCTGAGCCGTTTGCACCTGATTTGGTACAAATCCGTTAATTTGCAACACATAGCTGGACAGCCATCCTGCAATGCCCGCACCGCAGGTTATGCCAATGGCAGCGCACGAGGTAATCAGACCTTGGCTACGCACATTGCTCTTCCACTCTCCATAATCCACCACATCGGCAAGCATCACGAAGCCCATGCTTTGCCCCGCACCAGACAGTGCAGCGATGACGATGGCAAGGAAAATAATCGGCAAGGACATCATCTGCGCACCGGCATAGAGAATGACGGATCCTACAATGCCCAATGCGAAGAAGACTATGGCAATATTGCGTTTTTTCATGCGTCTTGCAAGCACTGGAGCAAGCACCATGCCTAGAATCATTCCCCCAGCATTTAAGCCATTGGCAAGGGATGCCAAATTTTCATTGCCCACATTGTACTTGAAGAAATACACCATCGAGGCGGCACGCGTCACCACACCAATGAAAAGTACAAGATTCAAAATAGTAAGAATCCACCAGGGTTCATTCTTTAGCATGCTTACAAAGCTTTTCATAAATGGTGGCTCTTCAGCCTTTGCTGTCTGGACACGTTCACGCGTATTCTTAAACGCAAGCAGAAGCAATGCTGCACAAACCACGCCATACAGACACATCGTCAGAGTAAAGCCCAGTTGCTGATTTCCCCGTCCCAGCAGGTTAACCAACGGCAATGTCAGCATTCCCGATGCGATGACGCCAATCTGCCCGCCCACATTTCTGAATGCATTCGCAGTGACGCGCTCCTGCGTATTCGTGGTTAAATTAGGCAAAATAGCCGTCACTGGCGTGGTCACAGCCACGGCCACAAAATTCATCAGGATATACGTGATATATACGTAGAGCATTTTGAGCGGCTCATTAAAGTTTGGCACACTAAACGTCATCACACCGATAATCGCAAATGGCAGTGCGAACCATAAAAACCATGGGCGCACTTTGCCCCACTTTGTATGCGTTTTATCGATGAGCACACCGACGATTGGCCCGGCTAATGCATCGAGCACGCGAACTACCAAAAACAGCGTTCCCACTTGCATCAAGCTGATTCCAGCCACATCCGTGTAATAGAACATCATAAAGGCAGTAATAACACTGAATACAAGATTATATGCGCAATCAGATGCGCCGTAACTGAGCTTCTCTCTTAATGAGAGTTTGACATTGGCGTCTTCCATCAGATTCGTCTCCTTTGCCTATCTGTAGATAACGTTTGTTTGAAAAGTTCCTGTGGTTCGCTGCTCACACTCGACAACTCTGTCCATCGCACTTTTCGTTGTGCTCTCATCCTAAAAAGTATTCATAAAAATTTTTTTCGAAGTTTACGAAATTTCGTAAATGTTATCCCGTTATGCGCGCGTATTCCTTGGAATTCATAGCATACTTTTGCGGGAAAATCTGAAAAGAAAGAAATTTCTTTATTACTATGGTGAGTATGACGAATGCACTGCAACGACGCCCTAAACTTTCGGAAATCGCACGACTCGCGCATACCACACCATCGACGGTGTCCAAAGTCATTAATGGAAGGCCAGGGGTCTCAGAACAGACTAGGCAGAATATCGAACGCATCTTGCAGGATCTAGATTATGCAAAGAATCCTGTAAACCACAGTCGGTCCACAACGCTTGCATTAGTGTTTGAATCTATGTCTAACCCGTGGGTTGTCAACATTATGGAAGGCGCTACGAACGCAGCCATAACCCGCGGATTGACTGTGATGGTGTGTGCGAAAACGGCCACCGACGGCACACCCGATGACGGGTATCGTAAGATTATCCGACGCTCTAAACCTCAAGCCATTATTTTTGACCATGCATACGTTTCTATGACCGATCGCAATCTATGCAAGGAAATGGCCATACCTTTTGCCGTGGTGGACCCCTCAGGTAAGCCTGCCCAAGGATGTCCCGAAGCACGCGTGGACAATTGGACGGCCGGTTTTGAAGTGGCCACTCATTTCTTGGAACTGGGCCATACGAAATTTGCGGTGATCTGTGGACCGCTTTCGACACCATGCTATCAAGCGCGTTTAGACGGTTTTAAAGCCGGCCTTGCTCAAGAAGATATAAGCCTTTCCCAAGACCATCTGTGCATTGGCGATTATTGGTCAGAATCTGCGCGAAAGTCTGCGCTAAAGATTTTAGACGTGCCGCGTTCACAACGTCCTACGGCCATATTTGCCTGCAGCGACAACCATGCGTTTGGCATCTATGACGCCGCGCACCAATTGGGTATACGTATCCCGGAAGAACTGTCTATCATCGGCTTTGATGATATCGACAACGCGTGCCACCTTGATCCACCACTGACTACTATGCAACAACCTACTGCACTGATGACGAGTGAACTCGTGGGCAGACTTCTCAGCTCGGCATCCAAGAGGAAAACAGTTGCACCACATTTTGCTCAAGCGAAATTAAAGAGCCTACTCTATCCACCGACTATGGCTGTACGTGGGAGTACTGGACCGATGTATTAATTGGTGTGTGTATGAAAGAAGTGAGGGGTGGCACCGTGTTGGTGTCACCCCTCATCATACGTGTGATTGCGGCGGTTTGTTACTCTCCCACACCCTATCGAGTGCAGTACCATCACCGTACTAGGTCTTAGCTACCAGGTTCGAAAAGGATACTGGGCGTTTCCCCTAGGCCATGACCACCGCAAAATCTTCAATTATCAACCCCATCAATAATGGGCTCATGTATCATTTGTTTCGTGTTTGTGGTTCGGGGACCGGCTAGTAGACGCGACACGTTTCGTGTTCTCATATAATGCTCCTTGTTGAGTATTAATCGTATTCGCATAAGGAGTGTTCAATAAGAGTGTGATTACCTTCGACTATTAGTACCGGTCAGCTCCACACGTTACCATGCTTCCACACCCGGCCTATCAACCTCATCATCTCTAAGGAGTCTCACACACCCCCAAAGGAGTGTCAGGAATTCTCATCTTGGAGAGAGCTTCCCGCTTAGATGCTTTCAGCGGTTATCTCTTCCGAACGTAGCTAACCAGCCATGCCACTGGCGTGACAACTGGCATACCAGAGGTTCGTCCACCCAGGTCCTCTCGTACTATGGGCAGGACTCCTCAAAATTCCAACGAGCGCAGAGGATAGAGACCAAACTGTCTCACGACGTTCTGAACCCAGCTCGCGTGCCGCTTTAATCGGCGAACAGCCGAACCCTTGGGACCTGCTCCAGCCCCAGGATGCGACGAGCCGACATCGAGGTGCCAAACCATCCCGTCGATATGGACTCTTGGGAATGATCAGCCTGTTATCCCCGGGGTACCTTTTATCCGTTGAGCGATGCCGCGTCCGTACGCCGGCACCGGATCACTATTTCCGACTTTCGTCCCTGCTCGACCCGTCAGTCTCACAGTCAAGCTCCCTTGTGCAATTACACTCAACACCCGATTACCAACCGGGCTGAGGGAACCTTTGAGCGCCTCCGTTACTCTTTAGGAGGCAACCGCCCCAGTTAAACTACCCGCCAGGCACTGTCCCTGACTAGGATAACTAGTCGAGGTTAGACATCCAATATAAACAGAACGGTATTTCACTTGCCGACTCCACACAAGCTAGCGCCCATGCTTCCAAGTCTCCCGCCTATGCTACACAATCCACACCGAATGCCAATACCAAGGTATAGTAAAGGTCCCGGGGTCTTTTCGTCCTTCTGCGCTTAACGAGCATCTTTACTCGTACTGCAATTTCACCGAGCTCCTGGTCGAGACAGTGGGGAAGTCGTTACGCCATTCGTGCAGGTCGGAACTTACCCGACAAGGAATTTCGCTACCTTAGGATGGTTATAGTTACCACCGCCGTTTACCGGGGCTTAAATTCACCACGTCACATTACTGTTAATGGATCCTCTTAACCTTCCGGCACCGGGCAGGCGTCAGTGCATATACAGCGACTTACGTCTTCGCATGCACCTGTGTTTTTGGTAAACAGTCGCTACCCCCTGGTCTGTGCCACCCCCAAAAGCTCCACCCGCAAAGAGTTTCACCATCAAGGGTCTCCCTTATACCGAAGGCACGGGAGTAATTTGCCGAGTTCCTTGACCAGGATTCGCTCGATCGCTTTGGTATACTCTACCTGACCACCTGTGTCGGTTTAGGGTACGGGCAGTATACACTCTCACACCGAAGTTTTTCTTGACACCAAGACACACCAAAACACCACCCAACGATGATGCGCATCACACCTCACCCACACGTTCAACGGATTTACCTATCAAACAGGCTGCGTGCTTACCATGCCAAAACCACCTGACATGTCGGCTATCACGATGCGTCACTCCTGTGCTGTCCTACTACAAACCAAGATCCCAATCATGAAAACTCACCACACCCGAAAGCATGGATCATAAACATCAGAGGTTAGTATAGTAAGCCTCGGATTTGACGAGTATACACTGGTAGGAGAATATCAACTCCTTCACCCAATCGACTACGCCTGTCGGCCTCGCCTTAGGACCCGACTCACCCAGGGACGATGAACGTGGCCCTGGAACCCTTAGTCATCCAGCGGACGGGATTTTAACCCGTCTTTCGTTACTCATGTCTGCATTCTCACTTCCATACAGTCCACAAAAGTTTCCACTCCTGCTTCACCCCAGTATGGAACGCTCTCCTACCCAACCAGCCCTAAAGACTGATTGCCGCGTCTTCGGTGGTGTGCTTGAGCCCCGCTACATTGTCGGCGCGGAACCACTAGACCAGTGAGCTGTTACGCACTCTTTCAAGGATGGCTGCTTCTAAGCCAACCTCCTGGCTGTCTATGCGACTCCACATCCTTTCCCACTTAGCACACGCTTAGGGACCTTAGACGACGATCTGGGCTGTTTCCCTTTCGACAACGAAGCTTATCCCCCGCTGACTCACTGCTAGACACCACTTCACAGGTATTCGGAGTTTGGCTGCTATTGG
Organism: Alloscardovia criceti DSM 17774; assembly: GCF_000376885.1. Classification (GTDB taxonomy): domain Bacteria; phylum Actinomycetota; class Actinomycetes; order Actinomycetales; family Bifidobacteriaceae; genus Alloscardovia; species Alloscardovia criceti. The sequence goes on from NZ_AQXR01000006.1 coordinate 108,569, forward strand.
TACCCTATACGGGCCCGCAAGCATCCAGTAGCTCTACCCCCTGGAAACTAATCTAACGCTGCACCTAAATGCATTTCGGAGAGAACCAGCTATCACGGAATTTGATTGGCCTTTCACCCCTATCCACAAGTCATCGCCCCAGTTTTCAACCTAGGTGCGTTCGGTCCTCCACAAAGTCTTACCCCTGCTTCAACCTGCTCAAGGATAGATCATCCCGCTTCGGGTCTAGGGCATGCAACTCAAACGCCTTTTAAAACTCGCTTTCGCTACGGATCCCCCACACGGGTTAACCTCGCTACATACCACTAACTCGCAGACTCATTTTTCGATAGGCACGCCGTCACCCCTCAAGGCTCCGACGGATTGTAAGCTCACGGTTTCAGAAACTATTTCACTGTCCTCCCGGACTACTTTTCACCTTTCCCTCACGGTACTCGTTCACTATCGGTCACATGGATATATTTAGACTTACCCAACGGTCTGGGCAGATTCACACGAAATTCCTCGAGTATCGTGCTACTCGGGACAACTCATAGCAAGACAACGCGCTACCACCTACGGGGCCATCACCCTCTCCAGCCAGGCATTCAATCCTGTTCAGCTCACACGCCATTTTATCACTCACCACCAGCCTGTCAGAACCAGTACAAAGCATCCCACAACACCACTCACGCAACCCCTGACAAGTATCACACGCAAATGGTTTAGTCTCCTCCGCTTTCGCTCGCCACTACTCACGGAATATCTCTTCCTGTAGGTACTGAGATGTTTCACTTCCCTACGTACGCCCCCACAAAAAATGGGTATCAAGCATTCATACTTGATGAGTTTCCTCATTCAGACATCCTCGGATCACAGCTCGGTTGACAGCTCCCCAAGGCTTATCGCAGCCTCCCACGTCTTTCATCGCTCCCATGTGCCAAGGCATCCACCCTAAGCCCTTAACAGTAAAAACACCATTAAACACTACCGAATACAATTCCTAGACAACAAATCATCACACTAAAATGATCACAAAACGATCGAACCACAACTCAAAAAAATAAAAATTCTCAGAGTTCGATTCAATTACAACAAACAAGCAAAAAAATAAAACTTGTTTGCTCGCGTCCACTATCCAGTTCTCAAACCACAAACCCACACACAACCACACACCAAACAAACCATCCAGCATGCAATCACATGGGGAAGCTACCAAGACTGCTGTCGCAATCCGGAAACCCAAAAGCATATTCCACACTACAATGTTTCAATAACATTCCACACCAGAACACAACACCCCACACCACAACAGTGCAAGAAAAAAAATATGTTGTGCCACAAAAACAACCCATAACAATGGGTTCTCAAAATCTCCGTAGAAAGGAGGTGATCCAGCCGCACCTTCCGGTACGGCTACCTTGTTACGACTTAGTCCCAATCGCGAACCTCACCTTAGACGGCTCCCCCAGAAAAACTGTTAGGCCACCGGCTTCGGGTGTTGCCCACTTTCATGACTTGACGGGCGGTGTGTACAAGGCCCGGGAACGCATTCACCGCAGCGTTGCTGATCTGCGATTACTAGCGACTCCACCTTCACGGAGCCGAGTTGCAGGCTCCGATCCGAACTGAGACCGGTTTTCAGAGATCCGCTCCAGGTCACCCTATCGCACCTCGCTGTACCGGCCATTGTAGCATGCGTGAAGCCCAAGACGTAAGGGGCATGATGATCTGACGTCATCCCCACCTTCCTCCGAGTTAACCCCGGCGGTCTCTTGTGAGTTCCCACCATAACGTGCTGGCAACACAAGACAAGGGTTGCGCTCGTTGCGGGACTTAACCCAACATCTCACGACACGAGCTGACGACGACCATGCACCACCTGTGAAAACGCTCCGAAGAGAAACCCCATCTCTGAGGCAATCGTTAACATGTCAAGTCTTGGTAAGGTTCTTCGCGTTGCATCGAATTAATCCGCATGCTCCGCCGCTTGTGCGGGCCCCCGTCAATTTCTTTGAGTTTTAGCCTTGCGGCCGTACTCCCCAGGCGGGATGCTTAACGCGTTAGCTCCGACACAGAACCCGTGGAAAGGGCCCCACATCCAGCATCCACCGTTTACGGCGTGGACTACCAGGGTATCTAATCCTGTTCGCTCCCCACGCTTTCGCTCCTCAGCGTCAGTCATAGCCCAGAGACCTGCCTTCGCCATTGGTGTTCTTCCCGATATCTACACATTCCACCGTTACACCGGGAATTCCAGTCTCCCCTACTACACTCTAGCCTGCCCGTACCCAGCGCAAATCCACCGTTAAGCGATGGACTTTCACACCAGACGCGACAAACCGCCTACGAGCTCTTTACGCCCAATAATTCCGGACAACGCTTGCACCCTACGTATTACCGCGGCTGCTGGCACGTAGTTAGCCGGTGCTTATTCAAAAAGTACACTCACAGTAAAACTGCTTGCTCCCAATTAAAAGCGGTTTACAACCCGAAGGCCGTCATCCCGCACGCGGCGTCGCTGCATCAGGGTTCCCCCCATTGTGCAATATTCCCCACTGCTGCCTCCCGTAGGAGTCTGGGCCGTATCTCAGTCCCAATGTGGCCGGTCGCCCTCTCAGGCCGGCTACCCGTCGAAGCCTTGGTAGGCCACTACCCCACCAACAAGCTGATAGGACGCGATCCCATCGTATAGCACTCAATCACTTTCCCACACCACCATGCGATGATGCGGACCATAGGGCATTACCACCCGTTTCCAGGAGCTATTCCCCACTACACGGCAGGTTGATCACGCGTTACTCACCCGTTCGCCACTCTCACCAACCCAAGCAAGCTTGAGCCAGATCCCGTTCGACTTGCATGTGTTAAGCACGCCGCCAGCGTTCGTCCTGAGCCAGAATCAAACCCTCCACAAAAAACTTGCAAAAAGGCCATCAAAAATGACTCACAAAAATAAAATCAACGAAAAAACAAAAAGTTTCAACGCACAAAAAAAGACACTCATCAAACCATCACAGTACCCAAACACAAAACAATATTCAGGCGAGCATCACTGGCATTATCAAAACAATAAAAAGTAGTACAAAACACGCTCTTGAGTTCTCAAACCACCACAACACAAACCAGCACAACCACTCACAAACCAAGCAATCACACCGCATCAGGCAGCGAATAAAAACAATACACCAAACCACAACCC
>NZ_AQXR01000007.1 GCF_000376885.1 Alloscardovia criceti DSM 17774
CGTATGGTTAAGGGTGAGTTGTTTATTGGTGGTTCGTGGTATTTGTTTGATTCTGTGACTGGTGCTCGTTTGTCTGGTTGGCAGCGTCTTTCGTCAAATGGCGGTAAAACTGTTTACTATGATGCATCAGGTAAAATGCTAAAGGGTCGGCAAATTATCGATAATCGTAGTTATTATTTTGATGAGATTACGGGTGCTCTAGTACGATAAAGCTTAACTAGTAGGAGATGTTTATGACTGATGGTTTTGCAAGAGATATTCCTACTCTCGCAATCGTTGTGCCATGCTATAACGAAGAAGAAGTCATCGATCATACTAGTCATGTACTGAAGACAAAAATCTCTCATCTTATTCACGAGCAGCTCATCAGAGATGACAGCTACATTTTGTTTGTCGATGATGGCTCACGTGATAAGACTTGGGAGAAAATAGAACAGCTCCATAGCACAGATGTGCAAACGTTCCACGGATTGAAGTTTGCTCATAATCGAGGTCATCAAAATGCCGTTTACGCAGGTCTGATGGATTCACTGGATCAGCGTTGTGATGTGGCTGTATCTATGGACGCGGATTTGCAGGACGATCCTAACGCCATTGATGATATGGTCCGAGAATATCTTCACGGTGCTGAAATCGTGTATGGCGTGCGTGATAACAGAGAAACGGATACGGCATTTAAGCGCACCACAGCCGAGGCATTTTATAATGTCATGTCGTGGTTGGGTACGGATACTATCCCGAACCACGCAGATTTTAGACTGATGAGTGCGAAAGCCATACAAGGTCTGAGCGAATACCGTGAGTCCAATCTTTTCTTACGCGGTATCGTGCCTGATCTCGGGTTTAAATCGGCTCAGGTGTTTTACAAGCGTGGGATTAGAGAAGCCGGCGAATCCAAATATCCATTAAGCAAGATGATTTCCTTCGCATTCGAAGGAATTACCTCATTTTCAGTAAAGCCAATGAAATTTATCATCGGCATGGGTGTGACCTCAGTATTTGTAGGGCTTGCAGCACTTCTTTACACGGTTACATCCGTTTTCTCCGGGCATGCTGTGGCAGGTTGGGGTTCCATGATGGTTTCTCTATGGATTCTCGGTGGCTGCATTCTCCTCTCTCTAGGAATCGTAGGGGAATATATCGGCAAGATTTACCTTGAGGTTAAGGACCGTCCACGGTACATTGTGGAAGAGCGAATCTAGGCGCCGTTGGAGTTACTTTTCTTGAGATATATGTAGCTGGGTGGAGATCCAAGATTAATCGAGGATATCGTTTGCTCATGGTGTAGTTAGTGTCGTTTGAGTGGCTCTTCAAGCATATATCGTTGAAAAATCTATGTTAAAGCTCTACACAAGCAGTAGTTCAATCGATGCTGTGTGTGTGTTATATTACATAAGATGAGAGATGCCATCAGGCATGTGTAAAAGTGCCGAGGCTTCCTTAGCTGTCAAACGCTTATTCCTCCTAAAACCTTCCTAGGTGTAGCGGTGAAAGTCGTAGACAGGGGTAGTGGGAGGAGACGTAAAGGAATAATGAAGCGACTAACTCATATTCGCCAATTTGTGGTGAAATTTTCTGTAGTGGGTGCTTGGATACTTCAGGCATCGATTCTAGCTTTTTTGTTGCTATTGTCCCTGTTAACAACCGTTACATTCCATAGAACGGATACATGGCCTCTCAGTGACGATACCTCCTATAATACTCATCTCCCCTCGTTTCATTTCTTGTTAGGCTGCGTGGCAGTTGGTATTGTTCTACTACTTCTAGTAAATTTTGTGGCAAAGTTACCGCAAAAAGTTGTATTTACGGTGCTCATGATTTATGTCATGCTAGTCCAAATCTTCTGGATCTCTTCATTAGGCCTCGTAAATTACCTATTCCCAGACAGTCATAGTGTTTTGGATGCCGCAGGATTCCTCCTAAATGGGCAGCTTTATACCTTTGACCCGAATTTTTGTCTACCGGGCTCCACAGAGCCGGTATGTATTAATCTTTATCCTCCTAGCCCTTTTACATACTTTTCATATTATCCATTCCAAACGGGTCCATTGCTGTGGTATGTACTTTTAGGTAGCATTTTTGGTGCAAAAAATATCTTTGCATTCCAATGTGTAAGTGCTGTGGCTATTACCGGGCTGGTTGCTGTCCTTTGGCGATTGGGGAAGTTCATTGGCCTTAATAAGCGTGGTTTAGCTGCATTCGCTGTTCTTGTAATGACTTGTGTCCCACTGCTTATGTTCAGTGCAATGGTATATCCTAATGCTGTCGGTTTGTTCCTCACTGTGCTTGGCGTGGGGATAGTAGCAGAAGCTTTTCGTATGGAACGTGCATGGGTGAGTGCGCTCACCATTTTCGGCGGTTTTGCTGTGGCAGGCATTGGTATTGTGTTTAAATCGACCTTCCAGATAGTCGTGTTAGCTGCGATTATTTCTATCATTTTTGCTGTAATTTTCAGCAAAAAGTACTGGCAGTTAATAGTAGCAGCTGTTTCGTCTATGGTTCCGTTTGTGATTTCCAAAGTGCCTATAGCGATTGTCCAGAATTGGGTAGGACAAGATTTCGGCAAAGGGATGCCTATGCTATCGTGGATAGCTCTTGGTTTGAATAATCCGGAAGGAAAAAGACCTGGATGGTGGACCTACTTCGCGATTGATGCTTTTCGAAGAACTAATAATGACTATGCAGCTCAAACAGAGATTTCTAAGAACTTCGTTCTGCATAGATTTTCTGAGTTTGCACAGAACCCGTCGGATGCATTTGTATTTTTCATGAAAAAGCTTGCGACAGAATGGTCAGAGCCTACTTTTATGACCTCAATCTACTCCGAGATTGGCGAATCAAAAAATAACTTTGCCGGCTTTGCAGGATTCGTACTCAACGGAGATGGAACCACACCATTGCTTTGGTTCGAAAACATTATGCAGACTTTGACATATCTCCTAGCGCTAATCGGCGTAATCGCCTTGCTTAGAACAGTCAGGAGCAATACTTCAGAAGCTGCTCAAGTCTCAACGATTTATGCTCAGCTTCTCTTAACTGTCTCATTTATTGGTGGTTTTATCTGCTTCATTTTCTGGGAGGCTAAGGGCATTTATACATTACCTTTCTTTATCCTTGTGCTTCCTATAGCTGCCTACGGTGTTCAAACAATCATGAGTTGGGTAGCAGGACTAAGCCTAAAAAACATTAAAAAAGCGGGGAGCCACTAGAATTATCTCATTTTGTATGCCAAGGATTTTATCCTTGGCATACATTTTCATTACACGCGCTCATCAGACTATTTAAGCAGGTTTTTCTTTCTATAACGGCTGTGTGAATTGCACGAGAGTAGGTTTCACAAATCTGATAGACAAGCTTCGAATCAAAAGGGAGAATCAGCTATCGTGATTTTCCAAGGAGAGCTCGAGTAAATGATCTGTTTTTTCGGGCAAGGCTTACGCAAAATCAGGGTAGTGTATTTTATGTAAAGCTAATATTCGATCTTCGGAGAGAGTATTCGAATTTTACATAGAAAGAGAATTAGATGAAGAGGTCTAAACTATCTGCAAGCATAACCATTCTTTTCGTGCTTGCTTTTTCGTTGGTTTCACTTGTAACTGCTCCTCAAGCCCATGCGGAAGAGTATCTCGACACTTACACCGGTTGGCTGGATGAGAATGGTAATAAGTACTGGTATGACCATGGAGTGAGAGCTTCAAGTAAAGAAATATACGATCCGGGAAGCGACGCATGGTATTGGATTGATGCCGATGGAACTATGGCGCGTAACAAGGATGTTTATGTTCCTTCCAATGGCGGCAAGTGGGTTCGCTATGATTTTGAAGGACACATGATTAAGGGTGAAGATTATCGCTATGGTGGCTGGTATTACTTCGACAACACTACTGGCGCTATGAGCAAAGGGATGAAACATATTTCTTCTAATGGTGGTAAGTGGGTGTACTACGATGTAGTCACCGGTCAAATGGCGCATGGTGAACGTTTCATCAATTATGATCGCGAGCATACCGGTTGGTATCACTTCGATGAGTATACTGGCGCAATGTCTAAGGGCATGCGATTTGTTCCTTCCAATGGTGGTAAGTGGGTGTACTACGATGTAGTCACCGGTCAAATGGCCCATGGTGAACGTTTCATCAGTTATGATGATGAGCACACTGGTTGGTACCTCTTCGACGGCGCTACCGGTGCTATGGTTCACGGCGATGTGTATATCTTATCTAGCGGTGGCAAGTGGGTTCGATATGATCGCATTACTGGAAAGATGGTTCACGGTCCTCACTTCCAAGATGGAGCTTGGTACTACTTTGACCATACCACTGGTGCAATGGCCCATGGTACGGTATGGGTTCCTGATTGGGGGAAGGAAGCGACGTTTGACTCCATAACTGGTCGTGAGGTTTCAGGAAATTCTTCCAATAATTCAAACAATTCAGGGGATAATTCCACAGGCGGTAGGCGTGTTCGCGGGCAATGGTGCAAGCCAGAGCAAAACGGGCAACGTCGTTTAGACACAGATGGTGTACCGATAATCTGTGAATATCGTAATGGGAATAGAATGCCACATTGGTATAAGCAATAAAAATAAAATTCGCTAAAGGTAAAAATAATCAAGGTAGCGGCATCTCTACTACGGCTACCTTGATTATTTATGCCCAAGTAATGACGAATGAGATAGTAATTCCCACATAAGTAAATATTACGAGTGACGCTACTGTCAATCGATATATTTTCTGATGGATTGTTCCATGAAAAATCTTTGGAATTAGCAAGAGAAGTAACGGCATTATAGGGATAAAATACCGATTTTGGATGCCAGAAGCATAACCCGACGATGTTCCAGCCCAAGTGACGAGCATAGCCGTACAGGTAGCAGCAAAGTATGCACACGAAATAAGTATAGGAACAGTAATTTCTTTCCAGCCGCTGATTCTCCGCTCTGAAGCTCCTACGATTGTAATAATCGCAATAGCTATAAGTATAGGTACGATTACAGCAGTTGCTAACTGGACTGTTTCGGTTCCGGTAAAAATTTGCAAGTTACGTCGAGCATTGACCTTAATGCCGTCAATTGTCTCAGCGTCGACACTTATCGGTTCGAAAAGGGTGCGGAGCCAAGACTTCAGCAGTCCTAAAGGATCTAATTTAATTTGTGTCATCAACTCAGCGCTTTGTTCAAGAGTGACTTTTTGAGGCGCACCGGCAATATTTGACACTAAGCTATACCAAGACCGCATAGAGACGATGGAGATGAGTATTGGTAGGGATAGGCTCAACTTCATCGATAATTTCTGAGCATGACGGATAAGAACCAATACGAAAAAGCTAACCAAGACGCATGTAATTTTTACTTGGCCTAATATCGCCGCCAGAATTGTTAAGCATACTATGCGTAGCCATGTAATCTTTTCAGATTGGTAAAAGCGGAGCACACATGCGATGAAGAGTAACGATGTACTATTAATCATTGCATCAGCTGTTGGGAAGGTTAGAGAGAAAAAAGTCATGGGGAGTAGCGCGGTTGCCAAAATCGCGTACCGGAAATCTTTTGCGATGAAAATTGCTAAGGCAATGATGGTCGCCGTGAAAAATAGCGTGAAAATACTTGTGCTTAAAAAATCTCCTCTGAAGATTACGCTAGGCAGATAAGCCAGAGGAGAATTAACAGCCGTATTGTTAAACTGAACAACATTCCCATCCAGGTTCCCCACAACGAGTCCGGGATTATCTTGCGAAAGTTGGGGAATAATCACGCCAGCACGTAGTTGCTCAATGCGAAGCCAGTGTGCTGCTCTGTCATTTTGATAATACGTATTACCGGTAGAAATTACTGCTAAGCCGGTGATTACGGTGATAAACCAGTAGAATGCCGAACTTATGAACGACGATTGATTGCAAAGAGTGAGCAGGCTTATTTTTATTGTGCTCCCTGAGCTATGCCTTGCACGTGTGCCTTGTTTCATATCTATCAAGGTCACTCCTCGGGTGTGTACTTCATATTCTATTGTGAATTCTAGTATGGGTATGAAAACCAAAGCAATAAAATAACATTTTAAGTATTCAAAATTTCTAACAGTCAGGCACATAGTGGCTATTGCAGGCGATGGTGAACCGATGCTTAGACTGAAAAGCGAGCAATAGTCAACGTATCTAAAAATGCATCACCATTTCTGGTTATGGAATTATTCCAAAAACAGTTGGAATAATAGAATGTTTACTTTGATTGAGAGCTATCAAGTATGGTTCGAGATTTGTGGGCTGAATAACATGTGCAGACATGAAGAGGGCTTCTGATATAAATGCACTATAGAAAAGTGTCAATTCTGATTTCAACGTCCATCGACTTATAAGTGATAGATGAAAGAGAGAACAATGAGTAGTCTTGCGCTTCCAGAGGCACTTCTGTTTAGACGAAGAACAGATAATAACTTGCATGTTCCTGAATTTAAAGGAGCCTCACGGCGAAATACGACTGTTATTCTCAGTATCTTAGCCATTATTTTCGGTCTCTTCATGGAAGTAGTAGTCTTCAATCTCCCGTATTGGCAGACCCGAAATGTGGAAACGATTGAAAATAGCAACTATGGTGTGTCTCAAGGATTACAAAGAAATGATGATGGCAGCTTTACGGTTATTGAGACGGATGAAGTTTTCATTGATATTTTTGTGCCTGAAAATCAGAAATTACTTTATGCTCAAATTAATTTTGGAGATGTCAATAGCTCAGCTCGGTCAGAAGACTCACAAATCGGAGTATCTATTTGGGGGAATAGTTGTACACTTTATTTAGACAATCCCAATAGCTGGTATATACATAACCGCAGGATTGACGACAATATCAGAGTCGAGTTTAACCTCAAAAAGGGTGACAAAATCCCTGCATTCTCTATAATTGTAAATCCGCACTTTGAATTCAGTTTTAATGTCTTAAGGCTTGCTCTTCTTTGTATCTTTCTATTGCTAGCAGTTATTATCCGTCCGGGTTCAGAAATTTATGCCCAGCGTTACGAGTCTAGAAAGAGTTCTCAAAAAGCCTTGATAATTGCTATTACTGCTTTCTGCACTCTGTTTGTTCTGGGTATCGGGTTATTGGTTGTGGGGTGGCCTCCGCATATCTTCTATTCACAGCTTCCCAAAGGTCCTGACTATAATGGCGGTCACCTATATGATGGATACCAGTACCAGCGTCTTGCCGATGCATTAATTCACGGGCATTTGTGGCTCGATTTGCCTGTTTCTGAAGGATTGAGAAACTTAGCGAACCCATACAATGCCACAGCTCGATTTGATCTGATTTACTCTCAAGGTACTGAAATTTATTGGGATCATGCGTATTACAATGGGCATTATTATAGCTACTTCGGCGTGATACCTGCTGTCTTGTTCTTTGTGCCATATCAGCTTCTCACGGGCAAATGGCTGCCTACTGAACTGGTAACGATTTTTGTCGGTGCAATCGTATCGATTGTGATTACGTTGGTTGTTGTGCAATTCGTAAAAACCTATGTGCGCAAAACCGCAAGCTTGGGCGCTGTTGTGCTTGCTATTCTCATTGGCAACCTAGGCTTGTTCTATTACGACAAGGTTTTCTCGGGCAATTTTTACGCTGTACCGCAGATTACTGCGTTGATGTTTATGCTTTTGGGAATTTTCTGCTGGTTACGAGCAAAGCGAACAGAAAAAAGAAACAAGCTTTCTAAGACGTGGTTGTTCATAGGATCTCTGTGCATCGCAATGACGCTCGGTTGTAGACCGCAATTTATTCTAAGCTCGCTTCTTGCTTTCCCAATCTTCTGGGAGGAGCTGGTGAAGAATCGTGAGTTCTTCTCCCTCAAAGCTAGAGCAGTGGTCAATACAGCAGCTGTTTTGGTGCCATTCGTTATAGTATTCCTCCCGCTGATGTGGTACAACTTCGCAAGATTTGGTTCTTTCTTCAACTTCGGGCAGAACTATAATCTGACTGGTTTCGATATGACCTCAACGAAATGGCCTCGATCATTAATTCCACAGCAACTTTTCTATTATCTCTTCCAGCCATCAAACATTTCAGGCTATTTCCCATTTGTGGGGGCTACGGATACTCGATTCGTAGGATATCCAAATGAGCCAATGTTGGGTGGTCTTTTTATGATCATGCCTTTCTTCTTAGTGCTGTTTTTGGCGTGGCAAATTACCAAAATCGCACGTAAGAATGGCGATCTGAATGACATTAACCAAGCGGACGAGCATAGAAGGCGCATCGCAGGTGTGCGCTGGACAATCGGGCTCCTTCTGGCGATAGCAGCGTTTTTGGTTACCTATACTGCATCTGCTGTAGGAATAGCGGTTCGGTATTATATTGATTTCACTTATTTTGACACCTTTGCGGTCGTTATCCTCTTATTTGTAATTGACGCAATGCGTGTGCTGCCAGAGGAAAAGGGGCTTGCAAATAGCAATAAACTGGAATTAGCATCATTTACCGACTATGGAAAGCTCTTAATTCTTTTCATTACAGTAAGTGTTTTGATTGCAATAGTTATCCAATTCTTCTTTACATTCAGTATCGGAAGATGGGATAATCTGCAAAACATGAATCCAACTGTATGGCAAAATATTGCGTTATGGTTTATCTGGCTTTAGCCATATTTTTGACAGGTGTGAGAAGCTGAGTCGTTATGACTCGTATACACGTGATAGAGCGGTTTACTCGCAGCATACCTTAGATACTTGTAAGATTTTGTGAAATAGCATCTCTACCACTTCGGAACTATTCATTCTTCTGAGTACTATAGAACAGTACTCGTTTGATAAAAGGAAAAAAATAATATGCCTAGTATGAAGTTTTCCAACATTCTCTTGGAAACGAATCCACGCTCGGTTGCTTACCCAGGTTTGTACTGTAAGGCCGATCAGCCAGTAGTAGTAGATCCGCAATCGGGTGAGTGGACAATGCTTGCTGCAGGTCTGTATGACTTCACGACGTATTTCAATTCGTTGTCCGTGATGAAGTTGAAGCAGTACACCATTGCCAAGTCCTTCAGTCTGCACTTGGAGCTCAAAGGCGCTGCTTCTACTATCCAGCAAACAAAGTGCGATGTATTTGCTGCATATCCAGAAGCTGTGGAAGGCACAGAAAAGCATATTGAAGCATCCGAGGAATGGGTTTCCATTGATCTTCCTCTTGTCGTTGATGACGATGCTATCCTGGTGGCATTTAATATTTCTACCGAGGGTCAAGTCTTCATTCGCAATTCCTACTATGAGGTGGCATACGATGGAGATCTGCGTGAGGTGAACCTTCTTTTGTCGACTACGACTTTCAAGAAGGAAAGCTACATCATCAATAATATTAACTTGATTAAGAAAAATATTATTGAATCCGAAGAAGAAATCTCCAAGCACTTCGACTACCTTGTGGTGGACAACGGTCGCACTCTGGATGCCGAAGCATTGAGCGGCGCACACACGACGGTGGTGCCAAATGATAATGTGGGCGGCGCCGGCGGCTTCACGCGAGGCATGATTACCGCGCTCGAGAGCGAAAAGACGACGCACGTCCTCCTCATGGATGATGACGTAGCTGTCTCGCCGGAAAGCATTAAGCGCACATATAACCTTCTTAAGATTGTCAACGACGAGTACAGCGAAGCCATGATTTCTGGCGCTATGCTGAACTTCGAAGTGGGCGAGGACCAGTGGGAAGACATCGGATACATGACAGAGAGGGGTACCTTCTCTGCATGCAAGCCACCTCTGCACCTTACTCGCACCCAAGATCTCGTCTACAATGAAGCATTTACGCCTACACGCACCATGCGTGAGCAAATGTATGCGGCCTGGTGGTACTGCTGCATTCCAGTTAGCGTTATCCAGAAGAACGGTTTGCCTTTGCCAGTATTTGTGCGTTGCGATGACGCGGAGTATGGGATCCGTTGCAAGACAAAGTTCATTACCATGAACAGCCTGTGCGTATGGCACTTGTCCTTCTTTGAGCGTTACAACCCAGCCGTGGAGCGTTATCAAACAACCCGTAACACGATGATTGCTCAGGCTACCTGTGGCATGGCTCCAAAGTCTGACTTTATGCGTGAATTGCACAACAACATCCGTCTGGAGCTCAAGAAGTTCAGCTACGAAAATGCAGAGCTCTGCTTGGACGCATTCGAAGACTTTATGAAGGGACCAGGCTTCTTTAGCCAGATTGGTAAGAGCGAAGAAACCTTCATGGCTGCGAATAAGAAGAAGGAAAAGCTGGTGAGCCTCGAAGAATTGCAGGCTCAGGCAGATGCAGATCCTGATTTGCATGGTTTCAATATCAACGAAGTAGATCGTCAGCTCATCGATGGCGATAAGCCTCGTAGTTTCGCAGAGCGTATCCACGATTTCATCACGGATAACGGACAGCGCGTGCTGAAGAGTGAGGGCAAAGGCTATGCGGTTATTCCTTTGCAGGGGTGGATTTACCCGGCAGGTGTGATTCGTGGTAAGAACAAGCTCATCGTGGTGGATTGGTATAACCGCAAGGGGTGCATCCGTACTAAGGACGTGAAGCGCTACAACGAAATCCAAAAGCGATACAAGCGTGATTTGCGATACTTCAAGGCTAACGGGGATCGCATCAAGGCAGAGTACGCACAAGCACGATCGAAGTTAACGTCCATGGAGTATTGGAAGAATTATTTGAAGATGGATTAATCTGAATGAGCTTACCCCGGTAAATGTGGTAAGCTCATTTGCTTGACTATTAATTGTAGGTCGGGGAATATAGTGAAGAATTTTTTCAATTCTATTGCTCAGCGTTACGGTTATGCATGGACCGTGCTGAAGGGGCTTGTACAAACGGATTTCAAACTGCGCTACCAAGGTTCGATCTTGGGTGTGGCTTGGTCTGTGCTCAAACCTTTGATGCTTTTCTGCGTCATGTATGTCGTTTTCGGCCGATTCTTGCGCATGTCGGATGGCACCTCCACCTATCCGGTGGTACTGCTTTTGGGTATTAGCTCGTGGCAGTTTGTTACCGAGTCCGTGGGAATTGGCTTGCGCTCCATCGTGGATCGCGGAGATTTGCTGAGAAAGATTCACTTTCCGAACTATATCGTGGTCGTTTCGGCCACGGTAGGCGCCATGATTAGCTACGCTATCAACCTGCTCGTTGTACTCGTTTTCGCTCTTTTCGCGCACGTGCAGTTCACGTGGAAGGTACTGCTCGTTCCACTTAATATCATTCAGCTCTATGCGTTTACGCTGGGCTTGACACTGATTATGGCGACGATTTATGTGTACTTCCGTGATATGGCGCATATTTGGGATGTTTTGGCGCAGATTATTTTCTATGCTATGCCAATTATTTACCCGCTGACCTACGTCACCAACCGTGGCGGTATGCTGGCGGAGCTTGCACGTTTGGAATTACTCAACCCGTTTGCTCAAACAATTCAGGATATTCGGCATAATCTGGTCGCTCCAGAAACTCAGCCAACTATTTGGAATTCATTTGCAAATCCTATCGCGCAGTTATTCCCAGTCGTTCTTACGATTATTACGCTATGGTTCGGCGTATATATCTTCCGTAAGTACAGTCGCAAATTTGCTGAGGTGATGTAATGGTAGAAGCAGCAGACGCTCTTACAGCAGTCCGAAGCTTTGAAAATCAGCCTGTAGTACTCAAGGCAGAGCACGTTTCAAAATACTTTAAGCTTCCTACAGAGCAGGCAAATGGCCTGAAGCAAGCATTTATCAACTGGACGCGTGGCATCAAGGGCTATAAGCGTCAGGATGTGTTAAAAGACATCAACTTTGAAGTGCATCAGGGTGAGTTTTTCGGTATCGTCGGTCGAAATGGTGGCGGGAAATCCACGCTACTCAAGCTGATTTCTCAGATTTACTATCCAGAAAACGGCTCTATCGAAGTTTCCGGTAAGTTAGTGCCATTCATCGAACTGGGTGTGGGCTTTAATCCAGAATTGACCGGCCGCGAAAATATTTATCTCAACGGTTCTCTGCTGGGTTTTAGCAAAGAAGAAGTCGATGAGATGTACGACGATATCGTCGAATTCGCTGAGCTGGAAGACTTCATGGATCAAAAGCTCAAGAATTACTCCTCTGGTATGCAGGTGCGTTTGGCTTTCTCCGTGGCTATCAAGGCTCAAGGCGATATCTTGGTACTGGATGAAGTGCTAGCGGTGGGAGATGAGGCATTCCAGCGCAAATGTGATGACTTCTTTACAGAAATCAAAAAAGACCCAACCAAGACTGTTATTTTGGTTACCCATGATATGAATTCTGTGAAGCGTTACTGCACACGTGCCATGATGATTTCTCAGGGTGAAGTGCTGGCTATTGGTGATCCGGAATCCGTTTCCGAGCAGTACACCATGGAAAACTTGCGCGCGGAAAAGAAAGAATCGGCAAAGCAGCGTGAGCTCAATGGCGGTTATCCAAATGGTCTCAATGAGAAGTGCCCGATTTTGAAGACTACGGCTGTGTCTTCGCCCATTATGACCAGCAAGGATACTTTCCGCTTCCAGGTGGAGTATCAGTATGATGAGCCGGGTGATTTTTACCTCGCCATTGCTTTGCACGACCTGCGTCGCGGTGGCATCACCTACGATACGGGTGCAAAAGTCTTTAAAATGACCCAGCATGGACATCACACGGTGGAATTTGAACTGCCATTGAATCTCTTCAACAACGGCGAATTCCGCTTGTATACATCTCTGCGCATCCCAAGCCCTACAAATCCGAAGACCACGGATGCGGTAGGTGTGGCCATTGATGATCGCGCGTGTGATTTTGCAATTCGTGACGAACGTAATGAAGAATATGCCTTGCTGAGCCAGCGTGCTGTGCAGATTACGCCGGTAGATAGCAACGCGGTAATTATCGAAAAATAACGCATGACAGTCATGCCGATGATAAAGGAATTGTGATATGTGGGAAACAGTGTCGAGAGTAGTATTCCCCGTACAAGACGCCGAGCAAACAATGCCACTCTATGCCATTGACTGGGTTGCTCCACACGTCAAGGATGCTACCCTCGATGGGCGCATTGATATGCTCCACATGGGTGTAGATTCTCTGAATCAGACGGCATTTCAAAAGCTCATCCGGCACAGCGGTGCTGCTCAGGCAGGCGTGAGCTCGAAGGACTTTACAGTATCGGGACGTACCACCTTGCGAGTTCGACCAGGCGGGCACGTGTCTTTGTGTACATACTTCAATGCTTTCCCAGCCTCTTACTGGCGCCGGTGGACGCGCGTCAGCACCGTGCAGTTGAGCGTACAAGTCCAAGGCTCAGGTGTGCTCAATGTGTACCGCTCGAGCGGGCGTGGGCTGATTTATCCAGTCAGTTCGCAGGATTTCTCGGCCACTGAGCTGACAGCACTGAATTGCGAAATCCCTATGACGAATCTCATGGATGGCGGATATTTCTGGTTTGATATAGAAGCCAATGAAACCGATCGAGTCATCGTCAAGGATGCCCGGTGGCAGGTGCCTCTGGGCTCGCGGGCAGGTGGCGAAGGTGCAGAGGACAAGCGTTTATCCATTGCCATTACGACATTTAATCGTGCTCGCTACTGCCTCAATCAGCTACAAACGATTGCACAGGCAGAAGAGCTGCGCAAACGCCTAGATACGATTTACTGCACGGATCAAGGCACGGAGCTCGTGCGTGAACTGCCGGAATTCGCGGAAGTTGCAGAAAACTTGGGCGACCAGCTCACCTATCTGCGCCAAGGTAACATTGGTGGCTCGGGGGGTTTCTCCCGCGGCATGTATGAAACGGTGATGGCAGGCAAAAGCTCACATGTGCTTTTGCTCGATGACGATGCTATCTCTGAGCCTGAGTCCATTTTGCGTGCTATCCAATTTACGGATTATGCGCCGCGTCCGGTGCTCGTTGGCGGTGGCATGCTCCACCTCGATAACCGCACTATGCTCTACACGCAGGGGGAACGTTTAGATTTACATCGTATGGTGGTATCCTCTTCTGCCGAACTGCCATATAACCATGATTTCTCCGTGGACAGTCTACGCGATAGTCCGGAGCGGCATCAGCGTGTGGATAGCGACTTTAATGGCTGGTGGATGTGCCTTATTCCGGTGGAGTGTATCAAGCAAATCGGCTTATCCTTGCCTGTTTTCATTAAATTTGATGATATGGAGTATGGCGTGCGTGCTAAGCGTGCAGGCTTCCCAACCGTGTGCTTGCCGGGTGTGGCTGTGTGGCATCAGGCATGGCATGATAAAGATCCTTCACGCACGTGGGAAGAGTACTTCATGCATAGGAATCGCTGGATAGCGGGGCTTATGCTCAATCCGGACAATCCGCCGCGCATGATGGTGGAAAACATGTATGGGGCTAGCCGACTCGGGCTGGGTTTTGCATACTCGGCGATGGCTTTGCATACGCAGGCCTTGCGGGATATTGTGCGTGGGCCGGAGTATATGGTGTCTGTCATGTCCACAAAGTTGGGCGAAGTGCGCCAGCTACGTGGTATGTTTGAGGATGCTCAGACGCGTGCCAGCATCGATGATTTCCCTGAAGTGCTGGGTGAGGCTCAGTCGCCGCGCTTGCATCCAATTCCTCGCTCTGCGCGGTATAAGAGTGCGTTTAAGCAGATTTTCCGTAGCTTTACCTCAAATGTGAAGGCTGCGGATGCAAAGAATCCTGAAGCCATCGTGCCATCACAAGATTTCATGTGGGCATGGCTTGCCATGGGCGGTTTAAAATCGGCTCTGGTCAGTGCCCCAGATGGGAATTCCGTGGCCTGGTTTAAGCGTGACGATGCCATGTTTAGGCGCAGTATGATAGCCGAATACCGTGCTACGCGTGCGATTCTGAAGAATTGGAAAGCCTTGTCGCATCAGTACCGTTCCTCACAGTTTGCATCGCTGGAAACCTGGGCCAAGATCTTCGAAGCAAACGCCATTAAGGACTAAACCATGCCAGAAATCCCTCTTGAAGAAATATCACGCCGCGAGGTGTATCGCGAGGTCGGTGGTGCAGACTTCACTGTCACCGAGATCCAAACGCGAGTGAAGGCTACTCAAGAGCCGGCGCAGTTTAACGTGGTTTCCATCAAGAATGGTGTACCGGGCACAGTTTGTGTCATCCAGTCCCGCGATGGGAAATTCCTGATAGGCAAGCATTGGCGCGTCTCTACACAGCAGTGGGCGTGGGAATTTCCGCGGGGCATGGGCGAGGCGGGTGAAACCGTAGAAGGTACGGCGCTGCGCGAGCTCCAAGAAGAAACCGGTATTACGGAATCCGACATAACAGGCAAACCAAGAAATTTAGGCTTCTTCTATCCAGACACGGGTTTGCAGTCCATCAAGGTAGCGGCTGTGGAAATACAGCTTGCAGAGGGGGCACACGGGTCTGCGGCTCACGCGGATTGGGAGCTGAGCGGGGGTACACAATGGCTGAGCGCCGATGAACTCAGATCCTGGATATCCTCGGGCGAAATGACGGATGGCATGACCTTGGTAGCGTTTGCCCTGTGGGAAGCGCATCACCGGGCGTAAACGCGGCTCATTCCAGCGTTTCTTGAGGGGAGAAAACCAGCGTTTGCGTATCGCCGCGTAGGGATTTCCACTCCTCAAAAAGATTGATAGCTTCTGGTAGCACGGTCAAAGCCAGCGCAGTAATAGGCACGAGCCAAATACTGATATTATCCGGCAGCAGATGCTCATTCTGGTCGAAAAACCAACTCACCAGCGCTAAACCAAGAGACAGCAGACCGCCGCGCTTCAAGGTTTTCAGGTCATCCTCGCGTGAGTGGGTTTCATTTGCCCTCGAAATGGCATAGTCGATATCCGCCACATGCTGCAAATCTCCACTGCGCCAGCACTCGATGGATGCGCGCGCGTTGTAGCAGAAAGAGGTAAATTCCACGGCCGGCATGTGGCTGAGGATCTTGCTGGAAGCGCCTGCGAGGAATTGCAGTTGAGCGTGGGACACAACCTCTTTCGAGCTGCTTTCTGCCGTATCATCGAGGGTTTTACGGGAAGCGCGCGGATGCTCGCTCATGTATTCGATAAAGCAGTTATGCGTATCCGTCGTGTGAGACTGCTCATCCTCGTTCTGTACTTTGACGCTAATCCACTCTGTATCGTGCTGCTCGGCAATGGCGAGCTGGTAAATAAACTGGTAAAAATCCGTGCAGGCATCCTGCAGAGCTTGTGCTTGGGATGAGGACAGCTGCGCGAATTTTTCTGTAATGCGGTGGAAGGTTTTACTGCGATAATTGCAGAAAAGCTGAGTAAATTCCCGCTCATCAAAGACAAAATCGGAGTCGATACTCGTGATAAACCGCTGCGCAATGGGCAGGAATTGCTTCATCGTTTCAGGGACGTTTAACGGGCGCGCGGTAATATCGAAGAACTCGTAGCGTACAAGACCACTATTAATGGCTTGATTCCAATCATTCCACCGCTTTTCCAGAAGGCTCAGCTCACCCTCGCGGAAGCCAAAAGCCTGCTCATGCAGCTCACGCAGGCGTTGGAAGATGCGTTCAGGTTCATCGGCAGGCTCTGGCAGGGCTGTACTGATAGGTGTGAAGTCGGATTCTGTAAAATGCTTGTGCTCGAGCAAAGGTGTGAGGGCTGATCGTTTGAGCTCTTGTGGTGTTTTCAAGTGCCTTGGACTGTGGTGTGCACTGTCTGTCTCGGCTATGAAGAATTTGAGAAGCATCTGTGGGAAAGTCGGCGCATTTCCGCGGATAATAATCGGCGGTTTATCGCGGTAGGACAATCCCAGTATATTGTGCACATCATGCGGGCCGACGGCCAGCATAAATATACCATCGATGATTTCGGGCCACGTGCACACGATGCTGGTGTCTTTGAGGTAGGCCGTGCGCAGTACGCCGGCGAGGTATTGGTAATACTCCGGATGGGCGTGGAGGAGCCTGAGCGCGGTATGAGAGGATGCATTCCACAGCTGCGCAATGTCGATGTCATCACCCTCAGCCTGAATTTGCGCGGTAACCGCATCCCACATGCGTTGCTGTTCGGCGGAGTCGAGATTGCTGACGCGAATGCCTTGATGACGGTCTTTGAGGGGGTGTAATGCGCGGCGCTGTGCGGATGATGATTCTTCTCTCATGGTTTTAAGTATAGAGAGTGTTCGAGCCGAAGAAGAAAGTTTCCAAGCCGCAGACTAAACAATAAAAGAGCCTCCCGGTGTGAGCGTCGAGAAAACACGTGCGGGCTACTGTCGAGAAGAATTCTATGCAATGTCGTGTGCTGATAAAAAATGTGCTGTGGCGGTATTGAATAGACCAGCACAGCACATTATGAATTGCTTTGTAAAAGCCGCTACTTCAACAGTGGCTCCACCTGCTTTTCGTAAGCAATCAAAGCGGTGTTGATGACCTGATGCATATCGTAGTACGCATAGGTGCCCAAGCGACCGCCGAATACTACGGATGGTTCTGCTTCGGCCTTCGCCTTGTACTGCGCGTAGAGCTGCTTGTCCGCATCGGTGTTGATAGGGTAGTAAGGCTCGTCGCCACGCTCTGCGAAGCGGGAGTACTCTTCCCAGACAACGGTCTTCTTTGGATTCTGCTGGTCACGGCGCTCTGGATTGAAGTTCTTAAACTCAATGGCGCGCGTATATGGCACGTCGGAGTCTGCGTAATTCATCACTGGTACGCCGAAATGATCGGCTTCATCGTAACGCTTTTCCTTGAAATCAACAGTGCGCCACTTGAGCTCGCCGAGCTCATAGTTGAAGTACTTATCCACAGGACCGGTGTAAATCACAGGCACGGTGCCGACCAAAGCCTTCTTATTGTATGGCTGGTCTTCGTTGAAGAAGTCTACGCCCAAGGTCACGGTGATACGTGGATCGTCAATCATGCGCTCAAACCATGCGGTGTAACCGTCGGCAGGTAAGCCTTCCCACGTGTCCTTGAAGTAGCGGTTGTCATAGTTGAAACGCACTGGAAGACGGCGGATAATGCTGGCTGGCAGTTCGCTTGGGTCGGTCTGCCACTGCTTTCCCGTGTAATTGCGGATGAAAGCGTTGTACAGTGGTTCGCCGATGAGCTTCTTGCCCTGCTCGTCCAAGTTGCGTGGCTCGATATGTGCGAATTCGCCCGCCTGCTCTTCGATGAGCTTTTCAGCCTCGGCAGGGGTGTAGGAAGCGTGGAAGAATTGGTTGATAGTACCCAGGTTTACCGGCAATGGGAAAACTTCGCCATTGTGGGTGGTGTATACGCGGTGTACATAATTGGTGAACTTCGTAAAACGATTCACGTACTCCCATACGCGCGCGTTGGATGTGTGGAAAAGATGTGCGCCATACTTGTGAATTTCTGCGCCTGTTTCCTCATCGAAGTAGGAGTAAGCATTGCCGCCAATATGGTCGCGAATGTCAATGATATGAACGGTTTTATCTGTGTGTTCGATAATCTGCTGAGCGGTTACAAGTCCAAATAAACCAGCGCCTACGATGACAACGTCTGCGGAAATTGGCTCTTCACCAGTCACATCGGCTGCGTTACGAATGTTTGCCATTCTCAAGGATTCCTTTCCAATATGCGAGTCGCTTGGCACCATTCTAGCGTGCAGGGTGTGCATAGCCTTGCGTTCTAGCTTGTTTATTACACTGGCTAGCATGAAAACTCTCTTAGTCACCGGTGGAGCTGGCTTTATTGGTTCGAATTTTGTGAGGTACTCTAGGGCGCATTATCCTCAGACTCACCTTATCGTGCTGGACGCCTTGACTTATGCGGGAAATCTGAGCAATATTGCAGATTTGCTCAGCGACACGACGGATACTCGCTCGGGAGTGGAATTTATCCACGCTTCTATCAATGATCCAGTTGTGGTGGATGCTGTGATGCAACGTGTGGATGCAGTCGTGCATTTTGCCGCCGAGTCGCACAATGACCGTGCTATTGAGCAGCCTACGATTTTCTATGAAACAAACGTCATGGGCACGCTGAACTTGCTTCAAGCGGCCCAGAAATATGGTGTGAGATTCCATCACATTTCTACGGATGAGGTTTATGGCGATACGCCGCTGGATTCTACGGAAAAATTTACGGAAACTTCGCCCTACAAGCCATCTTCACCGTATGCCGCTTCGAAAGCAGCCTCCGATCACATGGTGCGCGCATGGGTGAGGACTTATGGGCTGCGTGCCACGATTTCTAATTGTTCCAATAATTACGGTGCTTATCAACATATCGAGAAATTTATCCCGCGCGCGGTTACGAACGCCTTGAGCGGTTTGCCTATGAAACTGTACGGCGATGGGCTGGCGGTGCGGGACTGGATACACGTGGATGATCAGTGCAGTGCCATTTGGGCCATCCTAGAGCGTGGTAAACCTGGTGAAACGTACCTTGTGGGCGCAGACCGTGCGACGAGCAATATCGATGTGGCCCGCATGATTTCAGACACGATCGATGTGGAACGCGAGCACTTGCAGGTAATTGTGGACCAGGAAATCCCCGATGTGCACATAACGCATGTGCGCAATCGTTTGGGTGCAGATCGCCGCTATGCCTTGAATGCTTCCAAAATTCAGCACGAATTGGGCTGGAAGCCGCAAAAGACGGATTTTGCCGAAGAATTAAAGGAAACTATTTATTGGTACGCACGGCACGCGGCGTGGTGGCAATCCTTAAAAACGGAGGTGGAGCAAGCATATGCACGCTCCGGTCAGTAGCCCAAACATATCTGAAATCGATACCTCATCTACGCTAAAATTAGCAGGGATCGTAAGAAATATGAGGAGTTTATGGCTAAGCAGGCACATAAAAAGAGCACGATGAAATCTTCTACGAAAGACAAGCTGCGCGTAGGATTCCTATGGTTCCTCGCCGCGGTGCTCACCGTGGCATTGGCGGTGACGGTGACGAAACTCGTGCAATGGCAGCAGGCCGTCAAAGTCGCTCAAACCGAGCAATCACAGATGTTTGCAAGCTATGATTTTGATCCGGGATACATTATTTCGGACAATCAATTTTTTGATTCCGACGCTATGACAGCTGCGGAAGTTCAAACCTTTCTTGAAGAGCAGGGCGAGAATTGCTCGGGCGAGTTATGTTTGAAAAATCTTACCGTGGATGTGCAGTCCCGGGATGCCAGCGATGAATGTGCAGCCTACGAAGCGCCCTCCTCGGGCAAAGCCACAGCGGCAGAAGTTATCAATGCCTCCGCGCGTGCTTGTGGCATCAGCCAAAAAGTCTTAATTACCATTTTGCAAAAAGAGCAAAATCTCATCGGACGCTCCAGCGTCACCCAAGATCAGCTGGACAAAGCTCTCGGTCTGTCCTGCCCAGATACAGCCGAGTGTGATGAAAACTTTGCAGGGTTCTTCAATCAAGTCTACGGCGCAGCCGAGCGTTTCAAGTACTACCTCAACCACGAATCCCGCTACAATTTCCACGCCGGAGACCTCAACTCCGTGCGCTTCTCACCAGATGAAAGCTGCGGGGCAAGTGACGTGTACATTTACAACAACGCCACCGCCGTACTCTACATCTACACGCCGTATCAGCCAAACAAGGCCGCGCTGGAGGCGGGCGTAGGCGAGGGCGATGCCTGCTCCTCCTATGGAAACCGCAACTTCTCCATCATCTACACCAGCTACTTCGGCTCGCCCACGAAGTACTAAGCAGTCATGCAAGGCAGCACACCATGCGTAAGAAAAAAGTCAGCATTACCGATGTAGCGCGTAGCAGCGCCGTATCCGTAAGCACCGTTTCCTACGTGATGAACGGCAAACGGAGCATTAGTGAGGAAACGAAAAAGCGCGTTATTGATGCCGCAAAATCACTCGGGTATGTGCCCAAAAATCATGCGCGAGCGCTCGAGCTGGGTTTAGGTGAAGCCCGTTATCACCGCGACACCAAGGTGCTGGCGCTTAGCTCTCCCGTGCGCCCCTATACGGATTACACCAATTATGCTGTCTTCTTCTTTGCTTTGGCTCAGCGCGCTCGCCGGTATGGCTACGACATTCTGCTGCTTATGCATGAAAGCGGTGATGAGGAGCTCTTCCGTGTGGTCAATAATCACATGGTCGACGGTATCCTCTTGCTGGACGTTTTGCTTGCAGACTCACGTGCTGATATAGCCAAGAATTTACCCGTGCCCGTCGTGGCGGTGGGGTATCCCAACAATACGGAGCATATTTGGTCTACCGATATCGATTTTGAAAAGGCTGGACGCGATGCCATCGATAAGGCGCACGTTTTCGGACATCGCACAGTCGCTATTGTAGGCGGTTTGAATGATGCCTTCGATGATGGCTCGAATTATCTGGTTCGTTTCCGCGATGCTGCTATTAAACACGGCTCGGACTTGGGCATAAGCGTGGTGTGCCGCACTGTGCAAGAAAGCAGTATGGAAGAAATCGAAAAAGGCCTGGGAGATTTACTCGACAGCCAGGCGCGGCCCACATTGATTATCTGGCAAGGAAGTACAGTGGGTGCAGGCATGCTGGAGGAAGCACTGTATAAGCGGGGCTTGAAAGTACCGCAGGATCTTTCCTTGATGGCAGCCTGTACTTTTGGTGTATCGCGTATCCCGCATCCTATGAATGAATATCCGTTAGACGCCACCGTTACTGCGAAAAGTGGCGTAGATATGATGATCGAAATTCTCGAAGGAAAGCGAGACGACGTAGGCGCCGTGGAGTTACTGCCGTCTAAATATGTGAATGTGGGCACGTTAGGGCCTGCGCCGCAAGGCTAAAAACCTCGCTCGGCTTAGTTAAGACTTTTAACAAACTGTCGAAATTTGTCGAAATTTTCTTG
The DNA here is from genome assembly GCF_000376885.1 of Alloscardovia criceti DSM 17774. GTDB lineage: Bacteria > Actinomycetota > Actinomycetes > Actinomycetales > Bifidobacteriaceae > Alloscardovia > Alloscardovia criceti. The sequence continues at coordinate 21,759 of NZ_AQXR01000007.1, forward strand.
ATTGCCTGTGACCCCACTCACTATTCTTAAATTGCACAGGGTAGATGTTCATTCGACGACGAAGAGATCTGCCTATTCAATCTCAATGATGGTGTTGAAGGGAAAAGAAAATGAAGGCTCTCCATAAAGTACTTGCAGCGGGCGTAGCCGTTGCATCCTTAATTTCCTTAGCCGCGTGTGGCTCTTCCGAGGTTGCTCAGGAAGAAAATCCTACGACCTTGAAGATCTGGCACTACGAAGAATCCAGCGGTGCGCAGGGTAAGGCTTGGGATAAAGCAATTGAACTTTTCGAAGAAAAATATGGCGTTAAGGTGGAATTCGAAAAGAAGTCTTTCGAGCAGATTCGCCAGAACGCTTCACAAATTCTGAATTCTGACGAAGCTCCAGACGTCATGGAGTACAACAAGGGCAACGCTACCGCTGGTTTGCTCGCAAGCCAAGGATTGCTCACCAACCTCGATGATTACGTCAAGGAGTACAACTGGGATAGTAAGATCAGCGGAAGCTTGGCAGCTACGGGAAAGTATGATGACAAGGGCATTATGGGTTCCGGTAACTGGTATGGCATTACCAACTACGGTGAAGACGTCGTCATGTACTACAACAAGGACATGTTTGACAAGTACGGCATCGAAATCCCAACTACCTACGATGAGCTCGTGTCTGCTATGCAGAAGTTCGTGGACAACGGTGTAACCCCATTGTCCGAAGGCGTGGCTGAGTATCCACTGCAGCACCTGTGGTGGCAACTGGCTTTGAGCAAGGCAGATGACAGCTTTATCAACGCTTACGAAATGTATGACGGCGATGTGGACTGGCAGGGCACCGAGCTGACCTACGCTACCCAAACCATTAAGGATTGGGTCGACAAGGGCTACATTTCCAAGGACTCCACTGGTGTGAAGGCCGAAGATGCAGGTCAGGCATTCATGGCGGGCACCTATCCAATGTTCTTCTCCGGTACCTGGTGGTTCGGACGCTTCCAGACTGAAATGGCGGATACCAACTGGACCTTCTCCACATTCCCAGACAGTAAGAAGGTCGTCGGATCTTCCGGAAACATCTGGGTCGTACCAGAGCGCTCCGCACGCAAGGACTTGGCTGCCAAGTTCATCGATATCACCTTGAGCCCAGAAGTGCAGAACTTGATGGGTAACTCCGGCGGCCTGCCAATTGCGGCGGATCCAGATGCCATCACCGACGAAAAGTCTAAGGAACTGATTACCTCCTTCAATACAGTTCTGGAAAACGACGGATTGGGCTTCTACCCAGACTGGCCAACCTCCACCTTCTACGATGAGTTGAATGCTTCCTTGCAGGAGCTCGTCAATGGAACGGCGGATGTCACCACCACCTTGAATCAGATGAAGGATAACTACGACAAGGGCGTAGAATCCGCGGGTGTCAAGGAATAGCACCGTAAGTTAAGGAAGACTTACGAAGCATAACGAAAAATCATAATTTCTGCTGGAGTGTGAGGTGAGTGCACACGTCAGGAGCCTCACACTTCAGCAGAAACCCACTCAATCTTTTTATCTTTCATAATTAATCGCACAATTGAGGTCGTGTAAATCTCTCCATCGTCCGAAATTCTCACGGGGAAACACTACTCAACATTCGACATAAAGCGCACCATACAGACTTTGCGAAGGGCAGGGCGCCCTTGGCTTCCTCTCGTGCGTTCAAAATAGCTCACTTTGGAGTGAATTATGAGAAAAACAACGCAAAAGCCTGCAGGCAAACCAAGCGGGGCTTCACGCATTCCGGGCAGCCCGTCCAATAGATTCTGGCTGTACCTCATTCCGGGATTCCTGATGCTGCTGTGGATTATCGTCATCCCCGCTGTATGGAATATATATTTAAGCTTCACCAATTATCGTGGCATTCGTCCTCCACAGTGGGCGGGGCTGAAGAATTGGCAGAAATTAATGACGGATGCCACCTTCTGGGTGTCGTTTAGAAATTCCATCTGGATGATTATCGCCATGGTGATTATCCCAATTCTCATTGGTCTGGTCTTGTCCTCGCTCATGTTTGACGTGGTACAAAAGAAGTTCGGAGCTAAGGCCGCCTCGACCTTCCGTGCAGTATACTACTTCCCACAGCTCCTGCCGATTTCCGTGGCGGCGCTGGTTATGGGATGGATTTTCCGCCCAGAAAATGGCGCGCTCAACGCTGTACTGAAAGCTATAGGCCTCGGAAATCTCCAACACGACTGGATCGGCAAGCCAGACACCGCGCTCATCTTCCTCATGTTGATCATGATCTGGATCCAAATCGGCTACCCACTGATTATCTTCATGTCCGGCCTGCAGCGCGTAGATCCAGAACTCTACGAGGCAGCCAGCCTAGACGGCGCAAACTGGTGGCAGCGATTTATTGCCATCACCTTGCCATCTATTCGTCCTGAAATCTTCGTCGTGGCGTTGACTTGCACCATCGCAGCCTTGAAGGTCTTCGGACCGGTCTACATGCTGACACGCGGCGGTCCGGGTACCTCCACCATCGTGCCTTCATACTACTCATACACGCAGTTCTTCCAGGCACAGCAGGTGGGTTACGGTGCAGCCATTGCTACCGCTTTGACCATCGTCGTTGTCATCGTATCGATTATCTTCACCACCCTTCAGGAGAAGGTGGCTAAAGAGGACGAGGAGTAATCATGGCTTCGAGTGTAAAAACTATGAAAACCGTATCAAAAGCGGGTTATCACACACGCAAGATCCGCACAGCCGGCGACTGGGTCGTGCTCGCACTGCTCATTATCGGTGGATTGGTGATGCTCTTCCCATTCATCGTGCTGCTGCTCAATGCCTTCAAAACGACGGCGCAATACAACAGCTCAGGTCCGTTAAGCTGGCCAACCGAACTGCAATTCGATGGTCTGATGAACTTCTGGAAGCGCGTCAATTATCCAGAAAAACTCTGGAACAGCATCTGGACCTCCGGCCTGGTAGCAGTACTCGCCGTGATTCTCTCCATGTTTAACGCATTTGCATTGGGCATCGGCCGAGTCAAGGGCCGCCGCTGGATCATCTTGCTCATCATGCTAGCCAATATGCTGCCACAGGAAGCCATGCTGTACCCGCTGTACATCATGTTTAAGCAGATTGGTCTGTACAACTCCCCATGGGCCATCGTCATCATCTTTACGGTGATTCAAAGCGCCTTCGGTACCTATCTGCTCTCCAGCGTGTATGGCACCTTCCCGCCGGCCATTTTGGAAGCAGCCACCATCGATGGTGCGAGCAGGTGGACCATCTTTACCAAGATAGTCTTCCCAATTTCGAAGCCAACCCTGTCCGTCATGCTTGTGTTCTTCTTCATCTGGACCTGGAATGAATACATGATTCCTATGGCATTCCTCATCGACAACAAGAGCCAGACCATCCCAATTGCCGTGGCGTCCTTGTCCGGCGATCGTCTGATGGATGTGACCACCATCGCAGCCGCATCGCTGATTAGTATCTTGCCAACGTTGGTGTTCTACCTCATCTTCCAGCGCACCTTGGCTCGTGGTATTACCACCGGTGCAGTGAAGTAACCGGTGCTGTGAAATAAACGGCGCAGTGCGGTACGAAATCGGCACAGTACAACGTTTCAACCTCCCCTACGGCTATGCATGCTTGGGCATTTCGGGTGTCTTACGAAGAAGTGTCTAGGGATATGCTGAGCATGCATAGCCACAATTATGCGAAAGAACAATCATGAAATTTACAAATGGATACTGGCTACTGCGAGATGGCGTAGAAGCCCTGTACGCTCGCGAAGCCTACGAACTCCACGCACATCCAGAAACAGAAAGCATCAACATTCTGGCGCCAACCGCGCGCATTACGGATCGTGCAAATACGCTAAATCTTCCAACTTTTGATGTGGATATCACCTCCCCAGCTGAAGGTATCATCCGCGTGCGCACCCAGCATTGGCGCGGTGCCACGCAATACCCAGGTTTTGACATCCACGCAGACACTGCCACAAATCGCGACTATATCGAGGTCTCCAGTGAGGGTGAAGGCGATGGCGAAATTGGTGAAGACGGCGCTAGCATCAGTCTGCGTTCCGGCAAGCTCAGCGCAAAGGTCGTCAAGGGTAGCCCTTGGAATTTGGTGTTTGAAGCAGAGGGCAAGGAATTAACACGTTCCTTTGGCAAGTCGCTGGCGCGTTACAAGCTACGCCCAGATGCAGCCGTATCCGCTCAGCCAGTTGGCGAATTTGGCGTCAGCATGGACGGCAAGGCCTACGACGAATCCGACGTATTCTCCGCCATTCAACTGCACCTGAGTGTGGGCGAGCAGGTCTACGGCTTCGGTGAGCGCTTTGGCACGTATGTGAAGAATGGTCAGAGCATTGATATTTGGAATGAGGATGGCGGCACGGCGTCCGAGCAGGGGTATAAGGATATTCCGTTCTATATGACCTCGCGTGGCTATGGTGTGCTGGTGAATAATCGCGGTCATGTTTCCTATGAAGTGGGTAGCGAAAATACAGAGGCTGTACAGTTCTCGGTGCCCGGTGAGGGGCTGGATTTCTTTGTAATTTATGGACCAACGCCGAAGGAAATTCTGTCGCGCTATACCGCATTGGTGGGGCGTCCGTCGAATGTGCCGGCGTGGACCTATGGCCTGTGGCTGACCACGTCGTTCACGACGAAATATGATGAGAAGACGATTACGAGCTTTGTGGATGGTATGGCGCAGCGCAATATTCCGCTGAGTGCTTTCCATTATGACTGCTACTGGATGCGTGAATTCCAGTGGACGGATTTTGAGTTTGATAAGCGTTTCTTCGGTGATATCGAGGATGTGGAAAATACGTTGCACAGGTTGCATGAGGAGAAGGGTCTGCATATCTGCGCGTGGATCAATCCGTATCTAGGTCAGCACGGTGCGGCCTTCGATGAAGCACTGGAGAAGGGCTATTTGGTAAAGAAGGCCAATGGTGAGGTCTGGCAGACGGATCTGTGGCAGGCGGGTATGGGCTTGGTCGATTTTACGAATCCGGATGCACGTCAGTGGTTTAAGGATAAGGTTAAGGGTCTGCTGCATCACGGTGTGGATGCGATCAAGACCGATTTTGGTGAGCGCATTCCTCGCGATGTGGTGTGGTTTGATGGTTCGCCGAAGCTGTCTATGCATAATTGGTACACCCAGCTGTACAACCAAACCGTGTTTGAGGCTTTGGAAGAGACCTACGGCGAGGGCAATGCATGCTTGTATGCGCGTTCAGCCACGGTTGGTGGCCAGATGCAGCCGGTGCACTGGGGTGGTGACTGCGAATCTACCTTTAATGGTATGGCTCAAACGCTACGTGCAGGCTTGTCTATTACGAGCTCGGGCTTTGGATTCTGGAGCCACGACATCGGTGGATTTGAGGGCGCATTCCCAGATCCTGCCGTCTACAAACGCTGGGTAGCTTTCGGTATGCTGGGCTCACATTCGCGTTTGCATGGCTCTACTGTCTACCGTGTGCCATGGCTTTTCGATGAAGAAGATGAGAAGAATGGCGTGCGCAATCCAGCAGGCCAGACGGCTGTGGATGTTTTGCGTCAGTTTACCTTGCTCAAGCTGTCCTTGATGCCGTATGTGTATGAAACTGGCTTGCAGCCACATGCTCAGGGCATCCCGGTTATGCGTTCGATGTTCTTGGAATTCCCAGACGATCCAACCTCGCGCACGCTCGACAAGCAATACATGTTTGGCTCCTCCTTCCTCGTGGCCCCAGTCTTTGGCTACGACGGCAATGTGGAGTACTTCTTACCAGCGGGCACCTGGGCGAACTGGCTGACGGGTGAAAAGGTGAGCAGCGCCAGCGGCGTATGGCGTCGCGAACATCACGACTTCGACAGCATTCCACTGTGGGTGCGCGATGGAAGCCTTATCGTATCCCAGCCGGAAGCTACCAGCCCAGTGTACGAGTATGCGAAAGATGCCCTCGTGTCTGTATTCCTCGACCAGGTGGATGCAGCCGAAGCTCAGGTCAGCGATCCAGAGCATCCTGCGGTCGTCTTCACTGCGCGCAAGGCCGCAGACGGCAGTATTACCGTCAGTAGTTCGGATGGTCGCGACTTTAGCGCTCGCCTGGGTTCTACAGGTGACATTGTTGCTTCACAGGCAGGAGAAGTCACGCTGAACGCCTCAGTCGACTAACCGCCTCAACCTAGGCGCACAGGTACACAAGTACACAGTTACACTTCGCAGTTTGTCGAATGGCTGCGATCTATCAGGAATCCCCACAAGGCTGTATCGGTTTCACGTTGAGTCTCTATAACGTGTGCCGGTACAGCCTTTTCTGTTTTTTCGTAGCAAGCCTCTCGTAGCGGTTATCGAAAACTTCGAAGAAAATTCAGCAAAATCGAAAATAATTCACGAAAATCCCATGAAAATACAGGGGGAGTGAGATGGCACACAGTTTAGCAATATGCAAGTGGTATGTTGTAGTTAATTTACCGTCAATGCCTGAGAAAGACGCAGTTTGCCATGCAGATGGATACAGCACAACTCAACCATGCCCTGGGAGCCTTGCAAGGCCTTGCTTTAGGAGATGCGCTGGGTATGCCCACGCAAAGTATGAGTCATGAGCAGATTCTCAGCGCGTATGGGGACATCACAACGCTACGTGATGCGGTGGCTGAGCAGCCTATCGCCCCGTCCATGCCCGCCGGATCTGTCACCGACGACACCGAACAAGCCCTGCTCGTAGCCGATCTCCTCGTAAAGGGCGAGGGGCACATCGATGCTCTGGCGTTAGCGCACACACTGCTGGCCTGGGAAGACGACATGATCCGCCGCGGCTCCCATGATTTGCTGGGGCCGTCCACGAAATATGCCTTGGAGCAGATTCGCGCCGGTGCAGATAGTCGCACTACGGGCAGGACCGGCACCACAAACGGAGCAGCTATGCGTGTGACTCCTGTGGGCATAGCGCACAGTGTGCAGCGTGATGTACACGCCTTTGCAGGCTTTGTGCACGAGTCCTGCAAGGTGACGCACAATACCGTGCACGGTTTTAGTGCAGCCGCCCTCGTCGCTAGTGCCGTCAGTCTTGGCGCGGAGGGTGCAAGCGTACAGGAAGCACTTTCGGGAGCACTGCGCAGTGTAGAGGCCATGAGCACGGATATTGCGCGCTTTGACTGCGCATGGAGTGCAAAAGCCGATGTACTCACCCGCGTGAAAAAAGCTCTCGAGATGGCAGAAAACATCGCAGAGGAGGAGACATTCTTCCATACACTGCGTTGGGAATGCGGTACATCCGTGGAATCCAACGAATCTGTGCCGGCCGCCTTCGCTCTCGCATGGAGATATAACGAGCGGCCGTTCGACGCTTTATGCACGGCGGCTACGCTCGGCGGTGATACAGATACGATTGGCGCTATGTGCGGTGCCATGCTCGGCGCCTGCTGTGGTACGAGCGCGTGGCCAGTTTGCGAAGTGGAGAGAATGCAGGTCGTGTCGGGTCTCCATCTCGCAGACAAGGCGAGTGCGCTGCTTCCTTTGCGAACGCTATAAGCAGGTGGCGAAGTTTTCTGAGATTTCAGCGTTTCACAAGCGTGCATATGCCTGCTTGTGGAGCGTTACAGAGAGAAAGATGAAGAGATGCCATGCGTAGGCGTGGTGAAGGAGAAAATGATGGCTGAAGAGAATTCCTCTCGTATGCTCACGAAAGTGGAGCAGCGTGGGCTGGAGCCAGTGCCAGATGATCAGCGCAATGGTACACCTGGACAGTTGTTTTGGGTGTGGTTTGCGGCCAATATTTCTATTCTGGGCATTCCACTAGGTGCGACCTTGGTGTCCTTGGGGCTGAACGTGTGGCAGGCGATTATCGTTACGGCTATCGGGTCCTTTGGTTCCTTTGCTTTGGTGGGTGTGATTTCTGTGGCGGGCCGCCGCGGAGGTGCGCCGTCGCTCGGGTTGTCGCGTGCGATTTTTGGTGTGCGGGGAAATATTGGCCCGTCGATTGTGGCGTTGATTAGTCGGCTCGGCTGGGAGACAGTCAATACGATTACGGGTGCCTTCGCTTTGCTGTCCCTGAATGCGATTATTTTCGGCACGTCGGTGGAGGCAAAAGAGGCACCGTTGCTGATTTTGTCGTTTATTTTGATTTTCGTGGTCTTAACCGTGGTCGTAGCCGTAGCTGGACACGCCTTTATCCTGAAAATTCAAAAATGGGCAACATGGATTTTTGGTGCCTTAACCTTGCTGGTGGCCGGATACTTGGCAGCAACCGTGGATTGGTCACAGGTTATGGCCGCTCAGCCCGGTCCGCTGAGTGCCGTGCTTATCGGCATCGGCACCATTGCAGCCGGTACGGGTATCGGCTGGGTCAATTCTGGTGCGGATATGGCGCGATACCAAAAGAAGAGCGTCAGCGCTAGCTCCCTAATCTGGACTGCTGCGGCAGGTGCGGGCATTCCTCTGCTGATTGTCATTACCGTGGGCTCTATACTGACAACCGGTGGTTCGGATATTGCCACCGCTTCGGATCCTGTCATCGCTGTGCGCGATCAACTGCCAGCTTGGGTATCCGTGCCGTACCTGATTTCCGCCTTTGCAGGTTTGCTGATGTGCAATAGTCAATCTGTGTACTCGGCAGGTCTCGCTACGTTGGCTACAGGTATTCGCATTCCACGTACCTACGCTGTTGTTATTGACGTACTGGTCACCACCACAGCTGCCGTGTACTTTACACTCGGATTCGATGGCTTCTACGGACCATTCATCACTTTTATTTCCTTGCTGTCCGTGCCTCTCGCCGCTTGGACAGGCACCTTCCTGGTGGATATGATCGGCAGGCACACCTACGATGGCGAATCGCTCATAGATCTCAGTCCAAGCTCACGCTACTGGTATACCGGTGGCGTAAATATCCCAGGCTTCCTCAGCTGGATCATCCCATCCATCATCGGTTACCTCTTCGTCACCGCGCGCGTATCCTCGGATGTGGTGTGGTTCTCGGGGCCGCTCGCGCACACCTTTATCGGTGAAAACGGCCTGGCATGGCTCATTACCATCCTCCTCAGTGGCGCTATGTATGCGCTTCTGGGTGGTGCAAAGTCAAAGAATGACGGGCAAACACAGGCATGAGCACGCGAAAGGAAGGACGTTTCCTGCATCTCGGGCAGGTCATAGTGGATTTTGCGCTCACTGTAGATCACTTGCCTGAACGCGGCGGAGATATTTTCGCCAACCGAGCTCAATTCAGCGCAGGCGGCGGATACAACGTGCTCTATGCCGCTCGCCAGATGGGCGCAGACAGCTACTATGTGGGCGCAACGGGTGATGGGCCTATGGCCGACATCGCTCGAACAGCGCTCCATGACATGGGCGTACACAGCATAGGCTGTCAGATTCCTGGTGTAGATACCGGCATCAGCATTGCCATGACCGAGCCGGATGGCGAGCGCAGCTTCGTCTCCACACGTGGCGCAGAAACCATGGTTCCTCACGATTTTTACGCCACGCTCGACGTCACGGACGCAGACATCGTATATCTTTCTGGCTACTCTTTCAGTCATGTCGATAATCGCACCGCTTTAGAGGCCTTCGCTCATGCGCATGCAGACCGCACAGGCGTCACCGTGCTAGACATCGGCCCGATGGTGAAATCCATCCCGGATCAGAGCCTGCGTGCCATCGCGCTGCTCCATCCTTTCTGGTCGGTGAACGAACGCGAAAGCGCGCTGCTGTGTGAGCGTTTCCACCTCGACAAAAGCGACGACTATGCGGCGCGCTGTCAGCTCCTCGCCGAGCACCTCAAGACGCAGTTCCTGCTGCGTGCAGGAGCTCAAGGCGCATGGTACTGCGATGGGCGAGCAGAAGCTACACCCGCTCAAGTACTGTATATTCCTACGCCGCAGGTCATCCCCGTCGATACGAATGGGGCAGGAGACGCGCATACTGGCGTACTGTGTGCGGCACTGCTCGAAGGATTGCCACTGCGCACAGCCTTGCTTATGGCTAACTGTGCCGGCGCGTTATCCACCCAGCAGCACGGTCCAGCCACCTGTCCCGACCGCGCACACATCGAGGAGATATGCGCGAAAATCGAGCAGCATTAAATCCTCTCCGCAGCTTGAATTCGTCGACCTGCACGAGTATCCTTAGATAGTTGTTGTGCGCCTCAACTGAGGCTGCCTGAAACGAGGTACGTCACAACATTTCGAGTAAACACATTCTCCTGTCACAGAAGGTCTGTGGCCGATTAGTCCGAAGGAGGTGGGTGATGTCTGCTCATAAGTATGAACTCATGCTCATTGCTGATCCAGAAATGGACGAACGCGCAGTGAAGAAGTTGGTCGACACCTATCTGGAAACTGTCACCAACGAAAAGGGCACCGTTGACAATATCGACGTATGGGGCCGTCGCAAGTTGGCTTACGAAATCGAAGGTAAGACCGAAGGTAACTACGCTGTAGTGAACTACACCGCTGAACCTGCAACAAGCGACGAACTTGATCGTTTGCTGAATCTTAACGAATCCATCGTTCGCACGAAGATTCTTCGTACCGACGCTGAGTAATTCGCTCGCGCTGAAGCATTCTTCAACGCATCAATTACACAAAAGTAAACGTAAAACTTTAGATTTTACTATCGGATAACGGAGTACATCATGGCTGGAGAAACGCTCATCACCGTAGTGGGAAATCTCACTGCAGACCCAGAATTGCGCACCACAGGAAACGGCGGCAAGGTAGTGAACTTCACCATTGCTTCCACTCCTCGTACTTACAACCGCAATTCCGGTCAATTCGAAGATGGCGAAACGCTTTTCATGCGTTGCTCATGCTGGGATTCCCAGTACACCACCATGGCCAGCAATATCGCACAGTCCCTCACCAAGGGCATGCGCGTTATCGCACAAGGTAATTTGACCCAGCGCTCCTACCAGACCCAGTCTGGCGAATCGCGCACCGTCGTCGAATTACGCGTCACCGAAGTGGGACCATCCTTACTGCGTGCCACTGCATCCGTCAACCGCATTTCCAACCCTAACGGGGGAAACTTCTCCGGTAACAACGGCGGATACAACGCAGGAAACGCACAGTTTAATAATGGCGGATTCCAGGGCGGAGCCTCAGCTCCAAACTACTCCAACGGTGCCGGCGCATCTGCACAGCAGAGTGCAACCTCCGCACCATCCACCGATCCATGGAGCGCCTCCGATGACGGTTCATCCTCATTCGGCAGCAACGCCAGCTTTGGCGGATCCGCTGATTTCGGTTCCGAAGAAATTCCATTCTAACCTGCGTAAAATCTAAAGTTAATTTTTAAAGGAGTGTGACATGTCACGCAAAAGGCCTCAGCCACCAGTAAAGCCTTTCAAGAAAAAGCCAAACCCATTGAAGGCTGCAAAGATTACCGAAATTGATTACAAGGACGTTGCATTGCTGCGCAAGTTCATCTCTGACCGCGGCAAGATTCGTTCCCGTCGTATTACCGGTGTTACCGTACAGGAACAGCGTAAGATCGCACGCGCTATCAAGAACGCACGCGAAATGGCTTTGCTTCCTTACGCAACCAACGGTCGCTAAAGGAAAGAGGAAATTACCATGGCAAAGAACACTAAGGTTATTCTTCTCGACTCCGTAAACGGTTTGGGACAGTCCGGTGACGTAGTAGAAGTTTCTGCAGGTTACGCACGCAACTTCCTCATCCCACAGGGCGTCGCATTCGCATGGACCAAGGGTGCAGCAGCACAGATCGAGCAGATGAAGCGTGCTCGCCGTGCACAGGCTCTTGCTTCCCGCGAGGATGCCGTGGCCGCTAAGGCAGCCATCGACGGAACCACCGTAGAAATTTCTGCAAAGGTTTCCGAATCCGGCAAGCTCTTCGGTGCTATCGCAGCTCCAGAAGTTGCAGCAGCACTCAAGGCACAGGGCACTGCAGTATCTGCAAAGGCTATTACCGTAGCAAACATCAAGACTACAGGCGATTTCGCCGCAACCGTACAGTTGCATCCAGAAATCTCCGCACAGTTCACCGTCAAGGTTGTAGCAGAGTAGTCTTGCACCTTCTGCACATGCAGAACACATCAAGATAATCTTGATAATTTTGACAAAACCGGCTATTTCTTCACCACGTGTAGAACACGTAGAAAGAAGTAGCCGGTTTTTCTTTGCGCACACACTGAAAACACGCTGAAAATTCTGAAGAATTCTTGTGCAGGAATACTGAGGAAAAAAGCAAACCCACACGGGAAAGAGTTAAATAAGCAGAATGAAGAATCTTATCGCACAAATCGCAAAATTCGGTATCGTCGGCGTCATCGCAGCCGTATTAGACTTTAGTATCCTCAACCTCCTCGTGGCCCTCTTCCACATGAACGCCACCGTAGCAGGCACCATTTCATTCGCTCTGTCTTTGATCTTTAATTACGTGGCCAGCATGAAATACGTCTTCGTCCACCGCGAAGACATGGCACGCTGGATGGAAATGCTCATCTTCATCGTATCCTCCGTCATCGGATTGCTCATTAATATCCTGATCCTGTGGATTTCCACAAACCCAATCCTGCCAGCCGGAGCACAACCAGGTGACACCACCTACGCCCTGTATGCCAACGGAGGAAAAATCGTCGCCACCATCGTGGTCGCCGTTTGGAACTTCGTCATCCGTAAATGGCTCCTCGACGCGCCAAAGGACGGACAGATTGACCCTAATTCCTTCTCTCACAAACTCGGCGCCTGGTCGTTACGCATAGGAAAGTAGAATAGAACTAGCAAACAGGTATACAAGGAGGATTACCGTGCCAGTTATTCACACACACGTCAGCGTACACACCACACCTGAGCAGCGCGAAGCCTTAAAAACAGCCTATGGCAAGGCCATCACCGCACTGCCAGGCAAATCCGAAGGCTGGCTCATGTGCCCCTTCGAAGACAATATGCCTATCTATTTCGGCGGTGATGACTCCCAGCCTGCTGCATACGTCGAAGTCAACGCCTTCGGGCACGCTGCAGCACCACGCGCAGCATGGGAAAGCTTAAGCGCACAGATCATGCCGGCACTGGAATCCGTACTGGGTATCCCGCAAAACCGCGTGTATATCCGCTATACCATGACCGAAGACTGGGGTTGGAACGGATCCAACTTCTAAAACCTTAGCTCTGTAAGTTAAGCTCGATGGGGAGGACGCGCATGGAAAACGTAGAAAATACCGCCGACAACGTGTGGAAAGTCGATAATGCGACACCACAAGCACAGTACACCACCGTGCACCTCGTGCGTCACGGCGAAGTGCACAACCCAGAACGCGTAATCTATGAACGCATCCCGGGCTTCCACCTCTCCGAACGCGGCGAACGCATGGCACACGTCACCGGCCAGTACCTCGCACGCCAAGACTGGGCAAAAAACACGCCCGTCATCTTTTCCTCCCCACTGGACCGTACCATCGACACAGTCACGGCCATCGTCAAAGAACTCGGCTTACTGGGCAAACACACCAAGCTCTCCGACATCGTGACCACAGACGCACGCATCATCGAAGCCAGCAACGAGTTTCGAGGAAAACGCGTCGGATACGGCGAGGGGGCTCTCTGGAAAAACGGAAACTGGAAACTGCTCACCAATATCTGGCGACCAAGCTGGGGAGAATCCTACCAAGAACTGGCAGACCGCGTCCAAGATTTCGTCTTCGAAAAAGTCGATGAATTTCCCGGCCAACACGTCATCGCTGTCTCCCACGAATCGCCAATTTGGTCCTTTAGACATCGACTGGAAACAGGCCATGCAGAGCATCTCATGACCCTGCGCCACACCGCCTTGGCCTCTGTGACGTCCTTCACCATCGAAGTAGGCACCCATAAGCTCGTCAGCATCGAGTACGCCGACCCCGCTGCGGATGTGCGATAAAATGAAAGAACGTGAACGATTTCGTTCAGCTCGACGAGGAGAACAATGAAAAATTTCACACACAACCTGTCACACGATGTACTGGATGCGGCACAGGAAGCCGCAGAAAATCTCGAAAGCCTCTGGCCGCTCACCGACGCTCAACAACTCGATAACGACGTCCACTTTGGCGACAACCTACAAGTGCGCCAAACCTTCGAAATAGCAAAACTCATCCTCGGCCTCGGCACACCGGAAGAACAAGACCTCACCATTGCCGACGCCGAATACGTATTTGAAGGCGCAGAAGACATCCCAGGACGCGATCAAACCCTCGTAGACGCGCTTCTCGCAGCAAATGACGCCTACGAACAAGCACACGAGCTTCAAGACGACTTCAGTGCCGTCAACGTGGCACAAACCGCCGCCTGTGTGGCGGCCGGAGGAGCTATTTCCGCAGACATAGACAACGCCGACGACATCATCGACACCTACCTCGATGCAGCAGACGATGCCGAAGCCGAAGGTGACAACGAAGACGATGTGGAAAACGTCGCCCGCGCATTTACGCTCGGCTACGAACTCGCCACGGACATCGCCCAACAATCCGAAGACCCCATCAGCGCAGCCTCCCTCATGGTGCTCATCGCCAACGAATACCTCGACTACGTGGACACACCACGCATCTTCGTCTCCGCCGAGCAGCTTACTGCCGTCTACGATGCGCAAGTCGATGATGCAGCTCTAGAATCGCTTATCGCCACGGCCTCGCAACATTGGAATTATCGCCACGATGAAATCCTATGGGATAAAGACGAAGCCAAGCGCCAAGCCAAGGCCGAAGACGAGCGTAAGAGCAAGGCAGCCTTAGCCGCCAAGTTTGCGCACATTCAGGACGACCCACACAAAGAAGAAGTCGAACTATAGCGCGAAGCTATCCAGGTGCAACAATTCATCTAAACAATTCAGGGGTGAGCATGCTGTGTGCTCACCCCTGAACTATGTTTATCGAGAACGCGTATTACTGCTGTCGGTAGGGCGCATAGGGATTTGCGTTGTACGAATGAGGAGTCGGGTCAGCAGGATACTGCTGGTACGGCGGATACTGCATAGGGTAAGCAGGTTGCACTGACTGTGTAGGCGTGACCGCTTGAGGGGAAAAATACGGCTGTTGGTAAACCGGCATGTGCATCGCCGGAGTAGACATGGCAGGGTTCGGTAAGCCGGCGCCAGGGATGACTGCATAACGCACTTGCATAGCGTCAAAGCGCACGCCAGCATCCACGCTCTCTTTCGTCATAAAGTAGAAGAATGCCGTAACGCTGAAAATCGAAAACCCGATAAGAAGCACAGCAAAAAGCCACAACACAAGCGTTGATGCGGCAAAGGATGACGATCCAGAAAATTGGGACATATCAAAATTCTGCTCACCCTGCACGAAGATGTCTTGCATCCCAACGACTAAGCCAATTCCCGCAAAAACCAACGCCGCAATCACCGCAATACCACTGCCCAGCAGCAGCAACCACAGCCACTTGCCCGACAAATTCACATCATGCATGCGACGGCACGCCGCAGAAAGCCACGGCACAAAGCACACCAGATGTACGAGGGACACGAGAGTGCTCGTGGTATCCGACACCGCAAACAGATAACCGATGACGTTCAAGCATATCAGTATCGCCCAAATAAAAACCTGAGGCCACCAAAACTCACTGCGCGAAGCGCGACCCGAGAATTTCGCATACTTTTTAAAGAATCGCACCACAGCCTGAACGGGACTCGCGCCGTAAAACGGCTGATCCAGCGGAGGCTCACCCATCCATGGAGCATACATCACCGTTACCATCACGCCTCCTTGACTGTTTTGTAGCGACTGCGCTGTAAGATGCTCTGCCGCATTGGCTCCGCATTCGAGCGGTCGTTCTTCTTGTAAATATACTCCTCGCAGATAGAAACCTGCATTAATCAATGCTATCTTCTGCAGGATCGCCCAACAGTACACGCTCAACGCCCACAATAACGAGCATAACAATGCCCGTCATCACCACGATAGACAAAGTCGCTGCCCACACTAAAGGCGCCTGGAAGGTGTTGTACGCAGACTGCAAGAAAATACCAATGCCTCTGCGACTACCCATATATTCCGCCGTCGCAGCGGTGGCAAAAATATACGTGCCCGCAATGCGAATGCCGCTAAAAATCTGACGTGCCGCCACGCGAATCTGCACATGCCACAAGGTCCATGTCGCAGTAGCACCACAAGTCAGAGCCACATCCGCAAAATAACGCGGCACCGCGCGCAGCCCGCGCGAAGTCTGAATAGCAATAGGGAAGACGGAAAATAGTGCCACCAGCACAATTTTCCCCACCTCATCAAAGCCAAACCACCACAGGAAAAACGGCGTAATCGCTATCAGCGGCAAGGTCTGAGCAGCCGTCAGCAGGGGCAGAAAAGCCGTATTGGCAAGGCGCGATAAATACAGCAGTACGCCGATAATAATGCCGATGACGATGGCAATGCCAAAGCCCCACAATGCCTCATACGTCGTTACCGAAAGCTGTGCAATAAGCACATCCCAATTCAGCACCACGGCCTGCCACACCAGACTAGGCGAAGCAAAAATCCTGGCGGCATCCGGATTCACATGAGCAGAAATTTCCCAAAAAATACCCACCAGCACCACCACAACACAGGTGGGAGCAAGATGAGAAAAAATCTTTCCAAACATACGACGAGATGAATTCTTCTGCGCATTAAAAGACGCAAAATCCGAGCCAGAAACGGCTCCCTGCGTTTTGTTCATACAGCCTCCTACCTACAATAGTCCCTATGACACAAGACACTGTAACTGATTTGAATTCTTCAGCAGTTCAGGATAAAGATGCAAAGCCTGAATTGCCTGAAAACGTTCGCGTGCGTTTCTGCCCATCACCAACGGGCACACCACACGTGGGCATGGTGCGTACAGCATTATTTAACTGGGCTGAAGCACGTCACACCCATGGCACATTTGTATTTCGTATCGAGGATACCGATGCTCAGCGCGATTCGCAAGAATCCTACGAGCAGATCCTCGAAGCGCTGCGTTGGCTGGGCTTGGACTGGGATGAGGGCATCGATGTCGGCGGTCCACACGGCCCATACCGTCAAAGCGAACGCACCGCAATCTACAAGGATGTAGCAGCAAAACTTCTCGAAGCAGGATACGCTTACGAATCCTTCTCCACCTCCGAAGAAATCGAAGAGCGCAACCGCGCAGTTGGACGTCCAGCTGCATTCGGCTACGACGGATACGATCGCAACCTCACCGAAGAGCAGAAGGCGGCCTTCCGCGCCGAAGGACGTAAGCCAGCCTTGCGCATCAAAATGCCGGATGAAAACATCAGCTTTAACGATTTAATCCGTGGCACTATCGAATTCAAAGCAGGTAGCGTCCCAGATTACGTCATCGTGCGTCCAAATGGTGACCCACTCTACACGCTGACCAATCCAGTTGACGATGCCATGATGGATATCAACGTGGTACTGCGCGGCGAAGACCTGCTCAGCTCCACACCACGCCAAATTGTGCTCTACCGTTACCTCATCGAACTGGGCATTGCTCAGCAGGTGCCGCTGTTTGGCCATATGCCATACGTGATGGGCGAGGGCAAGAAGAAGCTGTCCAAGCGTGACCCAGAGTCCAACTTGTTCCTCCATCGTGAAAACGGCTTCATTCGCGAAGGTCTGCTCAACTATTTGGCAGGCTTGGGCTGGTCCATTTCTGCCGACCGTGACGTCTTCACCATGGATGAAATGGTGGAAAACTTCGACGTGCGCGATGTGAAGGCAAACCCAGCACACTTCGACCTCGACAAGGCCATCGCCATCAACGCTGAGCATATCCGCATGCTCGAGCCAGATGACTTCCTGCGCCGCAGCATCCCATATCTCTACAAGGATGGAGCAGTTAGTGCCGAGCAGTGGGACGAGCTCACCGACCGCGAACGCAGCATTTTGAACGCATCCGTCGAACTCGTTCAGCCACGCGTGCGCTTACTGGGTGAAGTTTCCGGCATGGTAGGAAGCTTGCTGTCCACTGAAGAATACATCGAGCCGGAAGCCGATGCGCGCAAGCAGCTCAAGGATTCCGCAGCCGAGGTGCTTGACTTGGCTGCGGCAACCATGCAAGAAATCCCAGCCGAAGAATTCAAGGCTGAACATGTACACGAAACCCTCACCAAGGCATTGGTAGAAGACAAGGGCATCAAACCACGTCTCGCCTTCGGTCCAGTACGCGTTGCCGTGTCCGGACGCCGCGTTTCTCCGCCATTATTTGAGTCCATGGAGATCCTTGGAAAAGATCTCAGCATAGCGCGACTCGCCGAGTTGCGTAAGCACCTCGCATAGTGTATCGTAGTTATCCGTTGCTCTAACAAGGCCTGATTTAGTGGAGGCTAAGAAGGAGTAGCGGATAATTGAATGCCCCCATCGTCTAGCGGTCTAGGACGTCGCCCTCTCACGGCGGTAACATGGGTTCAAATCCCATTGGGGGTACGAAGTGCCTTTCACAGTGCGCATGCGCGCGTAAAGACACGCCATATTGGGAT
Organism: Alloscardovia criceti DSM 17774; assembly: GCF_000376885.1. Lineage (GTDB taxonomy): Bacteria > Actinomycetota > Actinomycetes > Actinomycetales > Bifidobacteriaceae > Alloscardovia > Alloscardovia criceti. The sequence continues at coordinate 40,184 of NZ_AQXR01000007.1, forward strand.
ATGGTGTAATTGGCAACACAGCTGATTCTGGTTCAGCCGTTCTTGGTTCGAGTCCAGGTATCCCAGCTTTTTAAGCCTCTCGAAGTTCTTCGAGGGGCTTTTTGTTTGCTTGCCCGCTAGTGATGAGGCGCACTATTTCGGTAAAGATTTTTACACTCGTAATCTGTCTGCCGTATGCTTAAACCATGACTGAGCACACAAGCGAACACTCGGATACACAAAGCAGTGAACTATCCCTTCATAACACCCTCGAAGACACTCTCGAAACAGCACGCAAAGATATGCACAAAATGGAAAAAGCCGTAGGAAAAACGCTCCACGAAGCTCAGGTGCGCAGTCGCACGTCCGAGCATGTCTCTGCACGCAGTCGCGGCGCATCCTCCACCTCCGTATCCGCACGCTTGGGACAGCTCCAATTCCATGCTTCCGGAAAATTCAGAGTGCTGCAAGTCAGCGACATTCAAACGGGGCCAAAGGTCTCCAAAGATACGGTACGTCTAATCGCCGCCGCTTGTGATGCTGCCCGCCCCGATATCGTCATCTTCACGGGCAACCAGATTGCCGGCTATGATAGCGCCTACACATCCACCTTCGTCAAGCGCCGCTGGACGCCCAAACGCACCACAGTATCTCCCGAAGATAAAGAAGCTACAAAACAACTCGTGCGTGGAAGTCTCGCCCAATTCTTGAAACCGCTGGTGGATAGAGCCATTCCGTTTGCAGTGACGTTCGGCAATCATGATTTTCAATGCGGTTTAAGCCTTGAAGAGATGGTGGAACTGTATCGCGAATTCCCTGGCTGCACAAATCCAACGGCCGCCAGCGCTCAGGCAGTAGAGCTGTTAGCCAATCAAAAAATCTACGCATCCAGCGAGCCAGGCACCTTCGCCTTGCCTGTACGCGACCAATACAACGAAAAAAATCTCATCGGACTGACTCTTGTGAATTCTGGAGATTACGCCCCAGAAGGCGGATACGCCAGTCCGAGCGTGGTGGCGATGAAATTCTTGAAAACCGCGGCGCGTGACATGAATGTGCGTGCCATGGCGTTCCAACACATGCCTGTGCACAAGTTCTATCAGCTACTCACGGCCGTGCCCGCCACGACGGTGAACGCCATCCAAGGATACCGTTCCTTTGAAAATCAAAGTTTCGTACTCGATGAAACCAAAACCTACGCGGGAAGTTATCTGGGGGAAGGCATTAGTTGTCCAGACAAAGACAGCGGCGAATTTCGATGCCTGCAAGATCATAATTATTTTGCACTGGCAGCTGGGCACGATCACAGGAATGCCTTGGCTGGGGTAGTGGAGGGAATGGTGCTGGCCTCCACACCGACCGCAGGATTCAACACCTACGGCCCTGCACCCGAGAGGCGGGGCGTGCGATTATTTGAATTCGATATCCGCCATCCGTACGAGCCGCGCACGCAGCTTTTGGAATTTGGTGAACTGGTGGGCAAACCTTCGGGCAATAAGGCTTATGCGCTAGCCAGCACATACATCCCGAACAACACAGGCGAAGCCATTAATTTGCTACGCAAGCCGAAAGTATTGGCCAGTGTAGCAGCTGTTTTGGCGGGCATGGTATCGCTGTTTACCTTCTGGAGAAAGAGAAAATAGCGGCAAAAGTGTGTGCATGGGGTGCACACATACATCGCGGATAAAACACGGGTGGGGGAAGAACGCACAATAACGTTCTTCCCCCACCCTTATGAGCAGCACAGTATGTGAAGCGCCGTCCGAAGCGCCGCTAAAATTTACGCAACCTGTGCGCGCGACATAGCATCGCTTAAATACTTGCCCGCCTTCATCACGAGGGGCGCATAATGACGACCTGGAGAAATGCCCATGCGATCCACCGGGCCGGAAATAGAAATAGCGGCAATCACATGGCCGGATGCATTGCGAATAGGAGCGGAAACGGAGCACACACCCTTTTCGCGCTCGTTAATAGACTCGCTCCAGCCGCGACGGCGCACGGTATTTAAGGTTTGAGCCGTAAACTGCGCATGGCGCAAACCCTGATGTAAGTGTTCGCTATCTTCCCACGCCAAAAGAATATGCGCCGCGGAGCCTGCTTCCATGGACAGCATAGCGCCCACAGGAATGGAATCGTGCAAACCACTGGCGCGCTCAACCGCCGCAATGCACACGCGCTGGTCGCCCTGACGGCGGTAAATCTGCGCAGATTCGCCTGTATGCTCAAGAAGAGTCTGCAAAATAGGCTCTGCCTGAGTAAGCAAACGATCTTCACCAGCAATAGACGCAAGCTCTGCAAAACGCGAGCCCACCGTAAAACGCCCCTGCTGGTCTCGAGAAATGAAACGATGACGTTCCAAAGCAATAGCCAAACGGTGAGTCGTTGGACGTGCCAAGCCGGTCTCGTTCACTAATTGGGCAAGGGAACAGGGTTCCTTCTCCAAGGTGTCCAAAATAAGGGCGGCTTTATCTAGCACGCCTACGCCGGACTTCACCATTTCCGGCTTTTTACGGTTAGGGGTCGCATTGTGGATACTGATTTGCTCTTCTGTCATAACAGAATTATGTCATCTCAATATGTGACATGCAAACGCGGACACTTCGTTCGTGTCGCGACAATAGGAACATGGGTAAAACAATGGCAGAAAAAGTATGGGAAGATCATATGGTCCGCCGTGGTGAAAATGGCGCCCCTGATCTCATCTACATCGATTTACAACTGATGCATGAAGTCACCAGTCCCCAGGCTTTTGAGGGACTGCGATTGGCTGGTCGCAAGCTGCGTCACACTGAGTTGACCCTGGCCACAGAAGACCACAACACACCAACTTTTAACATTCATCAGGTGTCTCCGGATGAAACCAGCGCCAAGCAGATTTCCACCCTCGAGGCAAACTGCAAAGAGTTCGGCGTACGCCTTCATCCGCTGGGAGATGCCGATCAAGGCATCGTCCACGCCATGGGACCACAGTTGGGCGTTACCCAGCCGGGCATGACCATCGTCTGTGGCGACTCGCACACCTCCACACACGGAGCTTTCGGCGCGCTAGCTTTCGGCATTGGTACGTCCGAGGTGGAGCATGTGATGGCCACCCAAACCTTAAGCCTCAAGCCGTTTAAAACCATGGCTATCAACGTTGAGGGCGAACTGCCGCCGGACGTGACATCGAAGGATATCATCTTGGCAATCATCGCCAAAATCGGCATTGGTGGCGGACAAGGCTATGTGTTCGAATACCGCGGCGAAGCCATCCGCAAGCTGTCTATGGAAGCGCGCATGACCATTTGCAATATGTCCATTGAAGGCGGTGCGCGCGCCGGCATGATTGCGCCCGATGAAACCACCTTTGAGTATCTCAAGGACAAGCCGCATGCTCCGAAAGGTGAAATGTGGGACAAGGCGGTCGCATACTGGAAGTCACTAGTAACCGACGATGATGCCGTATTTGACAAGGAAATTACCTTGCGCGCAGACGAACTCTCACCCTTTGTCACGTGGGGTACGAACCCGGGCCAGGGCATTCCGCTCAATGACCGTGTGCCTGCGCCAGAAGATTTCGCAGACCCATCCGACAAGGCTGCCGCCCAATCTGCACTGGACTACATGGGACTCAAAGCCGGCACACCGATGCGCGATATCGCGGTAGATACGGTATTTATCGGCTCGTGCACCAATGGCCGCATCGAAGACCTGCGCGCCGCCGCCGCCATTATGAAGGGCCGCCACAAAGCAGAAAACCTGCACCGTGTCCTCGTCGTGCCCGCCTCCTCACGTGCGCGACTGCAGGCCGAAAAGGAAGGCTTGGATAAAATCTTCCTCGACTTTGGCGCAGAATGGCGCAACGCGGGCTGCTCCATGTGCTTGGGCATGAATCAAGACCAAATGGTGGCACACGAGCGTGCCGTATCCACCTCCAACCGCAATTTTGAAGGCCGCCAAGGCAAGGGAAGCCGCACACACTTGGCATCCCCACTGGTAGCAGCAGCCACCGCAGTGCGTGGAACGATTAGCTCTCCGAGCGATTTAGAACCACTGCACGCCGTAGCAGGTCGATAAGCGAAGGTCGAGATTTATGGAAAAACTTACAATTTTTACGGGAACGGACGTGCCACTCAGGCGCTCCAGCGTGGATACGGATCAGATTATCCCAGCCGTCTTCCTCAAGCGTGTGACGCGTTCGGGCTTCGAAGATGCACTCTTTTATGCATGGCGCAGGGATCCAAAGTTTGTGCTCAATCAGGACGCGTATAAGAACGGTTCCGTGCTGGTCGTCGGACCAGATTTTGGTATCGGCTCCTCGCGCGAGCATGCCGTGTGGGCTTTGCATGATTATGGCTTCCGCGTAGTTATCGCCCCTCGTTTTGCGGATATTTTCTATGGCAACACAGCAAAAAACGGTGTGCTAGCGGCGCTCATGCCGATGGAATCCATCGAATTGCTCTGGAAACTCCTGGAAGAAGAACCAGGCACCTCCATTACGGTGAATCTGGAAAATCGAACCGTCACTTGCGCAGACGTCACTTTGCCGTTTGAGGTCGATGATTACGTGCGCTGGAGACTTATGAATGGCTACGATGACATCGATCTGACGCTTCAGCATGAAGAGGATATCGAGGCTTACGAAAAAATGCGTGCGGAAAAATTCCCGTTCAAACCAAAGACTATTCCGGCCTTGACGACGCCGTCTGAGCCCGTGTCTTCGGCTCCAGAAGTGACCGTGCCATGGGACGGGCCGTTGTCGGATAGACAGTAGCCGCAAATACAAGACTTGCCACAAGCAGGAACCAGGTTGTGCTCGCCACAAGTGAGCGCAACCTTTTTTATGCACGTAAAGTGGAATGGTGCAACCCAACAATGGAAAATAGTGCTCTGCTATTAAACTAAAGGCAAGTATGTCCGAGCTGGCATAGTTGAGCTTGCAAATTGAGATGGAGTACGCATGAGCAGCACGCCTTTTTACGATGTTTCCTTAACGTATGAGGACAATTACGCACGCGGACCTTTTGGCGATTTTACAGCGGACGCGCTCGGCGCGCAGACCGGCACAACACCACTGCCGGAAACGCCGCGCTTCGAGTTCTTCGGGCAGAAAGTCAACACACCGTTTGGCATCCCAGCCGGTCCACTGCTCAACGAGCACTTTACCACCGCGGCTTTTCGTGCAGGATTTGATATCGCTACCTATAAAACCGTGCGCTCTCGCGCCTGGGGATGCAATCCATTCCCGAATGTGCTGTCCGTGCACCCCGTATCGGCGGACGGCTCCTTAAGCGCAGACTCGGACGAAGCCATCCAGGGTTTGCTGGCGGATACGAATTTTGCAGAACCCCGTAAGATTTCTATTTCCAATTCTTTCGGTGTGCCGAGCCAAGACCCGGACGTATGGCAGCCGGATATGAAAAAAGCTATCGACAATGCAGGCTCTGGGCAGCTGCTTCTCGCCAGCTTCCAAGGCTCACGCACAGCAGATATGACTGAAGAGCAGTACATTCAAGACCACGTCACCACGGCGCGTTTGGTGCGTGAAACGGGCGCACAAGTTATAGAAATGAATACGAGCTGCCCAAACGAAGGCAAGGGTCGCCTGCTGTGCCACAATCCAGAACTCGTGGGACGCATCACCGAGGCTGTGAAGAACGAAATTGGCGATATTCCTCTTATCATCAAGCTCGCCTACATGCCTGACGATGCCAGCGCGGCCACTATGATCCGTCACACGGCGGCACGCCACACGGTTCAAGGTTTTGCCACGATTAACACCATTTCGGCGAAACTCGTGGATAAGCAGGGACAGCAAGCGCTACCGGGCGAAGGCCGTGAAACCTCGGGCGTATGCGGTGCGGCTATTAAAAAATCGGGTCTCGATATGGTGGCACGTATGATGCGCGTCCAAGAGCAGTTCGGCATCGATACATCTCAGTGCGCAGTCGTCGCCGTGGGTGGTGTAATGTCCGCAGAGGATTATGCGCAATACCGCCAGCTCGGTGCGCGCGCTGTGATGAGTGCCACCGGCGCCATGTGGAACGCGCATTTAGGGGAGGAAATTCGCGCCTACGAATTTCGCAACTAAGGCGTAAAAACCCCGTGATCGAAAGAATTCGCAATTTTCAGCAATTATCTGAAAATACGTACGGACTCATACGTGGGCATACGCCGGGCAACTATGCTCACAGCTTGTATTCACAGCACAAGCACAATCTTTATGACACACTAGTATAAAAGAATTATCAGGAAAAATTCCAAGAGAAAGCATGAACATGACACGCGAAGATGATGTTTTGCACGTAGTGGGCGGCAAGCCACTGGGCGGCGAAATTAAAGTGCGCGGCGCGAAGAATCTTGTTTCCAAGGCTATGGTCGCAGCATTGCTGGCTCCAGGCACTTCCGTGCTGAAGAATGTGCCAGAAATCCGCGATGTTCAAGTGGTTTCAGACTTATTACGCTTGCATGGCGTTCATACCGATGTCAACGGAGCTACCGGTGTGGTAACCATCGATGCAAGTCACGTAGAAATGCCAGCCGTAGCGGATGTGGAAACATTATCCGGTTCTTCACGCATTCCTATCCTCTTTTCTGGTCCACTTTTGCACCGTTTGGGCGAGGCCTTCATCCCGACTTTGGGCGGGTGCCGTATTGGCGACAGGCCTATCGACTTCCATCTGGACACCCTGCGCAAGCTGGGTGCGGTAGTGGATAAAGAGCATGAGGATGGCATTCATATCACCGCACCTAATGGACTGCGTGGCGCGAAAATTCATCTTCCTTACCCATCCGTAGGTGCAACCGAGCAGACCTTGCTCGCTGCTGTGCTAGCCGAGGGCAAAACAGAGCTTTCCGGCGCGGCTATCGAACCAGAAATTATGGATCTCATCGCCATTTTGCAGAAGATGGGTGCCATTATTTCCGTGGATGTGGACCGTACCATCCGCATTGAAGGCGTCAAAGAGCTCAAGGGATACACGCATACTGCGTTGACTGACCGCATCGAGGCTGCTTCGTGGGCAGCGGCGGCATTGGCCACGCGCGGCGACATCTTCGTCAAGGGCGCTACCCAGCCTGAAATGATGACCTTCCTGAATGTATATCGCAAGATTGGCGGCGAATTTGACGTCACGGACGAGGGCATCCGCTTCTGGCATCCAGGTGGAGATTTGAAGCCAGTGGCCATCGAAACCGATGTTCATCCAGGATTTATGACGGACTGGCAGCAGCCATTAGTGGTGGCGCTCACTCAGGCGAAGGGCCTGTCTATCGTGCACGAAACCGTGTATGAGAATCGCTTCGGCTTTACCGAACCATTGGTGAAGATGGGTGCTACCGTTCAGCTCTATCGCGAGTGCTTGGGTTCGCTCCCATGCCGTTTCGAGCAGCATAATTTCGAGCATTCCGCCGTTATTTTCGGTCAAACGCCATTGGAAGGTCGCGATATCGATGTACCGGATTTGCGTGGCGGCTTCTCGCACTTGATTGCAGCCCTGACCGCAAAGGGCGAGTCCAATGTGCGCGGCATTTCCCTGATCGACCGCGGATATGCGGATTTCCGCGGCAAGTTGACAGCCTTGGGTGCTGATTTCGACTAAAACATACGAAAACGTCCAGCCTTACCACAGTGTAAAGGCTGGACGTTTTGCTTTGCGTGTGGTCGTATGTTGAACGGATGTATAGAATAGAGCCTATGGTATCTCGCGGAAAACCAAGTCCAGGAAAATCTGTACCACCACTGAGTACTGCACAGGTGCGTCGATTGGCGCAAAAGCATCATCTCAGTGATCCTTTAGAATACTTGCCAACGGGTGTGCCTCGCGTCAATAATGAGGCGGAAATCTCTGCCCAGAATCCTAAGAAAACCAAGCGATTGCTAGATATGATTTCTTGGGTGGCACGCACCCGTATGAAGGCCTATGCGTGGGGACTGGAAAACGTACCAGAAGAAGGCGTGTTCATCACCGCCGCCACACATATCACGCAATTCGACGTCTTCGTACCCATGTGTGGGCTCTTCCACCAGGGACGCCGACCACGCTATATGGCCAAGGCAGAATTGGCACGCGTACCAATCCTGGGAAATTGGTTTAAAGCCGTTGGCATGCAGCCGGTACCGCGTCGCAGCGGTAAAGCAGACGCCATCGTGCACGAATCCGTGCGCATCCTCACAGAAGATCACCGCCCACTGACCATTTGGCCAGAAGGCACCCTGACCAGAGATCCTCAAAAATGGCCGATGAGCCTCAAAGAGGGCATGGCCATCATTGCACTAGAAACCTCACGCCGTTTAGGCAAACAAGTGCCGCTCTTCGTGTCAGCTACGTGGGGTGCAGCCAGCATCAATCATTTTTTCCCTTGGCCACGCAAAAACGTCGTCATGGCATACGATAAGCAGCTGGACTACGCGGATTTGCTCAAAGGCTTTGAAAATTGGGGAGAATTTGGCGCACCGAAGGAAGCCATAGCAGAGCTTACCGAGCGTGTGGTCAGCCGTATGGAAGTGCTCATGGAAGAAATTCGCGGCGAAAAAATGCCGAAGCAAGGCCGATGGGACTTCAGAAGCATGAGTAGAAAGCCACGCCCTGCACGACCAAACCAGATCAACAAGACTTCACAAACTGAGAAAAACACAGACGCATCAAGCACAACACAGCAATAAAGGAGTAACTCATGACACGTGTAACCGTACTAGGAGCTGGAGCATGGGGAACTGCTTTTGGCCAAGTGCTTGCGGATGCTGGCAATGATGTCACCATGTGGGCCATCGAGTCCGAAATCGTGGATGCCATCAATACTACGCACACCAACCCTGTACGCCTACCTATTGTAGAAAAATTGCCTGACAATATGCGCGCAACCGGCGATAGGAAAGAAGCTGTGCAGGATGCCGACATCATCATCGTTTCCATCGCAGCACAATTCGCCCGCGTCGCCTTAACAGAATTCAAAGACCTCATCCCTGACAATGCCATCGTGGTGTCCCTGATGAAGGGCATCGAACGCAACACGGATAAGCGTATGGATGAAGTCGTTACCGAAGCCCTCGACCTGCCGATGGAGCGCTTCGCTGCACTGTCTGGACCAAACCTATCCAAAGAAGTGGCCCAGCGCCAACCAGCCGCAGCCGTCGTCGCCTCTGTGGATGAGGCTGTAGCTCGTCGGGTAGCACAGGTCGCCACAAATGACTACTTCAAGGTCATGCCCAGCACTGATGTAGTGGGTGTAGAAATGTGCGGATCCTTGAAAAACGTGACTGCGCTCGCCGTGGGTATGGCTCGCGGAGCAGGTTACGGCGAAAATACGGCTGCCATGATTGTCACTTTGGGGTTGGCAGAATTAACCACCTTAGGCGAGGCTTTGGGTGCAAAGCCGGAAACATTCAGTGGCTTGGCGGGCGTGGGTGATCTCATCGCTACCTGTGGATCGCCTTTGAGCAGAAACTACACTTTTGGTGCAAACCTAGGCAAAGGCATGAGCGTAGAGGAAGCTACCAAGGCTTCAAATGGCGTAGCAGAAGGCGTGCCTACCACTGCAGCTGTGGTGGCTTTGGGCAAGCAGTATGGTGTGTCAACGCCGCTGGCGTCGGCCATGAATAGTGTGCTGGAAGATGGCATTTCTTGTGCACAAATGCTTCAAAAGCTTTTTGCCTAAGAACTCCGCCACTAAACTGTAATCGCTTGCAATCACTTGTAATCGCTCAACGGCTATTTCGAGCAAGGAAAACACCGTCCGCCTGTGTGTCTGTGTAAGTACCTGTGAGTAAAGTCTGTGCAGGCATATGTAGGCGGAACATCGAAGATGTGGAAGAAAATGACGCAAAAGAAAAATATTGTGGTCTTGTACGGCGGAAAAGCTGACGAACATTCTATTTCCTGCATTTCAACGGCAGGCGTACTCAACGCTTTAGACACGGAAAAATTTAACGCTATTCCTGTGGGCATTACCAAGCAGGGACAATGGATTGTAGGCGGCGAAGATCCACGCAACTGGTCCTTGGATGATTCCCAGAAGTCAGGCGCGCTGCCGGTAGTGGAAGCGACGGAAGGCTCACGCAGGGTAATTATCGATCCAGCTCGCGGCTCTGAGGGATTCCTCGCGCTGGATGCTCAGGGACAGGTGGAGACCCTTGGTCACATCGACGCTGTTTTCCCTGTGCTGCATGGCCCATACGGCGAGGATGGTACCGTACAAGGCCTGCTCGAAATGATGGGTGTGCCTTATGTGGGCTGCGGTGTGCTGGCATCCAGCGTGTGCATGGATAAGCATTACACGAAAGAAGTGCTGCGCCAGGCGGGCATTCGCGTGGCGGAAGGCTTTACACTGGACGCGCGCATCGAAGAGCAACGCACAGGTGCGTGGATTGCCGAGCAGGTACACAAGGCTGGACTGCAGTATCCGCTCTTTGTAAAACCATCGCGTGCAGGCTCCTCCTTTGGTGTGACCCGCGTAGACCGCGAAGAAGACGCTCAGAAGCAGATGCACAATCTGGAATTAGCCGTGGCTGAAGCGGCCGAGCACGATTGGCGAGTCCTCATTGAGCAGGGTGTCAACGGTCGCGAAATCGAATGTGCCGTGCTGGCTCCGCGTGCTGGTGAACAACCACGCGCCTCTTGGCCGGGCGAAGTGGTTATCGACGAGAGCAATACCACGGATTTCTACGATTTCGACAGCAAATACATGGATGCCTCCGCTTCTCACGTGGAAGTGCCAGCCCACTTGCCTGAGGAAACGCTCGCAAAAGTGCAAGAAGTGGCGGTGCGTGCCTTTAATGCCGTGGACGGCTTCGGCCTCAGTCGCGTGGATACTTTCGTCACACCGGATGGCGAAGTACTGGTCAATGAAATCAACACCATGCCAGGATTTACGCCAATTTCCATGTATTCTAAGGCCTGGGAAGCAACCGGATTGAGCTACAGCGAGCTCATTACGCAGTTGCTGGAAGGCGTTATCGCCCAGTAAGTTATCTGTACACAGTAAGGCCTTCCCCTGAACGAGGAAGGCCTTACTGATTTATGCGCCATGCTGGCTTATTTGTTGTCTGCATCTCCCTGGGCTGTATTGCCCGTATTGTGCTTGCCTGTGGTGCTTTGCGATTTCCTCGTGTGCGTATTCGTTGAAGACTTCGCCTGTGAATTTGCTTGAGCATTCGCTGAAGACTTGCTGCGCACATTCGCTCCCGAGGATGATCGAGCGACGGTTTGAATATTTTGAGTCTGCTCCGGATCTTTGTCTGCAAACGGCTTGAGAATTTTCGTCGATACCAAATCTGTATCCGCATGCAGTTCATCGTGCAGGTTAGTTAACGGATTCAAAGCCAGCGTTTCCGCGGTAGGAGGGGCAGACTCAGCCACGGCATCACCCGTCGCCAGATACGGCTTGCCTGCCAAAGCGCGCGCTGCAATATCATGAATTACCGGGAAAACCGTCTTTTCCTTGGCGTACAGCACCACGTTGGCTTCAATGCCATACGGCGTAAAACTCGTGATGCGCACGGTGGGTGTCGTGCCTTTGAGCGAGTAATTAATCGTCGCCGCCTCCACCGTCCGCACAATGTCAGCAATGGCCTTGCGCACATCAATATGCGCCTTCAAAACAATCGGCAAGGTCGTATACGCCTCATTGGCACGCAAAAGCTTTTCCAAACTCGAGGTGTTGAGCACCGAATTTGGTATCCAAATCTCGTTGCCGCCGCGCTTAATCACCACGGTATGACGCCAGTTCACGTCTTTAACCACGCCGCTGGTGCCATTAATAGAAATACGATCACCAGGCTTAACCACGCGACCGGCCATCAGACCAAAACCGCTGACGATATTGGAAATCGTGTCCTGCATACCCAGCGAAATCGCCACACCACCAATACCCAGAGCGGTAATGAGGGAATTTGCTTCAATGCCAAAAACGGGTTTCAGCACTATGACAAAAGCAACCGCCCAAATGGCCACACGCGTCACATTGATAAACAAGGTTGCGCTCGGAATAGGTGAACGGTCCAGCAGAGCATGCATCGCCTTCGCCACATAATGAGAAATAATGAGCGTGACGATGAGTGCCACCACAAAAAAGATCAGCCGATCCGTTTGGCTATTGACCCATTCAGAAATAAAATTGACAAAAGATTCCATGTTTGCTTCCACGATAGATGTTGTGCGAGTATCCTGGTTTTGAATGTACTGAGGTCAAGGGGAGAACTCAAGGCAGGACCACAGACTTTCACACTCATTCCATGCGTACGCATGTGCGGATACGGAATGAAAACATCGCGTGAAAATCCTGGTGTGATTTTCAGCTCTGAGTGGTTATGGTTTGCAAAGGTCTGCTATGTCATGTAACATATAAAAGTTGTTTGCTCTAGGTGGATTATGCCTGTCGGCTTGTTTGTCTAGATGCACGGAAGATGTGAGTTTTAGACTTAAACAAGCAGAGGAGACCATCATGGCAGCTCGTTGCGCAGTATGCGGTAAGGGTCCACAGACCGGTTATAGCGTATCGCATTCGCATATTCGTAATAAGCGTCGCTTCCTGCCAAACCTCCAGGCTGTGCGTACTACAGTAGATGGCGAAAACGTTCGCCTTCGCGTGTGCACCTCTTGCCTTAAGGCTGGTAAGGTTCAGCGTCGCGTGGCATAGTAGTGTCACAAAGCAGGCCCCGGGAGAAATCCTGGGGTTTTTTATTGCCTTTTTCTGTCTTTCTGTGGCACGCATGCGGTTGTGCGCGCGGGACGCGGGAGGATAAAATGCAAGAATACAACAATTACCAAAATAAGAATTATTGAAAACACAGTTAAGCAGGTGATGATGGTACATATACACGCAGCGACATCGTCTGTTTTAACGAATAAACGACGCATAGGTGCGCTGAAAAAACTCGGCATTACGACGCTGGAAGAGGGCTTGGATTATTATCCATTCCGTGTCACTGACCGTGTCCCCGTGAAAAAAATCGCAGAACTCGCCGTGGGCTTACCGGCTGCCGTCGTGGGCGAAATCTCTGCCGTCCACGTGCACTCCATGGCTTCGCGTTTCGGTTTTCGCGTGGAATTTGTGCTGCGCGATGAGTCGCGGGGCTTTACACGGCTCGTGTATTTTACGAAAAAGAAAAATTACGTCAGTTATTTAACGGCACGCATGTCAGAAGGCACACAGTTGGCCGTGCAAGGCGTACCGAGCGAATTTAATGGCGTGACGCAGTTTACTCATCCACTCACCTGCGTGGTAAAAGATACGGAAGGTAGAGGCGATGTGGAGAGCATCGAAGAGGCTATCGATAAGCTCAGTCGCCCGCGTCCGGTGTATCATGCCACGTCTAGCATTTCATCTGATCACATCCACGACTCCATCGTGAGTTTTCTCGAAGCCTTAGCAGGCACTACGCCGCTGGAGGGCGTAGCCGAGGATGGTGAGGCGCTGGAGCATATCATCGATGCGGAGGCGCTACACAAGGAGATTCCGGATGTCATACCGGAGGCGGTACGCCTCGATCAGGGGCTGATGCACAAGGCAGAGGCGTATATTGCTGTGCATGTGCCGCAATCAGAGCAGCATTTCCAGCAGGGGATAGCCACGCTGCGTTTTGAAGAGGCGCTCATTTCCCAGATGGCCATGGTCCTGACGCGCGGTGAAAATTCAGCCACACCAGCCTACGCGTGTGGCGACGAAGCAGGCATGGTGCAGCAACTCATAGATTCTTTGAGCTTCGAGCTGACCCAGGGGCAGCAGGAGGTTATCGCGGAAATTAGCCGCGATATGACTTCCGGGCATCCCATGAGTCGCTTACTGCAGGGCGAAGTGGGCTCCGGCAAGACCTTGGTAGCGGTCAGCGCCCTCCTGCGTGCGGTGGGATCGGATCAGCAGGCCGTGCTTGTGGCTCCGACACAGGTTTTGGCGCAGCAGCACTATGACACCTTGCGCAACATGTTTGACACGGCAGGACTAGAGGATGTGCCCGTCATCTTGCTGCGCGGCGGCTTAAAACTCGCAGAACGCAGGCGGGCGCTGGCTGCTGTGGCTTCGGGTGTGCCCTGCGTGGTAGTGGCAACGCATGCAGCCTTTACAAAGTCTTTCCAGGCGCCGCATCTGGCGGTCGTAGTCATCGATGAGCAGCATCGATTTGGTGTGGAACAACGCGAGGTGCTGCGCTCACGTACAAACGAGGAGGGCATGGTGCCGCATATGCTCATTATGACGGCTACGCCAATTCCGCGTTCGGCGGCCATGACCTGGTTTGGTAATTTGGATATTTCCTGGCTAACGGAGCTGCCGGGTGGTAGAAAGCCTATTCGTACCGTGCTGGTGCAAGAATCCGATGCGCAGACGATGCGCCAAGTTTTCATTCATGCGCGCAATCGCATCAACGCGGGTGAGCGGGTGTACGTCGTTTGTGCACGCATCGATGAGGGCGAAGATGCGGTGGATGAAAGCATGCAAAACTTTGTGGACAGCCAGTATGATGCCCAAACGGGTGAGCTCTTTGCCGAAACGAAGAAGCCATTGCATTCCGTGTATGAGATTCATGATCGTTTGCAGTCTTTGCCTCAGTTTGAAGGTGTTGACATCGCCACGTTGACCGGGCGGGACAGTGAGGACGAGAAAAACGCGGTAATGCGCAGGTTTTCCTCCGGAGAAACGCCTGTTGTGGTGGCGACCACCGTTATTGAAGTGGGGGTGGATGTGCCCGAAGCCAGCTGCATTATCGTCTTTGATGCAGAGCATTTTGGACTGTCGCAGCTTCACCAGCTCAGAGGCCGTGTGGGCCGTGGAGGCCGCCAATCGTGGGCCTTTATGATTCACAATGCCGAGCCGGATAGCATCGCAGAGCAGCGTTTGAAAGCCATCGAACACTCCTTGGACGGCGCCATTATTTCTCAAGCGGACCTAGAGCTCAGGGGAGCGGGCGATGTACTGGGCGACTCACAGTCCGGGTTGGCCTCGTCGTTTAAGCTTTTGCGCGTGGTGCACGATGCGGATATCATTATGCAGGCACGACAGGATGCTCAAGCGCTCTACGATGCAGATGCACAGTTGAAGGCCGAGCCACAGCTTAAGGGTGCTGTGCTGGACTTTATGCAAGACACATCGAGCTATTTAGCGAGCTAAACAGACGGGTAGGAAAGCGGTACATATGCGCATTATTGCGGGCCGATTCAAAGGGCAAACGATTTACACGCCGAAAAATGCTGCCACCACGCGTCCTACGACGGATAGGGCGAAGGAAGCCATTTTCTCGCATCTGGAAGCTACGGGCGTGCTGGAGGGTGCTCGTGTGGTCGATATTTATGCAGGCACAGGTGCGTTGGGTTTTGAAGCCCTGAGTCGCGGCGCATCCAGCGTAGTTTTTGTGGAGGCTCAGCCTCACATAGCGCAGCTCATCGCTAAAACTGCGCAAAATCTGCACGGTGCGGATGTATCGGCTCTTTCCGTGCGTGTGGTGCGCAGCAAGGCGGAAAAATTTACCGAACGCATGGCACAGCGAGACATGGTGCAGCGCAGCACTCGGGACGCTTTTGATCTGGTCTTTTTCGATCCGCCGTATGCGGTCAGTACTGATGCAGTCAACGAGCAAATCCGTCAGATCTCCACCGTGATGAGTCCAGAAGGCATTATCATGGTTGAGCGTTCTATCCGCTCCGAAGATATCGAAGCACCGGATGCGTGGCAGATATACCTCAAAAAAGATTATGGAGAAACAACTGTGTTTTATCTGGAGCAGGCTTAGTCGGCGAGCTTTTTCGGATGCTCACCGCTGACCTCCCAGCCTAATGCCATCAAGAATTTACGGTCTTGCTTATCTAGGGCATGGCAGTCCAGCTGTGCGATAATGTCGGGACGCAAGTCAGCAGTTCGGCGCAGCTGCTCATCTCTGCGGAATCGCTCAATTTTGGCGTGATGACCGCTCAGCAGGATGTCGGGCACATCCATACCGCGCCAGGAGGCGGGCTTCGTGTACTGACGGTGCTCTAGCAGGCCTTCAGCGCCCGTGTAGGACTCCTCCTCAATAGAGGCATGGTTGCCCATAAAACCGTCAATCAGACGCGTTGTCGCCTCAATCATCACGGATACAGCCACTTCACCACCGTTGAGCACGTAATCACCAATGGAGTACTCGCGCACATCATAGCCCTGAGCTTGGTAATACTGCGGCAGCCTGCCGTCATAACCTTCGTAACGTCCGCAACCAAAAATCAGATGCTCCGCCCGGCTCAGCTCCGTGGCATCCTTTTGTGTAAAGGTGGGAGCAGAAGGATTAGGAAAAACCAAAATCGCGTTGGACTGTGCACCGGTGCTCATATCGGCCTGATTGATGTCCTCTAAGGCATCAATGCTGAGTAAGTCATCGAGACAATTCGCCCATACTTCCGGCTTCATCACCATGCCGGCACCACCGCCCACCGGCGTATCATCCACACTGTGATGCACATCGTGCGTCCAATCGCGCAAATTATGCACGCTAAAATTCAGTAAGCCCTTGTCTTGAGCCTTTCCTAGCAGACTCAGATTGAGGACATCAAAATATTCAGGAAAAACAGAAACAATATCAATGCGCACGCACATCACCTTACACAGGATGAATTACAAGTTCAATAATCCTGCAGGAGGATCAATGAGGATATAGCCTTCCTCCACGTCTATGATAGGCACAATTTGCTCCACAAAAGGAATCAGGGCCGTTACGCCTTCGCTACGGCCATCCGTGCTCTCATCCCCATCGAGAGCAACTTCCAGCACATCTTGTGCCGTATTGTTGATCACGGCAGAAATCGTGCCAATGCGGTGGGCTTCTACGCCATCATAATCCGCCGCACGCGCCGCCTCAGGATCGTCCACGGTCAGCACTTCTAAGCCAACCAAGTCATCTAAGTACCAGCCCTCTTCTTCATCATCTGCGTCCTCGGTACCTTCAGATGAGCCGGCAGGGGAGGCGTTTTTATCAATAAATAAGTCTATGCCATTTAAGGCTTCGGACGCGTTGCGATCCGTCACACCGTCGAAGAGGAGAATCCAACGGCTTTTAAAATTACGCGATTTGAGGACGGTAAATTCCGTGCCCTCAGCGGTCAAAAGCACCGAACCCGGTGCAAATCGATGCACAGGGTCATCTGTAAAACTGCGAACATTCACTTCGCCCTTGAGACCCTGTGCTCGACCAATACGACAGACCCTCAACAACTTGCGCTGTCGAGGGTCTGTCTGTGTAAAATCAGCGGCGCACATCGATGATATCAATTCGAACGTTGTGATCTGCTATGGCTTGAACCACAGTACGGATAGCCGAAGCTGTGCGTCCTTGGCGGCCAATAACACGACCAATATCTTCAGGATTGACACGCACACGAATATGCTCTCCTCGAGCGGTGTCGTGTGACTTTACAGACACATCGTCAGGAAAATCTACGATGTTTTTAATCAAATGTTCTACCGCTTCAGTCAGCATGATTACTCAGCCTCTGCAGGTGCTTCAGTTTCTTCAGCATCGGATGCTTCTGCTGCTGCAGCTGCTTCAGCCTTAGCCTTTGCATCAGCTTCAGACTTTGCAGCCTTGAGCTTCTGAGCTTCATTATCTGCTGCTTCCACACGAGCAGCAGCATCTGGACCGCTTTCTGCGGTACGCAAAGTACCTTCAGCGCCTGGCAAGCCCTTGAACTTCTGCCAGTCACCTGTAATCTTGAGCAGGTTCAACACAGGCTCGGATGGCTGTGCGCCTACACCAAGCCAGTACTGTGCGCGCTCAGAATCAATCTGAATGAGGGAAGGCTGCTTGTTTGGATCGTATACACCGATCTCTTCAATAACCTTACCGTCGCGCTTTACGCGAGAATCTGCTACAACTACGCGATAGAATGCGTAGAACTTCTTACCGAAACGCTTCAAACGAATCTTAGTTGCCAAGATGGCTCTCCTTGTATCATAAGGGTGTTTATCTTGTCATCCGTGTGGGGCACGAAATCGTAGATAAACGTGTAACCCCGCGCGAATTGGATTTGAGGGCGCCAATGCGCGCAGATAACGTCCTCAATGATATACGAAAGACGGGATTTTTTCCACTCGAAACAGGGCTCGTGAGCAAGTTTTTCACAGCATGAGCCCGTGTAATACTGCTCGAGTGCGTGTGCAGAGGAAAAATGAACGAAATAGGCTGTGCTTTTCCCTACGCTTCACGCTGTGCGGCGACGATATCGTCCGCAATTACCCTATCCACGATGGCGTGAGGAATGTACTTGCTGTCGGACTGGAGCTCGTATTCACCATTGACCAGTTTGAGCTTACCCGTATGCGAAAAAGTCACATCAAAAGTCGAAGTGCCCGTGCGGCGAGCCACATGCGCATGCACGCCACTGGGATTCACATAATCCCATTCTTCCGAATAGGAGCGTGCCGTGTTCTTTTTCGCAACCATTGTAAGCCTTTCTGTATGCTAAAAATATGATCTGAGCATATTCTACGGCTTGAGACTGAAAATCCCGAATTGGAAATACTAAATCTTATTGCCATTCCAACGTCACGCGCAAGGCCTTGTGATCCGTACGGGGAATCCGCACAGTCGCCACCTCTTTCGCGCGCAATTCACGCGTATGAAGCACATGATCAATCTCAATCAACGGCGGTACAAAAGGCCACGAAGCAGGGAATGTGGGGTGAAAACCCGAATGACTTTCCAAGGAGGAATCGATTAAACCGGTATTAATCGTGGCACGCAGACTCGGGTGGAAGGTGCTGGAATTGAGATCACCCATAACCACGGTAGGCACACTGGCATCGGTGGCCAAAGTGCTCAGCTGTGCAATATCACGCTGCCACTGCTCGTTACTGCGATGCGGCGAGTACGGGTGCACAGACACCACACGCACACTAAAACCGTCAATATCCACATTCATCCACGGCGTATTCGAACCCATGTCGGTGAGCAAGGCGCCACCCGACTCGGTGACAGGATAGCGCGACCATACGGCGTTATAGCCCGCATTATCATGATCCGTTTTCTCGCCCAGCTGCTCATATTTCAGCTCCGACAAAATGCCATACTCATGCAAACGGCTGACGAATTCATCACTGACCTCTTGAGCTGCTAGCACATCAATCTGTTGGGTAGAAATTTCATGCATAATCGCACTGGCATCCGCCCTGCCATACAACGCATTCATAGTCAACACCTTCACACGCGGAGGCGTAGCGGCCAAGGAATGAGCAGATACGCTGGAATTCATAGTCTGACGCGGCGAGCCCAAAGCCGCAGCCACCGCATCGGGAACGGGCACAAGATACAAGGCCGCCCACGCCAGCTGCACGGCGAGCAAAACAACGCTCACCCAGAATTGCGCAGGATTTTTCAGCACTACACTCAGCACCGCAATGCCCACAAGCGGCACTATCAAGAGCGGAATCAGCGCGATGACATTTGGCAACGGCACAAACTTATCCATGCCCGCAGGCAGATAGCGAAGAAGCATCCACGCTGCAATCAAAATGAGAAGAAGCCAAAGAATCATAGTGCGCCTTTTCTGTAGTACTAGTTCTGCCTGTGATACCGGTGTCGCCCGAGTGGTTCGCGCTGCAAGGTGCTGGCGCGAGGTCGGCGAGGTAGGAGAAGGTGAACGATAAATTTTACCAGAACGACGTGGAGAAGATGTGGATTTTTTGATTTGAGAGGGGTGAGCGCGTGAAGAAGATGCAGAGGATGTCGCCGCCTTCGTGCTACGGCGCTTCGGTGTTGCGCCGGCGCGGCGAAGCAGCTCATTGCGTTGCTGGGTGCGCGCTCGCTGGGCTGAGGAGGCGGAAGATGCTGAGGAGGCGGAAGATGCAGAGGTGGCCGAAGACGTGGAGGTCTTACGCTTTGACTTTGACTTCGACTGTGTTGACTTTGAATGCGCGGGCTTCGAACCTGCAGGCTTTAACCGATTTGACGTCGATTTTACGGACTGCGAACGAGCCGAGGCAACTGAAGAAGCGCGCCTACGCGGAGTAGACGCGCTTGAGCGCTTCGAAGAACGAGGTGGCATATGAAACTACCGAATCCCTTAGGCTAGCTCTAGTTTCCTCCAAAGAGGTTGCCAAGACCGCCGAAGCCTTCTGGTAACTGAGGCATATTGCCCGGCAGTGCAGCATCCGGTTGCTTCATAAAGGAGGAACCCTGAGGAGCGGCTGGCTTCTTGCCGGACAAACGATCGCGCAAAGCCTGCTCTTCCTGAGCACGCTTCATAGGATTTCCGCTCTTGGAACGATTCTTTTTCTTCTGAGCGGCCTTGATTTTCTTGCCTTTGCGAGAATTTGCAGCCGGAGCTCCCATACCGAGAGCGCCACCCATGCCGGGCATACCCATGGAGCCGCCCATACGCTTCATCATCTTGGCAGCCTGCTCAAAACGCTGGAGCAAAGCATTCACCTGAGTCACGGTCACACCCGAACCATAGGCAATGCGTGCACGGCGCGAACCATTGATAATCGAAGGCTCGCGACGTTCCTGAGGTGTCATAGAGCGGATAATGGCCTCCGTACGATCAATTTCACGCTCATCAAACTGCTCAAGTTCCTTACGATGCGCCGCCATGCCTGGAATCATGCCCAAAAGCGATTTCATAGAGCCCAGCTTACGCACCTGCTGCAGCTGCTCCAGGAAGTCATCCAAGCCGAAGCTTCCCTCAGAAATCTTCGCGGCTGCCTCGCGTGCCTGCTGCTCATCGAACTGCTTTTGAGCCTGCTCGATGAGTGTGAGGATATCGCCCATATCGAGGATGCGCGAAGACATACGGTCTGGGTGGAAGACTTCGAAGTCCTTCAACCCTTCACCTGTGGAGGAGAAGAGAATAGGCTTGCCTGTGACGCTCGCCACCGACAGCGCAGCACCGCCGCGCGCATCGCCATCCACCTTAGAGAGCACTACGCCCGTAAAGTCCACGCCCTCATCGAAGGCCTTAGCCGTGGTAACGGCATCCTGACCAATCATGGCATCGATGACGAAGAGAATTTCATCTGGCTGTACAGCGTCGCGAATATTGCGCGCCTGCAGCATCAGCTCCTCATCCACGCCTAAACGACCCGCGGTATCGATAATGACCGTGTCATACATCTTCTGACGAGCGTAATCGATGGAATCGCGTGCCACCTTCACCGGATCTGCCGTATCGCGACCTGCCGTCGCCAATCCTGCAGCCACCGCTTCGGAGGATACGCCACGTTCCGGTGCGAAAACTTCTACGCCGGCACGTTCACCCACGATTTCCAACTGGTTCACTGCATTTGGACGCTGCAAATCGGCAGCTACTAACAGTGGTGTATGTCCGGCGTCTTTCAGCCAGTATCCCAGCTTTCCTGCCAGCGTCGTTTTACCCGCACCCTGCAAACCTGCCAGCATAATAACCGTCGGCGGATTCTTCGCAAAGTTCAGTGGACGATCCACGCCCGCACCCAAAATGCTGGTGAGCTCGTCATGGACGATGGACACCACCTGCTGTGCAGGGTTTAATGCTTCTGAAACTTCTGCGCCGAGAGCACGTTCACGGATGCGCGCCGTGAAAGAACGCACCACATCTACTGCGACATCAGCGTCCAGCAGAGCGCGACGAATTTCGCGGATAGTGCCGTCAATATCTGCTTCAGACAACTTACCCTTAGAACGCAGATTTTTAAACGCGTTAGATAGGCGGTCGGTGAGAGAACTGAATGTAGCCATAAGTCCTTATTCTTTCGGTTCTCGTTTTAGGAACGAGACAATTTCCACGTGGATCCTTGCGGACCATCTTCAATAGTAATACCTGCGTGGCTGAGCGTATCACGGATCGCATCAGCCCTTGCAAAATCTTTGGAAGCACGCGCCTGAGCACGAGCATCCAGCTGAGCGCGAATCAGCGCATCCAGTGCCTGATTTTCAGCGGAATCACCGTGTAATTCCTGCGCATTGGCATGCAGTACAGAAGCCCACTGCGCATTCAAAGGATCCAATCCTAAGGTGTCCAGCATAGCGCGCACGCGCGTAACCAGTTGTGCGGTGGCCTGAGTATCGCCCTGAGCGATAGCCGTATTGCCTTCGCGAATAGCACTGAAAATACTTGCCAGAGCGCCCGGTATGCTGAAATCATCATTCATCGCCTTGACAAAGTCGTCCGGTAAATCATCGGCACGCATGCCTGCAATATCCGCATCCGTAGGTAGAGCCATGCCGTTATCTGCCAGCAAGGTCTGTGCGCGTTCCAAGAAGCCGGTGACACGCTCATACGCTGCCTGCGCTTCTTGCAAGGTTTGGTCGCCCCATTCCAGCATGGACCGGTACTGCACGCTACCCAAAGCAAAACGCACCATCCACGGGTTGTAACCCACGAGCACGTTATCTAGGCTCAGACCATTGCCCAAAGACTTGCTCATCTTCTCACCCTTTTGGGTGACCCACGCCGAATGCATCCACACATGCGCAAAACCCCAGCCAGCCGCATGCGACTGAGCCACTTCGTTTTCGTGATGCGGGAAACGCAAATCCAATCCGCCACCATGGATATCAAAATCATCACCCAAATACTTATGACTCATAGCGGAGCATTCGATATGCCAGCCTGGGCGGCCCTTACCAAATGGCGTATCCCACTGTGCCGTTTGCGGATCCGTGTCCTTAGGCGCTTTCCACAAGGCGAAATCGCGAGGGGAGTGCTTATCTTCGGATAAATCAGCGGCGGTCAAAGGATTGTATTTATCCTCCCCAGCCTTATCCACAGAAGGCGCAGCAGACTCCACATCGGCATCCGCCTGTGTATCGCCCGCAGCCAAAGTGCCTGTTTCCTGGTGTGTGAGCTCACCGTACTGTGGCCAGCTCGGCACATCAAAGTACACATTGCCCGAAGGCGTACCATCCGGGTTCGGCACGATATACGCATGACCGCGATCGAGCAAACGCTGAATTAAATCAATCATTTCTGGCACGTGACCCGTAGCGCGCGGCTCGTATGTCGGTGCTAAAACACCCAAGGTGTTATACGCGTGCGTAAATTCCTGCTCATATATATAGGCACGTTGCCACCACTGCTGCCCCGCGGCGGCCGATTTATCCAGAATTTTATCGTCAATATCCGTGACATTGCGGATAAAGGTGACCTCATAGCCGAGCTTCATCATCCAACGGCGCACAATATCAAAAGCAACAGCAGCGCGCAGATGCCCCACATGGGGAGAGCTCTGCACAGTAGCACCACACACGTAAATCCCGACCTTGCCTGGATGAAGAGGCTCGAAGGGGATAATGCTGTGTGATGCCGTGTTATACACTTTCAGCGCGTGAGCGGCTTTCGAAATTGTGTCTGTCATACATACGAGATTATTAGCGTTGGCAGACAGATTACGCCTCTTTGTATAATAGTTTTCCGTTTGCTGAAAACACTATAGTCTCATGTACTTTCGTTAATGGCAGGTGGCACAATTAAAAGTATGACTGAAAGCTTCAAACCGTATGTTCTTATACTTCAGCATGCCTCATGGGAGCGGCCGGGACGGATTCTCGAAGCCACGGAGGAGGCAGGCTTGCCTGCGCGCATCGTAAGTATATGCGATGAAAAGAAGCCAGAACTTCCCAAACCAGACGAGTACTGCGGCGTCGTGCTCATGGGCGGGCCGATGGGTGCCTTAGATTTTGAGGAATATCCAGGTTTGAAGGCGGAGCACAAAATCGTTAAGGATGCAGTGGCGGCTAATAAGCCGGTGCTGGGCGTGTGTTTGGGCCATCAAATTATCGCTTCCGCGCTGGGTGGAAAAATTAAGAAGGCCAAAGAATCTGAAATCGGCTTTGGACACATCGATCGGGTGCAACGCCATGCTTACGCCCCGCTCGAGTCTACAGGAATGGACGTGCTGCATTGGCATAATGATGTCGTATCTGTGCCAGAGGAAGCGACCGTTATTGCGAAAAGTGATATGACGAAGGTGCAAGCCTTCGCTTATGGATCCGCTCTAGGCTTGCAATATCATTTGGAAGTTTCTCCAGCTATTTTGGATCAATGGCTCTCCACGCCAGAAATGGTGGAGGGGTTGAAAAAGGCTCAGATTAAGAAAATTCGAGAAGACTACGAAAAAAACGATGTCGTTATGCATCGCATTGCAGAAACCACTTTTTCCTCCTTTGCCGCGCGCTGTGCGACATACTCACGCGAGCTGATATTCCACGCCGAAAATGCGCAAAACGAGGCGGGAAAGAAATCTAGCAAGGGCAAGCAAAAGCAAAAGTAACGCCTGCAGGGTGATGGCAGCGTGTGTGCCTGACCTTGGATAATGCGCGTAAGAGCGCGCAAAAAAATGATAAAAGATATAAGAGGTAATTTGTGCCAGTTCATGATATTGGCTTAGAACACGTGTCGCTCGACTTTGCGACCAAAACCATCTTCCGCGACGTCACGCTGGGTGTTGTAGAAGGCGACCGCATCGGCATTGTGGGTAAAAACGGTGATGGAAAATCCACACTATTGCGCATTCTCAGCGGAGCGCAGCCCATCGATGCGGGCCGCGTCACCCGTCGCGGTGGCCTCACGCTTGGCATGCTAGACCAGCGGGACAGTCTCGATGACGATGCCACTGTGCGCCAAGAAGCCCTAGAAAATCGCGAAGAATACGAATGGGCAGCGGATGCTACCTCCCGCGGCATCGTGGAAACCTTGCTACGCGACATTCCCCTCGATGCCACCATCGGCCAACTCTCCGGTGGACAGCGCCGCCGCGTCGATTTGGCACGCCTGCTACTGCGTGACTGGGATATCCTCGTGCTCGACGAACCAACCAACCACCTCGATATGCCAACCATCCACTGGTTGGCCGCGCATATGAAGTCCCGCTGGTCGGACGGTGCCGGCGCCCTGCTCGTGGTGACTCATGATCGTTGGTTCCTCGATGAAGTGTGCACGCGCATGTGGGAAGTCCACGATGGTACTATTGATCCTTTTGAAGGTGGTTACTCGGCGTACATGATGCAACGCGTGGAGCGCGAACGCCAAGCTGACGTGGCAGAAACCAAGCGCCGCAACCTTGCCCGCAAAGAGCTTGCATGGTTGACGCGAGGAGCGCGCGCCCGCTCGACAAAACAGAAGTTCCATGTGAAAGCTGCTCGCGAACTCATCGCCGATGTGCCAGAGCCACGCAATACTGTAGAGCTCAAGGCTATGGCCACTTCGCGCCTGGGCAAGCAGGTGGTCGATCTCATCGATGTGACGCAGGTGTATGAGCAAATGCCCGATGAACTGACGCCGGATTCGGTGAGCGTAGATATCGTCGAAGATGATGCCAACGGCGTGCCGCAGACGCGCACTGTGACCGGCAAGCGCATTCTCGACAATGTGACGTGGCTCATTGGGCCGGGAGATCGTTTCGGCATTGTAGGCGCGAATGGTGTAGGAAAATCCACGCTGCTGCGCATTTTAGACGGTAGCCTTACGCCAACGGCAGGCCATGTGAATATTGGTAAAACGGTCAAATTCGCCGTGCTCTCCCAGCGTCTGGATGAGCTGGAAGAGCTGGGGCAGTACCGCGTCCAAGAAGTGCTGAGCCGTTACAAGCCGACGTATATCGTCGATGGCAAAGAAACTACACCCGGTCAGCTTATGGAAAGACTGGGCTTTGAGGCAGCTCAGCTGATGACACCTATTGCGGATCTGTCTGGTGGCCAAAAGCGCAGAATGCAGCTGCTGCTGATTTTGCTGGACGAGCCGAATGTGCTCATTATGGATGAGCCGGGCAATGATTTGGACACGGATATGCTCGCGGTCATGGAGGATTTGCTCGATACCTGGCCGGGCACTCTCATTGTGGTCTCACACGATGCGTATCTGCTCGAACGTGTGACGGATCATCAATTCGCGATTTTTGATGGCAAAATTCGTCATTTACCGGGCGGTGTCGATGATTATTTCCGCCTACTCGAGGGTCAAGAAGTGCCGGATAACCCGATTTCTGGGGGATTGGTGAGCACAGGTAATGCTTCGGTGCTGTCCTCGCAGAGCCAGGGGACAGACAGTGGGGCGGCGCAGCAGAGTGCTGCCGAGGAAAAGGCGCAACGCATAGCCAAACGTGAGGCCTCCAAGCGTATGAGCGCTATTGAACGCAAAATTTCCAAGTTACAAGATACTAAAGCGGAAATCGAAAAGTCCATGGCGGAGCACGATCCGAGCGATTTTGTGGGCTTAGGCAAGCTGAACGCAGATCTTGAACAGGTCCAAGCCGAAATCGACGATTTGGAAATGGAATGGTTAGAAAAAAGCGAAATCGTGGAAGGCTAATTCAACAGTTACATCCCTAGAAGAGTAGACCTCCTCATAAACGTAGTGGCGGTGTTGAGAATTATCATCTCAACACCGCCACTACGTTTATCTGAGGACAGATTAGCGCTCGCTAATCACCGAGCCGGTCACCTTGTCGCTTAACGCACGCGGGCCACGCGTAACTGCTACAGAGCCGGAACGGACCAATTCCAGCACGCCGTATGGTTCAAGTAAGCCGAGCAGCGCATCGATTTTGCCCTGTGCACCCGTGGCTTCAATCGTCAAAGATTGAGGATGCACATCTACCACGCGTACGCGGAAGAGGTTCACAATTTCCAAAATATCGGAACGATTCGCCTCCGTGGCACCCACCTTGATGAGCACCAGCTCGCGCTCTACCGTGTTGTCCGGATCGAGCTCCACGATTTTGAGCACGTGTAGGAGTTTGTTGAGCTGCTTAATAATCTGCTCTAAAGGCTGAGGCTCCACCATAGCCGTTACCGTAATGCGGGAAATATCCTCACGCTCGGTTGGCGACACGGACAAGGAGTCGATGTTAAAGGAGCGGCGTGCAAACAGGGAGGAGACGCGTGCCAGCACACCCGGCCTGTTTTCTACCAAAACGGAAATCGTGTGGCGAGTAGCTCCGGGTTGCAACGAAAGATTATTGATCACCATTACAGATTCGACCTTTCTGCACGAGCATTTTGTACTGCTTCTTCCGCTTCTGCCTGCTCGCGTGCACTTTGGCTAGCAGCTTCTTCGCGCTGGGTAGCCACATTTTTCAGTGGCTGCACGCCTTGACGGTAATTGACGTAATCGTTGGAATTGCCCGCCGGCACCATTGGCCATACCATGGCGTCCTTCCAGACGCGGAAATCAATCAGCACCGTACGATCGTTAATCGCATTCGCCTTTTCGATAGCCTCCGCGGCTTCTTCCTGGGTCGTCGCGCGCAGTCCCACGCAGCCGTAAGCCTCGGCCAGCTTGACAAAATCAGGCACATCAAAGAATTCTGCAGTGCCCGCATTGCCTGCGTTTTCATCGCCATCATGCAACATAGTCTGCGAGTAATGCTCATCAAAGAACAGTGTCTGCCATTGGCGTACCATGCCGTAGACGGAATTATTTAAAATCGCAATCTTAATCGGGGCGTGCTCTTGGAAGAGCGTCGCCATTTCCTGCGACGTCATTTGGAAGGAGCCATCGCCATCAATCAGCCATACAGGTTTTGCGCCGGCAAATTCGCGCTCGGAAGCGATGCGGGCGCCCAAGGCTGCGGGCAGGCCATATCCCATGGTGCCGGCTCCCGCGGAGGAAAGCCACGAATTCGGATGCTCGAAGTCGACGAGCTGGCTTGCCCACATCTGATGCTGTCCAACGCCGGAGACCCAGATGGTATTGTCTGCGGCTTGGCGTGAGAGTTCCTTCACTACCCATTGAGGAGACAGGCTGCCATCGGTTGGAATATCTTCCTCGCGCTCGTAGTCCGTAGGGTAGTTGTTGCGCAAATTATCGAGGAAATTCCACCAATTCGTCAGATCCACACGACCTTCTGCCTGCTGCAGAGCCGTAATTTCTGGCACGAGCTCATCGAGAACGGCGGAAATATCGCCCACAATAGGCACATCCACTGCGCGATTCTTGCCAATTTCCGCAGGATCGATGTCGATGTGGATGACGCGGGCGCGTGGCGCAAATTCGGCAAGCTTGCCGGTTACACGATCGGAGAAGCGTGCGCCAATGGCGATGAGCAGATCCGAGTTTTGGACAGCGCCCGTGCCGGCAATGGAACCGTGCATGCCTATCATGCCCAGATTGTGCGGATCGCTGTCCGGCACGATACCGCGCGCGTTCAGCGTGGTGACCAGTGGCGCATTTGTGGCTTCCACAAGAGCGCGCAGTTGCTCGGATGCACCCGAACGCATCGCACCGCCGCCCACATACAGCACAGGTCTAAAGGAGTTTTGGATGAGGCGTGCCGCCTGCTGCAGCACCTTGCCATGCGCATGCGTGGTCGGCGAGTAGCCCGGCAAAATCATGCGCTGCGGCCAGGAATAGTACATTTCTTCGGTCTGCGCCGAACGCGTCAAATCGATAACTACAGGTCCCGGGCGCCCCGTGGTGGCGATGTACGCAGCCTCGGTGATAACGCGCGGAATATCCTGCGCATTCGTCACCAAGTACGAGTGCTTGGCGATAGGGTAGGTGATACCGACGGTATCGGTTTCTTGAAAAGCGTCGGTGCCAATTTGGCGTGCGCCCACCTGTCCGGTAATAACGATGAGAGGGACAGAATCCATTTGCGCATTCATGATGGAGGTAATGGTATTCGTCGCTCCAGGGCCGGACGTGACGATGGCTACGCCCACTTTTCCGGTGGCCAACGCATAGCCTTCTGCCGCGTGACCTGCCGCCTGCTCATGGCGCGTCAAAATAAAGCGGAACTTCGTGGCATCGTTAATGGCGTGGTACACCGGCAAAATAGCACCGCCGGGAATGCCAAAGACATCCGTAATGCCCAAGTCTTCCAAAGATCTCACGAGTGCCTGAGCTCCAGTTATTTTTTCGCCTTCAGGCTGCTGTGCTTCTGCGCTTTTCTTCGAAATGGCGCTAAAAGCTTGTAAAGGTGTAGGCAGTGCCATGGAAACCTCTATCTGTGCTTACTGCTGTTTCTCTTCTTAATTCTAGGTGAAGACCAGCGTGAATATGCTTTCGTGATATGCGCCGCTTGTGGCGGTGTGAATTTTATATTAATAGAAGTTCTTATTTTTTGCCGATGATTGTCCGCAATATGTCCAGCGAGCTGTGGGCATCTGCTCATGCATGTGTGAGAGCATACGGTGCGCACGTATTACTGCGCAGAAGCAGTATTGTTTTGGTAGGTGTGGAGTACCTTCCACGCCTGTTCGGCGGCAATCATCTGCGCCTTACGCTTCGTGGAGGCTTCGCCAGTGCCCAAAGGTTGAGAAGCGTCGATACCCAAGGCGTGACTGCGTTCATTGTCTTCCAAACGCGCATGTGCGGTGAAAACCTGAGCAAATTCAGGCCCACCCACTTCCATCTGATAGGTCAGCTCATTAATACCCAATTCATGGGCAATTTTCGTCAGCGATGTCTTCCAGTCCAAGGAAGGACCTTCATGAGAGACTTTTTCGAGGGTGGTGTCAATTAAACGATGCACCGTTTCGCGTGCCGCATCAATGCCATGTTCGATAAAAATAGCGCCAATGAGCGACTCTACGATATCGCACAAAATCGAGTCTTTATCGGCGCCACCATCGTCCGCTTCGCCGTGGCCGAGAAGAATCATCGGACCAACCTGCAAGAAATTGCGGGCAATAGGCGCTAAGGCTTCCTCAGATACCGCTTTGGCGCGAATTTTGGCCATTTTGCCTTCGCTAAAATCCGGATGCTGAGTAAAAAGGCTTTCCGTTACCACGAGTTCGAGGACGGCGTCACCAAGAAATTCCAGACGTTCATAACTTTTTACGCCCTCATGCTCATGCATAAAGGAGCGATGCGTCAGGGCTTCGATCAAATGCTCGGAGGTCAGGTTATGTCCGAGTTTCTTAAAAAGCTGCTCAGCAGAATCCTGAGCTAAATTTTTCCGTCGAATACGTGTGCGCAGTGTTGAAGTCTCTGATTTCTTTCCCATAAGCACATATTGTAAGCATAAGCGTGAACGCTGTTCAGAAACATCTTTGTCCATGGACATCGGAAGAATGGCGCATCACGTGCGTGCCTCGAAAATACGGAGTCCACAGCACCCACGTCGCAGAGCCCGCTGGAATAAAAGAAAAGTCCCCACAACCCGTCGATAGTGGAGACTTTGAATAGTTTTATCGTGGCAACTACTGAGCCAAACCAGCCTTTACAGCAGAACGGTAGTTACGTCCACGGTAGGTGCCGCAGTTAGGGCAAGCCATGTGGGACAATGCTGGAGCGCCGCAGTTTGGGCAGCTAATAGTTGTAGTTGCAGATGCCTTCCAGTTGGAACGGCGAGAGTGCGTATTAGCACGGGAGGTCTTATACTTTGGCAATGCCATTTTGGTTTTCCTCTGTTCGAATCGAATATTTGCTTAAGCCTAGTAGAGTTTAATATAACCTCTCGTCAATCGCAACTTTGAGCCGCAACCTTCACGAAATCGCTTGATTTTTCAGGCTTTAGCACAAGGAACGGAGCTAATTATCAGATTTTTTGGCTGCTTCTGCTTCCAGCTGAGCTTTAAAACCTTCCAACGCGGCCCACTGGATATTCACCTGCTCATGCTGGTGATCTGGATGATCATTGAGCTTGATACCACACTGTGGGCACAGACCCAAGCAGTCCTCACGATCCAGAGGCTGCAAAGGCAAAGCCTGGCTGAGACTATCGCGAATCAAGGCTTCCAAATTCAGATAAATAGACCCCGGATTGAGCGGATAGGTATCCGCCGTTTCATCCTGAGAAGCGATAATATCCACCTCATCATCTTCGTTCGATGCCACGGGAGTGGACTGCTCATAGGTATAGAAGACGACCGGATGCGTGGTCAGCGTTTCATGGATAGGCTCCAGACAGCGCGTGCATTCGCTGTTAAAGGCGGTGCTGATTGTGCCGGTAAATAAAATGCCATCGGCCAAAGATTCCAGCATGCCATTGACGGTTACATCCTGTCCTTCTGGAATGCCTACGATATCGTCGCCAATGCCCGTAGGTGCGGGGACGACGAGCTGGTCTATATCCTGCGTTTTTCCAGCATCCATGGAGAGCTGAGAAATAGAAATGGACCATGGTGTTTCATGTTCACGTGCCATAGAGACACTCCTTCACATTCTGCCTGCGGACAGGCACGAGGAAATCTAGTGTTGTGGATAATCATCCGGCGTAATATGCGGCAAATCTTGCAAGGCTATCTGTTGGCGCTCTTGCAATACCTGCAAGCCCGTATTAATCGAATGACGCAATTCGACGAGCTGATTATCCAAAGCGCGCATAGAATCTGCCGTATAGTCGTTTGCACCCTGGGTGAGCGCATTGGCACGCTCTTGGGCAGTACTCAAAATGGTGCGCGCCTGCTGAGTAGCCAAAGATACTACATTTTCCTGTCCAGCCAAAATGCGCGCCTGCGCGTTTGCATCATTGATAATACCCGAGGACTTCGCCTGTGCGTTGCTAATAATGGCATCCGCCTGACTTTGCGCATTTTCCAAACGGTGTTCTGCTTCGCGCATAAGTGTCGATGCGCGCTCCAGCTGTACCGGCAACACATCCTTGAGCTCTTCAAACAAGGTCAACACTTCTTCACGCTCGACTTTAATTTTCGTGCGTTCAAAAAACAGGGCCGGCGCATTTTGGATGAGGGTATCCAGCTGATCGATAATGTCGTAGGCTGTAGAAAACTGATCTTCTGTGCTCGACGTCGGTGCGCCCTCATTTGCTTCCGGAATATACGCATGCAAAGCGGCCTGCGTCTGAGGAGTGACAGGATTTTCGTCGAATTGATCGCGCGCACTATCGTCCGCATCCTGCGCTGAAACAGTGGCACCCTCGCCCGGCAACGGCGCATTCATCGCATCCGGCAACGCAGCAGGGGCGCCGGCACTGGTTTGCGACTGTGAAAAATCGAAATTCGTGGGCACATCCTGCACATAATCAGCCTGCGCTACCTCCGCGGAGCCCGTATCGTCATCGTCAAAGCGAGCATCAGGATCATAATCAAAAGCCTCAGGCATTATTTCTTCTCCTCACTAACTGCGTGAATAAGAGCATCGTATACAGAGTGCGGCACCATACCCGTAATGTCGCCGCCGTGGCGTGCTACATCCTTGACGATGGAGCTAGAGATGTGCTCCAAAATAGGATCGGCGGGGATAAACATGGTTTCTACACCGGAAAGCTTGCGATTAACTAAAGCCATGCCCAGCTCTGCCTCGTAATCACCATTTTGGCGCAAACCCTTTACGATAAGCGTAGCACCCACTTCGGTGCAATACTCCGTGATCAGCCCATCTGTGCTGGCTACCACTACATTGGTTATGCCGTCAGCGTGAAGCGCCTGAGTTATCATATCTTTACGCTCTTGCTCGGAAAACATCGGCTTTTTAGCGGCATTAATAGCCACGACCACGTGGACTTGCTTAAAAAGTTTGGCGCATCTTTCAATGACGTCAAGGTGACCCGATGTAACGGGGTCGAAAGAGCCAGGACATACAGCAATTGTCATTCTTTAAGATTAGCTCAATGACTAGAATGGGCATACGGAAGATACACGTTGGAAGTGTTCCATCCCATGGGATACAGAAAAGAGGAATCATGTTTGACGAAAATCAGCCAGGCTTTGCCCAGCCGGATTCTGGCAACGGTGCAGGCACCTCCACCCTGGAACGTACAGAAACTATCACGCAAGAGGACACTCAGCTGAAAGATAATTCCGATTCGGAACGTTACGCTCACTATGTCTCCAAAGAAAAAATGGAGCAGTCTCGCCTTACGGGCAAGCCTGTGGTTGCCTTGTGCGGCAAGGTGTGGGTGCCAAAGCGTAATCCTGATGGGTATCCAGTCTGCCCAGACTGCAAGAAAATCTATGAGCAGATGATGCGTTAAACAGCGCAAACAGCAAACATGAGGGGGAATGCACACAACGCGCATTCCCCCTCATGTTGTATAGAGCCGAAATTAAGAAATCGTCAGCACTTCCGTAAGAATAGCAGGCTCGCCATCCATCAGGGACAACGCATTGACTGGCAGCTCATTCAAAGCCTGCGTATGATAATCACGGGCCTCAAACAAGGCTTCCTGGCTCATCAAATGCTCGTCTATGCTACCGTGATCGATAGCCACGATGCTCAAATCCTTAAACTCGCTAAAACGCTCATCCTTCCAGGTGGTCAGATCTGCCTGAGAGCCGGCTACGACCAACTCGCCCTGAGCCAAGCCATACTCATACACGCGCACCGGACGCTTGCGCCAGCCATCTGTGGACTTGCCGAAGCTCTTCTTCGCCACCGGATGCATAGCACCATCCGAGCCTTCACGCTCCACGAGCTTATAAACCATGGATGTGGTGGGATGACCCGAACCTGTAACCAAACGCGTGCCCACGCCATACGAATCCACAGGAGCCGTCGCCAAAGCGGCGATAGCATACTCGTCCAAATCATTGGTGACGGTAATCTTCGTCTTTGTTGCACCCAAAGCATCCAGCTGATGGCGCGCCTTCTGCGCCATCGAAGCCAAATCGCCCGAATCGATGCGGATACCACCCAAATCTGTGCCTGCCACCTCAACTGCGGTACGAATTGCCTCGTCGACATTGTAGGTGTCTGTCAGCACCGTGGTGCCCACGCCCAAAGCCTGAATCTGTGACTCGAAGGCATCGCGTTCATTGTCATGCACCAAGGTAAACGCATGAGCCGCCGTGCCAATGCAAGGTATGCCGTAGAGCTTTGCGGCAGCCAAATTAGCCGTGCTCACAAAGCCGCCCACCACGGCGCTACGGCTGGCCGCCACAGCAGCACCTTCGTGTGCGCGACGTCCGCCCATATCCGCACACGGACGGTTGCCCGCGGCAGATGTAATACGAGAAGCAGCAGAGGCTACGGCACAGTCATAATTCAGCACGCTCAGGATAATCGTTTCCAACACGGTGCACTCCGCAAAAGTGCCCTCCACCTGCAGCACAGGCGAGTTGGCAAAGAACATTTCGCCCTCACGATACGCACGAATGGTGCCAGAAAAATGATAATTTTCCAACCATTGAATCGTCTGCTCGGAGACGATCTTATGGTCGCGCATAAAAGCTAAATCATCCTCAGATGGACGAAAATCCTTAATATACTGGAGCAAACGTCCCAAACCCGCAACCACACCATAGCGGCGGCCGGTCGGCAAGTGACGCGTAAATACCTCAAAAACACATTGGCGGTTCGCAGTGCCATCGCGAAGAGCAGCATCCACCATTGTGTATTCATACATATCAGTGAGCAATGCAGCTGAATGCATAATCAACTTCTCTCTATATTTGTGCAGGCTTTGAAAGGGAATTAACGACTGCGCTTAAAACGAGGCGCATTCGCCACCGTACCCGTCAATGGAGTACGCTGAGGCAAAGCCTTGTCAACAATTACAATAATAAGCGCAAGTACGAAGAAAAGTCCCAGATAGATACCGCAATTGATCACAAACTGATTCAATCCCAATTTATCGAGGTTGATAAAACCATAAGGATACGGACTACCGTCTGACGCAGGACCGGTGGCATGGAAGACCAACGCACGCACCAATACAAAAGCCAAATACACCGGGAAATAAATCAGCCACGTCAACGCATAACTCCACGAAAAACGACGATGCTCGTCAAAAAGCAGAAAATCAATCGATGCCATAATCGGCACAATAATATGCACCATCGTGGTTGAAGCCATACCCCAGATATATGTTTCCGTAGCCGGATCCGCCGGCGGCAGCACCAGCCACGCCACGAGACCCGTGATAATAATATTGAGCGTCAATCCGCCCTTCAGCCACGCAGGAGGCTGCACACCTCGCAAAATACTGGCAAAACCCGCCCAAATAAATGTAATAGCTATCAACAAATTCGTCTGATGCGTAAAATACACCAAGTTTTGAGACTGTCCAAACATCCAAGTTTGAGACGTACCCGCCAACGCAAAAGCAGCCGTCAGAAAACGAAAAATCGCAACAATAAAAGTCATGCATCCCACTGTAATGGGGACAATAGGCAAACGCAGACTCCTCCAAAAAATACAGAAAGTCAAGCCTCCTTATTTAGCGCAGACCTACAAAAGCGTGCGATAAATGAGGATAATCGCCCAAAAGTCAAGCGTTCAACCGCATGAAAAACCCAACAACCGAGTACCATAGCAACTATGGATATAAACGCACAGAACCCTGAAAATAGTAATAATGCATCGTCAACCCTCATTCGCGCAGACGGCCGCCACGTCGACGAACTGCGCCCCGTCACCATCCAACGCGGATGGACTCAAAACCCAGAAGGCTCCGTGCTCATTCAATGCGGAAACACACGCGTCCTGTGCACCGCTAGCTTTACCCCGAGCGTGCCACGCTGGCGCAAAGACTCCGGCAAAGGCTGGGTCACCGCAGAATATGCCATGATTCCACGTGCCACCTCCGAACGCACCGACCGCGAATCTGTACGCGGCAAAGTCGGCGGGCGCACTCACGAAATCAGTCGCCTTATCGGCCGCGTACTGCGCGGCATCGTCGATATGGAAGCCCTTGGCGAAAACATGATCCAAATCGACTGCGATGTCCTCCAAGCAGACGGCGGCACTCGCACCACTTCCATCACCGGCGCCTACATCGCGCTCGCGGATGCCATTGCGTGGGCGAAGGATCAAGGACACATCCCTGCGCACAAGAAGGTGCTCACTGATCAGGTTTCTGCCGTATCCGTAGGCGTGATTGATGGTACGCCTATGCTGGATTTGCCGTATGTAGAGGATTCGCGCGCGCAAACGGATATGAATGTGGCGATGACGGGCTCCGGTAATTTCATTGAAATCCAGGGCACGGCCGAGGGAGCGCCTTATAGTCGTGAAACCTTGAATATTTTGCTGGACCTCGCGCAAAAGGGCAATGAAGAATTGCAAAGCTTCCAGCGTCAGGCCTTGGGCGAGGTTTCGTATCAGGGTTAAGCTGGCTGGAGACAATGGCGTATGCCACAGGTAATAACGTGGACATCTACGCAGGTATCGACACAGTTATCTACTCAGCTATCTACTCAGTTATCTACACAGGGAGATTCGTATGGTTCAACGCGTGGTCGTAGCAACGCATAATGCGGGAAAGGTGCGCGAAATTGAGCGCATTATTCATGAGGCGGTGGGCGGCAAGCTTTTCGAGTTTGTCACCTCGGGTGAGCTGAATTTGCCGGATCCCGTAGAAACAGGCACGACTTTTCAGGATAACGCCCTGCTTAAGGCGCGCGATGCGGCTCAACGTACGGGTTTGCCGGCAATTGCAGATGATTCCGGGCTTATCGTAGATATTTTGGGCAATGCGCCGGGTATTTTGTCTGCGCGCTGGTCAGGCGTGCACGGCGATGATAAAGCCAATAATGCCTTGCTTTTAGCTCAGCTCAGCGATATCCCGGATGAGGCGCGCGGAGCCCGATTCCGCTGTGCGGCGGCTTTGGTTATCCCGGCGGCTGTGCTCGGCACGGACACGGATAGGGAAGTCGTGGAAATTGGGGATATGGAAGGCATGCTTATCCGTGAGGAGCGCGGGGAACAGGGATTTGGGTATGATCCGCTTTTCATTCCGCGTGAGCAAGAGGGACATTTGACATCGGCGCAGATGTCGGCTGAGCAGAAAAACAGTATTTCGCATCGCGGCAAAGCGTTGCGTGCTTTGGCTCCGCATTTTAGTCAGATACCTGTAGCGTAGCAGAAGAGTTTGCATAAACCTGTGCACACATAAAGGTTGGGGAGAAGGCGTCCAGTCATCTCACCAACCTTTATGTATATGAGCCTTACGAAAACCTAGGCAATCTTATGTCTAAAGCTCCAGTTGCCAATCTTTTCATCATCGCGTTCTAAGGTTCGTTCTGCGAACTCATCAAAGCCATTTTTCGTATAGAATTTGCGATTGGCTTGAGTATTCGTAATCAAGGTAAGCTCCTTGCCGGAATTTTCCTTGACATAGGGGATTAGGCAGTCCTTAATCATGGAGCTTCCTAAACCGGCACCCTTCATGGACGGGTCCACGGCCAGTTTTTCAAGGTACCACGCGTTTGGATACTCGCGTGCACAGTCTTCGTGTGCTTCTTCAGAAATGCTAAAGAAATTGAGAATCTTAGAAAACCCCACGGGGAAAACAAGACTTGTAGCGCCTGCCTTAATGTAATCCCAAATGCCAACGCGCTTGGCGCGAGGATCTTGCAAAAGCGCGGTGGAGACGATTTTGCCATCCTTTACACCCACGAAGCATTTATGCTGCTGCATATTCGCCTTCGTGTGGATACGATGTAATTTTTCCATGTAGTCGAAATAAGCATCATCGCGCTGAAAAGAGTTCAAAAATGCGAAATCAAAAAATGGGTAATTTCCGAAAGACTGTGCGGATAATTTAGCGATGTAGGGGATTTCTGCTGCTGTGGCTTCACGGTAAGTAATCATTGAGTTTTTCTCCGGAGGACTGATTCGAGGTTGGGCATGTGTTAATCGGTGTACTGCTCTTGGTCTCTCAATGTGCTTACAACCTTGAGAAAGTGTGTAACGGAAAGTTACTGCTGCGAGGAGAATCATGCGTGATACATATAGATGTCACGCGTTCTCTGTCTGTCGGTTTTAGCGCTCAGCACTTTCCTGCACTGGTATCACAGCTTAGCATAGAGTCATTAACGAGTAAGGGCCAAAGCGAACAGCCAGAAACTACGAAGCTCATGGTCGAGGATCTTTTCACTGCGGTCACGAGCGGGCTATTTTTTTGTGCAATCCCTGCATATTCAGCGCATGAGCAAAGCATAAATCTCACGTATAGGGAAATAACAGCCAGATTCAGCGCTGCAAGAGTGGGTGGAAAGCGCGACATCATTCATCTTTAAGCGAAAGCCTGAGCATTCAAGGTGAATCGTGCGCGAGAAGGGACTTGAACCCTCACTCCATAGGAACAGGAACCTAAATCCTGCGCGTCTACCAATTCCGCCACTCGCGCAAAAGCGTTCATTGAATGAAGTCATATGAAACGCTAGAAGATACAGAGCCACTTGCCGGAATCGGACCGGCGACCTTCTCATTACGAGTGAGACGCTCTACCAACTGAGCTAAAGTGGCAATACGGTTAGAAGAACCATACGAAATAAAGATTGTAGCATAAGTTCGCGAATGACACTCATAAAATAATCGACAATGTTATTTTCGGATTAAATACGACCTAAATGATAACGTTTGCAAAGGGTGAAGAGTGTCGCTCTCTCTAGGCAACTTAACGGATGAGCAATTTTCCGACAAACTTCAGGATTTGCTCGCCTATTACCAAGCATGCGTGTCCTTTTCGCCTACTATCGTTGTATTTCAGTACGACAAAGACGTACACGTATTGGTATGAAAGGACCGGCAATGGCCATCAATCCACCTATTGATGCAACCCAGACACCAGCTTGGGCTGCATTGCAGAATCACTTCAATCAGTTGCAGTCCGAAGGCATCAACCTTCGCCAGTGGTTTGCGGAAGACCCAAACCGTACAGCAAGCCTGAGCTTCGAAGCTGGAGACTTGCACTTCGATTTGTCCAAGAACCTCATCAAGCCAGAAACTTTGCAACTTTTTGCTAATTTGGCAAAGGATGTCAAGCTCGAGGAGCGCATTCAGCAGCAGTACACAGGTGTACACATCAACAACACTGAGGATCGCGCCGTACTTCACACCGCATTGCGTCGTCCAGTATCCGATGAAGGCAAGTTCATCGTAGACGGTCAGGACACCGTAAAGGATGTGCACGAAGTTCTCGATCGCATTTACGCTTTCGCCAACAAGGTACGCTCCGGTGAGTGGACAGGCGTAACCGGCAAGAAGATCGATACCGTTGTCAACATCGGCATCGGCGGCTCCGATTTGGGTCCAGTCATGGTATACGAAGCCTTGAAGGCATACAATGATGCGGGCATTACGGCTCGTTACGTATCCAATATCGACCCTAACGATATGGCAGAAAAGCTCAAGGGTATCAACCCTGAAACCACACTCTTCATCGTGGTATCCAAGACCTTCACCACTTTGGAAACCTTGACTAACGCACGTTCTGCGCGTACGTGGTTGCTCGAGACCTTGAAGGAGCAGGGCGCTATCGACGGCTCTGACGAAAAGAACGCCGAAGCAGTAGCCAAGCACTTCATCGCTGTCTCCACCGCCTTGGACAAGGTCGCAGAATTCGGCATTGATCCAAACAACGCATTCGGCTTCTGGAACTGGGTGGGCGGTCGCTACTCCGTAGATTCCGCAGTAGGCACCTCCATCGCCATCGTATACGGTCCAGAACGTTTCGAAGACTTCTTGCGCGGTTTCCACGCCATCGATGAATACTTCGCAAACACACCAATGGAGCAGAACGTCGTTGCGCTTATGGGCTTGATGAACGTCTGGTATGTCAACTTCTTCGGTGCCCATTCCCACGCCGTACTGCCATACAACCAGTACCTGCATCGTTTCGCGGCTTACCTGCAGCAGCTGACTATGGAATCCAACGGTAAGTCCGTACGCTGGGATGGCACTCCTGTGACCACACAGACCGGTGAAATCTTCTGGGGCGAGCCAGGTACCAACGGTCAGCACGCCTTCTACCAGTTAATCCACCAGGGCACCCGCCTGATTCCTGCAGACTTCATCGCCTTCGCCAACACGCCAAACGCCACAAAGGATGGCGACCAGGACGTACACGAGCTGTTCTTGGCAAACTACTTGGCACAGACCAAGGCTTTGGCCTTCGGTAAGACCGCAGACGAAGTCCGCGCAGAAGGTACAGACGAGGCTATCGTTCCAGCACGCGTCTTCACTGGAAACCGCCCAACCACTTCTATTTTGGGTGACACCTTGTCTCCATTTGCGGTGGGTGAATTGATTGCACTCTACGAGCACATCACCTTGGTAGAAGGCACCGTATGGGGTCTCGATTCCTACGATCAGTGGGGTGTAGAGCTCGGTAAGGTACTCGCAAAGCAGATTGCTCCTGCTATTTCGCAGGACGATGCCGCTTTGGCACAGCAGGATCAGTCCACACAGGCACTGATTAACTTCTACCGTGCACATCGTCACTAAAGCATTATTTACGCTCAGTAGGCTTAAATAAAGCAATATCTCT
Organism: Alloscardovia criceti DSM 17774; assembly: GCF_000376885.1. GTDB lineage: Bacteria > Actinomycetota > Actinomycetes > Actinomycetales > Bifidobacteriaceae > Alloscardovia > Alloscardovia criceti. The sequence goes on from NZ_AQXR01000007.1 coordinate 80,195, forward strand.
GGTTCTTGTACTACACTAAAAACAGTACAAGAACCAGATTTTTTTTATGCCTGGTTGTTGTGCTTTCCTGCGCACATGCGCGAAAAACTTCGCGGAAAAATGTAATTAAAAAGAAAAAATAACACACACAATGGTGCTTTTACGCTATGTTGCGCTTGTATTCGTCCATAAAGTGCCGTATAGTTTTACTTCAGTTCGTTTACATATTAACGAAATTTCAACGTAGATACTTTTCCCTCATGATAATAGTCTTGTGGACTGTGTGAGTTGGATTGTTTTTTACACACGAAAGGTCACACACGTGGCAAATACAAATCTTGCTGATATGAAGTTAGCTGAATTGCGTAATATCGCAAAACAGATGATGCTTCGCGGAACATCTACCATGCGCAAATCTGAGCTTATTGACACGATTGAAAAAGCTCGAAGCGGCGGTGAAGCACCTGCGGGCGTTACCGTAGCAACAGTCGAAGCACCTGTTTCCAACGCAACTTCATCATCAGACACCCCAAACACATCCGCAGCAGACAGCGCTGCTATTACGCTGGAACTGCCAGAAGTGAAGCCGGAGATGCGAAAAAGGTCTCGCGCGGCCAAGAGCACAGCGGATCGTGCGGATCAGGACAGACAAACTTCAGCGGCTCCTGCGAAAAAGCCGCTCATCGATTTAGGTCTGGAATTACCTGTGCGCTCGCGCCGTAAGACGCAGCCATTGAGCGAAGAAGAGCAGGCCGAACGCGAGGCTTCTCGCCATCAGACCAAGGCAGATTTGGACGATATCCTTTCTGCACTTCCGGATCGTTCCGAGCGTGAACGTGCTGAAAATATTGCACAATCTGCCGCACAGCGTGAGCAGCACTCCGCCTCACATGCGGATCGTCGCAACCGCTTGTCACGCGGAGAGCGTCAACGTTTGGATGATGAGACAGAAAAAACAGAGCGCAGAACGCGCCGCAATCACGATGATGCGGCGCAGGATGACAGCTACGATGATAGTGCCGATGAGCGTACAGAGCGTGGCAATCGCAACCATCGTCGCGGTCGCGAAGATCGTGCAGATCGCAATGATCGCAACGCGCGCACCAACCGTCGCGGACATGCAGAAAATGACGATAACGACCAGACCGCACACGAAGAGCCAGTCGACGAGCTGATTCCAGTAGCGGGTGTAGTCGATATCCTCGACTCCTACGCCTTCGTGCGCACCTCCGGATACCTGCCAGGACCAAATGACGTCTACGTCTCCATTGGTCAGGTCAAGAAGTACGGTCTGCGCAAGGGCGATGCTGTGCGCGGCTTTATCAAGGCAAACCGTGACGGCGACCGCCGCAGCCAGCGCCAAAAATTCGTACCATTGCAGTCCATCGAGACGATTAATGGTCTTAGCTTGGAAGAAGCATCTCAGCGTCCACAGTTTGCAAAGCTCACACCTTTGTATCCTCAGGAACGTTTGAAGATGGAAACCACGCCACAGCGCATGGTGGGACGCATTATCGACATCGTCTCCCCAATCGGCAAGGGACAACGTGGCTTAATCGTCTCCCCTCCAAAGGCCGGTAAGACGATTACCCTGCAAAATATTGCAAATTCGATTACTGCCAACAATCCAGAAGTGCATTTGATGGTAGTTCTGGTCGATGAACGTCCAGAAGAAGTCACTGACATGGAACGCACCGTGCAGGGCGAAATCATTGCATCGACCTTCGACCGTCCAGCCAGCGACCACACGATTGTGGCAGAATTGGCCATCGAGCGTGCAAAGCGTTTGGTAGAGCTGGGGCAGGATGTCGTCGTGCTGCTGGACTCCATGACGCGTTTGGCGCGCGCCTACAATATTGCAGCGCCTGCTTCGGGACGTATTCTTTCTGGTGGTGTGGATGCGCAGGCGTTGTATCCACCAAAGAAGTTCTTCGGTGCTGCACGCAATATTGAAAATGGCGGATCTTTGACCATTATCTCTTCTGCCTTGGTGGAAACAGGTTCGAAGATGGATGAAGTCATCTTCGAAGAGTTCAAAGGTACTGGCAATATGGAATTGCGTCTTTCTCGCGAATTGTCTGAGAAGCGTCTCTTCCCAGCTATCGATATCAATGCCTCCTCCACCCGTCGTGAGGAGCTCATTACCGACCCTGCGGAAATGGCCATTATTTACCGCCTGCGCCGCGCTTTGGGCGGTTTGGAGCCGGAGGCTTCCTACCAGCAGCTGGTGGGTCGATTGAAGAAGACCCAGACAAACGCGGAATTCTTGCGCATGATGGCACAGGGAAACTAATAGCGCAAGGAAACTAAGCACAGAAATAAAGCAGCGTTTAGCGTCTCACAATAAAGGCAGTTCACATGGAAACACACATGCGAACTGCCTTTTTTATACAATAATGGGGAAGAATGCTGATATGAACGTACGCTTGTTATGAACGTACGCTGGAGGCTTGAGATGACAGATTACAACAATACAGAAATTTCATCCGCACACCTGAACACCGATACCTCGGATGTTGTCGCACAGGCCACACGAGGCATCGAAGAATTACGCACACGCATCGATGGAATCGACGACCAGATTATACTGCTCCTAGCCCAGCGTTTTCAAGCCACCGAAAAAGTCGGAGAACTCAAGGCAGCAGCCGGCTTTGCGGCGCTGGACGCGACGCGCGAAGCCCACCAGTTGGAACGCATGAGCGCGCTCGCGGAAGCCCACGGTTTGAAAGTCAGCATAGCGCATGCGTACCGTGATTTCGTGGTAACGCAGTCGAAAAAACGTCACGAAGAAATCGCTGAGCAGGCACAGTAAGCCACCTAACCGACGCTTATTTGCGCATATTCCACGCCATATCCCAGAAGGCCAGTTCATAGCGGGAGCAGGCTACAAAAATATCTTCCACATGCTGGAGCTGCTGCTCCGTATAATGCTCCGTAAGCTGATCCATGGCCTCCATTAACGGCTTATTGCCCGCAGCATACTCATCCGAGGCGTATCCGCGCACCCATTCACCAAACAGCTCGTGCTGCTCGGCTTGCGGATGATTGCGCACGATTTCACGTGCAATAACCTCGTAACTATACGCACACGAGAGCACGGCCGCAACGATTTCGGCCTCGCTATCCTCGTAGGCTACGCGCAGCATATACGAGGTGTAGGAGAGATTATCCAACGCACGTGGGGTAGCGTTCAATGCTTCACGTGAAACATTAAAGGTATGCAAATATCCGCGATGAATATTCATTTCTTCCTCAGTCAGCGCTGCCACAGAGTGCGAAAAGATACTTAAAGTATCGATGCTGTGGGACTTAGCAATCCCTAGAGCAAACACCTTCAGGTATTCGTCCAGATACAAATAATCCTGGATAATGTAATACTTGAACTTGTCCGCATCCAGACTGCCATCTGCAATGCCTTGCACAAAAGGATGTGTGTGATACTGTGCCCAAATATCCTGCGTGGCTGTGAGTAAACGTTGCGTAGTAGACATGGTGGTTTCTTCCTTTTAGTCCTTCTGAATTTTGCTGTATGCTTGTGCAAATTCGCCTGTGAGATTGAAATTATGCTGCATAGGGCCGCGGCCAGTGCCCAGATCCAGCATGGCATTCAAGGCACCCGATAAATAATCCTTCGCCCGCTGTATAGAGGTGTCTAAATCAAAGCCTTTAGCCAGATTGGATGCAATAGCACTGGAAAGGGTACAACCCGTGCCATGCGTATTTGGATTATTGATGCGCTGACCCATAAACCACGTGCCCTGATCGTCTGCATAGAGGTAATCATTGGCATCATTGATATTGTGCCCGCCCTTGAGCAATACGGCGCAACCCAATTCGGAACTAATGGCGCGCGCCGCCTCCTCAATACTAAAAGTGCTGTCAATGGTCATCCCGGACAAAATTTCCGCCTCGGGGATATTCGGCGTGACCACGGTAGCTAGGGGCAGGAGCTCCTTTTTTAGCGCATCCAGGGCTTCTTCGGCGATGAGTCTATCCCCGCTCGTAGCCACCATCACAGGGTCGACGACAATATTGCGCGCCTGATAAAAACGTAGACGCTCCGCAATCACCTCAATCAAAGCTGTAGACGCGACCATACCAATTTTGACGGCGTCCGGATAAATGTCCTCAAAAACCACGTCAATTTGCTGCTTCAGAAAGTCTGGAGACATCTCCACGATGTTTTTTACACCCGTCGTGTTTTGTGCCACCACGGCAGTAATGGCGGTCATAGCAAACACGCCATTCATGGTCATAGCTTTCAAATCCGCCTGAATGCCCGCACCGCCCGTGGGATCCGTGCCGGCAATGGATAATGCTGTATGCATACTACTCCTTAAAATTACTGTTCTAGAAAAGTGCGAAAAGTTTCTTCATAATTGTTCTGTGCAATGACGATGTCACACAGCGCGCGAATATCCTCGAAATCCTCGGACTGAGAATCATCCAGCACACCGGCAAGCCTTAAACCCGCCGTGTGTGCCGCACGCAGCGCGTAGAGAGCATCGTCAAACACGATGGTTTCCGCAGGCCGTGTGCCTAAACGTTCCACAGCACGCTCAAAAATGCGCGCATCATCCTTATGCAATCCGGTATCAGGGCTGGTGAGGATAGCATCAAAATAGTGGACAAAATCGAGACGGTGCAAGGCCGATCTCAGCAGTACGGACGGTGTGGAACTCACAATGCACAGACGGAGGCCCTGCGCGCGTGCAAATTTTAAGATTTCTGCCGCGCCAGGTTTAGCCGGCACATCCTGCGCATAGTACTGCTGGAGCAAGGTGTTGATGGCTTGCTCAATCTCCGCGCTACTGAGCTGCACACCATATGCACGCTGAAAATACTCGGCAGACTGAGCAAGACTCAGATCTTTACACCGTTGATTGACATCCGGCCGAGGCTTGAGACCCAAAGATTCTAGGAAACGCTGCGGCAGGGTTTGCCACAGGGACATGGAATCGAGCAGGGTGCCATCTACATCAAAAATCGCTCCACGCAGGATCATGCGGTGACCATGGCCTGAGATAACTCTTTGAGTTGCTTACACGTGACCGGAATATCCTCAGCGGAGAAAATCGCGGAGACGAGAGCCACGCCATCGACGCCACTGCCGGCCAACGAAGAAATATTCTTGGCTGAAATGCCACCAATAGCCACCACGGGGATATCCACAGATTCGCAGATAGACAGGAGCGTCTCATGGCTCATATCTTCGGCATCTTTTTTCGTATCGGTGTGGAAGACAGCTCCCAAACCCAAATAATCCGCACCATCGTCCACAGCCTGCTGCGCTTCCTCGACGGAATGCACGGACACGCCCAAAATCATATCCTCGCCAATCACAGCACGCGCTTTTTGAGCCTGCATATCCGACTGTCCTACATGCACACCGTCCGCATGGCAAGCGAGAGCGATATCCACATTATCGTTGATAATAAACGGCACCTGATAGCGTGCACATAAGGCGCGCATCTCCTGCGCTTCGCGGAGGAATTCATCGTAGCCCAGATTCTTCTCCCGCAACTGTACGCAGGTGACGCCGCCTTTCAAAGCTTCTTCCACCTGTTGATACAGACTTTTCTCGGGCGACGTCCACGCCCGATCTGTGACAGCGTAGAGTAGCATAGTGTTTTTATCGCACTTCATAACGTGCACCCGCTTCTAAGGCTTGAGGCGTTAAACGGTACATGGCATCGATAATGTAATTGCGATAGCTGGAATTACCATCCGCATCGCTCAGACGTGCATAGCCGATTTCCCCGCACACGCCCATAGCGCAGACGGCGGCTGCCGTAGCATCCAGCACATGATCCGGATTTGCCGCCACAAACGCCGCAATGAGTGCGGACAGTTGACAACCCGTGCCTGTAATCGAGCTCATCATGGCGTGACCATTACGAATAATATACGCATGATCTGCGTCAGCCACGATATCGATAGCACCCGTAATAGCAATCACAGCTTGCGCTCGCGCAGATAACTCCCGAGCAAAAGCGATAGCGGCATCGATATTTTCATCAGCCACTTTATCTGCCACATCCGCATCTACGCCTTGGGTAGTGCCGCTGCCGGTGGCGAGGGTTTTAATTTCAGAAATATTGCCGCGAATGACAGTTAAGTTGAGCTTGTCCATCAGTTTCAACGCGGTATTTGTGCGCAAACTGGAGGCGCCCGCCCCCACAGGATCGAGAATAATCGGATGACCCAGCTCTGCGGCACGCTGTCCTGCTTGGAACATAGCTGGAATCGTGCGCTGATTGAGCGTACCAATATTGATGTTCAGTGCGGAACACAGTGCCGTAATTTCCACGGCATCTTCAGGATCATCGGCCATAATCGGGGAAGCTCCGCTGGCCAGCAGCATATTGGCCACATCGTTTACCGTCACATAATTCGTAATATTATGAACTAAAGGATGAGTATTTCGTACATTTTCCAATAATTGAGCAAACATATTTCACCATTGATAATCTCTATAACAACGAAGCTTCATCGCTATTAATCGATGTATCTCACCTTTCACAAGAGTGCAACAAAAAAGGCACCTTCTGTGGTGCCTTAAAAAAGAGTGACGCAAGTACAACTTCCTTCGCCGGCATTATCCGCATCAGGTTCAAGGGTCGAAGGTCTAACCTTCCTCTCAGCCTGTGTACACAAGCTCCCCTGTATGGTTCATACGCTAATACATGCGCACGACCATCGTGTGAAAGTCCAGCTCGCGGGCTTGTGGACAGCGGTAGTGTGTGGCGTAGAAAATGCGGAAAAGGCACGGGGCAGGGCATTGTACAATCGACAGTGAGAAGAGAGCGAAGGAGCGCAGTGGTGGAGAATTATCAAGAGTTCAATAGCACAACAATTGACGCATGGATCGAAGACGGCTGGGAATGGGGCGTGCCTATCGATCACGACACGTATGTAGCGGCGCAGCAGGGGCAGTGGAGTATGGTGCTGACGCCAAAGAAACCTGTTCCATCTCATTGGTTTCCGGAATTGGCAGGCAAGAAGGTCTTAGGCTTAGCGGCGGGTGGTGGTCAGCAAATGCCGATTTTCGCCGCTGTGGGTGCGCAATGCACGGTGTTGGATTATTCGGCGAAACAGTTGGAATCCGAACGCTTGGTAGCGCAGCGCGAAGGCTACGACATCGACATTGTGCACGCAGATATGACGAAAAGACTGCCTTTCGAGGATGAGAGTTTCGATTTTATCTTCCATCCCGTATCCAATTGCTATATTGAAAAAGTAGAGCCCTTATATGCAGAAGCGTATCGTGTGCTGAAAAAGGGCGGCGTGCTCCTAGCCGGTTTTGATATGGAAATCATGTATCTGCTCGATGATGATGAGAAAACAGTCCGCTGGAAGATGCCGTTTAACCCGTTGAGCAACCCGGAAGCGATGGCGTATATGCAAGCGGGTGATTATGGTGTGCAATTCTCGCATACTATTACCGAGCAAATTGGCGGTCAGCTCAAAGCCGGCTTTACCTTAACCGATCTGTATGAAGATACGCCGGGGTACGGTCATTTGGAAGAAATGAATGTCAACGGTTTTATGGCGACGAGGGCAGTTAAAGCCTGACTCATGACTTGACTCATGCACAGGTAAGCAAAAGGGTGAGTGTCTACATGCGGACACTCACCCAATAATTGTTGAAGAACGGATTTCTACTTCTTCTTTGCTGGAGCTTCACCCAGCTCGGAGGATACAGCGGTAATCTCATCGGCATTTGCATCCTCGGCAGAGTTGTCGGCAGCCACGAGCTCTATGCGTCCGGTCACCTTACCGGCCTCGTAAATATCCGCCGCGGCAACTTCTACGGCAGGAATTGCAGACGCATCCAAAGCCAAAGTAGCGGCCAGGATAGGCGTCTTCATGGAAACCTTTGCTTCAGACTTAATCTTACGCAAAGCAGCCAAAGCACGACCAGCCCATACGAGCACGCTCGCATCGGCGTCGCCAGCAGCCTCACGATACAATCCAGCGGTAGGCCATGCAGCACGGTGCACAGAACCTTCACCCTCATGCATCCACGAGTAAACTTCCTCGGTCGCATAAGGCAGATAAGGAGCAAGCAAGCGTGCAAAAGCATCCAAGCCCAACCCCAGGGTGGTGCGAGCAGACAGCACATCGGCTTCGGAAGGCAGATTACCTGTAGCATCTGCCGTACCGTAGGCGCGATTCTTTGCCAGTTCGATATAATCATCGCAGAACTGCCAGAAGAAGCTCTCGATGGTTTCCAAAGCGCGTGCATGATCGTATTCGTTCAAAGCCTTAGTGGCAATATCCACTACCTCGGCCAAACGAGCCATCACCGAGCGATCCAACGCATTGGTCACATCGGCCGCATTCCACGTAGCAGTAGCGGCAGAGCTGACGTGATGATTCTCATCCTCACGGCCGATAGCCAAAGCAAACTTGGTAGCATTGAGCAGCTTAATGGCCAAACGGCGGCCAATCTTCATTTCGCCAATCTCATAGGCAGCATCCGTACCCAAACGCGCAGACGCAGCCCAATAACGCACCGCATCCGCACCGAACTTTTCAATTGGTTCGGACGGTACGACTACATTGCCCTTCGACTTACTCATCTTCTTGTGATCCGGATCGAGAATCCAGCCAGACAAGCCGGTATGAGCCCATGGCAGCACACCGTTTTCGAGGTGGGCACGCACAATCGAGCTAAACAGCCAGGTGCGGATAATATCCTGACCCTGAGGGCGCAAATCCATAGGGAAGGTGGCCTTAAACAACGCTTCATTTTCTTCGCCCGGCTCTGCCCATTTGGTCACGATCTGTGGTGTCAAGGAGGAGGTCGCCCAAGTATCCATGATGTCCTTTTCTGCGGTAAAGCCGCCTGGCACATCACGCTGGTCCTCGGTGTACCCTGCAGGCACGTCAATCATGGGATCCACAGGCAAAACATCCTCAGCAGGCGTCAATGGATGCTCATAATCCACTTCGCCATTCGCGCTGACTGGATACCACAATGGGAATGGTACGCCAAAGAAGCGCTGGCGAGAAATCAGCCAGTCGCCATTCAAACCATTGACCCAGTTTTCATAGCGCACGCGCATAAAGTCCGGATGGAAGTCCAATTCCTTACCGCGGGCGATGAGCTCGGCATTCAATGCGCGGTTCGTGCCACCATTAGACAAATACCACTGGCGGGAGGTGACGATTTCCAAAGGCTTATCACCCTTTTCGTAGAAATTCGTCATACGCTTTGTCGGCGTTGGCTCACCGTCCAAATCGCCGGACTCGCGCAACGCATCCACGATAATCTTGCGGGCACTGAAGGTGGTCTTGCCGGCAATCTCTTCAAACAGGCGCACGCCCTCGTCGGAGCTAATCCATTCTGGAGTGCTCATGGCGATGCGACCATTGCGCTGGATGATGGAGCGGGTTGGCAGCTGCAAATCGCGCCACCACTGCACATCGGTCATATCACCGAAGGTACAGCACATAGCGATACCGGCGCCCTTATCCATCTCTGCCGCAGTATGTGCCACCACAGGCACCTTCACGCCGAAGAGTGGGGAGTATACTTCCTTGCCAAAGAACTTCTGGTAACGCTCATCATCTGGGTGAGCGATCAACGCCACGCAGGCAGGCAGCAGTTCTGGACGGGTGGTTTCAATGTAAATAGGGGAACCATCTTTGACCAAGTGGAAGGCGACCTTGTGATAGAAACCGTCATACTCGCGGCTTTCCAATTCAGCCTGAGCCACTGCGGTTTGGAAGGTCACGTCCCACAGGCCTGGAGCCTGCTTTTGATACGCCTGACCGCGTGCGAGATTACGCAAGAAAGCCTTTTGTGCCACACGGCGAGGATGCTCACCGATGGTGTGATAGGTCTGCTTCCAATCCACGGAAAGGCCCAAGGTGCGCCACAGCTTTTCAAAAAACTTCTCATCTTCACCTGTTAGACGCTCACACAGTTCGATGAAGTTTTGACGCGACACAGGCACTTGATCCTTGGCCTGAATCTTCTTCCCGTCCGTCCCGGCGAATGGTGGCTTAAAATCTGGATCATACTTCAGGGACGTATCCACGCGCACGCCGAAATAATTTTGTACGCGGCGCTCGGTTGGCAGACCGTTATCGTCCCAACCCATTGGGTAAAACACGTCGAAACCGTTCATACGCTTGAAGCGTGCGATGACATCGGTGTGCGTGTAGGAGAAGACGTGTCCCACATGCAAGCTACCGGATACGGTTGGAGGTGGAGTGTCGATCGAGTAGACGGCCTTACGGTCGCGGCTGCCTTGGAAAGCGTAAGTTTGCTCTTCTTCCCATTGAGCGCCCCACTTTTCTTCAAGACCCTCAACGCCCACTTTGTCAGGCAGAGCTGTCAAGTGCGCAGAAACGCTCGTGTTATTTGCTTGTTCTTCATTTGCCATGCTTTCGAGTTTACGTGTCTTACACGACACGAAAACATGGCAAACCCTGCATTTTCTCACAGAAAAATTGGCATGCCCTTACGTAGCTTTGTTGAAGAAAAGTGACGAAAATCGAGCCTACTCTCCGGCACTGCTAATTCTTCTGCTTGGTAATACCGGCCAAATTGAGGTACGAATCCGCCATTGCGGTGGGCAAACCGCTAATGCCTTCGCGTGCGGCCACCACAGGCTGCTCCTCATATGCCCACATAATAGGCGTTTGCTCCGCTAGATGTGCCGCTAATTGTTTCACCGCATTCGCATAATCGTCGCTGGTCGTTGCCGTGCTGACTGCCTTACGCAAGCTTTCGATAGACGAATCTGTGTATTGAGTGAGGAAATCCGCACTGCTCAGGTCTTCAATATCGTGGCTGGAGCGGATATCGATGATGGCCATATCGAAATTCTTCCCCTCCACAATTTGCGACTGCCACTGGTCATCCGCCACAGACTGCGGAGTAATGGTGCCGCCCAAAGCGGCTAATTGGTCGGCCACATTCTGTGCAAATGCATCCCCATCGCTGGCTTTATATGCCAAGGTAAAGTTTCTGCTATAGCCAAAGAAGCTGAGCAAACTACGTGCTTGCTGCACATCAAAGGGATACAAAGCATTGTAATCTTCAAATCCCGGATCCGTGGACGCTACCGGTCCTGAAATCGGTGTAGCACTTACGCCCAAGGTGGTGATGAGTGCCGACTTATCCAGCATGGCGCGATAGGCTTGACGAATATGCGTATCAGAAAACAGCGAATCCGCACTGGTATTGAGGGCAATAGCCCACCGGTGTGTGCTCGCAGTCGTGGACACAGTAACATTGCTGAGATTCGATAAATCCGTGCGTGCTTGTGCCGCATCTGCGGTGGACGGCGCATTGCTCAGTGGGATAAGGGCATCGACCTGACCGTTTTCTAAATTGCTTACGGCGGTATGCGCATCCGGCGTCGCCTGCACCACAATGGTGGAGGAACCCTGCGTATTATCCTTCCAATACTGCGCATTCGCCTTTAACGTGAGGCTGGTACCCGGCTCAAAAGCGGACACCGTATAAGCTCCCGCGCCGATGGCCTCGGTAGCCTTGTCATAGGTGGATTGTGTGTCATAAATAATGCCGGCCCGTGTGCTCAACGCCCATAGCACATTCGGATCAGCTTGGGAAAGACTGATGATTACTCGGTTATCATGGGACTGTACATTCGTAATTTTCGACAAATACGAGGCATCTGGTAGCTGATTTTGAATGGTGTATTGCAAAGATGCCACCACATCCGCTGCGGTAAGACTGCGACCGGTGGAAAAACGCGCAGCCGACGGCACGCTAAAGGTGTAGGTCAAACCATCGGAGGATACATCCCATTTTTCGGCCACGCCGGTGGCTTGCGGCTGATTCTTCTCATCGCGCCCCACAAGGGTTTCGTACACATTATGGAGCAAAATTTGATCCACAGCCGGGGATGTATCCTGCGTAATATCCAGCGAATTGATGGGCTCCGCCGTCGCGATGGTTAAGGTGGTGCCATTGCCCGTAGCGGAGGTGGAACCGAGCATTGGAATGCTGCCACGATGGCTCATAATCGCATACGCGCCCGCTGCAATCAGCCCTAGCACGACTAAGGAAATAATAAAAATAACGAAACTGCGTACGCCGCCTGAATTCTTCTGTGTGGTGGCAGACTGAGGGTTGCGGTGCTTATGCGATACCATAAGCACTTATTTTACGTTAGAGGGTATAAAGACCGAAGCTTGGGCATGAGTCTCTGAGCGGACAGGTGGCGCAGGCGGGCTTGCGCGCATGACAGGTGGACCTGCCGAAGAGAATCAAACGGTGAGATACATCCTTCCACTCCGAAGGTGGAAAGTACTGCGTAATTTCTTTTTCAATATGTACAGGATCGGGATGGGACGACCGCCAATCCGTACGCCAGCGCAGACGCTTCGTCAAACGAATGACATGCGTATCCACCGGCAGTCCGGGCTCATCAAAGGCATTGCCCAACACCACATTTGCCGTTTTCCTGCCCACACCGGGCAGTGTGATGAGCTCTTCCATGGTGCGCGGCACTTGAGAATCAAATTCAGCGACCAAAGCCTGTGCGATGTGCACCGCATGTTGCGATTTGACGCGCCAAAAACCAATGGAACGAATAATGCTGGCAATGTCCTCTGCATTGGCCTGTGCCATCGCTTCAGGTGTAGGGTAGCGGCGAAACAGCTCGGGAGTGACCATATTGACGCGCGCATCCGTGGTTTGAGCACTCATCATGGTGGCGATGAGCAGTTCAAAAGGATTTTTAAAATCTAAGCCCGGCTTGGGGTTGGGGATTTCGCGGCAGAGAATGGTATATTCATCGTGAATGCGCTGCGCGCGTTGCTTGGCCGTTTCACGTGTTGACGCCATGCTCAACTCCTTAACCATCTCCTGCAATGTCTCCTGAAATGTCGGCGGATTTCAGGTCTGTAGATAAACGCCACTGTAGATAACACGCCCGGGCTGTGGGTGTGCGCGACTGTTTTAGGATGCGCGGCGCGAGGTGCGTGGCTTATGCGTATCCTTGTCTTTGTGCTGAGTGATGCTTTCGGCTATGTCCGAACGCAAATTTTGCGGCGGGTCGAAACGATATCCCACATTGCGCACAGTGCCGATAACGGATTCGTACTCTACACCCAGCTTGGCGCGCAAACGACGCACATGCACGTCTACCGTGCGGGTACCGCCGTAATAGTCGTATCCCCACACCTCTTGCAACAGTTGCGTGCGGGTAAACGCACGTCCTGGATGCAAGACGAGATATTTTAACAGTTCAAATTCCTTATACGCCAAATCCAAAGGCTCACCGCGCAAGGTGGCCGTATACCCCACGGTATCTACCTCCAGTGCGCCGCACACAATCATGCCATCGCGCGGAGCAGCCTCTTCAGACTCGTCGCTCGCTTCCATGCTGGATGCGTCTGCAAAGGTAGCATTCGTCAATCCACCCATCGAAATGACGCGCGTACGTGTTTCCACCTCCGCCGGGCTGGCCGTGTTTACTACAAAATCAGCAGCTTTCCATTCTGCGTTAAAGGCCAAGCATCCGCCCTCGCTTAGGATAACGATAATAGGGAAGGCGATACCGCTGGCTGCGGCTACAGAGCAGAAGGTTTTTGCGGCGGCCACATCATCGCGCGCATCGAGAAAAGCAATTGTATTATCGGGAATGCGTACCAAAGACGCTGTATCTTCTGGCAGAACGCGCACACGATGTTGGAGTAAGGCTAGAGCGGGCAATACAGAGGCAGGGTCAGTTGCGTTAGTGATAAGGGTGAAATCGCTCATAGGCGTCCTTTCCGCAAACACACGTCAATGCCCTGCTCGACAATTACTATTGATTAATAATAGTAACTGTTTCGTACTACACGTGGGCGAGGTTTGCCCAAGGAGTGATTATGAAGAAGAGAGATAAGGCCACAGTCCAGGTAGTAATACTCGGCTTATGTGCTGCTGTCCTGATGACGTTCCTTGCTATTTCTGTATCCATTATTGCTCCATCCTTGCCATGGATTATGGGCATCGTTATCGTGGCCGTTGTCAGCATTTTCGCGTATTTGTTTCCCACGGAAATTTACACGCCCACGCCGCAGGCTTCGCGCATTGCCGCCATTGCGAGTGCTATCGCCGTATGTGTGGCACAGGTGATTACACAGTCTCCGCAGCGTTTTGGTTTGGCGATTTTTATGCTGATGACCGCGCTCATCGCGGGCGGATTCCTCTTTGAAATGCTACGCGAAGACCGCAGTGAACTCATTCGTTCCTTATCCAATATTATTTTCATGGGTACGATGGGTCTTGTCGCCTCGGGCTGGATGGTGACAGGCTCTGCTCTGGCCGATATTGCCAAGCATCCGCGCATCGCAGGAACCGTGCTAGCGTTGATCATCGTGGGTGTGCCAACCATGTGTGCCTACGTCGCCATGTGGGCGCGCGACCCTTATATTTCACCGAACACAGATACGCAGGCAGAAAATACTGCAGATGCAGCAGAGGAGAATTTGCATCCCCGAGTGTGCAGTAAAACGGCTAGCTGGGGGTATATCGCCATTTGTGCACTGCTCTCCGGTGTATTCCCGCTTATCGTGGTGTGCGCCAGCACTATTGCCAACAGTTTGTAAAATTACGTCTATACGCACAAGGGCTCACTGCATCATCTTGCAGTGAGCCCTTTGTATTTCCGTAGATACTGTTTACGAAAATGATATGAGGCTTTTACTCGGCCTCAGCAAGACGCTTGCGAGCAGCTACGATTTCCTCTTCAGCTTTCTCCACATTCGTCCAGTACGAGCCTGGCATAACTTCCTTGCCTGGCTCCAAAGCCTTGTACTGGTTAAAGAAGTGCTCAATTTCCTTCTTGTGGAACTCGTTGACGTCATCGATATCCTTGATGTCATCAAAGCGAGGATCTGCAGGTACGCACAATACCTTGTCATCTCCACCAGCCTCATCCACCATGTGATACAAGCCCACAGCGCGGCACTCGATAACGCATCCAGGGAATACAGAATTTGGAATCATGACCAACGCATCGAGTGGATCGCCATCTTCACCCAAGGTGTCCTCAATATAGCCATAATCATCTGGGTAACCCATAGAAGTGAACAACGTACGATCCAGCTTAATGCGGCCCGTCTCATGATCGACTTCATACTTGTTCTTCGAACCACGTGGAATTTCCACCAAAACATTAAATGTTTCTGCCATTTTGTCTCCTCAAAGAGATATCACTTGTGCCCACATTTTCATGGAGCAACTTCATCCTCCAGCTTACTTCTTACAGGGTATAAGCCACGGCGGAGAGAAGCTCGCCCGAAAACAGCGCGAGTTATCCACATCCGTCCACAAGCTCAGAATCATTCCTCATTTCCTTTCCACCCACGGCAATCTAAAAACACCACAACCCGCCACGGGAAGAAAGGACATCATGAAAAAATCCACCTCACACACGCGCTACGCACGGTACGCACGCCAGTGTCTCATACTGCTCATCACCCTGTGCATCGCACTACTACCGGGCGCACTCGCCTCGCCGCGCGCCCACGCCGCACCCGCAGGTAGCCTCGCCACAGCACCCCCACACGCCAAACTCAGCATCCCCGGATTCCCCGGCTACACTATGGGCGTCATCGGCGTCATGAGCTCTGGCCAAAACGTCTACTGCCACGAATGGGGAGTCCAAGAAGAATGGAACTTCAGCGCCACCACACCCATCCCCGACAGCGCCACCACACGTGCAGCCGCCTACCTCCTGCGCACTTACCAAAACAGCACAGACCCCCTCACTCACGCAGCACTCGCCCTCCTCGTCCACGACCACTTCGAACTCACCTCCTCCAGACCCACCTGGGACAAAGACAGACCCAAAGTTCTCGCCAACCTGCCCGGACTCGAAGACCGCGCTCGCGCACTGTGGGATGAAGGTGTCGCGCACACGGTAAATGGTACCCATGTCACCATGGAGTACCTGCAAGGACGCCGCCGGGGCAGTATTTCGGTTTCTGTGGAAAATCAACGCGGAGAGAGAATCGGCAATATTCCTGTGCGTGTGCAATTGCACGGTCCTGCACAATTCGATAGCACGGGCACTCAAAGTGTTGACATCACTAGCGGTGCAGAGCCCATCGAGATGCGCTGGACAGCCACGGGTCAAGGAGAAGTGAGCACCAGTCAATCTGTCACGATTTCTACGCTGGATGACCTAGAAAGTGCTCAAAATTTTGTGCGCCTCGGGCAGGATATGCAGAAGAATTTTGATGGTATACGTTTCGATGTCAGAAAGGTGTTCCAACCGACCATTGCTACCGCTGTGCCGGATTTGACGAACGAAGCCGGACGTAATCAAAGCGATACGGTGCGCGTGGGTGTCAAAGAAGGTGATGTGTGGGAAGAGGGCGTAGAGCTTGCCGCCACGGGGTATCTCTACACAGGTCTGACGCATGAGCGCATCGCACAGCTCCACGCGGATGCAGATATACGCGTCCAACCTTCCGACTCTGCACGCGACTATCTGGCACGATTAGAACGTAAAGGCTTGAAAGCCCAAGGCATCGCACGAGGAGACTTTTCCCACGACGGACAAAGCATAGATTTTATCGCAGCCGATGCGAGTAAGTCCGCACTGCCATACATGCTGGGCGAAGAGGATAAATTCGCCAGCTGGGTGTGGGTCATCAGTCGCGAGGAGCAGGGCGAAGAGAGCAAAGAATGGATAGAAGGCGACGCCATCTCAGGCTTGCTCGATGTCAAAGAAAGCTTCTCCACACGCACACATGTCACCGTAGACTCCACAGTGACCGAACATTCCGCTACACAAGGAGCAACGCTAACCGATCGCATCACCATAGCCGGATTCCCAGACGACCATGGTTCCTACTTAGGTGATACGCATTTTGGGTGGAAGGCGGATGAAAAATACGCCACCGTCAGTGTGTATTGGTCGCTTCACAAGCCAGACTCTGCCGAGGTACCGCAAAACGATGAGGAGCATCAGCTCATGGGCTCTTGGCAATATCTGGCGAAAAATGGCGTCATCGCCGTAGGAGGAGGCAAACCAGATGCCTTCGGCACGCCGGTGCATATTACTGCCGAACGGTTGGGCTACTACGCATTCGTTTACTCCTTTGCGGGAGACGACCGTGTTATGCCTGTTCAAAGCGACTGGAATGACGAATGGGAATGCACACGCGTCGTGGCTGAACCGAAAAGCGCCAGCATTTCCACGCATGTGAGCACAGCAGAGGTGCAGCCGGGAGAAGAATTCGCCGACATTGCACGCGTGAGCGGTGATATCCCCGAAGGGTCCTACGTCACCTTCACCGCTTACGATGCCGTGGAGGACACCGCCGAACTGGGCACATCCGCCACACTCATGCACGAAGAAACCGTGCTCCTAGACCCGTCCATGCGCAACGAGGATGGCAGTTACACCGTGACGAGCCCGTACACGCATACCACCACGGGCGGTACGGTGTACTGGAAAGCAACGCTATGGAATGAGGCGCAGGAGATCCTCGCCTCCCATGGGCTCGGTGTGCCCGGTGAAGATACCTACGTCGTACCGCCTGACGAGCCGGAAGACACACCGGAAGAACCTGAACCTGCACCTGCGCCACGCGAACCATTGGCACAAACCGGCGTAGCGATCGGAGCAATCTCCAGTGTGAGCCTAGCCACCCTCCTCGTGGGTGCCATGATCTCTGCGCGCGCTCTGAAACGGACGCGCACGCGTTCGCACACACGCAGAAAAGCTCACCGCCGCGCTACAGCAGAGGATAAATAAACACCTCAAATGTCACAAATAATGCACAAGTGAACATCAAAATGTGTTAATTTTTTGGTGTTTCTTGTTGGGCGCAATGAAAAATCATGGTTATAATTGAAGTGTTCTTGACGTAGTTGTTAAGACTGTCTCGCTGTTGAGATGCACTTTAAAAAGGAGATCGCAATGAAAGCAATCGTTGCTACTAAAGATAAGAAAGCTGCTGTAGTCGAGAAGGAACTTCGCCCATTGGCTTATGGTGAAGCACTCTTGGACATGGAATGCTGCGGCGTATGCCATACAGATATGCATGTGATGCATCAAGATTTCGGCGATAAAACAGGCGTGGTCCTCGGACACGAGGGCATCGGCATTGTCAAGGAAATTGCTGACGGCGTGACCACCCTTAAGGTGGGAGATCGCGTATCTGTGGCATGGTTCTTTAAGGGCTGCGGACATTGTGAATACTGCACCACCGGTCGCGAAACCTTGTGTCGCTCAGTCCTCAACGCCGGTTACACCGCAGACGGTGGCATGGCCCAAGAGTGCATCGTTCCTGCAGACTATGCTGTCAAGGTTCCAGAGGGTTTGGACTCCATGGCTGCAAGTTCCATCACCTGCGCAGGTGTGACCTGCTACAAGGCTATTAAGGAATCCGGTGTACGTCCTGGCGAGTGGATTTTGATTTCCGGCCTCGGCGGTTTGGGTAACCTCGCCTTGCAGTATGCCAAGAACGTCTTCCAGGCGCATGTTATCGCCGTAGATGTCAACGACGAGCAGCTCGAGTTCGCCAAGAAGTTCGGTGCGGATATGACCATTAATCCATTGAAGGAAGATGTGGGAGAAGTCGTTCAGCGTGAAGTTGGCGGCGCACACGGCGCAGTCGTCACCGCTGTAGCAAAGAGCGCCTTTAATGGTGCAGTCGATGCTTTGCGTGCAGGCGGCACCCTCGCAGCTGTTGGTTTGCCTACTGAATCCATGGATTTGGCTATTCCTCGCTTGGTCCTGGACGGTATTCGCGTGGTTGGTTCCCTCGTGGGTACACGTAAGGACCTGGCTGAGGCATTCCAGTTCGGCGCTGAAGGAAAGGTTGTTCCACAGTGCCAAGCACGTCCAATGGAGGATATCAACGATATCTTCGATGAGATGGAAGCTGGAAAGATTCGCGGTCGTATGGTTATCGACTTGAAGCACTAGGTGAGCCGTAGCACAGAGGATGTTTCTCTCTTTCTTCCTTCTTCTGTGCTCCATCACTGTAGTGAACCCTGTGGCTCCTGCGCTATGTCTAACGCGGGAGCCACATTTTAATGCCTGCCATTTAAGTCCGTCCGCGCATGAACGCTCAGGCCGCCGGCAAGGACGGGGACAGTTTGGCGAGGACAGTTTAGAGATTATCGGTCTCAGTGGAACCTTTCAAACTTTCCGCCGCATCACTGCTGATGCCGGTTTTGCCCAGAATTGTATTGGCTGAACTGACCTTGTCCAGACTGCCATCTGGCGTAAAAGTGCCAATAATTCTATCCGTATCCATGATGGAGTACTCGTCCGTATCGATAGTGCTCATCACAGAGCTGGAGTAAAACACGCCACGGTCCACATCGATTTCTGCAATGGTAATGCTGTCCGAGCCGCCGCTAATCGTACGCGTAACAGATTGTGGCGTTGTATCACCGTAGGTGGTGCCAGGATTTTGGAAATCGCAGCCCGCCGCTTCTGCCTCGGTGTGGTCGACACAATTGCGTGCGTAGGTGCGCAGTGCGCCTGTGAGGGAGGTCTCGAAGGATTCAGAGGCCGCTTGCGTGAAATCCACCTCAACGTCGAATGCTTGACTAAACGCATCAACAGTCAAAGTGGGCGTGTAAAAATACGTATCTTCGGTTTCCAGTCCAATGGTATAGACGCCCGGATAGGCGGCCACGGTGTAGTCTTGCTGCGTGCCGAAATAGTAGATGCCCGCATCGCTATACGTGCCAAAATCGGCTGGTGAGCCTTGAGGTGCACCTACATCGCTGAGCTTCATCCATTCTCCGTTGATGTTTGCGCTGTCATAGAAGGAAGGCGCCTTCAAAGACATCGTCATGATGAGCGGCTCAGATATGGTGTAGTGCGGATAGATGCCGAAGGTGCGGCTGGTTTCCGTCACACGCACGGAGCCGGAGTGTACTTGACCATCGAGTATAAAGCTCACGTCGGCACGCCCGGTGCCATCCTCCGTAATGAACACGTCGCTGATAGTGGAGCCTGATTGCGACATATTCTTCGTCAGTAACGGAGATGGATATGTCGGTAACGCATTCGGATCTGTCATGCTGGTGGCTGTTTGAAAATCCCCTGCAGCGATAGCGTCCACGTATTCACTGATGTACTGTTTGGGCGTCGTCGTACCGGCTCGCAAATAGGTCCATATGCCATTGCCTATCAAGATGGCCACGCAGAGGAGAAGAGCTGAAATAATCGCCCATCTGGAGGACCTCGGCGCAGGTTTTTGAGCACCTGGGGGAAGCTCTGGAGTGGCAAAGTTGTGAGGTGCATAATGGTGGGGCGCCTGCTGCTGTGGTGATGGTGTCTCATATGGCTGTGTGGACGCGTCAAAAGGATTTGAGCCTGCGGGAGGCGCCATCATCAGGACAGGCTGCTGCGTCGCAGATGACTGCGGAGTGTGTGTCTGCTCGCGGAATGGTTGGGCTGGGGGATAGGCTTGTGGCTCGTACGGGCTGATAGGCGACATGGAATTGTGAACGGTGTGGATGTGCGTCAGCTCATATCCGCACAAAGGGCACAGGGGTTGCTGGGTGGTGATGGTCTGGCCACAGTTGGGGCACAACATGATTCTTCTCCGACTCTGGAAGCGTCTCGATTGCTTCCTTGCATCTCTTATTCTCAGTGTACTGAAGAAAACTCAGCACGCGGGGAGTGTTCTGTGCGTAGAAGGTCAAATTTATGTGAAATCCTGCCAAAGCCCATGCCAGCAGACCCAGTATCAGCAACCCTGTGCAAGGGGCTAGGCGTTTTCAGGTGCATCCTCTGCTGCCGTGCGCTGCTTGCCATACAATTCTGGGATAAAACGTTCCTGATCATGCAACTTATCCCACAACACCACGCTACCGGTGGTAAAACTTTTCTGCACGTCGATGATGCGCTGATTAGACGAGCCCCTAAACTGGAGCAAGGAATCATGCAAGGTACTGATATAGCGTCCATCGACGAGGATATCCACATTATGCAGGAGCTCAATCTTATCCGAGGTTTCTCCCTGCCTCATCAGCTCTTCCCACGTGTAGCCGGTCCATGCCCAAATATCCTTCGCATTGCCAAACTCCTGACGAATGCGCGAGGTGAGTTGTAAGAGCATGGGCGTATTGAGCAAGGGTTCGCCGCCCAGCAATGTCAGGCCTTGCACATAATCCAAGGAGAGGTCTGCGATGATTTGATCTTCTAATTCTTGTGTATACTCGTGGCCGGCTTGGAAATCCCAAATCGACGAGTTGTAGCAGTTATAGCACCGAAAAGGGCAGCCGCTGACATACAGGGAGCAGCGAATGCCTTCACCATCGGTGACGATAAAACGCTTATAATCTGCCACCATATTGCGCGAAAGCTTGCGCCCATCCCACTGGCCGGCGCGAGGATTATTTGCTAAATCCGTAGGAATAGCAGGACCACGATACGCGTCCTGTGGCGCAAAATCGCGATGCGCTGTATTGCGGGGATGCTCATGAGTTTTAATAAAAGTTTCAGACATGCTACGAGTACTTTTCCGTGTAAAAATGTATACAAATAGGGTGCTGGTATGAGGGAGCCGATGCATCACAGCGGACGCATCGGCTCACAACGGGACAGCTAGAAAGCTAGAACGCTTTACTTCGCGGCTCTACTATTTCGCGTCGTCCCACCATTGACGCACGGTGCCATCCTTTAGAGTCACATGACCGGTTTCGCCAGCCATATGCTTGACACGGTGCGCAATCTCCTCATGACGTCCATGTGCCATTGGACGCTGGACCGGGTTGCCCAAATAACCGCAGGTACGCTTGGTCACATTGCACTTATTTGGATCGCAATTGCCACATTCTGGGCACTTAAAGCCCGTTTCGGTTGGTTCGAAATCGCCCTCAAAACCGCATACGAAGCAGTGATCGATAGGCGTATTCGTACCCAAGTAGCCGATGCCAATATTGTGTGCGTAATCCCAGACGGCTTCCAAAGCCTTTGGATTTGCCTGCAGGCTTGGGAACTCGCAGTAATTAATAAAGCCACCATTTGCCAAGTATGGGAAGTCACGCTCATAGGCGAGCTTTTCCATAGGCGTTGGACGTAACCAGACGGGATAGTGGAAGGAATTCGTATAGAAATCGTGGTCCGTCACGCCATCGATTACGCCGAATTGTTCCTTATCCAAACGTGCAAAACGATCCGTCAAAGACTCTGCAGGCGTGGAATACACAGAGTAGTGATAGCCCTCCGCATTGTCCCACTCGACGCACAAATTATGCATACGACGCACAATCTCCAGCGCAAATTCCTTACCCTGCTCATCCCAGCTATGATCCTGCATCCAATCCTTGCCATAGAACATAGCAACAGTTTCATACAAGCCAATATAGCCCAAGGAAATCGTGGCACGAGAACGGTTAAACAACTGATCGACATTATCGCCCGGCTGCAAACGACCAAAGGCACCATGCTGGAACAGAGTTGGCGCATTAATAGGAGTCGCCTCCTTGCAGCGCTTAATGCGGAACTGCAACGCCTCATGCGCAATATCCATGCGCTGATCAAACAGCTTCCAGAAGCGTTTCTTATCGCCATGAGATTCCAGAGCAATACGCGGAATATTCACCGTCACCACGCCGAGGTTCAAACGGGAATCCTCCACAGCCTCACCTGTATCTGGATCCGTCCACCCGTTGAGGAAGGAACGGCATCCCATAGGCGCCTTAAAAGAACCCGTAATCTTGACGATATTCTCATAAAACACCACGTCCGGATACATACGCTTAGTGGCGCACTCCAAAGCCAATTCTTTCATATCGTAATTTGGCTCGCCCGCCTTCGCATTCACCCCATGCTTCACGGTAAACACCAGCTTCGGGAAAATAGCCGTATGACGATCCTTACCCAAACCACGGATACGAATCAGCAAAATCGCGCGCTGAATCTCACGCGCAAACCAATCCTGGCCCAAACCAAAACCAACCGTCACAAATGGCGTTTGACCATTGCTGATACGGTTCGAATTAATCTGATACTCCATAGTCTGCATCGCATCATAAATATTCTTACGCGTCAAAATCTTCGCATACACTTCGCGAATCTGCTCGAGCTCGTCGACATCCTCATGGAACGGTGTATCCATAGGCAAGGCTGCACGATTCTCAAAATGCAACCAATCCGTCTCACGTGCCTTAAACGCGTCAATAGCACGCTGTGCCACATCAATAGGCTCCCCATCTGGGAACACCGTACGTGCCATATCCAAATTCTTCGCATAATCCAAACGCGCATACGGAGCCAACATCTCATCCGCACGATTCACCGTCTGACCACCATACTGCGAACCCGCAATATCCTTAATAATCTGCGTAATCTGCGTGGCCGCCGTACCAATAGACTTTGGTGAATCCATCATGGCATTACCCAACACAAAACCATGCGCCAACATATTGCCAAAATCAGGCAACGAACAATTCGTCATCGGCGTAAACGGACTGTAATCCGCATCATGGAAATGAATATCCCCCTTAATATGCGCATTGGCCACTTCAGGAGGCAGCATGCTCATCGCGCTCGCTTTGGATACGGCGCCCGCCAGCAGGTCGCGCTGGGTGGCGTACACGTTGGAGTCTTTGTTGGCGTTTTCGCGCATGATGGTTTCATCGTGATTGATGAATTTCTTAATGGCTTCGTTGACATCGCTCGCCTTAGCGCGGGCAATGTCTTTGTTCAGGCGCCAGGATGTGTAGGCTTGCGCGATTTCGTAGAGATGGTTATTGATCAAGGTGTGCTCGACGCTGTTTTGAATATCATCGATGCGCACGTTTCCCGTGTAGCGTCCTGCAATCGAGCTTTCCACACTGCTGGTCATATCTTCAATCAGGCGCACATTTTGGGAGTCTAGTTCTTCACCTACGGCATGGAAAGCAGCTTCTATCGCATGAATGATATTCATGCGGTCAAAAGGTACTACGCGGCCATCGCGTTTTTCTACCTTTATATCCTTCACAGAAGTGGAGGAGTTTTCCAATGCTACTGCAGTCGTCATATCCATAACCTCTATATTTTCTTGTGCGAAGCACTGACAAATACTCGCGTGAAGCCGAGGCTTGAGCCGGAGTATCGAGTGCTGAATACTCAGTGTAAGACGCCTTCTCGACTAAATATTGTGTGCAAAATTTATGTCAAACACTACATATAGTGGTTTGAGAGGATTGTGGAAAATGTGGATAACTCGAAGTTTCGGCGCAATGTGTCGCGTGTTTGGGTGGATAAAAAAGTGAACAACTTCACACGCCCTACTAAATAACGTGCGTGTAATTTGAAATTCCGACACACCCATACGCCGACTTCTGACACAAAATTGACAGATATATGACACGACACAACACGCTCATCAATAAAGTCAAAAGCATATGAATATACGTCAGGCTCCCGAGGAAATTACCCTCGAGAGCCTGACGTATGGTGTGAAAATCGAATAGAGGAAACAGAAAACTACGCCATATTACTTTTCGTAAGCAATCTGCTCGTTAAAATCTGCATCCTTGGTTTCCTTGGTCAGCATCAGCGCAATGAGCGTGAGCACAGACGCCACCGCCAAATACACGCCAACCAGCCAAGTGCTACCGCCGGCTGCCTTCCACAGAGCCACCGCAATAATAGGCGCTAAAGCAGCACCCAAAATCGAGCTGACATTATAGGCAATAGCCGAACCTGTGTAACGCACGTTCGTAGGGAACATTTCCGGAAGGAACGCACCCATAGGGCCAAAGGTGATGCCCATGAGGATGAAACCAATGATCAAGAAGGCTTCCGCAGCCCAGACGCTCGCGGAGGTGCCGTGGTTGAAGTCCAAGAACACTGGGAAGAGCAGGCCAAAGATGATAATGGCTACAGTTACCCACACGAGCAGCTTCTTGCGGCCAATCTTATCGGCCCATGGTCCAGAAATCAGCGTGAATGCGCCGAAGAAGACCACGCCGATAATCTGCATGAGCACGAACTTGGTGTAAGAGATGCCCAAACCATGGTTTTCGGTCGGTGTGGTACCCATGCTCAAAATCCACGTTGTCGTCAGATAAAACAGCACATAGGTGGCCAGCATAGCAAAAGTGCCCAGTACGACTTCCCTGAAGTGGAAGCGGAAGGTTTCCACCAGCGGCGTCTTAACGACCTTATCCTGCTCGACGGCCTTCTTAAAGGTTTCGGACTCGTTGAGCTTGACACGCACCCACATGCCCACAACTACCATCAGAGCGGAGAACCAGAATGGGATACGCCAACCCCATGCCAAGAATTCCTCAGACTGCAATACGGAACTGGTCGGATGAGGCAGTGCAAAATTGATAATCAAAAACAGACCATTGCCAATAATAAAGCCAATAGGTGCGCCTAACTGTGGGAAAGTGCCATACAGTGCGCGCTTATCTTCTGGCGCGTTTTCGGTGGCCACCAAAGCAGCACCAGACCATTCACCACCTAAAGCAAAACCTTGCGTCAGACGCAAAATGAGCAGGAAGAACGGAGCCCACAGACCAATCTGCTGATAGGTTGGCAAGAAACCAATCACAAAAGTGGCAATGCCCATAGTGAGCAAAGAAATCACCAGCGTGGTCTTACGGCCCAGACGATCGCCCAAATGACCAAAGAAAATAGCACCCAACGGGCGCGCCACCATAGCAGCACCAAACACAGCAAAAGAACTCAACAGGCTAACGGTGTCATTGCCCTTCGGGAAGAATAACTGCGGGAAAACCAACGCCGCAGCGGTAGCATACACATAAAAATCATAAAACTCAATCGTCGTACCCACCAAAGAAGCAGCAATAACCTGTGCTGGGGTATTTAAACTAGACTTTTTCGACGATTTCAAAACAGACGCGGCATAAGCCGTAGAAGAAGTAGTGGCTGACACGATGTGTCTCCTTCAAATCTCTTCTCAACAAAAAACAAAAAAGCAGCGTAGACGTTTTGCATCCTTGCTGCTTAAGTAGTTAAAAATTATGGCACTCGAGTCAAACGATTGAGCAAAGTGTCCACTTTATGAGAAAGAAAACTCAAAAACGAGAGAAACCCCAAACGCGCAGTGTGAAAATAAATCGTGAAAATCACCCCCAAATGAAAATAACCTTCACCGATACTCACGCGTTCTATGGTAAACAGAGAAATCACAACACCAGCACGACAGGAAGGCACATCAATCATGAACGATCTAACACAATACAGTTCTCACTATGAGTCAACCGTGTGGGACCTCATCATGCAATGGGTACAATCCTCACCCGGACAAGCACTCCTCATCATCAGCCTGGCACTCGGCATCATATCCATGATCCTCAAAATAGCCGGAAAAGCCGTAGAAATCTTCAGCAAAATAGCCATCCTCTCCCTCATCCTCTTCGTCATCTGGCTCGCCTGCGGATTTTTAGAAGGCATGGGCATACCCATCCATGAATATTTCGAAGCCTTCCTCAGCGAACTCCCCGCCATCGGCACAGCCATCTCACAATTCATACGCAACCTATTCAACGCCGCCTAACCACGCCCAACCACGCAACCAAAAACAACACACCACAGGCTCCAGCACCCACATACAGCAGGAGCCTGCCACATACACAGCACCCACACCCGCTACCCACACACAGTAGCCAAACGTTTAATCCGCCTCCACAAAATCGCGAAACACAAAAGCCACAAACAACACCGCACAATCACCCACCTCGCGAGGATTAAAACCCGTCCACCGCGCCACCCGATTCAAACGATTCTGCACCGTATTCTTATGCACACCCAACGCGCTCGCTATATGAGAGATACTGCCATTAGCGCGTACAAATGCCTGGAACGTCTCTCGTGCTGTATCCAACTGAGTCGGGGTTAAGGACCCGAGCACCTGATGTGCAAAACTGCGTTGCGTATCTGCAGATGTGGATTCCAATAAACAAGCGATAGGCTCAGCCTGAAAAAAACACGGCTCCGCTAGGCCTTGCATCCGCGCCCACTGAGCCGTAGTCAGGGTCTGCGTATACAACGAAGAAAATTGTGATGCCACTGTGCTCCCTATATCCACAGCATCCGCACTCATGTCTGGCACCTGGCTGACACCACAATGCAAATCCTGCGAAAAATGAGCACTCAACTCGCGCAAGAACTCCTGAGCCTTCTCAGTTTCAAGATACGCAGTAGGCACAAAAACAGTTAAACGGTCATGATTCAAAGTCAAAAAATAAGCTGGGAAAAGCCGAGACAACACCGACTCCACAAAATAAAAACGAGAACTGCCTGCATCGGCACCCAACTGCCGATCCGGCACGCCGAGCACCACCATGCAGGAATACGCCTGATTAAGATCAACACCCAGCGAATCTGCCTGCGCCTGAATATCTGCAGGAAAAACCCCTGACCAAGACACAGCTCCCGAACGAGTAGCATCCACAAAATCAGCATTACACAACGAATCCATCAAATGTGCCATCGACAACCGACGATCAAAATACCGTTCTTGCTGACGGCTTTCACGCACCAAAATCTCCGTCATCTTAATCAACACATGACCAAACGGCGCCACATCACGACTATTTCCCGAAATCCCCACCACAGCCGCAATCTCACCATCGATGCTCACCGGAATATTAATACCGCTCCGCGCCCCTTGAAACTCGTGATTATTGCGCACACTTACCGTCTTGCGATCACGAGCCGCAAGAAAAGCCGCCTCATGAAAATGCCCAATACGCTGCGCATCGGTGCTCGCAATGCACACCCCATCGATACCAAAAAAATTAATATTATGCCCCGTCGCCTCAGAAATCTCACGCACAATCCGCTGCGCCAACGCAACCTGAATCACTTGAACCATATAACCATGGTACACGTACCAATAATCATGCCAAAACAATCCACAAAATGCGCCCCTATACCATAGCAGGACACCGCACAAAATTGACATAATAAAGAAACTGATTCAACGACGTCTCAGGAGGAAACATGACTATAACACTCATGTGGTGGGCCGCACTCATAGGACTAGCCCTCGCTATCGCACTCATACTGCTAAAACTCAATCCAACCTACTCCTTGTTACTTGGAACAATCGTAGGTTGCCTCATCGGCGGCGCAGGATTCTCCGGCACCATAGACATCGTTGTCTCCGGCGGACAAAGCGTCATGGGCACTATCATCCGCGTCCTTGCCGCAGGGGTCCTCGCGGGCGTCATGATGGAATCCGGAGCAGCAGACCAAATAGCCCGCGCCATCGTCACCAAACTTGGCGAAAGGCTCGCCATTTTCTCCCTCGCGCTCGCCACGATGATCATTTGCGCGGTAGGTGTATTCATTCCTGTCGCTGTGCTGATTGTGGCACCTATCGCGCTGGAAGTGGGAAACCGCATGGGTATTTCCAAGCTTGCTCTGCTGATTGCGCTGTCGGGTGGCGGTAAGGCGGGGAATATTATTTCGCCAAATCCAAACACCATTGCTGCGGCCTCCGGCTTTAGCTCTCAAAGTGAGCTTATTCAACCCTCTCAGGTTATGGTTGCCAGCTTTATCCCAGCCCTTTGTGGCCTGCTTATGGCTGTGTTGCTCGCCAGTCTGATGAAAAATCGCGGACGACTCGTGGCTGTGACAGATATCGATGAGAAATCGAATACTACCGAGAGCTCCGATAAAAAACTTCCATCCCTAGCCACGTCATTTGTGGCTCCTGTGGTCGCCGTGGTTCTGCTGCTCATCAATCCGCTGGGTTCCATGCTGCATATCGAATTGCTGACGCAATTCCAAGTCGATGCCATGTATATCCTGCCTTTTGCAGCCATTGTGGGTCTGCTAGCCATGGGGCAGATCCGTCACGTCCTTGAGTATTCCAAGGCTGGTCTCAATCGCATGGTGGATGTGGTGCTCATTCTGATTGGTGCAGGTGCGGTCGGTTCCTTGATTACACACTCTGATTTGCCGCAGCAAATTGTCAATCTCATCAATTCCATGGGCGTTCCGGGCACGTTGCTGGCACCAATTTCTGGTATTTTGATGGCGGCAGCCACAGCATCCACCTCCACCGGTGTGATTTTGGGATCGCAGGCCTTTGGATCGTCCATTCTTTCCTTCGGTGTCAGCCGTTTAGCTGCAGCTGTTACTATGCAGGCAGGCGCTACAGTTATCGATGCTTTGCCGCAAGGAAATTACTTCCATGTCACGGGCAATGCCATGCATATGGATCTCAAAGAGCGTCTGAGCGTTGTGCCGTATGAGGCTCTGGTGGGCTTGACGATGACCATCGTGGCCACACTCATGTATATCATTCTGTAATTCTTTTCCACGGAAAGTAGACGATTATGAAAATCATCGTAGCTCCAGATTCGTTTAAGGGAAGTCTAACGGCACAAGAGGCAGCCGATGCCATTGAAGTGGGTATTCGCAAGGTTATTTCCGATGCGGACATTGTCAAAGTGCCGATGGCCGATGGCGGGGAGGGGACCGTGCGTTCGCTTGTCGATGCCACGGGCGGGCGCCTCGTCACCGTGCCTGTGCTCAATCCTTTGGGGCAGCAGGTCGAAGCGGATTATGGCATCTTGGGAGATGGTACGACTGCTGTGATCGAAATGGCGGCAGCTTCGGGTATCCAATTCGTCGATGCGGAGACGAAAAATCCTCTCATTACCACTACGTATGGCACAGGGCAGCTCGTAAAGGATGCCTTAGATAAAGGCGTGAGAAAAATTATCGTAGGCTTGGGCGGCTCGGCAACGAATGACGGTGGAGCGGGCATGGCGCAGGCGTTGGGTGCCAGCCTAGAGGATATCAATGGTCAGGAGCTGGATTTTGGCGGAGCGGCCTTGCTGAAGTTAGACTCCATCGACTGTACAAACCTCGATCCGCGACTGGAAAAGGTGGAAATTATTCTTGCCTCTGATGTGACCAATCCATTGACGGGTTTACGGGGCGCTTCGGCTGTGTTTGGACCGCAGAAGGGTGCCAACCCGCATATGGTGGAGCAACTCGATGATGCGCTCATCCATTACTCCAAGCTCATTCACGACCAGCTCGGACGTGATGTGCGCGATGTGCCGGGAGCTGGTGCAGCTGGTGGCCTGGGGGCAGGATTTCTTGCCTTTACTCATGCTGTGATGAGACCGGGCATTGAAATCGTTGTAGAAGCCACCAAGCTTAAGGACAAGGCGGTGGATGCGCAGCTGTGTATCACAGGTGAAGGTGGAATTGACTATCAAACGCAATTTGGCAAAACGCCGCTGGGCACGGCTCAAGCGGTGAAAAGTGTGGCACCGCAAAGTTGTGTGGTTGCCATCGCAGGCAACGTGGGGCAGGGCATCGAATGCCTGTATGATCTGGGTATTGACGCGATTTTTGGCATTATGCCGGGCGTAGCGACTATGCAAGATGCCATCGAGCAGGCGAGTGCGAATCTGTCACGCACGGCTGAAAACGTGGTACGTCTGGTGGTGGCCCAGCAGAAGTTGGACTAGGCTTTCCTATCCACATAGAGTGCACTCTTTCCCCAATAAACCCAAGAACCGTGGACCCGAATATTTCAGGATCCACGGTTCTTGGGTAATGGAAGAAAGTTTATGGAGAGTTTCGAAGACTTACATGCCGTGCGGTGAGTATGTGATTCTTCGAAACGAGTTTAGTTATGAGTTTTTACGCGCACTCAGTTTTCTCGACGTTTTTACTCTACGTTGGCGTGAGCGGCCTGAGCCTGGCTATCGGATACGTTATCGCGACGCGAGATCATCAAGCAGAGTACGTCCAAAGCAATGTGCACACTCTGGTCGAAGAGTGAGCTCAAGAGCTGGACGGAGCCACCTGCCTCGCCCTTGACGCGACCAGGCACCGTGATGACGGCATCGGCTGTCTGAGCCAGGGGAGACTCTGGCTTAGAAGTAACAGCGATGACTTTCACGCCGAGCTTCTGTGCGGCCTCGGCATCTTCGACAGTGCGACGGGTGGTGCCGGAGCCGGAGATGGCAAGCAATACATCGCCTTCGTGCATGGATGGGCAAATGGTTTCGCCCATCATGTAGCTGGTATAGCCGATGTGCATCATGCGCATAGCGAAGCTGCGTGCCTGGAATCCGGAGCGTCCCTCACCCGCTGCGTACACGCGAGTGCCGCGCGTGATAATATCGCGTGCATTGGTGATGTCCTGCTCGTCCATGCGTGCAATAACGCCTGAAATTTCTTCTAAAACGGTATCAATAATGCGTTCTGTCATTATTATCATCCTTCTGTGTTGTTGAAAAATTTAGTAATGCAATCGCTTAGTGCATCAATTGCTTGCAATCAGCACAAGCCTGCGCGATGTCATCTGCCTTGGTAATGGCCGATCCCATGACCACGATTTCCACGCCTTCGGCGCTGAGATCCGCCACGTGCTCCGGCTTGATGCCGCCTGCAATTGCGATGTGCTGAATCTGTGGGAAGCGTGCCTTGAAAGCGCGAACCTGCTGGGCAGGATTGGTGGTGTCTCCGGAGTCCACGGAGGTGTGGAGGCAATACACCGCGTTTTCAAAATCGCTCATCTGAGCAATGCGCTCGTCATCGCATTCCAGCAGGTCGAGCATTAAGGTAGCGCTGTGCTTGCGTGCCACGTCGTAGCAGGCTTCTAAGGTGCTATGAGATGCTGAAGCCATGGCTGTGAAATATGCGAAACCAGTCGAGCAGGCGAGCTCAGCCTCGTAAGCACCCTCATCGCTCACCTTCATGTCGGCAAGAATTTCGGAGGAGCTGCTTGCCTTCACGAGATTATTAAGTTGTGAGATACCAAATTCCTTGACGAGAGAAGTACCGACCTCAATGATATCGGCGTGCCCGTTGAGTTTCTCAATCATTTCCTCAGCACGATCGAGAGAAACGCGATCGATAGCAACTTGTAATTTCATATATCTCCTTAAATTATGGTGGATTACTCCACAAAACATCAAACTCAGCAAACCCAGAAAACTCTGCAAACCCAGCAAAGCGTGTTTAGAGAGAACCGTGCCGTTTTCTTGCCACAAGTTGTCGTTTTGGCGTTACCGTTACGGGGCAAAGGGCATCGCGCAGGAATTCTTTAGAATCAGCAGGAATCAGCATGATGCCCAGTTTTCACATTAGGAAAGCGTTACAGTTTTGCGTTCAGAATTTTCGATAAATTCCTGTAGCTGCTCAGGTCGAGGCAATCCTTCGGAATCCGAAATATTCGTTACCTGTAGTGCTCCGATGGCGTTCGCGCGCTCTAGGACCTTTTCTTCGGAAAGATTCTCGAGCAAGCCAGTAATTACGCCCGCTGCGAAGCCGTCGCCCGCGCCTACGGTATCCACGACTTCGACTTGGAAGCTAGGTACGACAACCTTCTTGACCGAACCGTCTTCAGTCTTTTCATACAGAGCTGAGCCCTGGTCGCCAAGCTTAATGATGATGGTCTGGATGCCCATGCCGAGGTAGAACTCAGCAATTTCATCTGGGGAGTTCAGACCGCTAAAGAGCTGAGCTTCCTCCAAACCGGGCATAAACAAATCAGAAAGCTGTGCGATGCGGTGTGTGGCCTCAATCATCTCTTCCTGGCTGATCCACAAGGTCGGGCGCGGATTTGGGTCAAAACTGATCAGCACATGATGCTCACGAGCCTTCTTGATGAGCTCCACCACGGTGTCGTAGGTATTTGGCGTCAAAGCGCAGAAAATACCGGTGACGTGGAGGATCTTGACACCCTCAAAGTCCAAGGATTCTACGATTTCCTTCGAAGTTTGGGAAGCGGCAGAACCCGAGCGGAAATAGATAACCTTAGGATCGCCGGTAGGAGACTTCACCTTCAACTGGTATCCAGTAGCCGCATGAGAGCTGCGCTGGATATGATCCGTGGCAATGCCGCTGTTGTTCATGTAATCAATGATGAGATCGCCCTGCCAATCATTGCCCAGAGTGGTGACGTACTCAATGCTGTGGTTGAGACGAGCGACGCCGATGGCTACATTAAACTCAGCTCCTGCCATCTGGCGAGGAAGAGTGCGAGCCTCCATATATGTTTCTGGTGAATCGGCGATAAGATTAACCATTGGTTCGCCGATTGTCATTACTTCTACCATGTGAAATCTAATCCTTTATAAACCGTAAAACCTTGAAATTGTCGTAATTACTTGGCTGCCTCTTGCACGAGAGCAATTTCCGTGCTGATGGTCTGATCATCACTAATTGGATATTCAATAAACACAGGCACATCGTCACCCAGTGCGGACATCATTGGCTTCCAATTAATACGACCGTCCTCCAGCATGACTGTATGCAGATCCTGCTCTGCGAAGCTGCCTTGGATATTCTTGATATGGAAAATGGTGATGGAATTCTTTAATTCCTCGAAAGCCTGCTCAGGCTCGCCATTTTGCCAGAACCAATTACCCAAATCGAAGGTGTAGCCGATAGCACTGGCATTGTCTGCGATGTTTTTGAGCGAAGCACGCGTGCAATCCATCGTGCCGTTCTTATTAGTTTGGTCATTTTCGATGGACAGCGTCACATCGTATTGTGCAGCCAGCTTGTCCAGCAGGGCCAAAGTTTCAGCCGAAGCTGTGTCGATGTCGCCTTGATTGAACTTTGCATCCACGATGCCCATAGTCTGAGCCTCCTGAAGGAAGAGCTCGAAATCTGGATGAGGAGCATCTTTGATGACGATGGATTCCGGCACGGAATAATACAGTGTCATATTAAGTGCACGTGCAACATCCCTGATGGCGGTTAGTTCTTGAGCGTCGGTAATGTACTCGCGACGTACCTGAGCCAAGTGGATGCCCTGATCTGCGATACGAGCCAGTAATGAAGACTGCGCGACGCCTGCTTGCAATTCAGTCATATACACCAAAGTATTAATGCCGATATTCTTCATGAGAAAATCCTTTACGTTGAAAAACGAGAACAATAACTAGAACAACAAAAGAGCTGCAGCTGCCATAATTGGTACGGTTGCAATCCAGTACACAGGAACGCCGGTTTTGAGGAACTTTTGTGGCTGCACGCCTACGTATTCCACGGCCCACATGTTCCAGGATTGGGTGACGCAAGCCGAAATGCAGGTCATGGATGGTACTACGAGCAATGCGAAGAGGAACCATGCGTTGAAAACGCCCATGCCCATGAGGATGCTGATGACGGCAGAGCCTGCGCCGTACAATTCCAACGGTCCTCGGAAGAGTGCGAGTGGTGCGAGGATGCACACGGCGATGGCGAGAATCATTTCGTTGTTTGGCACGATGGAGGTCAACGCCGGGCCAAAATCAGCCATAACGGTAACGGCTGCGTGCTGGAAGAAGCGCAGAACGAGCAGCATGATGATCAGGCTTCCGATATCACCGATAGCGGTCTTCGCGCTGCTGTTGAGGATAGACACGAAGCCCTTGTAAGTGCGCATGTGGCCAGTACCCCAGAAAGCAATCAAACTGGCGAGGAAGAGAGCTGGTACGGAATCCCAGTGGAAGAGAATGCTCAGGGCTACAGGAACGATAGGAAGGATGTAGGTCCAGATTGGAACCTGTGGAATGTCCTGCTCGTCACTGCCTTCGAGCTCGTATGGCTGGCCGTTTTTAATAGCCTTGGAATTGAGCAAAATAAAGATAATGACGGCAATCATCTGGATAACGAGTGCGGAAATGCCGAAGCGCAGATAGTGGTTGCCCCATTCGACCACTTGTCCGTCTGGAGAATTGTAGCCCTGATAGAAGGCGGCGAACTGTACGAAAAGCACGCTGTTGATCCACATAGCTGCGCCGATAGACAAGGTGAAAACCGGCACGGCAATATGCTTTGGAACGCCGATACGACCCATGATTGGGAAAAGAATAACACCCACAGCAATTGCAGAACCTACGCCATAAGCACTGGTGAAGATTAAGCAGGTCACCAAGGCTACTGCGATAGTTGCGAGAATAGGATTCTTCTCACCAATCTTTGCGGTGCGATAGGAAATAGAGGCAGCGATGCCGGTATCTACCAAAACGCGACCGAACCAAGCGCCACAGATAATCTGAACGATTGTAGAACCGTATGTTAAGGCTGGCTCGGCAAAGGTTTCTTGAACGACGTCAAACGGTTCGCCCACGCCAAAAGGAATGCCTAAGAAATAAACTGCCGTCCACACTAACGTCAGGATAAAGAAACCAATAGTTAAATTACCGCCGCGCATTGCGTATACGATGAAACATCCAAAGGATACAACCAGCAGTAAACCCATAACCCAAAGAATCATTTGCTCTCCCTCGAGCTCACAGAATGCTTTGTGCAATCTTACCATTACAAATTACAAAAGTGTACCGATTAACGAAACCGGTACACAACAAGGTATCACGAAGTTTGTGTACCGGTAAACACGGCGTGTCGCAGGGGGGGTAATGCAGATTATTAATAAAAGTAATTCAAAGGGAAAATTCGTGACGAACGCCAATAATGGCTCCAAAACCCGAATTAACGCACCTCTAGGGTCGAAGGCAATTTAAATAACTTTACGGGCACTTCAATATACTGAAAATCGCTCGATGTATTGTTATATATACGCTCGCACAGCAATTCGGTCGCCTGCGCACCCATGTCGATAGGGCTTTGATCGAGACAGGTAATGCCGCGACCGCTAAAACGTGCCCATGTCTCCTGAGCGAAGGCACACAAACCAAATTTGTCGTCTTTCATGAGCGGATACGCTACCATTACATCGCGCACGGCTTCATCATTATTCGCAAAAATGCAGATTTTATGCCCCTGGTAGGTGTGAATAATGCGCTCGATATCGTCATGCAACTGGTCCAAGTCGTTGTGATAGACAAGCACTTCACCGGTGATGTCATACCTGTGCAGGGCCTCTTGAAAGGCTTCCACGCGGGTGAAACGTGTGGAAATGCCTGCGTAAGGCTGAGTGACGAAAACTATGAGATCAAAACCCTGTTCTGTAAGATGTTGCATCATATCCATAACGCCACGGTGATTATCGCTGACCACAGTATTGCACGCTTTTGAAGTGTTTTCTATGAAACGATCAAGCAAAACCACAGGCTTATGGTGTGGATCGGTAAGATAGTTTTGGATGTACTCATCGTTATTTCCAACGGTGTTGATAATCAAACCGTCCACCTGCACATCCAAGAGGGACTCAATATTTGAACGCTCAATCGCTGGATTATCATCGGAATCACTGACAAGCAGTTGGA
This sequence comes from Alloscardovia criceti DSM 17774, assembly GCF_000376885.1. Taxonomy (GTDB): domain Bacteria; phylum Actinomycetota; class Actinomycetes; order Actinomycetales; family Bifidobacteriaceae; genus Alloscardovia; species Alloscardovia criceti. Next base: position 116,295 of record NZ_AQXR01000007.1, read on the forward strand.
CGCCGTGAGCTCGAGTGGTTTGCTGAATTCCTTTAAGGAGCTGAGAGCTGAAAGGATTTCCAATATTAGAAATTGCCACGCCGAGCATTTTGCTAGTCTGAGACTTAAGCCCTTGTGCCATGCGATTTGGGCGGTAGCCAAGCTCGTGGATGATGTTTTGAATGCGATTTTTCGTCTGGTCAGACATGTAGCCGTATTCGCCGTGGAGAAAACGCGAAATCGTAGTCTTGGATACTCCCGCAGCTCGCGCCACATCATTCATGCTAACTTTGCCGGTTTTAGTACGAAATTTGGAATGTGTTTGCGGTGTATCCATAGGATGGTTAGGTTCAGAAGTGTTAGATTGGAGAGCGTTCACGACTTTTCTGCTTCTACGATGCGGTGAAATAAATAATAGATGGGTCCTGAGCGTAGAATTGTGAAGGCGTATGGCTCGTAGGAAATAATAGCCCTATAGCGCATCAATGAGATTCTCCAAGCTCTTTCTTTGTCAAAATCCATCGAATATATTTATCTTCTAATTATAGATTTACTGTAACAGGATTATAGCAGTTTTAGTCCATGTAGCGTTTTTGGAGAAATGTAAGATTGATAAATAGTGCCCGTACTTCACTGTGAATCTGTATGTTTGTATAAAAATTTTAAAACTAAAGTGTGCTTCCTAAGTGCTTGTTTCTCTGCCGCGTTTTATATGCATTATTTCAATGTACATTTACGTTTATGCTCATTTCTACCATTTGTTTACCTTGCTCTAGTAGTGGAAAACGCTTTAAGAAAGACGATGAGAAAAAGTTTATTTTCTTTGTCTTTGGCTTACTTGTCCTAGCGGAATAGCTTAAATTTCTCTGGTTTTTTTAAACTCTTATCTCCGTGATATACCCTACATTCGGCTATAGTGGCATTATTCATTGTGTCTACTGTGGAATTCTTTTGCGCAGAAGAATTCACGCATAAAAATCGATGTAAGATGAATCGAATCTTTCTTAGAAGTTTTACGATAATCGTGCTTTTATAGCGCACAGTGGGCGGTAGGATAACTTTCTTGGTAAGAATTTATCGATAAAACGGAAAATTAAAGGTGTAGTTCGAGAGCATATTAGAAGAGATTTGCTGAAGATTAGAAAAGAGTTCATCTATCGTAAAGTAAAATCTTGATGAATGATAACTCATAGACGTGCATACTTTTTGATACATGTGCATATGGGATGACTCATAAGTCATAACGAGCAAGATATGACTTCCTTTTATTTCTATCGAGAATGATATAGTCTCTGATGAAGAAAAATGATAAATTCTTAGCAAGGTGAAAGTTCTAACATGAAGAAATCTTCTATTGTTAAAGTTCGTTCAATTCTTATTAGTTTTCTAGTAGCTATTTTTGTTATAAGCATAACTGCGCAGACCTTCCCAGCTTTTGCAGCTTATGACACCGCAATGAATAATGGATCTGTCACTAATGATTCTGCTACAACTACTACATCTCAAGAAGGTATAAGCTTTGAACATACCTTGTATTTCACTGCAACAGATGACACTAACAGTACTGTGAAATCCAATTTATCTACCAATAACCCTGCTGTACACGACTCCGTGGTAAATCTTGATAAGCTCACGCCGGATAGTAATGGTGCATACCATTTTAATGCTGTCGTAGAAATTACTGCATCCAAAGATGTAGCAAATATGAATTACGATTTAATGGTTCCTGGTGCAGCAGGTTCTTCCTCATCGGGACCACAAGTCCAGATGTCTCAAGCTCCGCAGTTTAGTGGAGTAAATGCACAGCAAGTTCAAGCAAAAACACAATATTCGCATAAGAGTGTCCCAGGAAAATACTTCTCTCAAACCGACTATGAACAAAAGTACTCTATGAATGATGTGTACTTTATGTATGTCCACGGACCATTAAGTGCAGGACAAAAGCTCACTATTACTTTGCCTTATGTGCTGACCAATGCCGATTCTCTCGATTTGACACGTACAACTGCTCCTGTTCAGTTCTCTGAAAATGTTGGCGGATACGGAATTACTCCGTGGGGGCTCTACACCAATACCGATTTGACTACCGCTTCCTTGCGTTTTGCTCGTACTGATTCTCTTCCTTACGCTCATGAATGGACTTTGTATGCGCCGTATAAGTCGGACTATGAAGGTGTAACGCATAATAGTATTAATTACATTTATACAGTGAATAATCAGATTTCTCACTCTACAAGTCTGGATTACACTTATACTGATGTGCCACAAATTAGTAATGACGTTGTGGGCTTAGATTATACAGATGTTTCATATAAGAACAGCAACGAATCGACGTATACACCTTTGACACAAATGTTTGCGCAGAACAAGATGGCTTATAACCGCAATGGCTCATATCGCATCAAGCTCGATAAGGTGAAGAAAGCGTTTGATGGTACAGGTTGGTCTACTAATGGAATGTATACCGAGTTTTACACCTATACTACTGACTCTTCTGGTCTCGTTATCCATGGTGTTAATGATGAAGATAAAACCTTACCGGAGAATCTTTTCTACATCGAATTATGGCACTATATTTCAGCTGCTTCCAATATTTGCTTAACTGTAGGTGATACATTTAATCCAGATGATGGCCTTTATTGGGTACACCCGTACAATAAAGATGAAGTACGCGCCCCATTGCATGATTCTACTCAAAGTAAACTCATCGATGTGACATACACCGATGCATCCGGGGAAACCGTGGCTAATATTGATACTTCCAAGCCAGGAAAGTACACTGTCACCTATCGCTACTGGAATGCTGATGAGAAAACAGGTGAACGGTCAAGTGTCTCTACAACCGCACAAACTCAGGTTTATATCAGCGCTTCTAAGAATGCATCTTGCCCTCCTGAATACTCGGCAACCGTTTCTTATAACAATAACGGCGGCAAGGGGAGCATTGACAGTCAGACTGTATCCTATACAATTGATCACCCAGGCCAGGTCACTCTTTCTGATGGCAACGCATTTTCTCGCGATGGTTACAGCTTCAAGGGATGGAACACGCAAGCTGACGGATCTGGTACATTTTATGCTCCGTCTAGCGATTTAAGCAATATCACCAGCGATATCACTTTGTATGCATTGTGGGAAAAGAATGAGGTAAACAGTACTGTTTATATCCCTACTGCTGAACAGGGTGCACAATCTCAGAGTCACAACTTGGCGCATACAGGTGCTGCTGTAGCTGGATTTGCAGTGATTGCTGGAATCTTGCTTGTGGCAGGGATTACCCTTGTCCTGTTCTTGCGTCGCCGTCAAAGCGATAATAATGGTGCCGATACGCCTGAAGATAGTACATCAGATACCGATATCGACAGCACATTGTCATAACATTTTTTAAAAAATGGGTATAAAAGTGGTGCAGTATTTTAACGAATACTGCACCACTTTTATACCCATCACAAGAAAAATCATGCAATACTAAGTGGAATAACCACACTCGTGGAATGCTGCCCATCACTTACATGTATCTTCAAAGAAGTATCCTGACTTTTCATATCATCTTCAGACAATGCTTGCACAACAGCAAGAGCTTGACCAAAATATGTGTTTGTTTCATTACTCGTGAAGGAATCTAAATTATAGGGGGGGGGCAGCGCATCCTACGCCAAGCAATTTGCCACCTTCTACGGTAACGTGCAGTTTTCCTCGTTGTAAAGGCTTTACATAACCTTGATTATTCCTCTGGTAAACGTTTTCTGTTTACCATTCCCGATTTTGATTGCTTTGTTTGGCGCATTGAGTAGGAGACGGATCTCTTCAGCGAGGAGACAAGTCTGGAAGATCATGGCTGCTGCGTTGCTCATCATGGGCGTTGTAGGAGTAGGCATCACAATAAGCATTTGCTTTTTCGCTATATGTGTTAGGCATGACACGATAGCCTGATTTTGTAGAAGAACCACCGATGGAGTGAAGCGTTCTAGGGTTTGGACGATGCGAAGGATGCGTGTCGTCTTACTCGTGAGATAATGAGAAGGCTATTCATTTTTGAATCAAAAAAGGAAAGGTTAGCGGGTCATTGCCTGAAAACACCAACATACAAGTAGATTTATCAGAGGATATCAAACGATATGCCAGTCTTGGTGTGCTTGATATCTTGTTGTCTGATATTTCTACTGAAAAAAATATTGTATGGGCTACTTCTGCTTACGGTGCGAACGGTTATGGGTATGAGCCTGAGAACCAGATTGAATCCAAGCTCATTACTGGAAATCATTTGGGCGTCATCAAGACCAGAGCCGAAAAAGCCACAGAGGAGCAAGCATCTTTAACCCGAAGTTTTGCTGAGGTTTTTACTCCAACTTGGATGTGCAAGCTGATGATTGATGAAGCTGATTCAGAGAATGGTTGGGGCAATCTAACTGATGTCAAAGAGATTCGCTGCTATATCAAGTCAACTCGTCTTGAAATCACTTGTGGTGAGGCTCCGTTCATTGTGAATCGCTACGATGCGTCTGATGGTTCGTACATTCCAGTTCCTGAACGCATAGGCATCCTTGACCGTAAACTGCGTTTGGTCAAAAAGATTACAGACCGCAGAGATTCATGGAAAAAGTGGGCAACTGTCTCTTTGAAGTCTGTGTATGGCTATGAGTATCAAGGTGATAATTTGTTTATCGCTAGACTCAATATCCTCAAAAGTATTGAAGAAGCTATAGAGGACGCTGGTTATAAGCCTCTCCAGAAGCTTGAGTTGAAGACCTTAGCCAAAATAATCATTAAGAACTTTTGGCAGATGGATGGTTTGAACTACTGTGTCCCCTTCAAGGCATTGGGGGAAACTTTCGATCAGTCCACCTTGTGGGATTTGTGTGATATGGATACAGATGAGCCTACGATTGAGCAATATGAGAACGTTTTTTCTAGGATATACGATTGGGCGAATGATAAAGAACTTGAGTTTAGGGATATTGCTAAAGGATGGGCAAAGATGAAGTTCGATTTTGTTATAGGCAATCCACCTTATCAGGAAGATCGAAAAGGAACGAGTAAAACTGCCTTACCGATTTATCATCAATTCATTGATGGTTGCCAAGGGGTTTCAGATGTTATCGAGCTTATTACTCCTGCGAGGTTCCTGTTCAATGCGGGTCGTACACCAAAGGAATGGAATCAGAAAATGCTCAATGATGAGCATCTGAAGGTGGTTGAATACGAGCCTGATGGAAGTAAGATTTTCCCAAATACCGAGATTAAGGGCGGAGTTGTAATTACATATTGGGATGAGAAGAAGGATTTTGGCGCTATTGAAGTTTTTACTATTTATCCCGAGATGAACAATGTTTTGAAGAAAGTATTACCTTATGTTCGTACTTCTTCTTTCAAAGATTTGGGTTTTGTAGCCAGTAAGTTCGATATCAATAATCTTGTTGAAGATTATGAGCAGTACTCTGGACACGAAAGGCGTATGTCGAGCAACGTTTTGAGTTTTGAATGTTTCCACGGTTCACCCGAAGCTGATGATGTATGTGTTTACGGGATTTATAATAAAAAAAGAAATAAGCGGTATATCAATTCGCGATATGTAGATTCAACTGATTCAAACTTGAATCAATACAAGGTTGTTATACCTAAAGCCGACGGCAACGGTGCAGCACAAGTCCGTACAGATGCGGGTAAAACCGCTAACGATAGTGTCAAGTTCTGCGTCACCCCTCAGGGCGCTCCTGATAAGGGAACAGCATTACTGAATGCGGGTGCTCAAACCATTAACGACAGTAGGGTAGCAACCAACGAACCACACATTTGTGGTTGGGTACCACCAACACCAAAGAAAGTCATTGGCGAATCCTCCCAAGGTGGCGACCAAGAAGACATTAACGGTAAGATCGTGTTCCCAGGCCAAAAAGTGGAATACACCCTCACCTCACAAGACACGATTCCAACCCTGACTGAACAGATCACCTCTGTACAACTCACGGACACCTATGACAAGAACCTGACACCAGACCTTCAAACCGTGGAAATCACGGACTTGAAGAATGGTGTACAAGTCTCGAAGAAGAACTGGACCTTGAGCCACGATAAGAAGAAGCATACCTTCACTGTCGTGTTCAAGAATGATTACATTGCCAAAACCTTCAAGGCAGGCGAACTGTATCGTTTCCAGCTACGCTTCGAGGGAACCGTGAACAAGGATGCACCAAAGGTAGCCATTGATAATGAATGGGTATTAAAGATCAACAACGAACTGGTCCCATCCAACAAGGTAACGAACCAGCCAGCTGATCCTCACCCAGTCAAGTCGGACGAAACCAAGGCAGGCATCACCATTGATGGCAAGACCGTCTACTATGGAGACCCGATCTACTATCGCCTCACCCTGGACGCCGCAAAGCTCACCGATACTGCCTACAAGGTACAACGCCTCGGCATGGTTGATGATTACGACGACGAATACTTGAACCTTATAGAAAACGAGATTGAAGTACTCGACCACAACGGCCAGGATGTAACCGACAAGTTCAACATTCAAGTCAAAGATGGTATCGCCTACGTGTTCTTCAAGACCGTAGACACCGAATACTTGGATACAGTCTTGAAGGGTGACCCACAACCAACCGATCTCAAAACCTATTCCGAAATGGCGTTGGATCCAAAAACCCAGCCAAGTATCGACCAGAATGTGCTCGGACAAACCTACACGATTGTGCTGCCTATGAAGGTTGCTAAGGTCACTGACGGATACACCGTGAAGAATACTGCAACTCAGATCACTAATGATCGTAAGGATGTGACGAACACGGTGTCGAACCCGTTGAAGGAGATTAACCCGAAGAAAGACGTCACCGTGAACGTCAACGGGGACAGTGCCAACGGAAAGAGTATTTACAAGGAACACCAATTCTTGTATCGCCTCGATTCCAGCCAGATCACCAAGAATCGTGCCTACCAGCAGATTCGTAACTGGAAGATCGTCGATAACTACGATGAAACCTATGATCAGGTCACAGGCCAATGGGCAGTCTACGCGAACAATGATTACACTGATGCCAACGGCACAGTCATTATTAAACAAGGCCAACGCATCGATGGTTCAGGCGTAGACGCAGGCTACTTCACCTTCACGAACAAGGATGGCGTATTCGTCATTGAAGCCACGCAAAAGTTCCTTGACATCGCCTCAGCTATGGATGCAGACCTGAGCTGGACGGGATACGTGCAAATGACCCGTATCGCCGTGTCGGATCGTGTAGAAAACCAGTTCATCGAAACCATGAACGATGTCGAACGCGAATCCAACCTCGTATGGACCAAAACACCAGACCAGACACCAGCTATCAAGCTGATCAAATACGACAAGGAATCAGGCCTTGAACAAGGTGATCGTAACACGCCAGAAGACGCGTTAAAGAACACCAAGAACGGTACCGTTATCGTGTTCCGTATCATCAACACAGGCGCGGTAGACCTCACCAAGATCACTCTCACGGATAAAACCGTGGCAGGATCAGGCGAAGTAACCGATCTGCAGTATCCTCAAGGCTGGGACAACCTCATTTTGAAACCAGGCGCCTATGTCGAAGTCACAGGAACCCTGACCAACATGAGCGGAATCAACCACACCAACCGTGGAACCACCACAGGCACACCAATCGTGCCATGCGTGGTCAAGAACGATCACCCATTCGACACCCCAACCGATACCAACTCGGATAAGGATGACAATGAGGAACCAACCACACCAACAGACGGCGACACAGATAAGAATGACACTGACTCTGAGTCTGAGTCTTCTGAGTCGAATGTGTGCTTCGATACTCCAATCAGCGCGTCTGACGACTGGAACGGTGTAGCCGCACTCATCCCTACCATGCCACTAGCCGAAACGGGTAGCGCTATCACAGGACTTGCAGCACTCACTGTCTTAGTGACCGCTGCGGGAATCACCCTCACCATGCAACGCCGCCGCCATGCGGCACACAAAGCAGACAAGGAGGACACGATTATACGATAAAAAATAGTTATTAAAGAATTCTCTTTCCGTGCCTCACAGTCCTGTCCTCTTTTCACTTTCTCTTCTACGGGCAAGGATCGTGAGGCACAACCCTTTCTCAATACTCAACCAGAATTCAAAAACAAAAAATCAGCTACATCCTCATCGATTTGACAGTTCTGGTCATTAAGCAGGAGAACCTACATTGACACGAGTGTATCCTATATGATACACTTTTTGTGTGGAAATAATAGAATCTGATGAGTACGCAGATTGGATTGACTCACTCAAAGATAAAGCTAGCGTAGCCCGTATTGAAGCATTCTTTCAACGTTGGGAAGTTACTGGAATTATCTCGGGAGATATCAAACCAACATCAGAAACAGGAGTAGCAGAAGTACGTTTCCAATTCAAACGAGCCTCTGCATATAGAGTCTATTTTGCGCAAAAACAAAACAGACTGGTTCTTCTGCTGAACGGCGGTGATAAAAAATCAAAATCACAGTCAAAAGATATTGCTAAAGCAGCACAGATTTTAGAAAATATGAAACAGAAAGGACAATGGTAACAATGAGAAGGTTTGACCCAAGTCGCCATCTTACATCGCCAGAAGCAATCGCAGCTTATCTCGATGAGATTATGCAGATGAACGATCCCGACATGTTACTTGTTGGGCTACAAACCGTCGCTAAAGCGCAGGGTATGACAGAGCTTGCACGACGCGCAGGGGTAGGCCGAGAAAGCCTCTATAAAAGTTTATCGAGTGGCGCAAATCCAAGTCTTAAAACAATTATAAAAGTTCTCCAAGCACTCAACGTCCACATCAACTTTGAACCAAACACAGAACCTCAACCTGCTACCCAGCAAGCTACAAAACAACTCGTTTACGCATAAACATACCTTATACAAGTCCCACGAGGTTACCTGTTCATTGCACGATTAAAGGAGAATGGACAATGGTAAACGAATTAAAGAAGTTCACCATCGCTGACAAGATAAAAACAGAAGAAGATATGCTCTACCTGTTGGATACTCTTCTTGAAAGCAATGACAGTCATCTTTTCACTCTTACCTTACGAGATGTTGCTAAATCCGAGGGTATGAGCAAACTTGCAGAGCGCACGGGTATTCCACGTGAAAGTCTGTACCGCATTCTTTCTGAATCAGGTAACCCTCGTTTAGAAACCCTGATGCGAGTTCTCGATGGGTTAGGATTATCTCTATCTCTTCGCAAAACAGCCGAGTACAAGGAGACAAGCGAGGAAGAATCTCGTCCAGCTTCTCAAGAACTTGCCTACACATAAATATCAACCAACCCTCCACCCGTGTCCTGGTCAAACCAGGACACCCACACCACGAGGAAGAGATGAGGATAGGGGATTGAGTGTCCGCCCTTGACGGGCGGCCACAGGCTGCTATCGCCTCACACTCACGTGTGAGGCCCCATTTCATGGAACAAACCCAAAAGGTTTGTTCAGCCGCAGCCCACAACACCATCAAGCACAATCATGCATACACGCAACGCTGCGTAAACCACAACCTTATTTGTGTTAGTTCCGACCGTTGAAAACTAATGTGAAATAGTTTCCATACACGAGTTTCCTCGTGTAACTTCGTGCTTGTTTAAGCGACGATTCCTGCTTCTTCGATCATTGCCTCCTGAGAAGAGAGAATGATCCTCTTTCTTCTCAGGAGGTCTTATGTGATCTCCACAGGCGTTTTGAGTCTCGGAGGTACTCTCCGCGACCAGGTTCTTCAGGTTCACAGCGGCATTGACATCTCGATCCACAGCAAGTCCGCAGTTATCACAAACAAAGACCCTTGTCGACAAAGCAAGCTTGGCTTTCACTTGCTTGCAACCAG
>NZ_AQXR01000008.1 GCF_000376885.1 Alloscardovia criceti DSM 17774
CCCATTTGGATACAAAGCTCTCAGGACTGAGGGCGGAGGTTCGAATGGGTGTTTTTCGTTGAAATAGCGAGGTTTTGTTCGTAGCTCAGAGCTTCTGAGAGCATCCCGTTTGTGCCGTGGCTGGGCTATAGATGCCTAGGTCATACCCTTTCTACATAGCCAAGATCACTGACATCGGGCTTGCGTTAAAAAGTGCTCGGAGATCTATCTCGGTAGCCCTCTATTGTGAGGGAGGAATATCAGGTGAGATCATATGAATCCGGTGCGGCGTTAGCTGAACAAATTGCTAAGTCTGGCGGCTTGTTTATCGATGAATTTGCGGACATGCCCGAAGGAACTTGGGATTTCCTCGTCTATGGTGTTGACCGTACACCATGTCAGATGATCGCATACCAGCTTGAATGGATGGAACGGGAAACTCAAAATGGTCTGCGTCGGCTGAAGCATATCGGGAGGAGGACGTGAAAAGGCTGGAAGAAGATGCTCAAGCGCTCCCGATAATCTCAGCCTTGAATAAGTGGATTGGCTCTGATCGAAAGGATTGGACAGATCCTGCGGGTGGCGCAGTAGACGTCGCGCATATGAGCGTGACCACTCTGGGCTACATCAATGTTAACCCGTTTGTTCCAGATAAATGGACTGGCTGGGCAAGCGATTTGGCGTCGGCACTCGGCCCGATTCAAGGGTAGTCGACCCGAATCCGGGTTCAAATGCCGTCGCAATCGCTCGGGCGCTCGTTGGCCAAGGGAGGACGACAGGAACCATACCGGACTTCGCGGTTTGACCATCCCCGATAATCTGCCGAACAACTGTAACTACTCCGACCTATGTAGCGACAGGGAGTCAATCAGACTGACTGCGATGCTGAAAGGCTCAAGAGCCGATGACTCGAACCTTCTGTCCCGTACGCTGAGGGGTTACTACAACAATCTCGTTTCGCTATCCCAGCGATTCAAGGCAATCCCGGAGAGCATCGGTGCAAGCGATAAAGGAACCGCAAAAAACAGGCTCTACAAGAACTTGAAGGTCCGTTGGATGACAGGTATGTCGATCTTCTTACAGGTGGCTTCAGGGGTACATACGGCTACTCGGGCGTTAAACCCAGCGAAGAAGTCAAGAAGGCAGCGTGCCAAGCCTTGGCCGAATTCATCTACTGAGGTTGCCTATGGTTTCTGGCTGACATTCCGCATAAGCGATACTATCGTAGCCATTGCAGCATAAAGTCCCCAAGCGCCCATGCAGAAGACCAGGTTTTCCTGCCAGTCGCCGATGTAGACCTCGTGTGTGCGCGCATCGCAATACACCGAGCTCGTTACGGTGAATAGGAATGCCGCGGCCCCGCTAGCAAGAAGTCGTATCCACAGCGACACGAATCGGGGTTGCGGCCATCGACGTGGCGGGTCGGCCGCCAAAAGGACGATACCGACGAAGAACGTGCCCAAAAGGGGAAGAATCATCCAAAGGGTGCCGGCCGCAGACAGACCCGTAGCCGGGATATAGAAAATCCCGAAAGCGATCCCGCCCCATGCCGCGTATGCACGGAGCGCATCCCTTCCCATGCGGGCGGGAACGTCGAGTCGGGCGGAGCGGCCCTTAAGCATGTGTCCTGACACGACAGCGAAGACAACCCAACCCAGACCGAGAGATAGGGACGTTTCAAACCAGTGGCGAGAACCGTAGCGGGCAGAAACGGATACATACGCGACGAGCACGGCGGTCGCGAATCCTGCACCAAGCACTCGGATCAGCCATGATCGCCACTGCGGCGTCTCCCATGCTGATGGTCGATCAATGACAAGGAGAAGCAGCCCGGCCAGAGGTGCAAGCCACAATGAAGGGTTCACCAAGGTGAGTCCGGTAGCGAAGAGCAGATAACCGGGAAATATCGCAAAGCCGAGGATGAACCCTACCCAATACACATAGGTACGAATAAACAGTTTGAAAGACCCAACCACCCGCACCTCACATAGACCCCAGAACCGAAAAGCACGATTATTATACAAACGGGAGGTGACCTATGGCCAAAGACGGAACCCACAGGGGGCGGACGACGCGTACGTTCAGGCGCGAAACCCCAGCCGTTGGTCGAAAAGATGAACGCCGGCAAGGACGCCACCCGCTTGGCCGAGCCGGCATCGTTCGACCCGTTCGACCTGGACGGCGAAGACATCGGCGAAGGCGCGCTTCTGTCGGACGAGGCGATGCCCGAACCCTCCGACTATCTGTCCGCCCACCCCGACCGACTCACCCTCCACTACGCCGACGGCACCGCCACCACCCACGCCCTGGCCGAGGAGAACATCCGGCATGAACCGCACCGTCACCGCGATCCACGCCACCCGGCCGATCGGAAAGCGCACCGCCACCGCGCAGGCGCCCAGCCGTCGGGTCGCCGCCTACGCGCGCGTCCACCGACCTGGAGGAGCAGTAAACCTCCTACGCGGCGCAGATCGATTACTACACGAGCTACATCCACGACCACACCGAGTGGGAGCTGGCGGGCATCTACACCGAGTACATCCGCAGCCGTGATGATTGGGAGTTTGTCGGACTGTATTCTGACGAAGGCATAACCGCTTGTAACGCTTTCAAGCGTGAGGGCTTCAACAAAATGATAGAGGATGCCCTTGCCGGACGCATCGACCTCATCATAACAAAGAGCTTCAGCCGATTTGCAAGGAACACCGTGGACAGCCTCTCCACCATCCGAAAGCTGAAGGACAACGGCTGCGAGTGCTACTTTGAAAAAGAGAACATATGGACAATTGATTCCAAGGGCGAGCTTCTCATCACCATCATGTCGAGCCATGCGCAGGAAGAAAGCCAGAGCATTTCCGAGAACTGCACAGGGGGCTGGTGCAAGCGGTGTGCGGACGGCAAGGTCACGGTTCCTTTTGGACGATTCCTCGGCTACGACCGGGGCGAGGACGGAAACCTTGTGGTCAATGAGGAACAGGCAAAAATCGTCCGCAAAATCTACGGGTACTTCCTGCAAGGACGGTCGCCGTACCAAATCGCCAAGCTGCTCACAGAGGAAAGCATACCGACTCCGGGCGGCAAGAAGGTATGGGGCAAGGCTGTGGTTGCATCCATCCTTACCAACGAGAAATACAAAGGCGATGCCCTTTTGCGGAAGGTTTACATCACGGACTTTCTTACCAAGAAGAAAAAGAAGAACGAGGGCGAGGTTCCGCAGTACTATGTGGAAGGAAACCACAAGGCAATCATCAGCCCTGCGGTATTTGACCAGGTGCAGATTCTGATGCAGGCTCGTGAACCGGGGAAGAATCGCAACAGCTGTGTGAGCATCTTTTCCAGCAAGATAAAGTGTGGGGACTGCGGTTCCTGGTATGGCTCGAAGGTGTGGCGCTCCAACGACAAGTACAGAAATGTCATCTGGCAGTGCAATCACAAGTTTGACGGCGGAGAAAAATGCACCACGCCGCACTTGGATGAAGAAACCATCAAGCAGCTTTTCGTGAAGGCTCTGAACATCCTCGGCAAGGAACGATAACTCATCATCGCAGGATTTGAAGAAATCCGGGATACGGCCTTTTCGACCGAGGCTCTTGAGGCGGAGGTCCAGGTGCTGAACGGCGAGGTAAACACGGTCGCAGAACTGATACAGAAATACATCGATGAGAACGCCCGTGTGGCGCAAGATCAGACTGAATACGAGAAACGCTATGATGCCCTGGTTCAGCGGTTTGACACAGCGAAAGCAAAGCTGGACGAGACACAGGCGGCAATCACCAAGAAACAGGCGCAGCGGCAGATGATGGAAAACTTCATGGAGTTGCTGCGCTCACTGCCGGAGCAGGTCGAGATTTTCGATGATGGAACGTGGTACGCACTCTGCGATTACATCACAGTTTACGACAAGGATGACATCAGAGTGACCTTCCGGAACGGAATGGAGATAGCTGTGTGAAGATCAATAGAAAGAACGCCTCTGAACCATTTGTGACTCGGAGGCGCTTTTTATTGCTGCTGTTTATCTTGACTCTGCAAAAGTGCCATCATTTCTTCTTCCGATTCCTTCATCCCTCGTTTAACCCATTCTTCGATCCAACCAAAAGTACCGTAGGTCAGATAACTCTTAATATATGCCCACAGGTTATCATCAGAAGACTGTGCTCCGTTCTGTTCATTTAGAACTGTAAGGAACAGATGGGAAAGTCCTCTGTGCTTTAAAAGCAGGTAAAACTCGCTGTTTGCCTTGATGTGTCCAAACAGACTCGCATATAGCTCATTATTAGATATTTCGCCATTCTCGTGAAGTTTTGTATCCCATTCGCTGTAAAGTTTTCGCAAATACTGCAGTATCACATCGGTCTTATCGGTGTAATTGCGGTAGAAAGAATTCCTGCTGACCTCAGCTTTGTTTATGATTTCGCTGATAGATATTTCAAACAGCTCTTTCTCGCCGAGGAGTCGGATCGTTGCTTCTGTAATTTGCGCCTTCACAAATGAATTTCTCTCTGCATTTCCCATGATGGTACATTCACCCTTCTTTTGTGCCAATTTTCGTAAACATCTTAATTTTAGTCTTTTGATGGTATAATTGTTCCATCACTTAATACCGCAACGGATGCCTCGTTGTCAAGGTATTGTGAAAAAAATGTTGAGAGGTTATCTGTTATGAGTAATGAAAAAAGGAAAATGAAGACATGGAAAAAGGTTGTGATTGGTTTGATCGCAGTTCCTGTCGCCTTGGCCGCTGTTTTCGGTGCTTGGTATCTCTATTCCGACAATAAGGCAGATATTAAAAATGGATACAATAAAGAGATAGAGACCGGCGGCGAGATTGAAGCAAAATATCTTCTGGGTGGTAATCTCACGGTAAACAAGACAACATTCAAGGAAGAGAATCCCATAAAGAAGGTATCTGTTTTCTATCCGGAGGAGATGGAGAATTCTGATAAAACATATCCGATGATTCTGGTCATGAACGGAACCGGTGGAAAGGCTACCAAATATGAACCGCAGTTTGAGATGTATGCCTCATGGGGCTTTATCGTTGTGGGCACACAGGACAAAGGAACCGGAACCGGTAAGACTACCGTAAAAGTCTTAAACGATATGCTTGTCCTGAACGAAGATGAAGGCAGTCTATTCTATCATAAGATCGATCTTGAGAATATCGGTCTGACTGGTTTCTCACAGGGCGGAGCCGGTGTTTTTAATGTGCTGACCAAGTATGAAGAAGCCAAATATATCAAGACTGCCGTACCGCTTTCACCGGTCAGTGAATATATGACAGCACAGGTTACGGATTATACGTATGATTCATCACTGGTAAAATGCCCTATCCTTATCATGGCCGGCACTGAGGGTGAGTTCGAAATGGATACCGTGATCCCGATCGAGCTGCTGAACGAGCAGTATGACAAGATCACATCACCGAAGGCAATGGCAAGAAGGATCGGCATGACTCACGATCAGATGATGTATTCCGCCGGCGGCTATGTTATGGCATGGTTCAGATGGCAGCTGCAAGGTGACGAAGAAGCCGCCAGAGCATTTATCGGTGACAGCCCTGAACTGTTAAACAATCCTGACTATCAGGGACAGAGGATCGATCTGGAGGAATAGAGGTGAAAGTATTAAAGAAGATCTTGAAAGTAATGGGAATCATATGCCTCGTGCTGCTGATCATTGCCGGATGTGTGATCAAATTCGTGGTGAATTATCCGGAGATCAAGAATGATCCCAAAGTTGGTAAATGGTATCGTGTGTCTGATACTGCAATGAAGGATTCCGAAGGAAACCACTATCATGCCTTGTTTCGCAAAGGGTCCGAAAACAATGTGATGATCTACTTCGCCGGAGGCGGAGTATCCGTAGACGAGGTTAGTGCAAAAGAAGACACTTACAATACCAAAGAGCTCTGGCCGGATCTTTTGGCAAATACGACCATGAATATGGGCGGTATTGCATCCGATGTGGAAGGAAGTCCGTTCAATGACTGGACAATCATACTGTTCCCTTATGCCACCGGAGATTTTCACTCCGGTACCGGTGAGTTCCATTATGTCGATACAGACGGAAAAGACAAGATCCTCTATCATAACGGCTACAACAACTATACCCTGGCTATGAAAGAGATCATGGAGAAAGCAGGAATCGAAAACGCTGATACAGTACTCGTCACAGGCTATTCTGCAGGTGGGTTTGCGACGGCGCTGCTCTCTGATGACATCTATACCAACTACTTCCCAAACGCGGAGAATAAGAATGTGCTGGTCGACGCGTCTTTGATCGAGTATGACGGCTGGAAAGATGTTGCGGAGAATGTCTGGAAAACTCCAAAGGAAATATCAGACAAACTCACGACAAACAATCTGACTATGGATAGTCTTAAGGCATTGCATGAAAAATACGGTGATGGTATTCATCTGATGTTTGACTGTTCCACAAGAGATGGCGATCTGGCCAAAGTACAGCATTCTCTGCAAAACGGATTATCCATGCAGAATGATGTGGACGAATCTCAGGGAGATGAATTCCAGGAGACTTTAAAACGGAATATCCCGTTATTCAAGGAAGCTGGTGTGAGTCTCTTCATCTTTGACGGTGTAGGCTGGTATGACGATCCCAGAAATCTTACTGCTCATACGATCATTGCTACACCGGCTGTCTGGCTTTCCTTTGAAGAACAGAAACAGTCTGTGGCAGGATGGTTGCAGGATGCAATTAATGGAGAACTGAAGGATTACGGACTTAACCTGGTCAACAAAGAATACGAAAAGACAGAATAACAAAGATTGCCTCTGAATCATTATGGTTCGGAGGCTTTTTTCTTACCCTGTCTATGGAAAGGTTAAAATTTTGAACCCGTCCGACCAAAAATGAACCCGTCAGAATGTAAAATTGTATCAAAGATGGCTTTTAGATAGACGAAGGCGTCACCGGCACCTCCACCAAGCACCGCGACGGTTTCCAAACCATGATCCGCCATGCACTGCAGGGACGCATCGACCTGATCATCGCGAAAAACGTGTCGCGTGACGCGTTTCGCCCGCAACACCGTCGACTCCCTGACACCGTGCGCGCCTTGAAGGACAAAGGTGTGGAGGCGTTCTTCGAGAAGGAGAACATCTGGACCCTGGACTACAAAGGCGAACTGCTCATCACCATCATGAGCTCCCTGGCCTAGGAGGAATCCAGCTCCATCAGCGAAACGTTACCTGGGGCACCGCAAACACTTCGCCGACGGCAAGCTCCTCATGCCCTACTCAAACTTCCTGGGATACCGCAAAGGCCCTGACGGCCAGCCCGAGATCGACCCCGGCCAGACCAAGGTCGTACGGCGCATCTACGCCGACTTCCTCACCGGGCATTCACCCAAGACGATCGCCAAGACGCTCACGCTTGAGGGCGTGCCCACACCACGGGCAAGCGCGTGTGGTCCACCACGACCATTCGGTCGATCCTGACCAACGAGAATATAAGGGTGACGCCCTGCTGCAACAGACTTTCACCGTGGACTTCCTCGCCAAACGCACCAAATCCAACGAAGGGAAATACCCCAGTACCACGTCACCGCCAGCCATGAGGCGATCATCGACCCCGACACGTGGGACATCGTCCAAACCGAACTCGCCAGACGCCAAACCAAGGGCGCATCCACCACCCACCCCTTCGCCTCGCACATCAAGTGCGGCCAATGTGGGGGATGGTATGGGTGCAAAACCTGGCACTCAAACAGCAAATACGCTCGGCACATCTGGCGGTGCAACAACAAATACGAGCGCCATACCTCCTTCATCGCACCACACCTGAGCGAAGACGCCATCCGTGACGCCTTCACCCAAGACATAGCCAGTCTCGCTCCGTCACCCAGCCAGCAGGTGCTGGACGAAGCCATCAAGACGACCTGCGACATCAGCGGCGAAGAACGCAAACTCACGCAGCTGCAGGTTCAGCACGACGCGTTGGTCACTCGCATGAACCAGGCCGTGGCCACCAACGCCCACAACACACAAGACCAAGACGACTACATGCAATCCTTCGCTGAGCGCGAAAAGAAATATCAGCAGCAGACCCATCGCATCGAACAGGTCGAGGCGCAGATCGAATAGAAGAACCACCGGGCAATCCAGATCCGCCAGATCCACCGGTACCGCAGCCAGCACCCCAGCATCGAATACAGCGACGATGCCTGGGCAACCCTCATCGACCATGCCACCATCAACACCGACGGAACCATCACCTTCACGCTCAAAGACGGCCGCACCCTGCCCGCAAACTGACACCACGCAGAGTGACTTGTCTTGGCCGTCTCTGGATCGTCTCGTCGAGCCTTTACCCTGGGATTCTCTGATCCAGTCTCAGGCGTCATCACCCTGACCGAGTTACTGTTCCTAGCAGTGTTCCTGCAACATCAACAAGAGGGTGAGATCCTACAAGTGTACAGGGCTCAACCAGGGCGATACACGTCGCTGAATTCAAGGATGACGTCGACCTATACAAGCTAGTTAAAGACTCTGCCCCTCCGTTCATTCCGGATGGTACTGTCACTGAGAAGCCTAGAATTGAGGCATGGATATTGCATCGTGGGTTTCGGCTGCAGCTGCCGTGATCTCAATAGCTGGTGGCGGCTTTTCGTACTATCGGTCGAACCTGTCGAAGAAAGCGAAAACCGAAGCAGAAGAAGAGCACAGACAAGCGAACCTAGCCGAACAACGCGCGGCTAAGGCAGTGCAGACCGCTGAAAGCCTCCTGGGTGCTGTACAACAGCAGGTCGAGGTTCTCCAACAAGAGTTGCCCGCAATTGCGGAGGCGGTTGAAAAGTCCGGAGCCGACCTCCACAACACCCTCGCATCAGGCAACACTGCGCTGCACCCGCGAATCGAATGGGTTAAAGGCATCCAGTACGCGATCGTTAACCCCTGCGCTACCGCCCTCCGAATTGAGTCTGTCCGTAACAGAGACGCGTTCCTCCGGCTGAGCTTAGAAGACTCTTTCGAGGTACCCCCATTGTCTCGAAAGACGTTTACGGCAGGTGGAGCGATGCAACGTCCTCTCCCAGACAATCTGGTCCTTGATGAGATCGGTGCAGACGAACCCGTCTACCTAGCGATCCCACCGAAACGATGAGGTGATTCGCCAACACGGCAAGTTGCACCCACCACGCCCAGTTCTGCACCCACCCAGGGTCTTGTATCAAAATGGGTCACTAAGCATCCACTTTTATTTTTCTTTTTCAATATTTACTGATTTCATCATTTTCGCACGCTGTGTCAATTCTGCACGTTTCGCCTTAGCCCAATTTAGATTTTCAGCAGACGTTCTGCGTGACTCGATAATTTTGCGCACAGCCAGACGGTGTGTGTCCAACTGTAAGCGCCCGTTTTCCTCCAGATAAGGTCGTGTTTCCTGCTCATATTTATCGAAGGCAGTGGCGAAATACCAGCCCACGGCAATGGAGACATAGTAGTCCGGGTGCCGCACTGATGCCACCCATTCGAGCTGTTCCGGCGCAAAATGGCCTTTGTGCAAAGCCTGGAGGAGCACAAGTACACCAGCACGGACTGTATAAGTGTGCGCCACAGCATCTGTGTTTCCTCCGCATGAGCTTCCGAGCCAATCATGACCAGCACAAATAATCTTCTCCGCAGCCTCACTGCCCAGACTGCGCTTCCCATGCAGAAGCACCGGATCGAAGGAATCCGTAACCATCCAATTGTCGATATAGGGCAAGAACTCCTCGCATGCCTCACGCCACTGATCAGCATTTTTCAGCGCATTCAGCGTGTGAACGTGCACCATATCGAGCTCCACATAGGGATGCGGAGTCGATGCGCGAAATGCGGCGGCGCTAATCGGCAGTTTCCCGGCAAGTAGCAACCGTGAGACAGTCTTCATATCTGCACTTTTTACGCCCAGAAAACGCCCCGAATCGACCGTCGGCGCTAATTTTGCGCTAAATGCGGCCGTTTTTGCGGTAGCGTAATCGTGTAAAACATTCATAAGCACCTCATTTGCATCCATAACTACTCCCCTTCCATCCGCGGCTTTTCAGACACAGCCAGACACGTTCCATACATATCTATTACGATGGTACAAGACAGGGAACGTGCAAGGAGGTACTGCTTCGTGAAATCGTATGAATCCGGTGCAGATCTCGCTGTGCACATTGAGAAAACCAGCCAATTATTTATCCATGAATTTGAGGATATCTCCAAAGAAGACTGGGATTCTTTCGTAGAAGGTGTGGATCGCACGCCTCGGCAGATGATTGCCTATCAACTCGGCTGGATGGACTTACTCCTCGGCTGGGAGCGTGACGAGCAAGCAGGAAAAGACGTTGCTACACCTGCTGAAGGATATAAATGGAATCAGCTAGGCCGCTTGTATGAGTCCTTTTATAAGCGTTGGGAAACGGCTACGGCTGAGGAATTAACGCAGCAATTCCACAGCTTGGTCATACAGGTCATGCAGCTCGTACACGCACTCAGCAAAGAGGAGCTCTTCCAACCACATCAGCGCGCTTGGGCCTCCTCCACCCCGTCCGCGTGGCCGGTATGGAAGTGGATACACATCAATACAGTTGCTCCGTTTACTTCCTTTCGTTCACAAATAAGAAAATGGAAGAAAGCGGTAGTATCAGCCGAAAAACCACTAGTTTGGCTTCATCTACGCTTGCGCAAGGTGGCGCATCTACTGAGCACCACGTACACAAGAATCAGAACGATAATGCTCACCACCATAATCGTGTACATCGTGCCCATCTGCACCTGTTTGCCGAAGAAATAAAGGTTGCAGTCTGCCGCATCCCGCATGGCTTTGACCGCTTCTTCGGGCAAACCGTCCGAGGCTAGCTCGCGGAAAGCACCACCCATGGCATGATTGCGCACAAGGCTGGTGCCGTACGTGCCGGGCAGGAAGGACAATGCCTTTTGCAGTCCCGAACTAAAGCTGGAGATAGGCATATACGCACCACACACGAAGCCGTATCCGGCGCTGACCAAGGTGCCCATAGCTGAGGCCTGCCCATCCGTGCTGAGTAAACAATTGATACAGCAGGATATGGCGGTGCCAAACATACTCAGCAAAAACACATCTAGGGCGAGAAGTGCCACCTCACTCGCGCTGATATACCACCCCACGGTGGCTAAATATCCCAAGCAGACGGCGAGCGCGATGCCGTTGACTATCAATGTGGACAGCAAGGTGGACAGATAATATGCAATGCTCAGCGTGCTTTCGCGCACCGGCGCCATGGTCAGGTCCTTGCGCGCACCGTTCACTTTGTCGTGAATCATAAGCAGATTAGAACAGAAGGCTACGGTCACACAGCTGACTGCAAGCAGCGATGACACAAGTTGTCCGCCGACAAGCCCGTTGAGCAGTTTGTCACTGATAGTCATGCCTGCGGCGCTAAAGGCTGCTGTGAAAGAGTTTTCAAATACGCGTTTGAGAAAGGTGGCGTACAAAACGAGCAGGATGATGGGTGTCATCATGGAGGAGATAAACATGCCGCGATCTTTGAAGTACAGTTTGGTGTTTCGCCACACAAGTATGCGTAATGCTGTCATCGTACATCACTTCCCACTAGTTTCTTGCCGGTGGCTGCGAGAAAGACGTCGTCCATCTTGCCTTTGGTAATTTCGTAGTCTGTAAATAACTGCGGCCATGTCACGATGAGCTCAGTAGCTGCAGCTGTGTTGGGGACGGCTATGCGGAAGGAATCTTTCAGCGTGTCAAAAGGCAAACCCAGTTGTGCTACTGCGGATGCTTCTACCCCGTACAGCGTAATGAAATCTCCGGTATATCTGTTTTTAAGTTCGAGTGGCGTGCCTTCTGCCGTGATTTGGCCGCTGTCTAGGATGACCACATAGTCCGCGTCTGCGGCTTCTTCCATATAATGCGTGGTGAGAAAGACGGTGAGTCCGCTCGTTCGACGCAGTTCGTCGATAACCGACCAGAGTAATTGTCTTGTCTGAGGATCTAAGCCGGTGGTGGGTTCATCGAGGATTAATATGCGTGGGTGGTGAAGCAATGCACGTGCTATGTCGATGCGACGTCGTTGCCCTCCGGAAAGCTTCCCCACTGCCCGCTTAAGCAGATTTTCAAATCCCAGAATATCCGCAAGCTCCGCCAGTCTGTTTTCGAATTGCGCGCCGTATATCCCGTACAGTGCTGCTCTACTGACGAGGTTATCGTGCACGGTTAATTCTTTGTCCAGTACAGAGTTTTGGAAAACAACCCCGAGCTGACGGCGAATTAAATCCGGCTCCGCGTCTAGGTTGGTACCGCAAATTTCCACCGTTCCTGAGTCTTTGGATAATTGACCGCACATAATGTTGATGACGGTGGATTTGCCTGCACCATTCACACCGAGGAAGGAGAAGAGCTCGCCTTCGTTGACGTGAAAACTAAGATCGTTGACGGCCTTCACATCCCCAAAGGATTTGTACAGGTGAGAAATATTCATAATCTGGTTGGTCACTCGGGGCCTCCTTCTATGCAGACCGTCATGGAGAGTAAACCAGCAAAACCGTGTAATCAACGCCTTTGCCTATCTCCAGCTTATCAGTAGGATTGTGTCCACGTGCCGAGCTGACCGCCTAGACGTTGATAACGCTGATTATCCGCGTTGCTGTACTATCGGATGTCGTGTCACCGTTTTGAGCTTGTCTGGAGTCACCTTGCGCACATCACTGAGATAGATTTCATGATGCATGCGTTTCTCTGTGATGTCTAACGTATAACCGTGCTCCTGCATATACGCGTGCATGCGTTCAACGGTGGCAGGTTCATCATCATACGGCCCCCTATGCATGCACTGCACGCAGAGTCCTTCGTCATAGCTGAAAAATTCGACTGCTGAAAAGTCTATTTTCTTTTTCTGCATCGCCTGCTCCACCGCCCATTGGACATGATCCGCTCTTACAAAATCTGGTAATCGTATGGCGGAAATCCATTCGAACCTTTCTTTGTGCGTATAATCCACGCCTTGCACGCTCTCCTGCCACCAAAAACCTTCCAGAGGCGGCACTACATAGTCAAAGTATCCAGGAATTGTATACTCTGTATTTTTACTCATTCTCAGCGTATAGGCCACGCCATAGAGCAAGGTTATGGAGCGCTGATACGCCCCATCTGTCACGTTTGGATCTCCTGAACCGCGCACGGCAAGGTAGTTCATCCGAGGGACGGTTACTAGAGTCGGCTTCAGAGGAGGCATATATAATTCTTTGAATTCTTTTTTAAAATCAAAAGCCACGAATGTCCCTTCCCACGAAAACACGACACCTAATTATCAAGATCACGTGTATTTATAGCAATAAGACCTATGACGATAAAAAGTATGGAAACACCCAGCGTAATTGCTAGGCCTGTGAGCTGCCATCCATGAATCAGCGGCGTATTTTTATATACCCAAGAAATGGGCGACACGTCTTGCAACCAGTCGTAAGAATCTGCTGAACGTCCAATCATATTCAGGGCATATGCGAGAACGATGATAAAAGCGCCTGCGCCTATCGACCACTGCCGCACGCCTGTCACACTGCCTATTGCGAGGGAAATACTCGAGGCAAGAACGCCGAGTGCTAGAAACGCACACATTTGCGCAGGCACATTGTCGAACTGCAAAGACAGCTCCGCAGGCTCGTTAATGACAAACAAACTCAGAGCAATAATCAGCCCGACGATGAGGAAACGGACAATAATGCCTAGTAATCGTCCGCAGAAATAGGCTGTGCGAGACACGCCTCGAGAAAGAGTCAGCTCGAGGAATCCGCTCTCCTGCGCGCCTGCCACGGCAGCGCTTCCCCACGATACCGCGGCTCCCACGAGGAGGAACAAACCTAGCAGTGAGAAGAACGTGGAATGCACCCAACCAGCGCCACTGGTAATATCCGTAAATCCAAGAGCCTCTACAAGACCTTGTGGCAGTTGTTGGAGTAATTCACTCATGCCATCGCCCATACCCATAGAGGGGTAAAACGCACTATATAAAACGAGCACGCCCACGAGAGCAGCACACCACACCAGCAATGCATGCCAGCCACGCAACAGATCATATCGCAAAACCGCAAACATTATTTGCGCGCCTCCTGAGCCTCATAGAAATGAAGAACAGACTCCTCTAAGGATGGTTCACTTATGAGAAGATCACGGACATCAAACTGAGAAAGAGCGTGAATGATCTGGTTTGCTTGACCTTCGACGTCGCCTTCAATCATCACCGAATCCTCAGCCGGACTTGCTGCCACCTTCAGGCCTGCGCTGGCTAGGGCAATCCGCACATTGCCTATTTCAGCTCCCATCAGACGAGCGCTCAGATGTCGTCGTGTGGATTCGCGTAGCTGTGCGATGGTTGCTTCTCTCACCAGTCGTCCTTTATACATCACCGCTGCCCTATCGGCAATATGCTCCAGCTCAGAAAGGATATGAGAAGACAGCAACACCGTAGCACCGTCCCGATTGGCACGCAGCACGAGATTAAGAAAATTCTGCTGCAACACTGGATCGAGGCCTGAAGTGGGTTCGTCTAAAATCAGCAGTTCGGGACTGTGCATAAAGGCTTGAATAATACCAATTTTCTGTTTATTGCCCTTGGAGAGCGTGCCCACTCGGCGTTTTAAGTCAATATCGAATTCCTTCGCCAGCGAGCGCGCATATTTGCGTGCTTGTCGTGGATGTTTGCTCAACCCTGCCCAATAGTTGATGAGGCTGTGACCACTCACATTCGGATCGAGCCGCAACTCACCCGGCAAATAACCGATTTGTGTACGCAATGTAGCCGATGCTGTGCGCACATTGTGCCCCAGCACGGATACCTCACCGGAGGTGGGTCTAAGAAAGTCGAGAAGTGTGCGCATAAAGGTGGTTTTTCCCGCTCCATTTGGGCCAATAAGACCGAAAATCGTGCCCGTTTCGACCTGAAGACTAAAGTTGGAAAGCGCAGTGACATCACCAAAACGTTTAACAATATTGCGGGCATCGATGGCGTATTCGCGCGACTTTGCTTCTGTCCGCGCTTGTGATTGATTGTATGCCTGTGTCTGCTCCTGTGTCATAACTCCAGCCTCCATCCCATGCACCACCGATAGTACACCACGAAAGGCAAACATGCGCACGAACGAAGCTTAATTCCTCAGCAGTCTGGAGATATTTACCACAGTCCTCTCGACCAAGCGAATAAGAGCACAAGCATCGACATAACATAGCAAATCGTGGTCAGAGCGCTTGTGAAACTAAAACTCGAGTGAGACGGTATCGCCCTGCGTTGTGGGATATGAGGATGCCGTGGACTATGCGGGCTCGAAGATGACGAGGTCGCATACGCTGATTGTGGTACGGCATATCTCGATTCATCGTCTGAGGCATGCTTGTGCTGAGGGTCATCACTTTCCAAGCCTTGATCATAGCCATAGTAGCCCTGGCTATACGATGCATTGCCTTGTGAATACTCTTGGCTATATGGAGCGTACGTATCCTGCTCAGAATGCGCGTGGACAACTGGGTTGTACTGTATTGATGCGAACTGTGCAGATTCTTCATTCTCCTGCTGTGGAGGTACCGCCAGTATCGGCCCGGTAGGAGACGTACTTGCATTGTTATGAGTGCCCTTCTGTGCAAAATCCTGTGTGAAATCCTGTGACATCCTCGTCTCCTGCCCTTGTTCCTTTAGCCTAGGCGTTTATTCATATTTTACCGGCTCAATAAACCCTTGGAACATATTTGTGCAAAGTCTCACAATCTTATAACCCGAGAAATCCTAGACTTTGCCGTGAGCTAGCGACTGCGCACGCCGCTACAGCCTCGTCTACAATAAATATCAAGCAGACGATGAGGAGAAGAGATGGCACATAACATTAAAACTGACAGCGCAAACAGCGTCATTCGCATGTTTTTTGTCGCTTTTGCTTTTATCTTCCAGCTCGCCGTTATCATCCTGTTTTTCTTAGGATTCGAGCAGCGCATCGCATGGGCATCCTCTGTACTGAGCGCCATCGCCTTTTTTGTTATTTTGTACATCGTCGGGCGCGATACCAATTCAGCCTTTAAAATTACGTGGATAATTTTCATCGGCGTTATACCAATTGTGGGACTCATCGTATATTTCCTCTTTGGCACGCCCACCGCCACTCGCCGCAGCAAAGACGCATTTAATAAGAATCATAAGGAGTTATCGCAGCAGCTCTCTAAAAATCCTCAACTTTTAGCGCAGTTGGACGCCACAGACAAAGGCATAGCTAATCAGTTTAGATATTTACAGAATCAAGAAAATTTCCCGGTATACAGCAATACAGATGTGCAATTTTTTGCAGATGCAACAGACGGTCTCACTGCGCAGCTTGAGGATTTAGCCCAGGCTCAAGACTTTATTTTTATGGACTACCATGCTATCGAAGATGGCGCATCCTTCCATAAAATTGCCACAATTCTGCAAGAACGCGCACACGCGGGCGTAGAAGTGCGCATTGTGTATGATGAGGTGGGTTCCTTAGGTTTTATCAATCGTAAATTCGTTTCAAAAATGAATGCTATGGGCATTCAATGCAAGGTTTTCAATCCTCTACATCCGGTGCTGAATATTTTTATGAATAATCGTGATCATAGAAAAATCACAGTCATCGACGGCAAGGTCGGATTTACTGGCGGATATAATCTCGCAAACGAATACTTCAACCTCGTCAACCCCTTCGGCCATTGGAAAGACACGGGCGTGCGCCTGCAAGGCGACGCGGTGCAAAGCCTTACCGCATCCTTCTTGGAAATGTGGCATTACGCGGACAAAGACCAAGAGGATTTCTCCGCATATCTGACCATCCATGAGTACACGGCTCAGCACACCGGTTTTATCGCACCCTATGCCGATACACCTACAGATAATGCCTTTACCAGTGAAAATGTGTATTTGAATGCCATAAAAAATGCCAAAGAATCCGTGTATATCGCCACACCATATTTCATTATTTCGGATGAAATGAATCGCGAACTGTCCCTCGCTGCACAGCGTGGTGTGGACGTGCATATTATTACGCCGGGCATCCCAGATAAAAAGCTGATTTACCGCGTTACACGTTCGTATTACGGCCGTTTGACGTCACACGGCGTGCATATCCATGAGTACACTCCTGGTTTTATCCATGAAAAGCAGGTGCTCATCGATGATGAGCTCGCCATCGTGGGCACGATTAATTTCGATTACCGCAGTTTGTATCACCATTTTGAAAACGCGGTACTCTTTTACGGATACGATGCCATCGCCCAAGTGAAACAAGATTTCCAGCAGACGATAGCCGTCAGCGAGGATGTGTCCGAGAGGTATTCGGATAAGGCATCCTTGACACAGTTTGCGGATATTATCCTGCGCTTACTTGCACCACTCTTCTAGCGCGCACGGGTGTGACTCACAATTAAGCCTCATACCAAGACATCGCCCGCGCGTATAGGGGTATGAGCTCGTCCACAGTAGACAAAATCCAAGCCTTACAGGCCTTCGCACTGCGCAAGGTCGGCGAGCCCGGTTTTTCCAACCGTCCCATCATAAATTCAGAACTTTTTACCTGCGCTACTCGTGCAAAAAACTCTTCTAAAGCCACGTCCTGTATACGGAAAAATGCTTTCTTCGTGTGATCTGGAATGAGGACAAAATCCTGCGAAAGCGCGCGGATGTCTTCCCCATTCTGAGCAAAATCCTGCGCAATATCCACGATATGCACAGGTCTATCAATACACGCTAACGCAATGAACACATACTCATCGTTAATGCCGATTTGAAAATGCGGATACTTTTTATAGCCGCGCTTATCCCCACCGATGGCCACCCACGTGCTCTCCGGCGCATGCGTGGTACGGCGCAAATGCTGAGCAATATGCACCGCAAGCGGCTCCTCCAGATGCAAAGAATCACTAACACGCTGAGAGATTGCTGCTCCATAGGTATTAAATAAAGGCCACAGCTCTGCTCGAATAGCTGTCATGCGTGGCTCTAAACCTTCCACATCAAATACGCCAAAAGCGCGGGCTGTAAAACTCATATTTTGATTGTAAGATAATCGGCACGATAGAGCATACAAGAACGTGAAAAGTGACGAGACTCACATCTGGGAGGTGCTCGTCCATTCCACCCCTCTGATACAGTAGAAGTGTTATATGACTGACGGAAGTGGAAAACCACATGGGAGTATAACCGTAAGAAGCCGACCGTCTGGGCAAAAGAAACCCAGAGATTTTGGGCTTCTTTTTTATTGTCTATTTCAATGAGGTTCCTTGTGAAAAACAAATGGACAGTGGCTGCAATTCCAGCGCTTCTCATTCACATCAGCATTGGTACAGTGTATTGCTGGTCTTCTTTCAGCGAAAGCTTATCCGCGGAAGTCGGAGTGCCAACTTCTGTACTGGGATGGGCGTTTAGCCTTGCAATCTTCTTCCTCGGAATGTCTGCTGCCTTTGCAGGGTCGTTTGTAGAACACAATATCCACAAAGCTTCACTCATCGCCTGCATTTGCTTCACCGTAGGCATGATTGGCACAGGCTTGACTGCACAATTCACCAACCAATTGGGACCAATTGCCAGTCTGATTCTTATCTTCCTTTTCTACGGTGTCATTATGGGCATTGGCTTGGGCATCGGTTATATCACACCTGTGAAAACCTTGATGCTCTGGTTTGCCGATAACAAGGGCTTGGGCACCGGCATCTCCATTATGGGCTTTGGCCTGGCAAAGGCTATTGCTAGCCCAGTTATGAATACTTTGGAAGAGCAAGTGGGCATTCCATCCATGTTCTACATCCTCGGCGCAGTCTACTTCGTCATGATGCTCATCGGCCACCTCCTCCTCGAAAAGCCTGCAGGTTGGAAGGAAGACACCTCCGCTAGCACCAAGCCAGACTTTAGCATTTTTAAGAACAAGCAATTCGTAGGCATTTGGCTCATGTTCTACCTCAATATCACCTGTGGCCTTGCGCTGATTTCCTATGAAAAGTCCCTGCTCAAGGTGCTGGGTGTAGGCATTGCCGTTATTTCGATTATCCAGATGCTCACTGCAGCTAGCAATGCTTTGGGCCGTTTAGGCTACTCCATGATCAGCGACTTCATGCGTGATCGCAATACGGTGTACAAGATTATCTTCGCATCCAGCTTGATTGCTACTGCTGTGGTCTTCGCTACCCAAGGCATCAGTGTCAGCACCCTAGTCGTGCTCGTCGTTATTATGCTCCTCGTCGTAAACGCAGGCTACGGTGGCGGTTTCAGCACCTTGCCAGCCTTGCTTTCCAGCCGTTTTGGTATGAAGAAAATTTCGGGCATCCACGGTATTGCGTTGTCTGCATGGGCTTTTGCAGGCTTAACCGGTAATCAGATTACCGCTACCGTGCTCAACACCACGGGTTCTTACAATCTCGTCTTCATTATTTTGGCGGGTCTCTATGCGGTGGCTTATATCATCTCTATTACTATGGTAAAGAAGATCTAATCTATTCGGACTCCACATACGCAATCGTCTCCCTGCCGGCAACCACTCGCAGGGAGACGATTTTTTGTGAACAAATAATGACACATTAATAATCGGGTAAATCTTTTTCTGTGTCGGCAGAATCTTTCGTTTTCTCATCATCATCGAGCACAATAGAATTCACAATCGTATATGCCGGATGGCCTGGGCTTGCGACCACATCATTTGAAGTATCATCATCGCTTTCATTCAAAATAATCATCAAATCAGCCGTCAAAATAGACGACGGCAACGCGATGACGGCTATGCCCAAAATTGAAGAAAGCATGGTAAACAACTTGCCCACGGCGGTTACCGGATAAATATCTCCATAGCCCACAGTAGTTAAGGACACCGTGGCCCAGTATAAGGCGTTGAAAAAGCTTTTAAACGTCTGCGGCTCCACGTTGTAGACAATTAAGGCAGAGATAAAAATATAGCCCACTGCTATGCAAAAAATAATGCTTAAGGATTCTTTCTGCTTTTTAAATGCTTTGACCAGCAAATCCACGGAGCGGCGACGACGAATATTGCGGAAAATCATCATGCCTCGGATGATGCGAAGCAGACGAATAAGCCGGAAAATGCGCAAACCGTGGTTGATAGGGAAAAATCCCGGCAGAATGGACAGCAAATCGATAATGGCCATGGGCCTCAAGGGATATAGGAGGAAGCACATCAGACGGCTACGGTGCTTGTGCTCGATAGCTTCAGACAAGTCGGCACAAATCCAATGCAAAATGTAGTCGACCAAGAATATCAGCGTGCAGAGCATGTCTAGCCATTGCAGCCACAGCGGAATCTCATTGCCTGCCATCAATGGTAAGAAGCTTAAGGCAATGACCACGAGCATCGCTTTATCGTAAGAGGATACGTCCTCGTCCACATCTGGCTCGATAAAAAACAGTAACTTCAAACGATTCATACCTGCCATTTTACGCCATTTTCCCGCGTTTTCGGGCAGTTGCGGGGATGAGAGTCGGGGTCTATCGTAAGCTGGTCGTATGCGAATTATTCTTCAAAAAGTATCACAGGCCACCATTTCAGTAGAAGCCGATGCTGAGCTTCCTGAAAGTGTGCATTTTAACGAAAAACCCGAGTCTGAACGTAGCATTGGGCTCGGTCTCGTACTCCTCGTGGGTGTAGAGGATGCGGATACCCTAACAGATGTGCAGTGGGCTGCAAAGAAGATAGCTCAGATGCGCATTTTTGAGGATGAAGCGGGCAAAATGAACCGCAGTGTCCTGGATGTGCACGGCAGCATCCTGTCTGTCTCGCAGTTTACGTTGTATGCGAATATCCGCAAGGGAAATCGCCCAAGTTTTGTGGATGCAGGTGCGCCTGAGCATGCGCAAGAGATGTGGAAGTCGTTGAATACTGCACTGTCCGAGGAATATCATCTCCCAGTGAAAACCGGCGTGTTTGCGGCACATATGAATGTCCAGCTGACAAATGATGGTCCGGTGACCATTATCGTAGACTCTGCCATTCAACGGCACTAAGGTGGCCGTGGCTGTGTCTGTGCGGCGCCGTCGGATTTGCCTTTTTGCACCGTACAGCCGTGTCTTATGCATGTGTGAATCGCTTACACTTCTCTGTCGGCGCTACGGCTCAAAGCCTCGCGTGCAGCAATATCCTTGCGCACAGTATCCAGCTTCTCCAGCAAGCCATCATAGGCATAATTACCCAATGGCAGACGCTGTGGAGGATTCTCTTCATGAGCGACCGCCACAATGACGTGTGCCGCACGCGCAGGATCTCCAGCCTCATGTCCAGCCGTTTCGCGGAATGCGCGCCTCTGTGCACCGGCTGTGGCATCATAATCTGCAATAATATTTTCAGGCTCCACCTCGGAAGCAGAATTTCCTGCCCAATCCGTCGCAAAACCGCTGGGTTCGATAAGAATAACCCGGATGCCCAGCGGCTCCACCTCTTGAGCTAAGGCCTCAGAAAGGCCTTCTACTGCGAATTTGGAAGCATTGTACCAACCCACTGCTGGGAAGGCGCGCACACCGCCGACGGAGGATACGTTCATAATTGTGCCAGATCTGCGAGCGCGCATATGTGGCAAAATTGCATTGGTCACCGCTGCAAGACCAAAGACGTTAATTTCCATCATGTGACGGTACTCTTTTTCGTCACTTTCTTCGACAGCAGCAAAGTAACCAATGCCTGCGTTGTTGAGCAGGATATCCACCTCTGACCATGCATAAGCTGCAGATACAGCAGCTTGAACTTGATTTGGCTGCGTAACATCTAGCTTTAAGCGCAGTGCCTTCTCCTTGTCGAAGGCGTCAAGATAACTCAAGGACTCGAGTGTGCGTGCAGTCGCCACAACCTTGTCGCCTTTGCGCAATGCTTCTAACGCGACTTCGCGCCCAAAACCTCGGGATGCTCCCGTGATAAACCATGTCGTCATGTCTTATCCATTTCTCTGATGATTGTCATTATTTCGCTTGACCGTCCTGCTTGTGCAGACCAAGCTTTAATTCGATTTAATCGCGGGTATTTCTGCTCAACAAGGGCGAAAATATCATAGGACTTTTTATCCCTGTTTCACTAGCAGATTTTCCGTCATAATAGAAATATGACTATGGAGAAGAGAGCGCTCAGCGAATTTCTGAAGACGAAGCGGTCGGAACTTAAGCCTGCAGATGTGGGGATTATCGACTCTGGTGCGCGCCGTGTGCCGGGTTTACGGCGCGAAGAGGTGGCTCTGCTGGCGGGCGTAAGTGTGGATTGGTATGTACGCTTAGAGCAGGGGCGGCAGGTGACTCCTTCTGAGGCTGTTTTAGACGCTATTGCGCGTACCTTGCGACTGGACGATGTGGAGCGCGCTTATTTATTTAATCTTGCGCGGCCTTCTGCGACGCGAGAAAAGGCTAGTTCCCTGCCTTCGGTTCGTCCCGGTATTAGTCGAATGATTCATGGTTTTACGCATCAACCATCCTTTTTGCTCGGACCTCGCATGGAGGTGTTGGAGGGCAATAATGCGGCGTGGGCTTTACTCACGGATTTCCCTGCGCGCCCAGCACATGACCGCAATATGTTGCGTTGGATTTTTACGGACCCTGCAGCACAGAGCCTGTATATTGACTGGGAAACGGTGGCCAGTGAAATGGTGGGTGTGCTCCAGCTCGAGGCCAGCGCACGCCCTCATGATGCACTCATCCGGTCTTTAGTGGACGAGCTAAGCGCTGTGAGCACAGATTTTGCGCAATGGTGGATGGAGCCCCATCCACAAGGCCGCACATCCGGTACGAAGCGTTTCGCCCATCCGGTTGCAGGCAGGCTGACTATCAACTGGGAAGCGTTTACCGTACCCGATGATGACACACAAACACTGTTTATCTATTCGGCCGCCGACCAGAAAAGCTCTGAAGCTTTGGATTTGTTGGTGATGTGGTGGTCTTCTCGCAAAGAATTCGAAAAATCGAAATAAAGCACCCATTTTGGGCAAGCTTTCCAGAGTTTTGCGGATACAGATGGATATACAGGATACAGAAAGTTTAGGAGTATGACGGAGCAACTCAGCTAATATGAAAAACTGCAATCTGGGCTACCTTATCGTTTTGACGATAAGGCTATTGCCGACATTAAGGACCGTGCGTCCCTATTGTGTGCACGTTTAAACGCGGCTGACCCAACCGATGCATCTGAGCGCGAGAAGCTGGCCCGAGAGCTGCTAGGCAGCGCCGGTGAAGAATTGGATATCCAACCCGGATTTCACTGCGATAATGGCAAAAACATTCATGTGGGCGCGCGTTTTACCGCCAATTTTAACGTCACTATCCTCGATGGTGCAGAGGTAAGATTCGGAGATTACTGCATGGTCGGTCCGGGTACGCTGATTTCTACTACGGGCCATCCCCTCGAAGGCGAGGAAAGGCGCCAACGCTTAGCTATTTCCACTCCCATCAGCATCGGCGATGACGTGTGGATTGGGGGAAATTGTACGATTCTCAGTGGCGTACATATCGGCTCCAACGTAGTCGTGGCTGCGGGCGCAGTCGTCACGAAGGATGTGCCGTCAAACAGCGTAGTTGCAGGTGTACCTGCGCGCGTTGTGCGCACACTATCGGAGTAATCTGTCGTTGTATGCTCGCGGAACACGCTTCGGGTCCATACTTCCAGTACAAAAAATGGTGACGTAGAAGTACATATGCGTCACCATTGCTATACGTGGTATTGATTGCGTTATTTGTCTGACTGTCGGCTACGTGTAACTCCCCAAACAACGATGGCGGTATAAATACCTGTAACGACAAGCCAGAACAGGCCGTTCCATACATTGCTGAGCACGAAAATCTCATACATGGAAGTAATCAGGGACAACACTGCTACGATGAGATACCAGTTCAAACCTAGCTTTTCAGTGTCTGGAGTGTCCGTGCCTAGAGTTCCTGTGTCCTGCTCTTCAGCCATTTCCTTTTGCGTCTGTGGGAAAATTTCTGTTTCCGCTTCTGGATCTACACTTGGATAGTCTGACTCGGTTTTGTCCTCTGTGTCTTGTTCTTCCGTCTGCACGACTGCAGAGCGTGCTTGTGACGTTGCGCCTGTGACCTCAGAGGCTTCGACCGTAGTATTGCGCTTCTTTGAATCCTCTGCATTGAAATCAATCAGCGGAATGGTGATATCTGCCACATCATCAGACCGAGTCTCAGGGGCCAGTTCAGCATTTTCTGCCGATTCAGCCTGCACTGCCGGTGTTTTTTCAGACTCACTACTCTCCTCCTGAGCTCGAAGAGAGTGCTCGATTGATGGCTTGTGTCGAGCCGAAGTTTTTTCCTTCTTATACTTCTTATTCGCGATAATCAGCGCCGTAAATGAAGCCCCTAAGGACGAAAAAAGAAGAACCAACTCAAGAATGCCAAACCAATTCATGTTTCTCACTTCTATATGTCTGCAGGTAGGCAGATTGTTTTCTATCAATGCTTTCAACATTATACAAACGCATAGTGAAAAGAAACGAAGGAACCTCAATGCAGAATCTGCTTTTGACGTGTTCTTTCACACCCTATAAGAAAATTCTTTGGAATAGTTGAGCCTGCACTGTGTAGGCACATCATATTAGCTATTTTCGAATGAGGATTAATGTCTCAGCCATTCGGAAGAAATGCTTCACCGCACCATCTCATACATATCTTAGCTGTGAAGTTTTGCATCGACCAGCGAGATTTCAAGAGATCCCGATACACGACATTTACTATGACGGGTACGCGCACTACTCCATCGGTGGCTCGGTCCAGATCACGCATCACATACCCGTGCTCGCATATGAACCCACAACACGGAGATATAGGTCGGTGTAGGCATTCATTACACAGGAAAACTGCTGAATTACAGCTACTGATTGTCCCCTACCGGCACCGCTTTTGGGTAAAAATAAAGGGTTACAAGCGATTGCCTGTAACCCTGCAAGTGGAGCCGCCGGGAATTGAACCCGGGTCCGATGACCGTGCCTGTAGCCTTCTACGTGTGTAGTTTGCTGGCCTTTTGGCATTTTTTCTTCCTCAAACATCGTCGCAAACCACGGTTTGCAGGAATAGTCGCAGTTAAAGTCCCCTAAGTTCCCTGAAACTCAAAACCTAAGGCAAGTCTTTACATGACGCTCAACATCTCCCCAAAGACATGAGAGAGTGAACGGAGTTGAAAACTCAGCTGGTTAATCCTAGCGCGAAGCTTAGGCAGCGAGTGCAAACTCAGTGCGGTTAGATTTAGCACTTATTTTTTACGGGTGGCACGTTTACGAGTGGACCCCCGCGTTCTCGACACGCTTCTCTCCAGCGTACAGATCACCGTCGAAACCGATCGACCCCTTATTGAATTATGAAACCGCATTTTCATAACGCCATGCATAAAAGCACGTTAATCTATAATACACGATTTCTAGCGTTGCGCACACAGCATAATTGCGAGTTATGCACGACACTGAACCCGCGGACACCTCATGCATTATTTGATAATCGGCCGTGAAGGAGCACTCACATCGATGGTGGCCGAAGTATTTCCCTCACCTTGTAACTGTTCGATAATTTTTTCCACGATTTTTTGCTTCGTTTCGATACTGCCCGAATTGCCCCAAACCACCGTATATCCACTATTCAGCACGGTCGTAATGGAATCCTGAGTATTGGCAATGGTTTCGGTGACTTGCCCGCGGATATTGTCGTCCAAACCCGCCAGCACGGCAATAGCTTGTACGACGGATTCATTGCGCAGTCCGCTGTTCGCCGTTGGCACATTGATGACAGGAATGCCGTCCGTGGGTTCCTTTTTCGTGGAAATTTGCTGCGCCTGACCGTCTACTGCCACGTAATCCTGGGCATCTTCCGCATACAGCAAAGCCGCAGGTGTTTCCTCGGTAATAGCAATATTCAGACCGTGGGGATATTCTTTCGTCACGGTGACGGACTGTACACCTGGCACGTCATCAATCTTGGTTTGCAAATCCGTTTCGGACAGCAAGAATAAGGATGTATCTATTGTCTGATCCGTGTACTCGCGCACATTGGATAGATTGACCCAATTATTGGCACCAGAAATATAAATCTTACTGGACTGCACCTTTAACCAGGGGGAGAAAATCAATGCCCACACGGCAAAAGAAAGGACAGCCACACTGATCACGGCGATGAAAATGCGCAACGCCCAAAAACGACGGCTGGCTTGGCGTTGCTCTGCTTTGCGCTGCTCGAAATTAATGGTTTTTTTGCGCGTGCGCGCTTCTTCTCGTGCAATGATTTTGGCCGCATCAACCATTTCGGATGGCTTGCGTGATGTGCTTTTCTGGGCATCTGCAGTCATACTAGATGCGCGTACAATGCGCTTTTCCCTCGGTTGGGCACCCGATGATTTCTGCCCAAACAGGCGCTCACGCAAGGATGTGCGTGAACTCGTTGAATTCTGCGTGTCACGAGTTGAGACATGACGTGTTTGCTCTCGTTCAGTTTGTGAAGAGGCTGAACGAGAAGAGGATGAGCGCGCAGAAGTCGAACGTGGTGATGTGCCAGAAGATGAGGCTACTGTACGTGGCTTTCTTTTATCAACCATTAC
Source organism: Alloscardovia criceti DSM 17774 (assembly GCF_000376885.1). GTDB lineage: Bacteria > Actinomycetota > Actinomycetes > Actinomycetales > Bifidobacteriaceae > Alloscardovia > Alloscardovia criceti. Next base: position 26,517 of record NZ_AQXR01000008.1, read on the forward strand.
TGAACCATCCACACGTTATTTCTGTGGAGCAAACTTTTTTTCCAAACCATCCGCAATCACATCAGCCATGGTGGTAATTGAACCTGCGCCCACCGTGAAAATCACATCTCCGGGCTCGGCGGTGTCTACCAGATATCCCGCTGCTTTGGTCATATCATCTACCGCACGGATATGCGTCAAACTGCCCAGTTCCTTTGCCGCTTCTGGGATCGTCTGTGAGGTGATGTCTGGCCAATCCTTCTGCTGCTCACGCGCTGGATAAATACCCGTCACAATCGCCTCATCCGAATGTTCTAAAGCCTGAGCAAATTGCTGGGCAAAATAATACGTACGGGAGAACAGATGCGGCTGGAATAGCACACGAATACGCTCGTGAGGAAAACGAATGCGTGCCGCATCCATCAAAGCGGCCACCTCTGTAGGATGATGCGCATAATCATCAACCACCGTAATCGAGTTAATTACAGCTTTCACATCGAAACGACGTGCAGCTCCCCTAAAATCATCCAAGGCGCGCACGGCCAGCTGAGGATTAACTCCCACGATCAGTGCTGCGATCAGAGCTGCCGTTGCATTGCGCACATTATGGATGCCTGGGATACGAATGTGCGAGTGCAGCATCTCCTCACCATAACGCTCCGCCCAGCGGATGGAGAAGTCTTGACCGCCATCAAAGGTGCTTTGATTATCTGTATGAATGTACACGACCTGGGCAAATTTCATGGTCAGTTCGGGATTTGTGGTGTACACGATAGCACGCTGACGTTCCTCATCATTCATAGATTTGACCACACTTAAAGCGCCCGGGTCATCACCACAAGCAATAACATGCTCTTGAGCATGTTGCGCATGCTCAACGAAGGCATGTGTAAAGGCTTGAGCACTGCCATAATGATCCAAATGATCCGGCTCTACATTGGTGATAACGGCAATATTCGGACGATACTTCAGGAAACTTCCATCGGATTCGTCCGCTTCAGCCACAAAAACATCTCCGTGACCGGCATGCCCACCTTCGTGTAAACCATCTGGAGTATGAATGGAGCCACCGATGGCATAACTAGGATCGGCTAAATCGTTCTCGCCCGCACTGGTAAAAATCTGGGCAATCATAGCACTCGTGGTAGTTTTGCCGTGTGCGCCAGCCACCGTTATGGAAATCTTGTGCGCCATTAAGGCCGCCAAAATATCCGAACGATGCATGAGAAGACTGCCCTGTTCGTAGGCGCGCACAATTTCCGGATTATCCGGCTTAATGGCGGAAGAATACACCACAATGGATGCGCCTTCGACATGGGCGGCCTCCTGGCCTTCGTAGATCGTAGCTCCCATTTCTTCGAGGCGGGCTGTTTTAGCATTTTTCGCACTATCAGAACCAGTAACCTTCACGCCCTGCTCGATAAGCATTTCAGCGAGCACACTCATGCCGGCTCCGCCGATGCCAATAAAGTGAACTTGGTCCCATTTGCTCACATCGACATGCTCGTAGTCGATTGGCTGATGTGTGGGGTCTAAAACAATCTGGTCCATTCTTCTCTCCCGCTTTACTTCCGCGCTGCGTATGCTAACTCGATAATTTTACGCGCCATTTTTTGTGCTGCATCTCTTTTACCGTATTTCCAAGCCGCTTCGCTCATGCGATCCAGCTGGGATTCATTGGTAATCATGGGGATGACACGGCGTTTGATCCAGTCGGCATTAAAATCATGATCTTGGACAATAATGCCGCCCCCGGCCTCGGCCACAGGTTGAGCATTATAAATTTGCTCGCCGTTGCCGATGGCCAATGGCACATACACTGCCGGCACACCCAGAGCTGTAAGCTCAGCTACGGTGCCTGCACCCGACCTACAGATGACAAGGTCTGCGGCCGCAAACAGTGCGTCCATGCCTTCCCAGTATTCGCTGACATAGTAATGATTCTTATTACCGGCGGTTTCGGTCACGTGGTCCGCGCCAAACTCGCGTAAGGTATCTTCATCCGCTAAGGTTTTGACGATTTTGCGTACAGCTTTGGATTTGTCTTTTCCTGTAAGATGCACAATTTGTGCCACTTCGAGCAATTCTCGGCAAGCGTTTGCCACTGCAGTATTGACATTCAAGGCACCCAGAGATCCGCCCGTAACCACGATGATTGGAATATCTGGGTTCAGCCCGAGTTCTTGCGCTGCAGCTTTTTTTGCAGCACTGCGCGATTTTTCAATTTCCTGAGCACGCTGCGAAATAACGGCGCGTAAAGGCAGACCCACCCTCTTCATACGACCATGCTTGCCAGCCAACAAGCCGCAATTATCGTAAGTAACACCAATGTAATGCGCCCAACGCGCGCCCAGCTTGTTTGCCATGCCTGCGCGTGCGTTTTGCTCATGGATGACGAGCGGAAGTCTCATACGATGCGCCTGCACATAGGCTGGTGCTGCTGCATAACCGCCGACGCCTACGACTACATCTGCCTTGCGATGTGCAAAAATCCGCTTGACAGCACTGAGTTGCTTCACAAAGCGTACCGGAAAGGTAAAGGTGGACAGGTTTAAAGACCGTGGAAAAGGAACCTTTTCAATAGTATCCAACTCAAAACCTGCGGCAGGCACAAGCCTCGATTCTAAGCCCTCTTTTGTCCCAATAACTGAAAGCTGTGCTTCAGGTTCTAATTCCCGAATGGCTTGAGCGATGCTGAGTAAAGGATTGACATGACCAGCTGTTCCGCCACCAGCAAGCACTATATGAAGGGGTGCAGTATGATTCATACTTCCCATTATTACGCAACCGCCCTACCCATGGACTCTGCTCGCGCGTACATCTTCTTGTTCGCGCGCAAAACGAATACAAACACCGGCTCCTGCCAAACACATCACCAGCGCCGATCCACCTGAGGAGATGAACGGCAACGGTAGACCCATCACTGGCAAGAGACCTAACACGACAGCAATATTTATGAAGGATTGTGCCGCAAACCACACGCCAAAGCACATAAGCACTAATTGCATGTACACAATTTGATGACGCAAAGACAGATTAATGATTGCCCACGCCATCGCCGCAATAAACAAAATCACAGCCAGCGCACCGATAAAGCCCAATTCTTCGCCGATAATTGCAAAAATATAATCGTTATCTTGTGCCGGCAGATAGGTTTTTTCGCGAGAATTGCCCAATCCTACACCTGTAAGACCACCTGTGGCCAAAGCGTAATCGCCATGCAAGGCTTGGAAACAAATTGCCTTGGATTGTGCAGCCTCACGGGTGGAGCAACCACCGTAGGTCGCGGTAATGCGCGCCCAACGATTGGAACTTCCCCGCACAAGCAGGAGGAAAATAGCCACACCCAGCGCTCCTCCGCCCAAAACGATGTAAGTCAGTGGAAAACCCGCAAGGAAGAAGGCTACGAGACCGATGATTCCCACGATAATAGCCGTTCCCAGATCCTTACCCAACATGACTAAACCGAGAGAGAGGAACCAAATGAGACCCGGACCGATGAAGGGAGCGATATCCAACCTGTGTTTGCCTTGCATATCCGTTTTTTTCTTGGCCTGAATCAACGCCTGTGGTAGCCAAATACTCAAGGCAAATTTCAGCACCTCCGCCGGCTGGAAACGCAACGGGCCGATAATAATCCAGCCCACATTACCACCTGCGCTATCGCCCAGAGATGTCAGTGTGAGGGCTTGCAAGAAGAGCGCAAAAAACAAGAATGCCGCGCTGTACCGGCGAATATACCGGGCGGGAATAAACTGCGTACCAATGAGCACAGCAAAGCCCATTACAGCAAAGCTACCCTGACGCATAATGGCAATCCAGACGGACTGATTTGTGCCTGCTAACTTTGCGGTCGAGCTGGAAAACACCATAACGAGGCCAATAGCCGTCAATACTACGGTGCTGATGACCAGCGTCCAATAACTGGCTACAGGATTGAGAAACAATCGCCATCCCGTATAATTTTCGCGTTTTTCCCTGCCATCGTGTTCGAGGCGAGAACCGACTGTTACGGCTGAGACGAGCGAGCTCACCCATCTCCTCCACTTGTCGCCCCAAGCAGAATTACTCACTGCATCGTGTGCAGTGTAGAGGAGATTTTTTTCTTCCTGAGAGTTCCGGGAGCTCCTACTTGGCATGGTCATTCACCCATTCACGCGCATACTGTGCAAATTGATTGCCTCGATCAGCATAGGATACAAACTGGTCCATGGATGCGCAGGCAGGAGCCATAAGCACCACATTCCCAGCCGTAGCAAGGTCTGCGGCCGCGTGGACGGCCTGTTGCATAATGGCCTGCGTGTCTGCAGTTTGTGGATCGATAACGGTCAAAGGAATATCTGGCGCAAACTCAGCAAAGGCATCGAGCATAGGCTGCTGATCCACACCGATAATGACTGCTGCCTTAATCACGTGCTTTTGATGCTGGATCAAATCGCCAAATTCAGCACCTTTTGCTAAACCTCCCGCAATCCATACCACCGAATTATCTGCATAACTACTCAGAGAAGCAGCAGCTGCATGTGCATTTGTAGCTTTCGAATCATCTACGAAACGGATGACACCGTCACCGAGCTCAGCCGTAGCAACCGTTTGAATGCGATGTCCGCTAGGCGCAAAATCTTGAAGAGCTTGAATAGCTGTCTGCACGGGCACGCCGGCGCCCATACCCAAAGCCAAAGCGCATAATGCATCCGCCAGCAAATGCGGGTAGACCGTGCCATCCGGTTCAGTAAGATGACGGAAAGAATCAATGCGCGCGAGGGTGCGGGCCTCTGTGGCATCGCCTTGCAGGTTGCTGCGGTCTAGAATCCACCCGTCTTGGACGCCAATTTGTCCCGCCTGTGGAGCGGAGAGGGTAAAGCCCACCAGTGTGCAGCCCGGTGCTACCTCGGATGGATACGCCTGACGTGCCAATGCGCTGACACGCGCATCGTCGGCGTTATAGACAATAACCTGCTGCGCATTGTGGTAGACCTTTGCCTTATCCGCTGCGTAGTTCTCAAATCCGCCATGCCAGTCCAAATGATCATCCGCAAGATTTGTAATAGCCGCACAATGAAGATGCAAAGAATCCGTGTAATGCATTTGGAAGGAGCTCAGCTCCACGACTAAAGTATCTAAGCTCTCGTCCGTTGCCGCAGATGTGATGGGGTTTCCAATATTTCCCACGGCCTGAGCACGACGCTGATCCGCAAGCATAATAGCCTCGGTCATCTCCGTTGTGGTGGTCTTCCCATTCGTGCCGGTGATGCCAATCCATGTTTGACGTCGTGTATCCTCGTTGTGATTGTGGAAGTTCCATGCCAACTCCACATCGCTGATAACAGGAATGCCAGCCTGACCCGCATGTACGACGAATGCAGAGGCAGGCTTAAAACCTGGTGAGGTGACTACAGCGTCGAAGGCCGTAAAATCAAAATCTTCCGCGTTAATCTGGGCGATGGTGTAATCGGCAGGCTTATTATCATCTGCCGTTGTCACCTGCTGTCCTAGAGTGTGGAGTACTTTTACAACGTTCAGACCAGAAACGCCCAAACCCACCACAAGATATGACTTCGTCATGTTTACCTTCATCGCTTCGCCTTCTTGTGCGTTGGACGCTGAGAAGGCTTTCTGTTTTGATTTTTCGTGTATTTAAGATTATTTAATCATGCATGCGCGGGATTTAGATGCCCGAACGCACGACCCAATCCAGATAGAAGATGACCAGCGCAACGATGACACACACCATTTCAATCATCCAGAAACGTACAACTACCTTGTTTTCCGACCAGCCTTTGAGCTCGTAATGATGGTGAATTGGTGCCATCTTAAAGACGCGCCTGTGGAAGACCTTGAAGGAGAAAATCTGGATGACATCCGAAACCGTTTCCCATACGAAAAGTCCACCAATAAGTACAGCTAATACCTCAGTGTGCGTGGCAATAGACAGAGCGGCAAACAATCCACCAAGTGCTAAGGAACCCGTATCGCCCATAAAAATGGTGGCAGGATTGCTATTGAACCACAGGAAGCCAAAGCAGGAGGCAACGGCACATAAGGCGATAATGGCCAAATCTTGTGGGTCCTGCACCGTATAGCTGTAGGAGTTTGGCATTGGCACACGATGATACGACTGCCACATGCTAATCATGGCGAAACCGATGAAGGCTACCATAGAGCTACCCGCAGCCAATCCATCCAAGCCATCGGTCAAATTCGTGGCATTTGTCCATGCTGCCAGCAAGAAATTCACCCAAATGATAAACAAAATGGTAGAAAGAATGTAGCCAGTGGATTCAAAGTTAATAAACGGCTTTTCGATAAAGGTGATGCCAGAATGCGCAGAAACTGTGCCATCGGGAGCCTTGAAATTCAAAGATAATACAGCATAAATGGTGGCGAAAATAATTTGCCCGGTCAATTTTGCACCGATGGACAATCCCTCGTTTTGCTTCTTAGCTACCTTAGCAAAATCATCGATAAAGCCGAGCACTCCCATGGACAGCATCACGAAGAGCACCAGCATGGCGTTCACAGAGGGCGAATTGCCCACTGCGACCCAACGGTACAGCGCCGAGGAGAGCCATCCCAGAACGATGGCGAGGTTGATCACAACGCCACCCATGGTCGGAGTGCCACGCTTGACAAGATGGGATTGCGGGCCATCTTGACGAATGTATTGACCGTAATGAAGTTCGGTAATGACTTGCGTGATGATTGGCGTACCCACGAATGTGACAATCAATGACACTGCAAGACCGATGATTACTGCAATCATGTGTGAAAGACTCTCCTGGTTCTAGTTTTCTCTGGCTTCTGTTTTCGTTTCTCGATAGTGAATAGTGAAAGAGATCTGGTGAGTTCGTTGTTAGTTTGTCCCCAACCAGCGCGATGCAAGAGCGCTCAAACCAGAAGCATGGGAACCCTTGAGCAAGACTATAGAGCGGTTATTACGCGCAAGCGAAGCTACAATCTGGTCAGCCTCATCGGCGTTGTGCGCGACGAAGACGCGACGCTTCGTATTGGTTTCCAAGGAGTCAGCATCCGAGTTCGCATCCGCACGCGTATCCACCCCTACACTTGCATTCACAGACTTCAGCTCGGCCTGAGCACCGTCTGCAAGATTCTGAGCCAAATCCATCAAGTTACTGTCACTGTCCAATCCCACAGCCACAACGACATCCGCCTTGCGCATGGCATACGCGCCAATAGACCGGTGCGCTTCCTTCTCGGTAGGTCCCAGCTCCAGCATGGAACCCAAAACCGCGATACGCTGAACCGCATCCTGCGCGCGGAAGGCTTTCAACGCATCTAATCCAGCCTTCATAGAATCCGGATTGGCGTTAAAAGAGTCATCGATGACCGTAAAAGCCGCTTCCCCATGGTGCACATCTGCAATATGCATACGGTGTGGGCTAATCGCTGTCATCTGAGACAGAATCTGTGCGGCAATATGCTCAGGAATATCTAAACTATAAATAACGCTGAGCACGGCCAGTGCATTGTACACATTGTGCTCTCCACTAATGCCCAAGCGTAAATCGAAGGAATTGCCATCGGGCAAGGCCACCGTAAATCGTGCACGGTTGAGCTCGTCCACCTGTGTATGCGTGCCTCGCAGTATCACCGAAGAAGCCATGGAGGAAATTTTTGGCTTAGCAAAGTCTTCCGCATTTTGACGGCTAAACCAAATAATGCTGGAAGCCTTCGTCATATCCACCATGGTGCGCACATAATCATCATCGGCATTCAAAATGGCTACACCGGAACTGCTTAGGGCACGCACAATTTCGGATTTTGCATCACGGATGCCTTCTACACTGCCGAAACCGCCCAAGTGTGCAACGCCCACCTTGAGCACAATGGAGATATCCGGTGGCGCTATGGTGGTGAGATAAGCAATCTCGCCAATTGCAGATGCGCCCATCTCGGCCACAAAAAAGTGGGTTTTTTCGTTGACCTCAAGAGCCGTTAAAGGCAATCCAATATCGTTATTGAAAGAGCCTTGAGGAGCGACGGTCGGAGCCACACGAGACAACACCGCGTGCAGCATATCCTTCGTCGTGGTTTTGCCCACAGAACCGGTAATACCAATAATGGTAAATTCATTCATACCCCGAGCCGCAAAAGCCTTGCGCTTACGGATATTGAGGCGAGCGATATCACCCAATGCTTTCACCGTGTCCATCACCACAAGCTGAGGCACAGCAGCATCTTCAATCGCATGATCAACCACAGCCACTACCAGCCCACTGAGCTTGCTCACGAAGCTGTGTCCATCGACGTGCTCACCCGCAATAGCCACGAACACGCTGGATTCGCGCACCTGGCGTGAATCCGAGGTGACATGAGTGAGAACGAAGTCATCGTCCCCGGATACTGCGGAAACGAACTGTCCATTGACATACAATTGCCCAATTTCGGCGTCCAAAAATTCGCTGAGGTGGGTAGAAATCATCGATTATCTGCTTTCAGTTCATGAGACAAGCCCAAAGCGCTCTTAATGCTATTGCGCTTGACTCCAGCGGCGAGGACCATACTAACGGCCATTGCAAGTTCATTAAAGTGTTCTGTATTTTTCTCGCCGATAATTTCACGAACGAGTGCCATGGCCTCTTCCGTAACTTCCACGCATAAGGTTTGGTTACTAATATCTGCGCCATAGGCCTGCACATCTTGACGTGCAAGGCGTCTTAACTCTTCGGCATCGTTACGATTGGCTCGTCTATTCAAAAACGTCCGTTGTGTCAAACGCTGCGTTTCCATGCTTTGGGTTTCCAACTCCGGCACGTTGAATGTTTCGCGCGAGGTATTCGTGTACACATCCACTTTGACGCTGGTCAGGGCAAGCGCCTCCAACACGGAGTCATCCACCTGAATAATGACGGATGTAGCCCCATCCTCGAGCATGATATACAGCATTTTTTGTATATCCAGTGGAGAAAGTGGCGTTTTTAATCCCAATTCACGTTCTAAACTGACTCCGCCACGTGTATCGATAATGCCTAAAGGATTACCTAAATAATGGAGCAAATGGTATAACTCTGCCATTACAAGCGGCGCATTATCCCCTTGCACAGCAAAAACAGCCAAAGAGGCAGAAGGCATAGCTGTCATATCCGCCGCAATACGCGCACGTGTATCGTTATGCAAGTCTGCAAAAAGGACAGGAATTTCAGGATCTATGGGCACATCGATGACATCCGAGGTCGCCTCCGCATCTGAATCATCGGTGTCCTGACCGATGCGTGACTTGTCTGGAGCCATGAAGACCACGGCATATGCTCCCCTTTTCGCAGCCGCATGCACAATGCGTGGATCATACTGAGAGGTAGAGCTGATATAAAGAGCACCCGGAGTAATGTCCTCTAAGGCGTCTGCCACAGAAGTCAACGTTACTGCGTCACGATGCGTGCCGATGGTACTTATCCCGTATCGACGACGAATATCACCAATGGTGATATGTTCTGTAATGGATTCACTTACGCTTGACATATCTATTCCACATTACCACTGACTCTACCAATCCACCGGAATGGCATCGGTGCGCGGAGATGACTGAGGCACCTGATACTTCTGCATCAGGAATTGCGCCACTTTCTGCACTACAGGACCGGTGGACGTACCACCGTAGTAGCCTTTGGCGTCCTTCATAAATACGGCCACCACAAATTGTGGGTCATCTGCTGGGATAGCGATGATATAGTCACCCACGATGCTGGTGAGCTGACCATTATCGCCTGCAACTTCCGCAGTACCGGACTTGCTCGCAATACGGTAACCCTCCACACCGGCAGTTTTTGCATATTCTTCACCGATATTTTCCATCATGTTGAGCACAGTAGAGGCCGTTTCCTCGGATACGACGCGCTCCGAGGGAGCCGCTGCGGGCGTAGTATCCTTGCCGTTGGCATCGGTGGATTTTTCAATCAGGCGCTGGCCTAAACGTACACCCCCGTTAGCAATAGTGGCGATAACATTTGTCATCTGCAAGGCATTCACCGTATAGCCCTGACCAAAAAGCACCGTTTCGCGCGTACGCGTATCCCAATTTGTGTAATTGGTCAGCAAACCATCCGATTCACCCGGGAAATCAATGCCCGTAGCCTGACCAATGCCAAATTTTGTAATGTACTCATAGCGCTTCTCCGTGGACAAATCATACGCAGTCATAATCGTGCCCGTGTTATAGGAGTGATACAAAATGCCTGCAAGCGTCAAATTTGCTGGCGAATGCGGGATAGCATTGTGGTAGGTTTGTCCCAAGTATTCCAAGCTATACGGCACCGTGAATTGATCCGTAGCCTTGTGCAAGCCTTCTTGCAAAACCGCAGCCGCCGTAATGATCTTTCCCGTAGAACCCGGATCGAAGGTCGTCTGCATAGCCATGGAGCCCTTGGTTAATGCATCCGTGGAGTTGGCCTCATATTGATTAGAGTCGGAGATAGCAAGAATTTTGCCCGTTTTGACCTCTTGGACCACGCCAATGCCCCACGTTGCATTCTGCTCTTCTACGCGAGCTTTCAATTCTTTATTGAGGAACCATTGCACATCCGAATCAATGGTCAGCGTCACTGTGCCGCCTGCCTTTGCTTCGGATTGCACCTTTTCCGTGCCTGGAATTTTGGCAGTACCATATACCGGATTAGTTTGCTGATAGGTTTCGACGCCATCGATGCCTTGAAGTGAGGCATCTGCCATAGACTCGATGCCCGTTACGCTATTTCCATCTGCGTTGACACCACCGAGGATAGCGCCAATCAGCGATGGATTTGAGTACACGCGCTGGCTAATGAGCTCCGCACCCACTACACCGGAGAGATGCAAATCGTCGATTTTACGTTTGAGCTCTGGCGTTACGCTGGATGCCACGACTACATAGCGGGAGTTGCCGGCGATTTGTGCACCGAGCTCTTGCACATTGAGATTAAGTACCGGGGCGAGGATGCGTGCCACGGCCGATGCGCCTTTTCCAGGCACATCCTGCCCATCAATGCTGTGGCAGCTACTTCTGAGCGCCTCCGTCTTTTGCTGATATTCTTCATCTGTCATGCTTTTCGTGCGCTTGACAGTGCAAGAGGTAGGCGTGAAGTTTTGTACACCTACCTCATCTACGTAAATTTTGTAGGCTTCGACGCTTTGGGCTAGTACCTCACCGTTCGTATCTACAATGCTACCGCGCATAGCCTGCACTTTTGCGGTAACAGTGCGCGAGTTTTCTGCATCCTGTGCCACACCTGCCGCATTGAAAATCTGCAGGTAGGCAAGTTTACCGATACAAATGGCTATGACCAAAGCCCAGATGACGATAATCGCCAATGTTCTGCGGCGAATAGTGTGACCGTGGGAGGTATTCTTCCTGCCGTTTGTACCGCGTGTACGATGTGTGCGCTGAGGCGAACGAGCCATTACTGAGCATTCCCTAAATCGATTGTCATACTGCTACTGCCCTGCTGCATGCCCATTTCGAGAGCACGCTCAGGAAGTTGCGATTGCAAATCGTTTAGTTTAGCACGGTCTTGCTGGACGTCCTGTGTAAGTTGTGTGACAGAATTTTGCGTTTCAGAGATGGCGAATGCGTTTTCCGTCATGGACGTGCGCATGGCCAAGGTCGCCATCAAGCTGATTACGAGGAAAATAATGGAGCTAACGAATACGATTACCGAGGATTTACGGCTAATCGATGGTCGCGCCTGCGTTGAAATGACGTGAAGCGTGCTACGCGTTTCTTCGCGTTGTGTTACTCGAGGCTGTGGTCTCCCATACGATCCAGTGCGTGTGGAAGGACGCGTCGATGGTGATGCTGCAAAATCGGCAGCAGCGGAGTAACTACGAGAACGAGTTGAGCGAATGCTTCGTGCTTCAGCGGCGGCCATTTTTTCCCCTACCTCGTGAATATGTGTTGCGTGATTTATGTGTTTTATGTGTAAAACTGCGATGTGTGGAGCGAGTCTCTGCATCCGGTTTGAAAGCCGATTCCGGAATTTCTCGGGTCACTTGTACTGCTCGTAAACGCACGGAGGCGGAGCGAGAATTGCGTGCAATTTCTTCCGCATCTGCTTTTAAAGCGCCATGCGTTAAGTCCTTGAGATATGGCTGCGCCTCATCTGGGATGACGGGCATGCCTGCCGGAACATTGGCCGTCAGTCCTCGAGAGACAAATTTCTTCACACATTTGTCTTCCAAGGAGTGATAGGACTCCACCACCAAGCGGCCTCCCACGGATAAGGCGCGCAGAGCCTGTGGCAACGTATCTGCCAGCTTGGTCAGCTCGCCGTTGACTTCAATGCGTAGGGCTTGGAATACACGTTTTGCAGGATTGCCCGCTGGTCGCTTTGCACGAGGTACGATGTGGTCCACCATCTCGCTGAGCTCGTGGGAGGTGCGAATGAGGTGACCCGATTCACGCAAACGGATAATTTCGCGTGCAATAGGGCCGCTAAAGCGCTCTTCGCCGTATTCCTTGAAAATGCGCACCAAATCGCCGTATTCGTACTGTGCTAGAATGTCCGCCGCTGTAAAGTCTTGACTCGTATCCATGCGCATATCTAACGGCGCATCATGGGAATAGCTAAAGCCGCGGTCTGCCTCATCAATTTGCAGGCTAGACAGGCCTAAATCCATAAACACGGCATCTACCTGTGTAAAGCCGGCGCGATGGATAACCTCTGTAAATTCATCAAAAGCAGCGTGTGCGGGGATAAAACGGTCGGCAAACCCTTGATCCTGCACGCGTTTCGTTGCAAGCGCGAGTGCCTGCGCATCACGATCGATGCCGATAACGCGCGCCGTAGGCAATACCTTCAAAAATCCGCTCGTATGACCAGCTAAGCCGAGCGTGCAATCCACAATGACCGGGAACTCTCGCCCATCGTTACGCGCACTGACCTCGGCGTGACTCGTGACGAGATCTACACACTCGTCAAAGAGCACAGGTTTGTGAATTTGATCGATATGCGCCGCGGCTTGGGTGGCATCCAGTGGTGAATTTACCATGCAAAATCACCTCCCGGGAGAATATCCTCCGCCATATCGCTGTAATCGTCCTCTTGTGCAGCCAAATAAGTATCCCAATTCTCGCGATTCCACAGCTCTGCACGGGTGCCAACGCCAATGAGCACCACATCATCACTGAGATTTGCGTATGTGCGCAGCATAGGAGGCACCATAATGCGCCCTTGCTTGTCTGGCTCTAAATCCACGGCACCGGAGAGGAAAACACGCAGGTAATTGCGTGCCGCTTTATTGCTGAGCGAGACGTGCTGAATTTGCTGTGCAATGCGGCGAAATTCGTCATTAGGAAGCAAGTACACGCATCTTTCCTGACCTCGGGCCATGACGCAACCCGAACCGAGCTGTTTGCGCAATTTAGCTGGAATAGCCACGCGCCCCTTGGCATCCATTTTCGGTGTGTAGGTTCCGAGCAAAAGATCTGGAAGGGGGAGATTTTTCCCTACAGATGTCTCCGCCGACACAGCGGCAGCCAAACCATCGTTTAGACCTGTATTTTCAACCATTTCCCCCTCCTTTCTTATGAATCAGCAGCCTCGGAACCTTTCCAAAACAACCACATCGTTCCCCACTTTACTCCACTTCGCCCCACTTTTCCCCACAATTTACAAAAATTTGATATTTTTCTCCCCTTGTGGACGCTAATTTTTGAGCAATTCAAAACGATTCATTCTCGAATGGAAAAGGAGAAAAAACGGTTTTCAGATTTTTCATGTACGTTACATTTTTTAAAGACCGTATTCGGCATCCATAACGCAGGTCCGTCGAAAAGGCAGGAAAGAAATTCACCCTCAGAAAATGTTGAAAATGTAGAGGCTTCAGAGTACATTTGTATGGCAGTTTTTTATGTTAGAAAAAGGGAATTATCACGTGTCCGATTATTCAGACCAGATCCGCGAAGAGCAGTCAAAAGTTGATCGTGCTTATTCGCGCCTCGATGAAATCCGTCAAATAACGCGAGATCGCCTGAGCGAAGTGCGCGGTCGTGGAGCACATGGCTCCCCTACGCAACGTTCGGAGCGCGACTCCTTTGCTGCAATGTATGAAGACCGACTGTATCAATTGCGTTCCGTTGAAGATCGCCTTGTCTTTGGACGCCTCGATACAGAAGACAATAAACAACTTCACATCGGTCGCATCGGCCTGCAAAGCGAGGACCATGAGGCTATCGTGGTGGATTGGCGTGCAGAAGCCGCGCGTCCGTTTTATGAGGCAACTCCACAGCATCGTGGAAATATCGCCATGCGCCGCCATATTACGTTGAAATTCCGCGATGTGGTGGCCATTGAAGACGAGGTGCTCAACGTGGACTCGGATTATGTGACGAATGCTTCACAATCCGGCACACTTACGGGTGAAGGTGCTTTGCTGGCCTCACTTTCCAGCCGACGCACGGGCAAGATGACCGATATCGTCGCCACGATTCAAGGCGAGCAGGACCGCATTATCCGTAGTCCGCTGAATCGTCCTGTAGTAGTTCAAGGTGGTCCAGGTACAGGTAAAACCGCCGTAGCCTTGCATCGCGCTGCTTATCTGCTGTATACGCATCGCTCCACTTTGCAGCGCTCAGGTGTGCTCATCGTCGGACCTTCACCCGCCTTTTTGCATTATATCGATCAGGTGTTGCCATCCTTGGGCGAAACGGGCGTCATCTCGCGTACTATGGGCAACCTCATTCCAGGCATTCAGACGTCTGCCGAGGATGATCCTTTTGCTGCGCGCATTAAGGGCGACAAGCGCATGGCAAAGGCTGTAGCAAATGCCGTATCTGCGCGCGTACGCATTCCCTCTGAGCTGCCGGTGCTCAAGGTCAACGGCGTGCGCGTACCAATTACACGCGAGGACATCGAGCAGGCGCAGTCCAATGCGCGTCGCACGCATCAGCCACACAATATCGCCCGCAATACCTTCGTCAAAGCCATGATTTCATTGCTGACGAATCGTTTTAACGAGCAGCTCGATTACGATCCGGAACCGTCCGAGGTAGAAAACGCTACAAATACGATTCGCATGAGTGAAACATTACGCCGCACCTTGAATACCGCATGGCTTCCGATGGATGCGCAGTGGATGATCAATGATATGCTGTCCAAACCGCGTCGCATCAAGCAATTTGCGCCATGGCTGAATGACGAGCAGGTGGAGGCATTGACACGACCATCGGGTTCGGCATTTACCATCTCCGACATCCCGCTTTTGGATGAGGCTTACGAATTGCTCGGCCCTGACCCACGCGAGCAGCAGCGTCAGGAATCACGCAACCGTTCCCAATCCTCCGATGAAAGTTATGTCAATGACATGATGGAGTCCATGGGTTTGAAGGGTTCTGGCGTTTCCGCTCAAACCGTGCTCTCAAATATGAATAATTCTGACGATCTCACCTTGTCAGAGCGTGCCGGCTCTGACCGCGAATGGACCTATGGTCATATCGTCGTGGATGAAGCTCAGGAATTGACGGCTATGGATTGGCGCATGCTCATTCGCCGCTGCCCTTCCCGCTCCTTTACTATCGTGGGCGATGTGGCACAAACCTCAGCTCTGGGAGGTACACATAATTGGAGTACCATGCTCGATAGCATTTTCGGCACAGATGGCTGGGATTTGAATGAACTGACGATTGATTATCGAAATCCTCAAGAGGTTTCCGATATTGCCGGTAAATTTGCTGCCTCCGAGGGGTTATATATTTCGACCGTGTCTGCCGTGCGCACTATCGAGAACAGCGTTACTCAAAAAACACTGTCCTCGCTGAATTCTGTTATCGACTCTGCAATTTATCACACTATTGAGCTCACCACACAGTTTGTTTCTCGTGATGGTTCCGGCCGCGTGGCCATTATCTGTGATAGCGAGATTCGCGATGCCGTGGATAAGCAGTTGCGCTTGTCTTTGAAGAATTCTGAGGATATTCAGGATTCTGAATTTGAGCGTTTAACCTCTCAGGCAGCGTGGGATGCGCAGGTGGCTGTTTACACGCCTACCGAAGTCAAGGGGTTGGAGTTCGACGCCGTGGTATTGTGTGAACCGGGACTGATTTCTCAAAATAG
Source organism: Alloscardovia criceti DSM 17774 (assembly GCF_000376885.1). GTDB lineage: Bacteria > Actinomycetota > Actinomycetes > Actinomycetales > Bifidobacteriaceae > Alloscardovia > Alloscardovia criceti. The sequence goes on from NZ_AQXR01000008.1 coordinate 42,539, forward strand.
CCCCTCTCGCCTTTCTGCAGCGGCTGATTTGTATGTGGCGATGACTCGCCCAACGCAAAAATTAGTCATTTTGCAGACAGAAGAAGATAAACAAAGAATTTCTTTATAGGATAGATGCATGACCAAAGCATTACTGTTAGAAAATATTCACCCCGATGCTGCCGATTTTTTGCGCAGCCGAGGTATTGATGTCGTAACGGAGCATGGTGCTCTGGATGAAGATGAGCTCATCGCGGCACTGAAGGATGTGGATTTGCTCGGTGTGAGGTCCAAGACAAACGTGACTTCACGCGTTTTGGAAGCCAATCCTCATCTAACCGCTGTGGGCTGCTTCTCCATTGGCACGAATCAAGTGGACCTCGAATACGCCGCTCAGCATGGTACCGCTGTATTTAATGCCCCTTACTCCAATACACGTTCCGTGGTGGAGCTGGTGATTTCTGACATTATTGCTCTGATGCGCAGGGTGCCGGAGCATACGCTGTCTATTCGTGACCACACGTGGGATAAGTCTGCAAAGAAGTCCCACGAAGTTCGCGGTAAGACCCTCGGCATCATCGGCTATGGAAACATTGGCTCGCAGGTATCTATTTTGGCGGAAGCCTTGGGCATGAATGTCGTATTTTACGATTTGGAAGAAAAGCTTGCTTTAGGTAATGCTACGCGCATGAATTCCATGGAAGAGCTGCTGCGCGTATCCGATGCTGTCACCATCCACGTGGACGGTCGCAAGTCCAATGCGGGTCTTTTTGGCGAGCAGTACTTCAGCATGATGAAGCAGGATGCGGTATTTTTGAACCTTTCTCGTGGATTCATCATCGATGTCAATGCTTTATATAATCATCTCAAGTCCGGTCATTTGAGCGGCGCAGCCGTGGACGTCTTCCCTACCGAGCCGAAGGCTGCTGGCGATGAGTTCTCCACACCTTTGACGGAAATTCCAAATGTAATTTTGACGCCTCATGTGGGCGGATCCACCTTGGAAGCTCAAAAAGCTATCGGCGAATTTGTTTCGCATAAACTGTATGACTATTTGACCGAAGGCAATACATCTCTTTCGGTGAATTTGCCTAATTTAAATGTTGAGGCTCGCGGCAAAAAGCAGCGTCTGGATAGCGAATACTTAGCCACAACACCACTGACGCGCATCAGCCATCTGCATACGAATTTGCCAGGTATTTTGGCGAAGCTTAATAACGTACTATCCGCCCAAGAACTCAATATTGTGGCACAATCTTTGGCTACTGAGGGTGAGCTGGGTTATGTGGTTACGGATATTGCAGGAAGCCTGAGCGATGCAGATATCCAGGCCTTGGAGGATATCCCAGGCACCGTACGCGTACACGTGATGAAATAGTTCACGCAATTCATTTGCTAGACATAGAGTTTTGGGTGGTGTCCACAATCGTGAAACACCACCCAAAACTTTATATAGCCTACAAAATTGTCATACAATTCAGAGATGTAGTAAAGAAGGTCGAGTCCTCCACAAAGGAAGAACTCGACCTCTTTTAACTTAGCGTGTGAAAATGTAGATAATATCTACATTAGATGCGCTTGCGGCGCTTGGTCTCAGCCATACCGAGACCGAGCATCAAGGCAACCATGGAGGAAGCAGCTAGGGCTTCTACAGCTACACCAGTATTAGCAAGCTCAGAACCGTAAACGGTCTCAGTTGCAGCCACTACGTTGCCATTGTCAGCAACTACAGCTTCAGCGTCTGTGACAACAGCATCGTCTGTGTTTGTAATGGTTTCTTCATCGGTGTTCTGCTCTTCTTCTGCAGCCTTGTTTCGATCAGCAATAGCCTGGCGATCAGCTGCAGCATGTGCACGGAAGTTAGCAGCCTCTTCAAGAAGACCGTTATACTTAGCAAGTGCAGCATTGTATGCGTTCTCAGCCTGGTTGTAATCAGCAATTGCAATGTTGAGATCGCGGTGTGCCTTAGCAGCCTCAAGCTTGAAGAGATCCTTCTGAGAGAGCAACTCATACTGATCAGCAATTACCTCACGAGCAGCAGCAATACGTGCATCTGCATCATCGAGAGTCTTTGCAGCCTCTGCCTTAGTAGCTTCTGCCTTCTCCTGAGCTGCCTTAAGAGCAGCCTGTGCCTTAGCCTGAGCATCCTGAGCAGCAGCAAGATTTGCCTGTGCAGTCTTGATATCCTCAACCAACTTGTTGTATGCCTGAACAGACTTTACAAAGTCAGAGACAGTCAGCTGAGAGTAAGCGTCTGTACCGGTAACCGTAGTGTAAGCAACGCCAGTAACAACCTTTTCGTTGCCGTCTGCATCCGTGTACTTACCAGCAGCGATAGCAATTGCGTTGTTATTCAACAAGTTATCGTATTGATCTGTACCACCTTTCATGTAGTAGTCATCAGCAATACCCTTGTTGATATCTTTTGCATCGCCAGCAGCATTGTTGAACAAATCTTCGACTTCGCCAGAGCTGTTCCAAGACTTAGTACCGTTGTTCTTTGCGCTTGCGTTCACACGATAAACTTCGTGAATCAGAGCTTCGAGATCAACCTTGAGCTCCTTGTGTGTTGTTGAGTCCAGCTTGTAAGCCAAGTTCAGGTACTGATAAAGAGACAATGCCTCATTGAGCATCTCATTCGAGCTTGCATTACGAGGATCAGAAGCATCAGCACTTGGGTATGCCTTTTCATACTGCTCGATAAGCTTGAGGAGCTGATTGTAATGATTTGCTTCATGCTCATCGGCTGCATTCTGCTTGAGATACTCAACGTATCCCTTGAGACTGAAATCGGTGTTATTACCCAAAGCAGCCTTAGCAGCATCGAGTGCCTTCTGAGCAGCATCAACATCAGCATCAGACTTATCAGCTGTATCCTGAGCATCCTTGACAGCAGCATCAGCATCAGCAACATCAGCCTTTGCTTTGTCTGCATCCTCAAGCGCCTTCTGAATCTTGTCATTTTGTTCATCGATGACGCTTGGAGCATTCTCAGCATCCTTAACGTTCTGGTCAGCCTTGTCAGCTGTCTCCTGAGCGTCCTTAACAGCATCTGCAGCCTTGTCCATGTTGTCCTTGGCTGGATCCACTTCGTTCTGCTTTACATCTGCAGCTTCAGTGTCCTTCTGATCTGCATTTGCTTCGTCTTCCTGAGCATGCTGTTCATCAGCAGCATTCTGCTCTTCGACTGTTGGCTGAACTTCGTCATTAGACTCAGGAGCTGCAGTCTCATCGGTAGTGGTCTCAGGTGCAGTAACTACCTGTGTGTCATCTGCTACTGGTGTTGTATCAGCATTTTCCGCAGCCATTGCCATACCAACAGTACCGAGCGCTACAGCTGCTGTTGCTACACCAATGCCAGCTGAAGTCATTCCAAGAGCACGACCAAGAACGTTCTCTTTTTCTTCAGCATGCTTTGCATGTGTTGCCATTTTCCCTTCTTTCCTTATTCATTCTCTTATTCAATTTTTCAATTGAGTAAATGGAAATTTCTAAACAAGACTTTGAAATTCCTCAACCCCAATGCCTTGTAAAGTCTTAGTGGTTATGCTCCTCGTCAATGAAAGAGCATCCATGGTTGTGTGTGAAATGTAGTTATGGTCAGAGTCAACAACGGAATCGAAATCTTGAGTTGCATCGTCAGCTTGATTAAATTCATCAAAGTTCATACGACCTTTAATTTCATGATTCCTCTGTGAATCCGAAAAGTATACATTCCCTACAAAATCAGTATCGAGAGCAGAAGAAGTCATAGCTGAATAATCCGCCGCCTGTGACGGAATCATCGCGATAACTGGCGATGCCATGAAAGTGATAATGGCGATAGTGACTACCACCTTTGCCCATTTATTGGACATACCCTTCCCTCTCTCGTTAGGATTACCCTCACTCCCTTGGAGATGTTTGCTATTTACGCTACCCCCCCCCCCAGACTTGTGATGATTATGTGACACTCCGTGTAAATAAAGACTTCTAGAGGCCTTCTTTGGCATTTTTCATGGATTTTGCTCTGCTCAAACCTCTAAAATATGCAAATTTTCCTCGTTAATCTTTGAAGATAATCTTTAACGATTTTTAAAGCTTCCTATGCGCTTTCTGAGGTTCTGCTCATAAAATTTCGCAACTCTGCGGTGTCATCTTATTATGCGGACTGCAAGACAAATAGGTGACTCGAAAGGATCCGAGGTATTTAGCTCTATCATGACGAATCTGTGCGATTAATACTTATCCCCGAAACGCATATATACAAAAAAGCCCTACACAGCGTATTGTGCAGGGCTTACAAAAACAGTATATTGTTCTATTTCTCGCGCGCTTCTTTCAACGCATCTATAGCGCGTGAATAATCTTCAAGCGTATTGAAATGTTGATAAACTGACGCAAAGCGCATATAAGCGACTTCATCTAGCTTGCGCAGTGGCTCGAGTATAGCTAGGCCTACTTCTTCTGCTTTGACCTCTGCCACACCTCGAGCGCGCAATTCACGCTCCACCTGAATTCCTAGTTGCTTGAGCGCTTCTTCATCGATTGGCCTCCCCTTACATGCTTTGCGCACACCCGAAACGACTTTGTCTCGATTGAAAGGCTCTGAATTACCGTCACGCTTCACAACGGTGAGCACCATGGATTCCTGCGTAGTAAATCTTTTTGAGCATACGGTACACTCACGGCGGCGACGAATGGAGTAACCGTCTTCACTTACTCGCGTATCTATAACTTTTGTATCTAAACTTTGGCAAAAAGGACAATGCATATAGTCAAGAATATCATTGCCTATTCCTGTGGAACAAGCAGGGTTTGACCAGTAATAAGCTGATCCGTATCCATATGATTCAGCTGCTTAATCTGCTCCATCGTATCGTAAATATCACCACCCGCAGGCGTAACTTCAGATGCATAATCCCACAGGGTCTGATGTGGCTGCACTGTGTAGCTGACAGTTTCAGGTGGCTCTGACTGAGCGGTAGCACTAGGAATAATAACAAATGCAAGAAGAGCGATTGCAGATAGAATACCTACCCACAACTTAACTCTGCTCTTCTGCACAACGGAGCGTTGTTTCGTTGCACGCCGCTCAGACGCACCCGCTTCCATTGCTCCGCTGTGCTGAACATATCCATGCTGAACATCCCCGTGCTTCACATATTGTTCTACCATCGCAATCCCCTTCTCTTGAGAACCTTCAATCCTCGCCTTGCTACCTAACAGTCATCTCACGTTGGGTGTGAGATAAAGCAGTCAAAGCATTTCCCTTTTCGAACATTTGTTCTATCGAACGTATGTTCTAATCATCGCACATATGTTCGACTAATTCAACATGTTTTTCGAACATCTGTTTGCTTTTACGGAATATTCACGATAGAGTTATAACAAGCTACGGAAGGATACGTATGAGCACCATACCGGAGAAACCGGCACAAACTGAGTTCGATGCACACAAGGCGGCGCAACTCGGGATAAAATCTGCGCGTCAGTATCAGGTCTATGAAGCTATCCGTATGCATATACAGGATCATGGTTTTGCGCCAACATTGCGCGAAATTGGTGAACTTGTGGGGCTTAAAAGCACATCATCCGTCAAGCATCAATTGCATACATTAACGGAGCTCGGTCTTCTCAAAGTCAACGCAGGCAAAGGTCGAGCCATTGAGCTCATCGATCCTATAAAGCCGGAAATTCAGCGCACTGTGACGTCTCCACGTGATATTTCTAGTGCACAAGAATCCACCACATCGGTAGCGAGATCTTCAGATGTGGACACACAGGCACATCCTGCGAAAATCTATGCTTTCCCTAGCTCACGATTTGCCAGCAATGAGGACAGCGACTCCATTGCTCAGTCGCATGATATTCCCTTGGTTGGTCGCATTGCCGCTGGTACGCCTATTACAGCAGATCAGCATATCGATGATGTAATGCGGCTCCCACAGCGACTTACCGGAGAAGGAAATCTCTTTATGCTGGAAGTTCACGGTGATTCCATGATTGATGCCGCTATTTGCGACGGCGATTTTGTCGTGGTCCGTGAGCAATCCACGGCTGAGAATGGCGATATTGTGGCAGCCCTGCTGGACGACGAGGCCACCGTGAAGACATTTAGAAAAGAAAAAGGGCACGTGTGGCTCATTCCGCACAATCCAGCCTACTCACCTATCGACGGAACTTATGCGAGCATCATGGGTAAAGTCGTGACAGTGTTGAGAAAAATTTAGATTAGATATTTCTTCATCGTTAACGTAGAGATGAAGACGACAGCCCAGGATACTTATGACAATTCATCTCGCAAAGTATCCTCAGCTGTTATTTTTCAGTGTTATTAAGCTCCTGATAATGCTGGACATGTATGCCGATATGTCCGATTCCAAGGACGACGCTCGAAATAAGCAACCATACCACCTTCCCATAAACGCCCAGCAAGAAAAAAGCCATCACAGGTAGCGTTGCCACCGCAGCGGAATCCCCAAAAAGCCACTGTAGAAATCGGCAAGAGTCTTCTCGCTACGAAAATAGCGTATCCACCACAACTCATAGAGCAGCATACACACAGCGGCCGCCACAAGCCACCAGCTCCATGCGGACCAGACTTTCAGGTTAAAATTGTCAAAGATTAGCACACTCACAGTGACCATCACCTGCCCGAGGCGCTCTAGGGTGAGCAACACACGATTTTCGTTCTTCGCCGAGTAATTGCTCGGCTGAAACTTTAGCCAAAGAATATTCGGGAAAAAAAAGTAAAAGCAAAAAGCATAAGCCCACATATGAAAATCCTAAGTGCCCCATCATGCTCAACCTCGAATCACCTCAGAGCTACAATCATCTCTTATTATTTTAGCGATTAGCAGGTTTCCAGCGGTCACGACCATTCAAACCCTTGCCACATCAAAAAACAAAAAAGGTGAGGTATGCATACCTCACCTTTATCATCTCGACCAGCGCTCAACTAGTCGATAAAATTCAAGCTAGAAGCCAAACTCTGCAGCAGATGCACGCAAAGTCTCAGCAGAACGCGTCAAAGCAGCAAGCTCTACGTCATTCAATGGCGTGTTCAAACGCGTATCCACACCTTCACGGTTCAAAACGCTTGGCACAGACATGCAGACATTAGAAATGCCGTGGAAGTCGCCCAGCAAAGAAGAAACTGGAAGAATGCGGTTAGAATCCTTGAGAATGGACTCTACGATATCGACGGCAGACATACCAATTGCGTAGTTGGTAGCACCCTTACCTTCAATAATCTTGTATGCAGCGTTCTTCACATCCTGGTGAATCTGCTCGCGCACTTCAGCAGTCAAAGGAGCGTGACCTTCAAGTTCCTTCCACTCCAGCATAGGTACACCACCGATGGTTGCAGAGGACCACAAAGCTACTTCAGAGTCACCGTGCTCACCGGCAATGTATGCGTGAACATTCTTGACGTTGACACCAGTCTGCTCAGCAATAAGGAAGCGCAGACGAGCAGAATCAAGGTTGGTACCAGAACCAAACATCTGGTTTGCTGGCAGACCAGAAAGCTTCAAAGCTACCTGAGTTACTACATCCACAGGATTGGTTACGAGAATATAAATTGCATTAGGAGCTACCTTCACAAGATTTGGAATAATAGACTTCATAATGTTAATGGTTGCACCGGCAAGCTCAAGTCGAGACTGACCTGGCTGCTGACGTGCTCCTGCAGTAATAACAACTACATCGGCATCGCGGCAAATTTCAGGATCATCCGAACCACTGATAGACACGGTTGGATAGAAGCTAGAGCCGTGCTGCATATCGAGAACTTCAGCTTCTACACGCTTGATATTGATATCTTCAAGTACGATTTCGCGTGCGATACCACGCTGAGCTGCTGCGAATGCAATAGTGGAACCAACAGCACCTGCACCTACGATAGCGAGCTTAGTTGGCTTTACTGGCGAAACTGCCATTATTGAACCCTTCTTTCCTGGATTTTCATAGTGGAAATAAGTATCCATAGAGGAATCATTTCACTATCAAGATTAGCGAAACCACTCTACGAAACAAAGCGTTCACAGTGTCTTAAACCGTGAATTCGCTCACAATGCTATACGGCATTCAGGCGGGATTTTATGTACATAAAAACCCACCTTCACAGCACCACACAAACGTAGAACTTGTGCCTTTAGCGCCGTTATACCTCGAGCTGGACGCTCTGCTCCGCCTTCAACAACGCGGATGCCAAAGCGCTGTCTACTTCGCAGGAAATCTGAATGCCTTTTTCGGTATACTCGATGCTTTCAATCTTTCCTTGCTCGCGCACTTGCGAAATCAAGTTACCAAACGTAAAGGGAATCAAGGCTTCAACATGCACATCCGGACGCGGAAGTAGGGACTGCACATGTGCATTCAGCTCCGCCAAGCCCTCTCCCGTTGCAGCCGAGACAAAATATGCATCCGGAACCAGATTTTTTAATCGTTCCAAGGCCTGCTCATCGATACGGTCGATTTTATTGAAAACGATAACCGTAGGCATATGTGCTATGGAGTCGATGTCCTCCAAGACAGCATTTACGGCATCAATCTGCGAGAAGGGATCCGGATGAGAAGCATCCACCACGTGTACGATCACCTGAGAATCCGCCACTTCTTCCAAGGTGGATTTAAAAGCCTCGATAAGCTGAGTCGGAAGTTTGCGCACAAAGCCCACAGTATCCACATACATAAAGCTGCGGCCTTCGTCCGTTTTGGTGCCGCGCACGGCCGTATCCAAGGTGGCAAACAACGCGTTTTCTACCAACTCGCTCGAGCCTGTTAATCGATTGATCAGCGAAGATTTGCCCGCGTTGGTATAGCCCACGACGGCCACGGTCGGCAAACCTTGACGCCGACGAGAACCACGCTTAACCTCACGTGCAGGCGCCATCTGTGCAATTTGGCGGCGCAGTTTCGCCATACGCGTGCGAATGACACGACGGTCCAACTCAATTTTGGTTTCACCTGGACCACGCGAACCAATACCACCGGCCTGACCGGCAGCCTGACCACCTGCCTGACGGGATAAGGATCCACCCCAACCACGCAAACGCGGAAGCATATATTCCATCTGTGCCAGCTCCACTTGAGCTTTACCCTCACGACTGGTGGCATGCTGCGCGAAAATATCCAAAATTACAGCCGTGCGATCCACCACGTGTACCTTAGTCACATCTTCCAAAGCACGACGCTGGCTTGGCGGCAAATCGGCATCGACGATAATCGTATCCGCCTCGGTGGCTGCAACGATGCCCGCTACTTCCTTCGCCTTACCCGAACCGATATACGTGGCTTTATCCGGCCTCGATCGATGCTGCAAAACGCCATCCATAACTTCCGCACCGGCGGTGCGTGCTAGAGCCGCTAGCTCTCGCAAAGATTCTTCCGCCTGAGCCAGAGTGGTTTCTTGGCTGGACCACACGCCGACGAGTACCACGCGTTCCAAACGAACTTTACGGTATTCCACTTCCGTAATATCTTGAAGCTCGCCCAGACCTTCGACGCGGCGCAGTTTATTTCGCCCTTCGCGCTCCTCCCATTCCTGCTCTCCTGCTAAACCTTGAACTTCCTGTTCGGCCACTTCGCCCACATGTTCATCCAGCAGAACATCGGAGTGCGCATCTAAAACATGAGAAAAGTTATTATTTTCTTCCATATGCCCTTTACGATTGATAGCAATTTTGTGTATGTACTTAGTATAGCCATAAACCCTTGCCATGCCATGGGGTAGAATCCGCTTTCACTGCAGGCAAAGTAAACAAACATTCAGCACATAAAAAACTGCTCGTACTCACCAGCGTGAGCACGAGCAGTAACGAGTACAGGGTTCAGCACAATGCTGAGCTTTACTCCTCCACCTTCTTATGAGTGAAGAGGTACACGATGAAGCCGATGATAACGACCACAGCTGCGCCGATGAAGAGGTTCGAAGCGTTGCCTGCTACGCCGGAAGCACCGATGAGGCTAGAGCTGACTTCTGGCTGGGCTACCATCATGGTGCCCAAGATGGCAATACCAATAGAAGCAGTGGTGTTCATAGCCAAATCATTCATACCCACACCACGTCCGGACTCTTCCTGTGGAAGGCTGCCCAAAACGAGGGAAACCGTTGGCGAGTAGAGCATGCCTGCACCTGCGTAGAAGACGATAGCTGCTACGGTCATAGCCAAAGGTCCCATATTGATAAGGAAGGCGCCGAGCAAGAATCCGCAGGTCATGAGTGTCATGGCAGAAATCAAGGTGGCGTGACGACCAATCTTACCGATAATCCAACCGGAGCTGGTACCGAAGATGGCGGCTACGATGAAGCCCCACACGATGTAGTGAGATGCCGTGCTGGTGGTCATTCCGTATACACCCGTAGCCACATAGTTAAACATTGGCGAGAAGAAGTAGTTCGGGAAGAACAGCAAGAGCACATAGCCAGTGGCGATGAGCCAGCGTGTGTTCCTGAAGAATTCTGGGGTAACGAATGGATGCTCTGCCTTGTGAATGTACACTGCGAAGAGTGCGAACAAAGCGATGGCTACAATCATCATCCACCATGCGTTATAGGAGAAGAAGATAGCCAAGAATGCTGCAGCCAAACCGAAGATGATGAAGCCGAGCGCATCTACCTTCTCACCATTGCCGGTTGCGTTTGGCAAGTTTGCCAAAAGAATTGGCAGCAGCAGCAAGGTCACGGTTGGGATGAGGAAGAGGAAAGACCAGTGAATGGAGCTGAAGAAACCTGCAGCAAATACACCGATAGCCGCAGAAACTTGGTAACCCGCGGTGAACAAACCAAAGAAGATAACCTTCAAGGAATCCTTCAAATACTTGGTTGCCACAACGAGGAATGCAGAACCTGCAACCTGCTCACCTGCGGTTTGAAGTACGCGGGCGATGATGACAATCCACAAGTTTGGTGTGAAGAAGTAGCTTGCTACGAAACCGAAAACAGAACCAATAACGAGGCCGGTGATACCAAAGGTTACAAGCTTCTTCAGAGACACGAAGTCACCCAAAGAACCGTAAACGAAGCAGACAATACCCAAAATAATACTTGGAATTGCAGTAATCAGTGATGCTTGACCGGTCGTTGCCCCTACATCTTGACCGATCTGCTGGAATACAAGGTTAAATCCCTGCAAGCACAATGTACCCAAAATGAAGGTAATGAGCAATGGGATCAACGCACGAACAGCCATATCGCTAGTCATTACTGGCTTAGCGGAGGTGTTTGGCTCTACAGCCGAAGCTGATGATTGAGTCTGTGCCATGTGACTTCTCTCCTATTAATTTTCTAAAATCTTCTCGTTATTCCTGCATTTTCAGACTTTTCACGTGCCAATAGCGCGAAGAAATTCCACGTTTAGGCAGGTTAAAATCTTCAAAACACAGGACGATAGCGGGGTGAGAACATTGACAATCCAAAGTTACCACCCCGACACGTCTAAAGCGGGTTGATTATGTGTTTATGAAATTGGAATCCTTGAGCGGCTTACAACCCTACTTACTGCGCGCAACCAAGGTGCCGATGCGTTCAATGAGCTCGTTCACGAAACGATCTGCATCAACAGCTACAGCCACCTTCATGCTCTTACGAGGATCCGTAATCTTCTTCTCATCACCAATTGTGCGGCCGCGCGTTGGACCATCCACATCCACCTTCATATTGATATCCAGCAGAGTGACAAAGGATGGGTCGATAGCAACCGCTACAGCCAAAGGATCATGCAAACCACAACCGCCCAGATATGGTGCTGTGGTTTCGTATGCCTTGATGTAGTAGTCCACGATATCGGCAAAGTGTGCGCCAGCCTGAGTACCGGTGTCGCGCCACTTCTGCGTATCCTTGTATGTCAAAAGAGTCTGAAGGGTAACATCCAGGCCCACCATGGTTACTGGTGCGCCGGAGCGGAAGAGATAATTTGCAGCATCTGGATCCTGAGAAATATTTGCCTCAGTCCAAGCATTTACGTTGCCTGGTACCGTCAAAGCGCCGCCCATGATGACGATGTTGCCAATCAGATCGACAATTTCTGGATCGTTTTCAATGGCCGCAGCGATATTGGTATCCGGACCTGTTGGTACGTAAATCAAATCCTTGCCATACTTGTGGACTGCTTCGATAATGAAGTCCACAGCACTTTGCTCTTCGACCTGGCGAGGAGAATCTGGAATTTCTACGTCGCCGATGCCATTCTTGCCATGGATGAATTCAGAAATTTCGAGAACTTCGAAAGAATCTGTAGTACTCGAGTGCTCAATTCCGCGAAAAACGGGCACTTCTGGGTGTCCGAGCATATCGGTGATAGCCAGAGCATTGCGCGTTCCCTGATCAACCAATACGTTTCCGTAGGTACCGGTAATACCGATTAACTCTACTTCAGGACTAGCTAACGCATAGGCAATAGCCATAGCATCATCTACACCTGTGTCGAGGTCGAGAATCATCTTCTTTGACATTATCGTTCACCTTTCGGTTGTCTGTTCATACTTCCGTTCTACACCTAGACTCGTAAAACATCGTATGAAGCTTGTACTACCTCGCTCCAACACTTCATTGGTTAAGCGTTTAATCAGCAGTGATTTAATAATAGCAGGAGATTGGCGTTCAGCGAAACACCGGTGTGTATTTATGGAAAAAGCGTAGAGTTTCGTAGGAATTTTGTAGAATAAACAACAGCAATAATCGAGGTCATCCCTATACGACACACCGTGTGCACCTCACGAGCAGGCTGCTTTCCCCAGAACACGAACAACTGACCATGCGTCAGAAAGCAGAAAGCTAGAACGAGAATACAGACGGAATACGGACGAGAATACAGAGGACACCGTGGCACAACAGCACAAAGACGCTCAAGGCAATACAAAAAAGCGTGCACAGGGACTTGCTCCCGCACAGGCGAATGAGCAGTATTTTAGCGCTCAACCACATACGGATGATGAGCGTAGAACGTTAACTATCAGCGTGCGTGGCCACGATTTTGAGGTGGAAGTCTCCAATAGCGTTTTTTCTAATCATCGTTTGGATCTCGGCACCAAGGTTTTGCTCGATCGTGTACCTTCTGCTGAGGATCTACCTGCAGCTGCACACATCTTGGACTTAGGTTGCGGCTGGGGGCCTATTACGCTGGCCGTTGCCGCTGAAGCCCCACAGGATGCCACAATTTGGGCATTGGACGTCAATGAGCGCGCTGTCGAGCTGACACGGCGCAACGCGGAAAAAGCCGGCTTCTCACAGGTTCGTGCCGGAACTGTGGATAGCTTGGAGAGCACTTTCTCATCCGAGTGGACGGATGCGGCCTTTGACCTTATCTGGTCTAATCCCCCAATTCGTATAGGTAAAGAGGCACTGCACACATTGCTGATGACCTATCTGCCGCGTCTTGCACGCGGCGGACATGCCTATTTGGTTGTACAAAAACATTTGGGCGCAGATCCGCTGATTGGATGGCTGGAGGACAACCTGAATTCCAACACAGATACCAGCTCAGATATGAATGAACAAAGATTTACGGTATCCAAATTCGCCTCAGCGAAGGGGTATCGCATTATTGAGGTGACACGTAATTAATGGCAGAAAGCACACAGAAAACACAGCAGAAGCGCGATGATTCCACCTCTGTACGCTCTGCACATGCGAAGCAAAAGAGTACCAACACGCACGCACAGCCACACGCGTCGCGCCTACACTTCAGCTACCCGGATGTTTTACCTGTCAGCAATGCACGAGACGAGATTGTGCAGGCGATTCAATCCTCCCAGGTCGTCATCGTCTCGGGTCAGACAGGCTCCGGTAAGACCACGCAGATTCCTAAAATGCTCTTGGATATGGGACGCGGCACGCATGGAAAGAAGATTATCGTAACGCAGCCGCGACGCATTGCGGCCCGCTCCGTTGCCGAACGCATTGCAGAGGAAACCCGGACACGCTTAGGTGAGGACATCGGTTATCGTGTGCGTTTTACGGACGAAAGCTCGGCGCACACACGCCTCGTTATTGCCACAGATGGTATTTTGCTGGCGCATATTCAGCGCGATCCGCTTTTGAGCGCCTATGACACGATTATGATCGATGAAGCGCATGAGCGTAGCTTGAATATCGACTTTTTGCTGGGGTATTTAACCACGGTTTTGCCGCAGCGACCAGATTTGAAGCTTATTATCACGTCTGCAACCATCGATTCAGAGAAATTCCAGGAGCATTTTTCGCGGGTTACGGGCAAAAGGGTGCCGATTATCGAAGTCAGTGGTCGCACCTATCCCGTGCAGGTCCTGTATGAAGCTGTGGGCGACTCCCCGAGTCTCGTACGGAATTTAAGCCAATTTCCTGCGCTTCATCATGGCAATCACGCCAGCGAGGTCTCAGACGATGCCAATAATGCCGATGCTGATGATTTCGATGATGACATGGTCGTCTCTACGGCCGTAGCACGCGCGTGCGCTCAGCTGGTCGTGCATTCCACACATACCACAGGGCCACGCGATATACTCGTTTTTGCAGCTGGCGAGCGCGATATTCGCGAATATGCCACGGCAATTTCTAAGACCTTCGGTGCGCGTGTGTCCGACCAGCGCCGCAGTGATGCTATCGAAATTGTCCCTCTATATGCGCGTCTGAGTGCGCGCGACCAGCACAAGGTGTTTGAGGAACATGCACATCAGCGCATTATTATTGCTACAAATGTGGCGGAAACCTCTTTGACTGTGCCGGGTATCCGCTATGTGGTTGATCCTGGTTTTGCACGCATTTCACGGTATTCCAAGACGGCGAAGGTTCAGCGTTTGCCCATTGAGCCTATTTCTCAGGCGAGCGCGAATCAGCGTTCGGGCCGATGCGGTCGTGTGGCAGATGGTATAGCTATTCGTTTGTACTCTTCGGATGATTATGAGTCGAGACCGGAGTTTACCGATCCCGAAATTTTGCGTACCTCTTTGGGCTCTGTCGTTCTCCAAATGCTGGCCGTAGGGGTGGCACATACAGCTAACGATGTGACGGATTTCGGTTTTATTGATCCGCCGGATATGCGGGCAGTGAGCGATGGTTTTAATGAATTGCTGGAGCTACGTGCGATTAAGCGGGTGAAGCAGCGTCGGAGCCGTTCGGGCAAGACGGATATCGTGCTGACGAAAATTGGTCGGCAGTTATCTCGCATTCCTATCGATGTGCGTTTAGCACGCATGATAGTGGAAGCCAGCTCGACCACACCAAATAATTTAGCTGCTGTTTTGGCAATTGTGGCGTTTTTGAGTTTGCAAGATCCGCGTGAACGCCCTGAAGAGGTGCGTGATGAGGCCGATCGCATTCATAAGCGTTTTGTCAATGATCAGTCCGATTTCTTGACGGCTCTGAATCTGTGGGTGTATTTCTACGAGCGTGATAAGCGTTTGTCGAATTCGCAGTTTAGAAAGCTCTGCCAAGCCGAGTTTGTGAATTTCCTGCGTATGCGTCAGTGGCGTGACTTGTATCAGCAATTGGTGGCCATGTGTGCGGATATGAAGTGGAAGGTGGGTTCGGTCACGCCTTTGAAGCGTCCAAGTGCGGAGATTTTGGCTTTGCCGCCGGCTCAGCAGGCAGCGGGCTCTTTGGCAAGCTCTTGGGATGATGAGAGCATTCATCGCTCGATGCTAGCCGGTCTGCTCTCGTCTATGGGCATGCAGGTGATTCGCGAGCCAAAGGCGTCGCAATTTGCGGGTTTGAAGGGTGCAGCGCGTGCTCGCGCGATGAAACGTGCGGCGCGATTGTCTAAAAATGAGTATCAGGGTGCTCGTGGTACGCATTTCGCGCTCTTCCCCGGGTCCGCGGTGGCTTCTACTACCCCATCATGGGTGATGACGAGTGAATTGGTGGAAACCTCACGCTTGTGGGCGCGTACCAGTGCTGCCATTAATCCGCAATGGGCGTATGACCTTGCGCGCGATTTAACGCGCACCTCCTATGGCGCTCCGCATTGGTCTGGTAATGCGGGCAGCGCGGTGGCTAGCTCGACTATTCATTTGTATGGTTTGCCTATTATTTCTGACCGACAGGTACAGTGGGGTCGTATCAATCCTGCCGAGGCACGCAATTTGCTCATCCGTCAGGGCCTCATTGAGGGGGATATTACTCGGCGTTTCAGCTTTGATGACTTTGTGGAACGTAATCGTGCTGTGCTTGAAGAGGCCGGCGAGGAAGTGCATCGCACACGTCATATCGCAGAAACGGTCAGCGATGAGGATTTGTTTGATTTTTATGACGCGGTTGTGCCTCAGAATGTGACGTCAGTGGCCGAGCTGGCCTCGTGGTGGAAGAAGGAGCACGCACAGCATCCGAAATTGCTGAATTTCGACCCTGCGCAGGTGACGCGTTTAGCCGATGCTGAATCCTCAGATTTGAGCAATTATCCGGATGTGTGGTATGTGCGCGGCACAGATTCCACGGAATTTGCGTTCAAACTGAGCTATGTGTACGATCCTCAGGCAGACAACGATGGCGTCACCGTGCATATCCCGCTCTCAGCTTTGTTGCGTGTGCAAGCCCGTGATTTCACGTGGACCGTGCCTGGTCTTGTAGATGATTTGATAGTGAATACTATCAAATCGCTGCCTAAGGCATTGCGTGTACAGTTTGTACCTGCACCGAATACGGCTGCGCGTATACGTGAATGGTTTGATGAGCGTTTCGAAGCTCTCCCAGGTTCGCGGGAGGCCTTGGATAGGGAAATTCCTGATTTTACGCATGCTTTTACGCAGGCTGCAATTAGTGTGACGAATGCGCAATTACATCCGGAAGATTTTGATGCGGAACAAGTGGAGCGTTTGCCGAATTTTGTGCGTTTGAATTTTGCGGTGGAAACGGATCCCGTACGCACAGCTCATGGTCGCCGAAAGCGAAAACCTCAGATTTTGGCAACCTCCAAGAATTTGGCAGAACTTCAGCAGCACTTTAGCGAACGGGCTCAGCAATCGGCACAACATACGATTTCTCAGCAGGCTCAAAAGGCTCAGGCAGCTGGACATGACGTGCAGCGTGCGGATTTGCTCCACAATGCTGGCGCGACTACGCAATTGCGTCAGGATATGCTGTGGCAGAGCGTGCTCAAGGCGGTAAAGCTGCCAAATGAGCGGATTCGTTCGCGTTGGCTAGGCAATGAGGCGTTGATTCTCGCTACGGCTCCGTACGCGAATATCGATGCCACGATTGACGATATGCAGCTCGCAGCCGTAAAGCGGCTCCTGCCACGCATCGACGCCATCAATTCGGATGCAGAACTGGCCGATGCGGTAGCGGGCATTCTCAATATTTTCGAGGATACCGTATACGCCGTCGCTCATGATGTTATAGGCATCTTACAAGCCTATGGCCATGTGAGCTCCGTGGTCAGCGGCAAAGCGGATTTGCCTTTGCTCTCCGTGCTACAATCCGTACGTTCACATGCGCAAGCTTTGGTCCATACCGGTTTTATCGCCGAAACGCCTGCGGAGTATCTGCCCCGTGTGAAGCGCTATTTGCAAGCGGATATTCTACGCATTGAAAAGGCAAAGCAGAATCGCGATCGCGACGTGCAGTGGGCATGGGAGGCAGATGAGGCGCAGAACCTCGTTACTCAGACACAGCAGCGTGCCGATAAGTCTCCTGCCGGCCCTACGCATGATGAGGCCGTACATAAGGCAGAAAATCTGCGCTGGATGTATGAGGAATTCCTCGTCTCCCTGTGGGCTCAAGAGTATGGCACAACGTATCCAATAAGTATGAAGCGGCTGAGAAAAGCTGCCGCCTAAAGTATTCGGGATGGTGAATAACCACCATCCCCGTTTTGTGGTAAAGCCATACGCGCAATAAAAATGTGCCACCGTGGTGGCACATTGTGTTATCGAGAATGCTCTGCATTACTACAAGCGCGGCAAATACTTTTGCAATTCGTATGGGGTCACCTGCATGCGATACTCCTCCCATTCCTTACGCTTATTGCGCAAGAAATACTCGAATACATGCTCGCCCAATACGGACGCCACGAAATCGGATTTCTCCATGATTTTCAGCGCCGTATCCAAGGAATCTGGGAGCGGCTGGATGCCCATGGCGAGACGCTCCATATCGGTCAGCTCCCACACGTCATCACTGGTTGGTTCGCCCAGTTCCATGCCTTGCTTAATGCCATCCAGGCCCGCAGCCAGCAGCACAGAATATGCCAAGTATGGATTGGTCACCGGATCTAGCCCTCTGAACTCCATGCGTGCCGAATTGCCTTTACCCGGCTTATACTGTGGAATGCGCAGCAATGCGGAACGATTATTATGTCCCCAGCAGATGAAGCTTGGAGCTTCTGCCCCACCCCACAAACGCTTGTAAGAATTGACGTACTGATTGGTAACCGCCGTAATTTCTGCGGCGTGGTAAATCAAGCCTGCCGCAAACTGGCGGGCAGTCTGGCTCATATTAAACTCTTGACCTGCTTCGTAGAAGGCGTTCGCATCACCCTCGAACAGGCTCAAATGCGTGTGCATGCCGGAGCCTGGCTGATCGGCCAGAGGCTTTGGCATGAAGCTGGCATGAATGCCGCGTTCCAAGGAAATCTCTTTGACCACTGTGCGGAAGGTCATAATATTATCCGCAATCGCTAGGGCATCCGCATAACGCAAATCGATTTCGTTTTGACCTGGGCCGGCTTCATGGTGGGAATACTCCACCGAAATGCCCATTTGCTCGAGCATATTCACGGCAGCTCGACGGAAATCCATACCCGAACTGCGTGGCACATGATCGAAATATCCACCGGCATCAATAGGCACAGGTGGCTTAGAATAATCATCCTGAGGTTCAAACAGATAAAATTCGATCTCCGGATGCACATAAAAGGTGAAGCCCATTTCCTTCGCCTGAGCTAAGGTACGCTTCAGCACATAGCGGGGGTCGCCTAAGGATGGCTGTCCTTCTGGGGTGAGCACATCGCAAAACATGCGCGCTGTGCCTTGTGGACCGCCGCGCCACGGCAAAATTTGGAAAGTTGTAGGGTCGGGACGCACAATCATATCGTCCTCAGACACACGTGTTAAGCCCTCGATGGCCGAACCATCGAAACCAATACCCTCTTCAAATGCATCTTCCAACTCTGCAGGAGCGATAGCCACGGATTTCAACTGTCCGAGCACATCCGTGAACCACAAACGGATAAAACGAATATCTCGTTCTTCTACAGAGCGCAATGCAAATTCTTGTTGCTTATTCATATGCTTATTATCTCAATCAAATGTTTCATTGTGTTACGCGTGCCACGATGCGTACAGCCCTCGCACAGCGCTCATCTCTACTCAGATAATTGAGCCACCTTCAAGGCTTCTGGCAAGGTAAAGGCGTGGCTATACAAAGATTTTCCGAGGATTGCTGCATCTACGTTTCCACCCAAAGAGGACAGCGCGCGCAGATCATCCAAAGTAGAAATGCCACCGGATGCCGTCACCTTCGCCGCGGTGTGCGCGGAAACCTCAGCGAGTAGCTCCACATTTGGACCGGACATCATGCCATCACGGTTGACATCGGTGACCACGTAGCGTGAGCAGCCCGCTTGGTTGAGCACCTCAATCATGTCAAACAAGTCTCCGCCCTTGCTCGTCCACCCACGCCCCGCCAACGTGGTGCCGCGCACATCCAAGCCCACAGCGATTTTGTCACCGTAGCGGGAAATCACGTCGGCGGTCCAATCCGGATTTTCCAAGGCGGCAGTACCGATATTAACCCGCGCCGCCCCGGCTTGCAGGGCTGCATCGAGGGAGGCATCATCGCGGATACCACCGGAAAGTTCAATATGCACCTGATCGCCCAATTGCTCAACGATGCTATGCACCTGCGCACGGTTGTCCCCCGTACCGAAAGCCGCATCCAAATCCACCATGTGGATCCACTCAGCACCTTGATCTACCCATTGCTGAGCAGCCTCGTAGGGACTACCGTAATCGGTTTCAGAGCCAGACTCGCCCTGACGCAGGCGGACGGCCTTTCCATTTCGCACATCTACAGCTGGAAGAAGAGTTAGCATGGTACGCTCCTTGATATCGCGCGGTTGACACTGTCGAGTTGAGTTACGTTAAAAACTGTGCATCCAATTTTTCAAAAGTTGAGCACCAGACTCACCTGATTTTTCAGGATGGAATTGTGTCACCATCAAAGGTCCTTTTTCCACCGCGGCCACAAAGGTATCATCCCCGTACTGCGTAGTCGTGAAGCGTGGCTCGAAGTTCTGTGGAAAAACATCTTCATGATGCGCAGATTGAGTTTCTGTCATATCGTGGGCAGCAAAGGAATGGACAAAATAGAAACGTTGCGATGCAACGCCGTCGAAGAGCTGGCTGTGCTCGGCTGATTGTACGGTATTCCACCCCATATGTGGCACTACATCCGCGTCAATACGCGTAATATCGCCTTGAATGAGACCAAGACCTTCGCACACGCTACCGCGCTCATCGCCACGATCAAACATGACCTGCTCACCCACGCACACACCCAGCACCGGGCGTGACTGGGAAATGCGTTCGTAGATGATGTCATCGCCGTGCGCATCGCGCAAACCTTGCATACAGGCTGCAAAGGCACCTACGCCGGGTACGACCAAACCGTCAGCTTCCAGCGAAGCCTTGCGATCGTTGGTGAGCACCACGTCTGCACCGATATTCTCCAGGGCGCGCACCATGGAGCGCACATTTCCATAACCGTAATCAAAAACTACCAGTGAGGTCATTAGTTCTCCTCAGCATTATCGAAGTCATCAGACTCAGGAGGATTCTTCATAAAGGAACGAATGAAATCCATGGCCTCCTCCTCATGTGCAAAGCTGGACGACTCCACACGTGGATAGCCCGAAACTTCCAAATCGGACAGGCTTTGAGCGCCAATGAGTAAATCCTCGATTGTGCCATCCAAAGCTGCAAACATCATCGGAGGCGAAAAATCGTTAATCTGCTGACCGTTAAGCCAGTGCCCCATAGTGATTTTATCTGCACGATTAATGCACGCCACGATAGATAAACCGGCCAACAAATTGGACAGTCCTTGCGCCGCCTCTTCAGGCGCACTGCCCTCATCCTCGTGAAGTATTGCCCCGGCACCGGATGTAAAGCCCACCGCGAGCGCATCCACACCCGCTACCTTGCACAGGGCCGCTAAAAACTTAGCATCTGCCAAACGCGTCACCAAAATGGCTATCTTCGCCTTATTGCCCAGCAAGCCTGCGAGCTCATCGTCAAATTGCGGATCAATGGAGTAATGATCGGATAAATTATCGTCCAATTGATCCAAATCGGAGGTGAAAGAATCAGAAAATTGTTTTTCTAAGTCGGCAAAAGCCGCATTCACCTGATCATCGCTCAAATCTGAAGAATCAGAGGAGTCGGAAGAATCCGGCGCATCTGGTGTCTGTGAAAAATCATCAGCCATTTATAAAGAACCTTTAGTACTTGGAATGCCGTCTACGCGTGGATCGATGCTGACGGCTTGACGCAGTGCGCGTGCCAGCGCTTTAAACTCTGCCTCGGCGATATGATGGGGATCGCGGCCCGACAGCAGACGCATATGCAGGCAGATACCTGCGTGGTAAGCAATGGATTCGAGGGCGTGCCGCACCAGCGAACCGGTAAAATGTCCACCAATCATAGCAAATTCAAAACCTTCAGGCTCACCCGAGCATTGTGCGTAAGGCCGGCCTGAAATATCGATGACACATTGCGCTAGAGCCTCATCCAGCGGCACTAAGCAGTCGGCAAAGCGAACAATACCGCGCTTATCGCCCAAAGCCTGCTTCAAAGCCTCACCGAACACAATGGCAATATCTTCCACGGTATGATGCACGTCGATATCCGTATCGCCGCTGGCATGAATCGTCAAATCGATGAGCGAATGCTTGCCTAGAGCCGTCATCATATGATCATAAAACGGAACGCTGGTGTGGATATCCGTCTTACCGCTTCCATCCAAATCGAGTGTCAGCTCAATGGATGATTCGCTGGTTGTCCGTGTAATAGTAGCCGTTCTTGCCATGTCTCCTCCGAATACTGCGATGCCCGTTCGTTGTATGGACTTTTGACAGAAAAATGTCGAATCCCCTGCTGGACACCAGTTTCTATTTTACCGTGATGCCTCGTTGATTTCTGCCAAGACTTCGGTAAAGACGCTCTTAAAAATGTCCATCTCTTTATCCGTGCCCATGCATACGCGCAAATACCCTTCCGGCCCTACTTCTCGGATTAGCACGCCCTTGTCGAGCATTTTTTGGAATACGAGGTGACGATCCTGAAAACGTCCAAACAGGATGAAATTGGATTCGCTTGGAGGAACCGACAATTTCTCGCCCTGATATGTCTGCTCAGCCAGCCATTGTGCAGTAGCTTCACGCGTTTGACGCAGATGCTCCACCTGGCTGAGTTGCTCATCCGTATGCTCTAATGCGGCCAAGGCAGCTGCCTGTGTGAACGCACTAAGATGGTATGGCATGCGTACGATGCGCAAGGAATCGATAATGCCCTGATCTCCGGCGAGGTAACCCACACGTGCGCCCGCATAAGCAAAAGCCTTCGATAATGTGCGACTGACGGCAATATTCTTATGCTGCGCAATCAAGGAATGCGCCGAAGGTGTGCCCGGCTTCCTAAATTCCGCGTAAGCTTCATCGACGATGACCAACGGGTGAGATGCTTCAGAGGCACCTTCGACCTCGATGCTCTCGCACGCCTGTGCAATGCGGGAAATATCATCAACGCTAATGGCCGTACCCGTAGGATTATTTGGGCTGGTAATGACAACGATGGATGGCTTAATTTTCTGAAGTGCTTCAATGCCGTTATCCACGTCAATAGTGAAATCGTCTTTGCGCGCAATCGTGGTCCACTGAGTAAAGGTGTCGCGCGCGTACTCCGGATACATAGAATACGTAGGCGCAAAGCCCACGGCTACACGTCCGGGACCACCGAAGGCCTGAAAAATCTGAAGCATAATTTCGTTAGAGCCATTTGCCGCCCATACCTGCTCTACGGACAAAGAAGTGCCTGTTTCACGCTGGAGATAGGTGCACAAAGCCTCGCGCAACGCGATATGCTCACGGTCTGGATACCGGTTAATGGTTGGCGCAATGGAGGCGATACGCTGAACGATGCTCTCGATAACGTCCGGACTTGGCGAGTAAGGATTTTCATTGACGTTCAAACATACAGGAACATCAAGCTGTGGAGCACCATAAGGCTCCTCCCCGGCTAAATCATTGCGCAATGGGATATACGATGGAATGCTAGAACTCATGAAAACCTTCACTTGACCTTAAACGTACACATTAACAAAAAAACACAAAAATGAACCGAGTTAAGAGAACACGAAGCTCAGCCTCGCACGCATCCTCTTAACTCGATATCACGCCTCATCTGATTATTGGCTCAGATTTACAAGCCTGCTTTATCTTCCTGCTCTGCAAGCGTGCTCTTATCGTATGGATCCTCTACGAAACGCGTGAGCACGCACTCGCCGTGTGCTGGCAAGTCCTCGCTCACCGCAAAATCATTGACCTTGCGAGCCAAAGCCTTGAGACCTTCCTCATCGTATTCGATGACTTCCACGGCCTTCATAAAGGTGTGGACACCCAAACCAGACTGGAAACGCGCAGTACCGCCGGTTGGAAGTACGTGGTTGGATCCGGACATGTAGTCACCCAACGGCACTGGCGAGTATGGCCCACGGAAGATTGCACCCGCATTGCGGATGCGCTTGACCACGTCATCGGCATTTTCAGTGTGAATTTCCAAGTGCTCGGCTGCGTAAGCATTTGCCACGTCGATAGACATATCCACATCATCAGTCAGTACGATAGCGGACTGTGTGCCTTGTAACGCGGCTGTCATGCGTTCGCGATTCTTCGTGCGTGGCACGCGCTGCTCGAGCTCAGCAATCACCTGTTCGGCAAGCTTTTCGTCATGCGTAATGAGCACAGCACCAGCCAGCTCATCGTGCTCTGCTTGTCCCATCAAATCGACGGCCAACCATGCAGGATTTGCCGTGGAATCTGCGATAATACCAATTTCGGATGGACCAGCCTCCGCATCGATGCCACAAATACCAGAAATCATGTGCTTAGCAGTGGCTACGAAGATATTTCCTGGGCCCGTAATCATATCTACAGGCTCGCACAAGACGTCACCATCTTGCTCTTCGCTCCCCTTAGCACCGTACGCAAACATGGCCACAGCCTGAGCGCCGCCGACCGCGTACACTTCCTCTATGCCCAAAATGGCACAGGTTGCCAAAATTGTGGCATTCGGAAGTCCATCCGGATTATCTGCGGATGGTGGTGTGGCAATAGCCAAAGATTCCACCCCTGCAGCCTGTGCAGGCACCGCATTCATAATGACAGACGTTGGATATACCGCCTTGCCGCCAGGTACATACAAGCCCACGCGTTCTACGGGAATCCAACGCTGGGATACTTGAGCACCTGGAGCCAGTGGTGTAGAGAAGTTCTGCGGCACCTGTGACTGGCACACCTTACGCATGCGGGTGACGGATTCTTCAATCGCAGCACGCACTTCCGGCTTAAGCGTAGCTAATGCCTCCTGCATAGCCTCAACCGGTACGCGGAGGTTGTGTGGACGAACATGATCGAATTTTTCAGCATAATCGCGAAGTGCTGCGGCACCACGTTGTTTTACAGCATCCAAAATTGGAGCGACGAGTTCTTCGGCCTGGCTGACGCCCATCTGTGCACGAGGAACTGCTTCGAGAAGAGCAGCGCGGGAAAGAGAAGTTCCGCGCAAATCAATAGTACGAATTATTTGTTCTGCCATATTTCGAGTCTAGTAAAAAGGCTGACAGATTGGGGTCTTTGTGTGTCTTCAATCTCAAAAGACGAACGGCTGACATAAGAATCGCCCATTCTTGAGCGCTTATTTCAGCCGTTTTTATCTTTTTCTATTTTTATGCACATTTATTCGATGCTATGCATGCCAAATTGCACTTTCAAATCCGCAAACAGGGAGGAATCCTTCTTCACTCTGTATCCGTCTCCCAGCGTCACCACGGTACAAGATTTATCCGGGTGAATAATGGCCAACTGCACCTCGCTATAGCCCGGATGCGCTTTCAAGATACTCGAAAGTTCGCGTAGCTTGGCGGATTGCAATGCCGTTTCTGGCAGCTTCACCATGAGCACCGAAGTATCAGCATCCTCAATTTTTGGCACTTCGATTTCCGTAGCACGAATAGACACGGCCTCATCTCGCGCCTCCGCAAATCCCCGTACGCGTACGATGGCATCCACGTTTAGCGATGCACCGTACTCCTTGTAGGCTTTGCCAAAGAAGAGACACTGCACGGAGGCTTCCATGTCTTCTACGGTAATGACCGCCCATGGATTTCCGTTGCGGGACACCTTGCGCTCCACACTGGTAATTAAGCCCGCAATAACCACACTGGTGCGCTCGTCCAAAGACGACGCATGGTTCAGCAGCTGCGCGATAGAGGTTTCGCGCAAACTAGCCAATACACTTTCCATACCGGACAGTGGATGGTCGGAGACATACAAGCCCAGCATTTCACGCTCGAAATTCAGCTTGGTAGCTTTATCCCACTCCTCGATGTCGGGCACGGTAATTTCCAAGGTATTAATCTCGTCATCGTCTGCCATATCCGCAAAAAGATCAAACTGACCTTCCGCCTGCTTGCGCTTAATAGGCGCCGCAATATCGATGGCTTCCTCGTGGATGGTGACCAAGGCACGCCGGTTGCCATCCGTATTATCGAAGGCTCCACCCTTGATAAGCGATTCCACCATGCGCTTATTGAGCACACTTAAAGGCACACGATTAATAAAATCTAGGAAGTTGACGAATTTGCCCTTATCAGACTCACGTTCTTTGATAATTTCTGCCACACGGTCAGCGCCCACATTACGGATAGCGGCCAAACCGAAACGGACCACGTCGCCGACTGCGGAGAACTTGAGCTGAGATTCGTTGATATCCGGTGGCAGCACACGGATACCCATGCGACGGGCCTCACCCAGGTACAAAGCAGTCTTGTTCTTGTTATCCTTCGCATTTTCCAGCAAAGCCGCCATAAACTCCGTTGGATAATGGGTCTTCAAATACGCGGTCCAATAGGAAATCAGACCATATGCGGCGGAGTGTGCCTTGTTAAAGGCGTAGCCCGCAAATGGCACGAAAATATCCCATACAGCCTGAGCCGCCTCACGCGAGTAACCATGCTCAGCCATGCCCTCAAAGAATGGCACCTGCTCCTTAGCCAGCACTTCCGGTTTCTTCTTACCCATTGCACGGCGCAACACGTCTGCTCTACCCAGCGAATAACCTGCCAAGATACGCGCAGCAGACTGCACCTGCTCCTGGTACACGATCAAGCCGTACGTCTCATCCAAAACCTCTGCCAGCGGCTCGGCCACCTCCGGATGGATAGGCACGATTTTCTGCAAGCCATTCTTGCGCTTGGCATAGTTGTTATGCGAATCCACATCCATAGGACCCGGGCGGTACAGCGCAATCAATGCCGAAATATCGTTAAAGTTATCGGGTTTCAAAGATTTGAGCAAATTGCGCATACCATCCGAATCCAGCTGGAACACGCCCAAGGTATCGCCGCGCGAGAGCAGCTTATAGGTCTCCTTGTCATCGATTGGCACGTCTTGGATATTGAAGCTTGGCTTACCATTGTTTTCAATATTTGCGATGGTATCGCGGATAACCGTTAAATTGGATAACCCCAAGAAATCCATCTTCACGAGGCCCAGCGTTTCACAAGTGTGGTACTCGAAGGTGGTCGTCACCGTACCATCCGTACGCTTGAGCAGTGGTGAGGTGTTGGTAATAGGATTGGACGCCATAATCGTCGCGCAAGCGTGCACACCTGTTTGGCGAATCAAGCCTTCGATGCCCATGGCCTGCTGCGTAATCTTCTGCACATCCTCGTCACTATCATACAACTCGCGGAATTCTTTCGCCTCGTCATAGCGCTTGGCATCCTTGTTGAAGATGTCATGCACAGTAATATCTTTACCGCCCACAGCTGGTGGTAAGGCCTTGGTCAGGCGCTCACCCATGGAGAATTCGTAATCCATAATGCGCGCAGAATCTTTCAGAGCCTGCTTCGTCTTGATAGTGCCATAGGTGACGCATTGTGCCACCTTATCGTGGCCATACTTGTCTGCCACGTATTCCAGCACTTTCATGCGGCCTTCTGGATCAAAATCCACATCGATATCTGGCAGAGAGACACGCTCAGGATTGAGGAAGCGCTCGAAAATCAGGCCATGCTTGAGCGGATCCAACTCGGTGATACCCATAGCATACGCCACCATAGATCCTGCAGCCGATCCACGTCCCGGACCCACCATAATGCCGTGTTCTTTCGCCCAATTGATGTAGTCTGCCACCACGAGGAAGTAACCGCAGAACTGCATCTGACAAATCACACCACACTCATAATCCGCTTGACGTGCCACCTCGTCTGGTACATTGCCATCATAGCGGCGCATCAAACCGTCTTGCACGCTCTTCAAGAAGAGCGAGGTCTCATCCCAGCCTTCTGGACAGGTAAATTCTGGCATGAAGGCGCCGTCTTGGTGATCGTCAAAAATCACGTTACAGCGCTCCGCAATTTCTACGGTATTGCGGCAGGCTTCCGGCAGCTCTTTGAAGAGACTGTACATTTCTTCTGCAGATTTAATGTAATAACCCGTGCCATCAAACTTAAAACGGTTGGGATCGGTTAGGCGCGCGCCAGAGTTGATGCAGAGCAAGGCATCTTGCGCTGAAGCATCAGATTTTCTCGCATAATGGCTATCGTTTGTCACGACGAGAGGAGCATTGATTTTCTTCGCAATCTCCAACAATTCCTTGCGTACTCGGTTTTCGATGGACAGCCCGTGATCCATAAGTTCTACGTAATAATTGTCTTTACCGAAGATATCTTGGAATTCGCCGGCTGCGCGCAGGGCTTCATCGAATTGTCCCAAGCGCAAACGCGTCTGTATCTCGCCGGAAGGACATCCTGAGGTGGCAATAATGCCTTTTGAATAGGTATTGAGCACTTCCCTATCCATACGCGGGGACTTACCCATCAAGCCTTCGAGATTGGCTACCGAGGATGCCTTGAGCAGATTTGTCAGGCCTTCATCCGTTTCCGCGAGCATGGTCATATGCGTATACGAACCATTTGCAGAAACATCATCGCTTTTTTGGTCTTCCGAGGTGCGCCAATGCACGCGAGAGGTATCAAAACGGGACGTACCTGGAGTCAGATATGCTTCAATGCCGATAATTGGCTTAATTCCCGCATTTACGGCCGTAGACCACAGCTCGTATGCACCGTGCATATTGCCGTGATCGGTGATACCCACTGCGGTTTGCCCTTGATCCTTAACCGCATTGACCAAGGCGCCGATAGGTGCTGCACCGTCGAGCATGGAGTAATGAGTGTGAACGTGGAGGTGAACAAAATCAGAAGGTTTTACGTCAGCCATGCATTCTAATGTAGTGAGCACTCCCGAAGATTTTACTCAGTTATGCGCTGCGCGTGACGTTCTCTTAAGATTTCCAAAGCCTGCCGCAAATCATTCGGCGTGTTGGACTCCACCACGGTCCATAACTTTGTGCGGGGATGTTTAAATTCCAATTTCATGGCGTGCAACCATTGCCTATCCAAATGCGTGGCTTCAGACAATTTCGGGTTTGCGCCGTACATAGAGTCGCCCACCAGAGGGTGCCCGATAGACGAAAAATGCACGCGAATTTGATGTGTACGGCCCGTTTCCAAATTGACTTTGACATAAGTTGCTTCACCAAAGCGTTCCAACACATCCCAATGGGTGATGGCCTGCTTGCCAGACGGCGTAACCGTAAAGCGAAAATCGGATACCTTATCCCGGCCAATCGGCGCCTCAATGGTGGCCTTATCCTGATCGAGATTGCCTTGAACGACCGCATGGTAGGTTTTGACCACCTCATGCTCGGAAAATTGGCGGCGCATCTCCTTGTATGCCAGCTCGGATTTGCACACCAGCATTAGGCCGCTGGTGCCCACATCCAGACGGCTGACGATGCCCTGACGCCCAGCCGCGCCATAATCCGTAATATGCACACCACGTGCCAGCAGCGAACCGAGAACAGTCGATCCGGTCCACCCGGCTGAAGCATGCGCAGCCATGCCCACAGGTTTATCCACCACTACGATATCGTCGTCTTGGTAGACGATAGGCATGTCGAAATCAATAGGTTCTGGACTGTCTTCCTCCTCCACCAGCGCAAATTCGATAAAATCTTTTGCACTCAGCCTCAGTGACTTATCGCTGGAATGCCCCACGACACGCACCTGTCCCGAGTCGATAAGACCACTAGCAGCCGAGCGTGAAATTCCCATCATTTTAGAAATTGCTACATCTAAGCGTTTTCCGACGAGGGCGTCTGGAGCCGGAACCAGTCCTTCCATTGAGTTAATTATCCTTTTCGAGATGTGTGGAATTCTCTGTTACTGACGATTTTTCTTCGGTTTCTGTCTGCTGTGCTTCGTCAGAATCTTCTGCATACAAAATGTTATCCAAGAAGGGTATCTCAAATTTGGTACCGCGCACAACAGTCACAATAATAGCAATAGCGGCAACGGTTAAATAAATATCCGCGACATTACCCACGAACGGGCCATAGTTGATGAAATCCACCACCGTGCCGTTGAGGAAACCTTCAGCGTAGATGACTCTGTCGATAATATTGCCTACCGCGCCCGACACCGTCAATGCCAGCACGAAAGACCACCAGGCATTCGTTGTTTTCAGTGCAATGTATGAAAACACGAGGGATGCAAGGATGGCGAAGAGGCTAATAATCCACGTGACTCCACTGCCCACCCCCATGGTTGCGCCAGGATTGTGGACGAGCGTCAGTGTGATGAGGTCACCGAGAAGTGGGATATTGCTGGAAGTCGTCAGATGCGTGAGCGCAAGGCTTTTCGTCCATTGATCGAGGACGAGTCCGAGAATGACCGTAGAAACGAAGACGGCCACACCGATGTGTGACCGTCTAGGTGAGGTTTGAACCACTTTAGTTATTTCCTTCTTCGGTCTTATCCTTCTTTGGATAATTATCCGTAGAATTAATCTGAGCGGAGAGGTTTCCGAGGAAGTCGGTCAAGCGAGAACGATAATCTGCTTCGAACTGCTTGAGGCTTTCGATATTGCCTTCAATAACCTTGGAGTCGGCGTAGAGCTTATCCTTAACCTGACGAGAGTAGTTATCTGCATCGTCATGAGTCTTTGCAGAGTAATCTTCTGCAGCCTTCTTGACCTGAGTCTCGTAAGCATCTGCATCAGAGCGTACCTTCTGGGAGTATTCGTCTGCTTCTGTGCGCGTGACGGACGAGTAGTTATCTGCATCGTTACGGGTCTTTGCAGAGTAAGCATCTGCATTGCCACGGGTGGAGCGATCATACTCATTGGCCTCTGCCACGAGCTTGTCACGGGTGGATTCACCTTCTGCAACGAGCTCAGCATTCTGAGCCTTACCCTTGTCAACGTACTGATCGTGAAGCTGCATAGCCAATGCCAGCATTGCGGTAGCGCGCTCTGGCTCGGAGTTTGCATCGGAACCAGCAGAGGAAATCTTCTGGAGGCTACCGGTTTCGGAGCTTGGCTCCAAAGCGGAAACCTGCTTGCGCAAGCTGTCTTCACGTTCGCGAGAAGCGCTCAAATCAGCATTCAGCTTTTCAATCTGTGCCTGGAGAGCAGCCAACTGCTGATCCTTCTGAGAGGAAGAACCATTGAATGCTTCCACCTGTGCACGTGCCTGATTCAATGCATTATTTGCATCATTGAGCTTTGCATTTGCCTCAGCGAGCTGGTTGCGGAATGCTTCACCATTGCGCATATACTCGTCGCGTTCGCGCTTGATTGCTTCGAGCTGATCACCCAAAGCCTTAGCGGAATCGCCACCCTGAGCTGCCTGTGCGGTCAGCTGATCAATTTGCTCGTTGAGCTGATCTACCTGAGTCTTCAGCTGGTTATTTTGAGCTGTCAGGGTATCAACCTGCTCCTGAGCGGCGTTTTCACGTTCCTGATTTGCTTGGTTAGCCTTCGCATTTGCTTCGTTAACCTGAGCACGCAAATTGTTATTTTCTTCAGTAAGCTCTGCAATCTTGTTGTTGAGCGGAGCCACGTCTGTGCCCAAAGAAGCGGTAGCGCTAGTAACAGCTTGCGAACCCAAGCTTTCTACTGTGACAACAACTTCATCAAGGAAGTCATCCACAGCATCAATATCATAGCCTTCCTTAAAACGAACCGTTGGGAAGGTATGCTTCTGAATATCTTGTGGTGTTAAAAGGGCCATCGAGCTCTTCACCTCACTTTTTGACTCAGTAGAGCCACTCGTTTTTCATTTTATCTTTTATATTATCACGCTTGCTGAGAAGAACCTGAAGGACTCCTCCATGACGCTGGCTTGTATGTGGTTATATAAACCAGCGCAGTAAGCCTAAACCGAACCACAGCACGATATAAGCTAAATCGAAGCTTACCGGGCCGAATGGTATAGGTCGGATGTACCTTCTCAAGAAATTGAGAGGCGGATCAGTGACCACATAAACAGCGTTCACTAATGTGTAAATAACTCCTCGGGGTTGCCAACGTGTCAACACTGCTACCCAATCCAAAATCAATCGGATAAACAGGATTGACATATATGCGTCAATCAACCAGGAAAGTATAAATCTTATTAAATACACAGCGGTAATTCCAGTACTCGTTGTTTGTCAGTTGCCATCATTCGTCATCTTTGATGAATTCAAAGAACTAATCAAAGATGCCAACTGTGGATGAGGATTGGTTTGGCTGCTCCGGACGAATGGACACAGCGGCCGGGCTTAACAGCAGTACGCTGGGTGTAACGCGTTCCACGGAACCTCGTACGCCAAAGACCACACCCGTAGCAAAGTCTACGATGCGCTGCGCGTCTTTGTCAGAAACGCCGGTGAGATTCAGAACCACTGGTGTGCCCTCGCGCAGAGCACGCCCCACACTTTCCACCTCGTTATAGTTACGTGGGTGAATGGTGGTAATACGATTCATCACACTCTTTGGGAAATTCGTATTCGAGCCCGAAGCAGCGCTACCCCTACTGGACACGGACAAGCGGGAAGGCTGTACATTGACAGGCTCTTCCCTATCATATTCAACGTCGTTTGGCTCTTCAGATGGTGCAGTTTCCAATTCGTCATCCTCAAATTCCTGAGGCTCTGCCAGTCCGAAGAAACTCAAACCTCTGTTAAACATGTTTGCCATAATTCACTCACTCCCTACTTAGCGCAAGAAAGGTGGAATTTCGAAATCGTAATTGGAATCCTGCTCTTCGTCATCCTCTGGATTCACAGTTGGAATAGCAGCAGATACCGGCTGAGCTGGGCTTACAGGCTGCTGAGCTACAGCAGGAGCTGGCTGAGCTGGCAACTGTCCCGAAGAAGTGGCATCGGACTGCTCAGGCTGAGCATCTACAGGAGCTTGTTCTGCTGGAGTTTCTGTCTGCGCACCTGCAGAAGCGGTGGCTTGCGATGATACGAGTTCGCCGGCTTCATTCGGCGCTGCATTAGTATCCGCATCCGCATCAAAACCGGTGGCGATTACGGTGACTGACATGTCATCGCCCATATTGTCGTCCAACGCCACACCGAAGATGATGTTGGCTTCAGGGCTGCAGACCTCGTGGATGAGGTTCATAGCATCGTATACTTCGAACAGACCAAGATCGGAGGCACCGAAGAAGTTGACCAGCACAGCATGAGCACCTTCGATATTGCCTTCCAGCATAGGAGAGCTCATAGCGATTTCTGCAGCTTGTACCGCACGGTCTTCACCACGGGACACACCGATGCCGAATAATGCGGTACCTGCATCCTTCAATACGGATGTCACATCCGCAAAGTCCACATTAATATAAGCGTTAGCACCCAGTGTTTCGGTAATGCCCTTAACACCGGACAGTAAAGCCTGATCGGCATTATGGAATGCATCCATCATGGAAATATTGCGATCAGACATATCGAGCAAACGATCATTGGAGATGACGATTAAAGCATCGACTTCTTTGCGCAGATTTTCGATACCCGACTCAGCGGAAGCACTACGACGCTTGCCCTCAAAGCTAAACGGGCGAGATACTACGGCAATGGTCAAAGCACCCTGCTGACGGGCTGCACGTGCCACAATTGGGCTTGCTCCCGTACCCGTACCGCCACCTTCACCTGCAGTGATAAAGACCAAATCCGAGCCCTTGAGCGCCTGCTCAATATCAGCTTGATGATCTTGCGCCGCCTTTGCCCCGCGCTCAGGATCTGCTCCAGCTCCTAAACCGCGGCTTGAACTATCCGATAAAGAAATCTTGATATTTGCTTCGCTGCGTGCCAAATCTTTATCATCAGTATTAATTGCCACGAACTCCACGTTCGCGAGACCATCACCAATCATTCGGTTCACAGCATTACCGCCTGCGCCACCAACGCCTACTACCCTAATAACGGTGCTATCATCCAATTCCTGGTTCTGAATGCTGGTCATCGTGCTCCTATCGTTAACGTATAAACACAACTCTAATACAATTCATACCCAAACTTCACATGTGTAATTCAAAAATTTCAAGAATTTCGTAAGAAGTTTTGCATAAGTCACTGTACAAAAGCTGAGAAAAATTCACATCCTACTTTTCAGTATACGAGGCGCACAAAATAGCCGATTTTCAGCGGCCCTGACCGAAGGCGCCCGGGTTACTTTAGTACGAAGCATCCATAGGGTCGTCTTCAAACATATCCGCACGCTCCTGAGCACTAAGCTCGCGCGATTCCAGCCAGTTATAAGGCAAATGTACCTTCTTCGCATAGCGCACACGGCCACGTGGCTTGTCTGCTATGGCCTGAGGGAACTCCACATCAGGGTCGAACAGCTCCACTTGACGGCGCACATCCTCCACATTTTCGCACTTCATAAAGGCTGCACGCGTGCCGCCACCGACGGGGAATCCCTTCAAATACCATGCCACGTGCTTGCGCAAATCGTGCACGGCCATCATTTCATCGCCATCATAAAACTCCGTTAAGAGCTCCGCATGACGCACGATCAGCTTTCCCACCTCACCTAAGGTTGGATTGATGCGCTCGTCAGAACCCGCAAAAGCGTGAGCAATATCACCAAAAAGCCATGGGCGCCCTTGACATCCGCGCCCAATGGCCACACCCGCGCAGCCCGTTTCTTTCACCATAGCAATGGCATCTTCCGCAGACCAAATGTCACCATTGCCGATGACTGGAATGTCTAATTCGTCTACCAGCGTGGCAATATCTTCCCAATGTGCATGACCGCCGTAATACTGAGCAGTGGTGCGACCGTGTAGGGTGACGAATGCGCATCCCTCCTCTTGGGCGATATGCGCGGAGTCGTGGAAGGTCGTGTGTTCGTCGTCAATGCCTAAACGGATTTTCGCCGTTACTGGAATGCCAGCCGGCTGAGCGACCGCAACCACACGTTTGACAATGTCCGCAAAAAGATCATTCTTCCACGGCAATGCGGAACCACCACCGCGACGCGTCACCTTCGGCACGGGGCAGCCGAAATTCAAATCAATATGATCGGCCATATTTTCGTCTACCACAATCCGAGCCGCTTGCTCCACGATGGATGGGTTGACACCATATAACTGCAACGAGCGGTATTTTTCCGAAGGATCGAAGCGGCATAAGCGCTCCGCTTTCGGATTGCGCGCTACTAATGCACGCGCCGTAATCATCTCCGCCACATACAAACCGTCAGGGCCAAATTCTCGGCACAGTACACGAAATGGCCAGTTTGTCACACCTGCCATCGGTGACAAAATCACGGGTGTGTGTACGGTGTGGTTTCCCATATCAATGCTTGGTAACTGAACAGTTGAAGTCATAAGGGTTAATTTTAGCGTAAACCCTGAAACCAAAAACAAACTCCGCAATCAGCGCAACTTACGGGCAACTTACGGAAGGCTTCCACATAAGCAAAGAACCCACACCCCAAGGATGTGAGTTCTGAAAAATGCGAAAATGCCGAAGGCTGGTATCGTTTATGCCTCAGGAGCCTGTGGATACATCTTCATAGAGTTGCCCACACGCTCAGCCACATAATCGGCTACCTTATCCAAGGACACACGTTCCTGAGCCATGGTGTCACGCTCACGGATGGTGACGGCGTGATCATCCAAGGAATCAAAATCAACGGTGACGCACAGAGGTGTACCAATTTCATCCTCACGGCGGTAACGACGACCAATTGCACCGGACTCGTCATAGTCGATATTCCAGTCGTGCATACGCAGTTCTGCTGCCAAATTCTGCGCCATGGACTGCAGCTCTGGCTTCTTGGACAGCGGCAAAACAGCGGCCTTCACAGGAGCCAAGCGTGGATCCAAACGCAACACGGTACGCGTATCAACGCCGCCCTTTGTATTTGGAGCTTCATCCACGTCATAAGCATCCACGAGGAAGGCCATCAAGGAACGCGTCAGACCTGCGGCAGGCTCGATAACGTATGGGATATAACGTTCGCCACTTGCCTGGTCGAAGTAGCTCAAATCCTTGCCGGAATGCTTAGCATGAGCAGACAAATCGTAATCCGTACGATTTGCAATACCCTCAAGCTCACCCCAGTCAGAGCCCTGGAAACCGAACTTGTACTCGATATCCACGGTGCGCTTAGAGTAATGGGACAGCTTCTCCTTTGGATGCTCGAAGAGACGCAGATTGTCCTCATCGATACCCAAATCCACATACCAGGCCTTACGCGCATCGATCCAGTACTGATGCCATGCCTCATCTTCGCCTGGCTTGACGAAGAATTCCATCTCCATCTGTTCGAATTCGCGCGTGCGGAAAATGAAGTTGCCTGGCGTAATTTCATTACGGAAGCTCTTTCCGATATTTGCAATGCCAAATGGTGGCTTTTGGCGGGTGGAAGACTGCACTTGCGCAAAGTCTACGAAGATACCCTGAGCAGTTTCAGGACGCAAATAGTGCAAAGAATTATCGTCCGCCACTGGTCCCAAATGGGTTTGGAGCATCATGTTGAAGTCACGTGGTTCGGTCCACTTGCCCTTGGTACCGCACTCTGGGCAGACAATATCCGCCTGGGAAGCTGGCAAATGACCATGCTTTGCCTCATAGTGCTCTTCCAAGTGATCCGCACGGAAGCGCTTGTGGCAGTTCAAGCATTCGGTCAATGGATCGTTGAAAACGGTGACGTGACCAGAAGCCACCCATACCTCGCGTGGAAGGATAACAGAAGTATCCACGCCTACGACATTTGCGCGAGTAGTAACCATAAAACGCCACCACTGCTCCTTGATGTTCTCTTTCAGAGCCACACCAAGAGGGCCATAGTCCCATGCTGAGCGTGTTCCACCATAAATTTCTCCCGCAGGAAATACGAAACCACGACGTTTGGCGAGAGATACGAC
Source organism: Alloscardovia criceti DSM 17774 (assembly GCF_000376885.1). GTDB lineage: Bacteria > Actinomycetota > Actinomycetes > Actinomycetales > Bifidobacteriaceae > Alloscardovia > Alloscardovia criceti. Next base: position 78,968 of record NZ_AQXR01000008.1, read on the forward strand.
AGCATCGAGCTTTGATTCAGCCACATTTGCTCCTTAAAATTATGCGTACTCATACGGCTTATGAGCACTTTTCTACTGTGCAAACTTTACTTGCCTAATCGGACTTGTAGGCGGCCCGGCGCTTGTATGCGCAGGCTTGCCGGCACACTACTTTTTTACACCGCCAAATCGGCGATCACGATTGGTAAATTTTTCAATCGAACGCCACAGGACTTCTCGTGAGCAGTCTGGGAACAGCTCTGGGATAAAGTCCAGCTCTGCATACGCAGCCTGCCATGGCAAGAAATTACTCGTGCGCTGCTCGCCGGATGTGCGCAATACGAGATCACAATCTGGCACATCGGGCAGGTAGAGATGCTCGGCAAACATTTTTTCGGTCACCTTATTGCCCTTGAGCTTGCCTTGAGCTACTTCTTTGGCAATAGCGGCTGCTGCATCTGCAATTTCTGCGCGCCCACCGTAATTTATGCAAAAAATAACATCGATGACCTTGTTATTTTTCGTTTTTTCCTGAGCAATTTCCAACTCGTCGATGACGGATTTCCACAGCTTTGGTCGGCGCCCGCTCCAGCGGACGCGCACGCCCCACTCATTCATCTGATCGACACGGCGGTGAATAATATCGCGCGAAAAGCCCATGAGGAAGCGCACTTCCTGAGGTGAACGTTTCCAATTTTCCGTGGAGAAGGTGTACAAGCTCAGGTAGCGCACGCCTGCTTCAATAGCGCCCGCAATAATGTCAAAAACGACTGGCTCCGCTGCTTGATGACCATTCGTGCGAATTAATCCGCGCTCTTGAGCCCAACGCCCATTGCCGTCCATAATGACACCCACATGGCGAGGAACAGCATTCTTCGGGAATGGAGGGATAATTTGCGGATTGGAAAAGGGCGCCGCTGGTATATCCAAGGACGTGTAATCTACTGTGTCAAAACTCATAGTACGGATTTTACCAATTTCAGCGACCGAATAGGCCTTTCCACATAGTATTGCAACCAATCTTCAACAATTTCTGGCACATCGGGGTTTAAGACCTGCTTGCCCGTCGTTTCAGGGAGCAAATCCCAACGGCCCTTGAGTAGAGCAAACAGTTGCACACGCGATTCGTGAGAAATTTCGCGCGCATCCAGCAGCCTATCCGTGGAGCACATCATGCCGCCCGCCTGTACAGAGAAGAAGTTCAAATCCGTCTGTCTGCCGCATACTTCGCAATTATCCAAGTGTGGGGACCACCCGCCGGTTGCTAATAAGCGCAAAAGGAAGGAATTTTCAATCACTTCCGCCCGGTGTTCTTTTCTCGACAACGATGCCAAGGCGCTGATAAGTAATCGGTAATAGGCACGCACATCACTGGGCATCATATCAATGGCAGAATCCAGCAGTTTATCTACGGCCTCTACCATCACATTGGCCGCAATATAGCAGTCATAATCTTCGACGAAAGAACTGCCATAAGAAACCAAAGACTCGGCTTGGTTGATGTGCTGGAGCTCTCCCCTGCCTTCAAAAATGAGGAATTTATTGCGCGAAAAGGGTTCTAACCGTCCGCCAAAACGCGATTTTGTGCGGCGCACACCTTTGGCTACTGCTCGGATTTTGCCATGCTCGGGCGTCAAAATGGTGATAATCTTATCCGCCTCACCCAGTTTCGCCGTGCGTAAGACCACACCTTCATCCGTATAGCTTGGCATTAGTAGATGAACAACCCCCAGTAAGCAAAGACAAGAAGCACAAAGAAGAGTGCAATTGTTGTGATATTAAAATACCATATTCCTAATTTCTCGCTAGCTAAAATAGGCACATTTTTCTTATCTTGCTGGAGGCGAACAGACAAAGATTCCAGCAGGGTCGTCGCTAAAAAGGCCCAGGTGATAATTACCAAAATGCACACCGCCTGGATGACATACCAACTCCAATACGTCATACCTGGACGCGGTGGCGCTGCACCCCAAATCAGGTTCACCACACGCCATATCAGCTGAGAAATACCGATAAGGAAAATAACCAATGCCGCCAAGGTCACCACCGTTGTACGGACAAGAGTGGCCTGATATCTGCCTTGAAAGCCAAAGACGTGTTTCTGTTTGCGGGTAATCAGATAATACATCTTTTTTGCCGCACCATACATGCCAATAAGCAAGGAAAGGAGCAACAAAATGATCATAATGCCATGGATCAGCACAAAATACACCGTAAGAGGACGATGTGCAGTCAAATTTTCCGGCACGGCGATGGACTGGAAAATATCCGAACCCGAAATTTTAGAGGATGTCTGATCCAGTCCGCGCGTTACACCCACTGCCCAGTCCACGAAATCGTACTCATAATGATCCACGTACAAGGTTTTCGCCTGCGTTTGGTCGCCCAAGCGCAGCACATGATTTCCTATAGGATAAGTGCGAATAGTCACATCCTGATTGCCTTGAGAATGCGCCATTTCGAGGATGCGCTGCACGCCTGAAACCTGAGCGGTGAGCACGTCTTTTGCACCGTATGCTACGAGAATTGGCACATCGTAGCCTTCTGGCACTTGAGAATCATAATCGATATTTGTAATGCCAAACATCGCCGTATCCATGCTAAAAATGCGCTGGACGAGACCTTGATACCCCTGATTTGCACCAACGATAGCAAAAATTTGCGCCACTGAAAAACCCAATGAATGCCGCGGACTGAACACCATAGGACTCATCATGATTTCGAACGCAATTTTTTGATCATCACGAATCATATATGGCGAGATCCATGTGCCTTCGGAGGTAGTAAAAACGCCTACTTTATCATCATTGACATAATCCAGGCTACGGAGAAATTCGATGCCCTTTGCGTAGGCCTTTGCGGAGGATGGATAGTCGCGGGTGGCATCCCACGTACTCCACCGGGGCTTGTCCATAACGAGTGTGGCAAAACCTGCGCTGGCGAGATCCGTACCCACATCATTAAAGGAATCGCTGGCGTTGCCCGTGCCTGCGCCGTGCACAAAAACGGCTGCGGGAATGCCATTCTCCATACCCGCCACCGTGCGGATGACTTCCCCATCAGCATCTACTGGAATGCGCAAAATGACGTTATCGTGCTGGATTTCACCCGTACCCATTTGCTCGATATCGATAACCTGATGAATCTCCTTCACTGCATATGTGCCGCGCCTCGGTAAGTCTTCACCGGTGGTGTTGTTAAAAACGATGGAAGTATCGCTCGTTGTGCTGCTCACCGTTTGATTGGTGGGTTCGTAATCCCACGAGCCACTGGTTAGATGCGACACGCCAATGAAGGTACCGAGCAAAATTGCGCCCACTACACAGGCCACAAGCACGCGTTTCAGCGTTTTCCAAGATGCGTCTTCATTATCCGTAATATTACGAAGAAACCACGCCTTCGTGGTGGACAGGCGTGGCAGTCTTCTCCTCTTCCGTTTTTTACTCGTTCTTGTCATCGCCTAGCTGTGGCATGTGGAACTGTACGGACTGAATGCTGCCCGTGTCTAGAACTGTACTGAAATCGACAAAGGAATCCTGATCCAAGTTCGCATCAGATGTCTGTGCAGCCGAGTTTTCTGCGGCATCAGCTTCGGCCTGGGTGTTCGTGTTCTTTTCACCGGATGCGTTACTAGTGCTACTAGTGTGGCTATCTGTGTGCGAAACCTCCGCGAAAGAGCTGGCTGCGCTTTCCGCTGCCCTGTGGGAGACAGCACGCGGGGATGGCGCAAAGGTCGGCGCAAATGTGACAGGAGCGGATGCGGTGTCCGGCGATGTCTGTGCATGTTGTGCGGCGTCCGGCGTAACGGATCTGTCATTTTCTGTGTTGGCAGAAGCAGACTGAGCGTGTGAATTATGGAAAATCTGCTGCTCTGTCTGGCTGATTTCGTCAAAATGCGAGGAAGTTTCCGTATACGCAGGTGTCTGCGGCGTCACAGGCTGGACAGTGGTTGGTGCTGGCGTGGTAGTGCGTTCTTGTGCACCGCTTGTCTTGCTCAGCTCTGTGGTGTGTGCCAATCGTGCAAGCACGGAAGTACCACCACTTTCTGTGTCCTGTGAAGTGCTCGAATCTGCATCCGGGGTCAGCTTGGCGTCCTCGAATATTCCGGTCGCATTGCTGTGTGCTGAAGTCTGAGAACTTGTGGAATTCTTATCAAAAACCGTAGGCTCCACGTCCGGAATCAGCGGTGCAACGAAGTAATTATCGTAGCTCAACAAGTTGTCTACGCCTGACTGGGTTCCTTCATGCTGTGCCGCCTGAAGCTCGCCGCGTTCTTCCAATCGTTTAGTGGACTCCATGCGCGTTAGCACTTCAACTGCACGATTGATAAAGGCATCCACCTCGGCCTCGTCATAACCCTTGTGCCCCGAGCGCTGTGTAAAGCCGATTTCTTCGATATCCTGCGAATGGTACGTATCTTGAGCAGGCGACTTCTTGGCTGGATTTTCTGGGAGTTCATCTAGGTTAACACCCAAGGAAAGTTCATCGTTGATAAACAGCGCCAAGGACCATACCACGGCATCGACTTCCTTGATGTCGTAGGCAGGCTTAAACGCACGAGCACGTGAGAAAATCTTCGCCTTTTCGCGCTGAGCACGTGGGATTATGGTCAAAGCAAGCTGCTGTGTTTCCGCGAACCACGCCTCATCTCCTTCATGTGAAATAGTCCACTCTGCCAGCTTGTCCACCACGGCATCCTGCAAGCGCTTCATCGCAGCGTCCACGGCAGCTACATCGTAGCCATTCTTTTCCAAATCAAAGACTTGATTCTGAATTTCAGTCTGAGTCATATTTGGCTCAGATTCCTCATATAAATGACGTGTAGACTGCAAGAATTCATCTACTTGGCTTACACTGTATCCCCACTCGTTCTTGCGAGCGCGTGCAATGCCCTGTTCCTGACTACGGGAATCTGCCATGAGGTCTCCTTTTACTTCAATACATATAAGGATACAACAGCATATGCCAACGCGAACACGCCGAAGCTTGCACTTATCTTAAGCCTCTGCTAATTTATACCAAGTCGGGCGATTAGCTCAGTTGGCTAGAGCGCCACGTTTACACCGTGGATGTCAGGGGTTCGAGTCCCTTATCGCCCACCGATTATAGGAAATCACTGAGATGAAATCACTAGGATTTTGTGTTCAGTGATTTTTTGTTTTGTTACTCATTTCACGCATATTGCTCACGTTGTGTGCACATGTGCGAGAGCACGAGTAAGTTTATCTTTTGCGTATGTTTTGCTGAGTTGGAAAGATAACACAATCACGCATCACTATGCATCAAGCTTTAATCCACACTGTGAATCAGTTGCTTTTCCACGCAATAGTAATAAATACCATCGTTTTCTACGGACTGGCATATCTCATCGGCGCGCGCTTTTACTTCGTCTTTTGCATTATCCATGGCGATTCCCGTACCCACGGCTTCGAGCATCTCTATATCATTTCTGCCATCGCCAAATGCTAAGGCCTCCTCGGGGGTAAACCCGTAATAATCTAAGACGGCTTTGGTAGCTCTCCCCTTTCCACTCATTGCAGGGATGATATCCAAAGCTTTATCCCACCATGCTGTTATTTGAGTATGCCGTGTGCCTTTCAGTACTTGTTCATACTCCGCTTCTGTGGCGGAGCACATCATCTGAAAAACCTTTTCTGCACAGATTCTGTCAAAATCTGCAGAAACAACCAAGTCTTCACTGCCAAACGCAAAATACTGCTTCAAGGCGTCATCCGTACCATTGGCGACGATTTCAGATTCTGTGCTCACAGCAGCCGCCCGATTCATGGCGGTAAGATTCTTGACAATCGTAAATTTATCCTCCTGATCGAGCGGCATACTGAAAATAACCTGTTCCTTATTTCGCACATAAGAACCATTGAATGTCAATAAAATATCGAATTCAATACCTTCAAATTGTGGCACGGCCGGATATCCTCTGCCCGTAGCCATACATATCAAAACACCATTCTTGCGTAATTGTTGCAAGGCAAAAATGGTTTTATCGGAGGGGTCTTTGTGCCCCATCTTGAGCAAAGTCCCATCGACATCAAAAAATGCGATTTTAATCATAGTGTTCCCTTCAATGGTGCAACTACCGTATGCGCGACGCTTCGAGATATGCATTGCTGCCCGACCGTGAGTGCGATTGCAACCTCAGCCGAGCAGCACGCAACACGGCGTTTTCCTTTAATCGGTTTCTGTAATGACACGGGTCATAAATGCAGCCATCTTATCCAGCGTTTCTTGCGAGCGTGGATGTGTAGCAAGTCCGACCACATATACGTGTCCAAGCTCCCCCGATTCGCTGGTCCTGGCATCATCCAGCTCACACTCCACGCCGAGTTTTTCTAGTCGCTCGGCCAGCTGCACATTTTCATCGTGGAGGAAATCATCCTCAGCCGTGTTGATAAATACTGGTGGAAGCGGGGCAGCGGCAAGTACATTATCCGTCTTGCTATACTGCTCAAACCCTTCCCTGACTGTTTGGAATATCTCTTTCTTAAAACCATCCAGCACATTACCTGTTGGCTTTGTGCTCATGCACGCCGTTAAATCGTAAACGCCACAGACAAGCAGCAAACCTTTGATATCAATTCCCGCCTGTGGCACACCGGTCTTTTCGCTCATTTCTACACTATTTTCAATTTGTGAGCTGTACAGCGCCATGCATCCACCGGCAGAATCCCCAGTAAGAAACAGCTTCGACGTATCCCCACCGAATGAAGCGATATTTTCTTTCGTCCATGCGTAAGCCTGGGACAAATCGGTGAGCATTTCTGCAAAGTTATGGCGAGGTCCCGGACGATAACTGGGCACTACCACCACAAAACCACGATGTGCTAAATGCATAGCGAAACTGCGATTGAGCTCGCGCAATCCATACACGAAACCGCCACCGTGATCGTCTATGACCACAGGATAGAGGCGCTCGGCATTCGCATCGGCAGGTGCGAAAACATCGAGATAGTGCGCTCTATTATTGTCCTCAATATAAGGAATGGCCAGATGCGCTACCACATCCTCTGGTAACTGCCATGAAATAATACGAGGAAAATCGACTTTACAGCATTCTGAGCGCATAAGAACTGCTGCTTTGCGAGCTATCAAAGACACATGTTCAGCACCCTCAGCCTGTAAATCTTCATCGATATACGACCACAGATGTCCAGCTTCTTTCCAATTCCCCAGTGTTTTCGCCTGCTCAATAATGGCTGAGGCAGAAGAATTATCGGAAAATCCCGGACCCTCCATTGGGTTTTGAGTAGATGACATATCCATCGCAGGCTCCTTTGCTCACTGTGTTTGACTTCAGTGCTTTCATCCGCACTGACATTGTGCTATTAAAAGTGTAAAGGATTGAAGGTATATCGCACCAGATATGTCGACGCAGAACACAGAGAAGATGCTCCATCGCATCGCACAAAAGACAGACTTCGCTCCGCAAAAGAGCAGGTCTTTTGTGAAAGAGTCTGTTTTTCGAGGGGTACCTCAATCAGGCATACTCCCCACACTAAAACACTAAGTTTCAGCGCCCGACTATGCAGGCGCTGAAACAACACGTGAATTAAGTTTACTGACGACCACGGCCGAATGCGCGGAGTCTAATACCATTCCAATCTGGGCCGATTGTTTCCGGCGTGGAAGCGTTCATTCCTGCAGTCTTTGCAGCATTCTGCAATGTGGTAGAACGAATAGCTCCTGGACGACCTGGCTTTGGCGTAAACACCCAGATTGGTGCTCCTTCATTGAGCAAAGATGTGGCATCTACAATGGTGTCGGCAAGCTCGTCCTCATCATCACCATCGCGCCACCACAAGATTACACCGTCAACGCCTGAATCGTATTCTTCGTCGACGAGTTCCTCATCGAGGTAGTCTTCTAATGCCGAACGTAATGTTTCATCCACATCATCGTCCCACAGCCACTCTTGTACTACATCTCCTGGCTGGAATCCGAATTCCTGTGCTTCATTTGTTGTATTAGACACAGTTCGAGGATAACAAAACACACGGAAAAACGGCATTTCCCACCCAAAAGCGTGTCTTAAGGCGTGTTATCCACAATGGCTCACGCTGTCAGTTACTCGGACAACTCGCCAATCCCTGTGTATCACCTGAGCCGATTGCCTGCACGGTTTTGTAGGCTTCCTCAATATTCGTTACGGAGAAGACCTGCATACCTTGAGGGATATGTCCGGTTACTTCATCGCAATTGCTCTGTGGGGCAATGAAATAGTCGGCTCCATCGCGCTTGGCACCGAGGAGTTTCAGTTGGATGCCTCCAATTTTTCCTACACTACCGTCGGATTCGATAGTGCCGGTACCTGCGATAATCTTTCCTTCCGCCTCATCTTGTGGTGTTAATGAAGTAATGATTCCCAAGGTATACATCATGCCCGCCGATGGGCCGCCAATGTCATCCACACGCAGTTTAACACTCATATGACTCGTATCGATGCCCAGATTATCCGACGCATAGCGTTGTGCCACCGTAACGGCAGAGTCTTGAGCCGACGTCATTTCATCGGCACCCTCCTGCTCGTATTCGTCTGCAGTAGTATCCACGGAGTACACGGCTTCTTGTGGCATAATCGCCATATGCGGATCAAACCATGCCCAGATAGCGGCCGCCGTCGGAATGGCGTATCCCGGCACGCCCGTGGCTGAAACCGTGACTAAACGCAACTCCCCTTTATCTGCGTAGGTTTGTACACCAGAAATATCAATCATTTTCTCGGAAGACTCGGCACTGACGGCGCCCAGCACATTGGCTGTGGGTCCCGGCATCTCGATAGCAAAGGGACTCGGCGCAAGCAACAACACCAGCATAATGATGAAGGCCACGATATATGCCTTCACGCGACGCCTCTTCCCCGCTCCCATGCGCTTCCATGGAGCAGAAACCCAGTGCGAAATACGCTGAAGGAGTGAAAGTTTCTCCGCTGGCGGCAATTCATTATGCATTTCATTCATAACTCTCATAATATTGTGGCAAAGGAACTTTTACGAGGATTGGATCTTATGGACGACGGTATGAACGAAGAAGAACTGCACAAGTGGATGATTGACTCCTTCGGGCCTTTTGAAGGCGAGATGGCATGGCAGCAGTTCCAAGAGCTTCCTGAATACGTGCGCGAACAGCTTTTACGCGAAGGCCAAAAGGGATTGCCAAATCCTCATGAAGTACAGTCCTTGATGCAAGCCTTTACCGAAAGCGGCATGAATTCGTTTACGGATATTCAAAATACCTTGGATTCTGGTCCGATTAATCGACGATTGGCGAAAAATATAGCACAGCAACGTGCGCGCGAAGGCGAAGATATCACCGTCATCAGCGCTGCTCAGTCACAGAAAGTACGCAGCGCAAATTCGGAAGTCAATTTATGGCTGGATTCTGCCACGACTTTAATCCCGTCGACCGAGCCGATTAGCGTATACACCCGTAATGAATGGGTGGAGGAAACGCTGCCACAATGGCTTGATTTTGCGGCTCCTGTGGCTTCTTCCATGAATAATGCCTTGTCTACGGTGTTTATGGAAAGATTTGGCTCTCAAGGATTAGATGGTGAAATTTCTGGTCTTTTTGCAGGACCGGTTAATATTCCACTGCCGGATGATTTAAAGGATCCTGGCAAACTGCTCAGCGTGTTGGGCAATACCTCGTATGCAATGCAGTTCGGCTCTGCAGCGGGTGCGCTATCCCATGAAGTGCGTGGAACCTTTGACCAAATTATAGCGTTGACAGATAATCCTTCTGGTGGCATCGTGCCAGAAAATGTGAAAGCATACGCCGACACCTTGGAAATCGACGAGTCTGAGGTCTTGAGCTACCTGCTGTTGGTAGAAAGCGCTCATGCACGACTATTCCATAATGTGCCGTGGTTGATGCCGCAGTTTAAGGCGCTTATTTCCAAGTATGCACGCTCGATCAGCATAGATTTGGATGCTATGGAGCAGGAGCTGCGCGAGGCGCAGGCTATGAATCCGGAGTCCATCGCAGGCGCTGTAAATCTTGGCAAAGTGGGCATTACAAACACGCCGGAGCAACGCGAGGCCTTGAATCGTTTGGAAACACTGCTCGCACTTGTAGAGGGCTGGGTGGATAGCGTGGTATGGCATGCGGGCATGCCGTACTTACCGCACATTGAGCAATTGCGCGAAATGCTACGTCGCGAGCGCATTTCTGGCTCTGCTGCTACGCGGAGTTTCGAATCTTTGGTAGGTTTGAGTCTCCATCCGAAGAAGATGCGCGAAGCCAGCGAAATGTGGGAAACATTGACGCTTGCGGAAGGTCAGGAAGGCAGAGATGCGCATTGGCAGCACCCGGATTCGTTACCGGTACTCGCTGATGATGTAATGCGCGAGCTCAAAAGCGCAGACAAGCAAACAACGCTGTCTACACAGGACTTGGCTGAGCTGGATTCTGGATTGTTTAGCGAACCGGATGACGATGCCGAAAATGCTGTTGCTTCTGAAGATAATACTGCACAAACTCCTGCGCAGGCGCAATCGGCTACCGAAAATACTGACTCCTCTGCTCCTACTCCATCGCAGTCCCATGCTTCCTTCTCCTCTATCGACTGGGATAGTGAGCTGGAGCAGTTGCTGGATGCGGAAGAATCCAGCAAGGATAAGCCTACAAAATCTGACGATGCTTCGGATACTTCTGAAGAGAATCCTCAGAACGAGGATCAAGCGGGCGATAATCAGGACGGCGCTGATCAGGACAGTGAGGATGAACAGGGAGCGCAAGATTAAAAGTCTTGCCCCACAATCCCAACTTTAGAGATTCAAGGTGGTGAAGTCTGAGCTTCACCACCTTTTTATATGTTTATATGCGCTGCAATATATGCCGCGTGTGCCCCTGACCCAGCTAAGATTTACGATGCTGCCGGCGAATGGCATTATGCGCTTCCCGCACAAATCGGCTTACGGTACGGTCTCCTGCGTAGGCGTTTTCATATGCACGGTCCGCATAGCACAGATAAACCTGGCGAATGCCACGCGTAAGCGCCACATAAAAAATGCGCCGTTCTTCCTCGAGATGCTCATTATCCTGATCATCACTGCGGTCAGGGTTATACGGTAAATTCCCTTCAAAACAGTCGGGTATAAACACCGTATCCCATTCCAAACCTTTGGCTGCATGAATGGTGGAAATCGTTACGGCTTCCTTCTCCTGCGCTCCCAGCAGCACTACGTCGTTATCGAGTTTAACGTTGACTTCCAGTCCTTGCTGACGGCAAATTCTCGCCATCTCGCGAGCGCGCGCCCGTGTTCGCGTTAACACCGCAAAATCACGGAGTTTGGCGCCTCTACTCATGTGCCACCGGATGCGTGAAGCTATGCCTCGAAGCTGGTTTTCATCCGTATCGAATCGTGCGATATTGACTTTCGGTCCGGGCTCATTGTCTGTGCGCAATTCTATGTAATGTTCAGCCTCTAAGGAGTGAGCCAGCGTGGCGTTTGCAAATTCGACGATATGTCCGCTGGATCGGTAATCCGTATTGAGCTGAATATCCTTGGATACTGGCGCAAATTCCTCATCAAAATGGGTCAGATAGTAACTCGTTGCACCCGCGTAGGAGTAAATCGTCTGCGCCGGATCGCCTACCACACAAATATCTCTGTGCTCGCCCAGCCATAAGGTGAGCAAGCGGTGCTGGAGCGCAGACACATCCTGATACTCGTCAATGGTAATATGGCGCATATTTTGACGAAATTCTTCGGCTAATTCCTCATAGTTTTCGTAAATATGCGATAGCAGCAGCAAGCTATCGTCGAAATCGATGACGTTGTGACGTCGTTTTTCTAATTCAAAATTGTGCGCAATATCTAGTATTTGCTCAGGCGTTGTATCCAGCGGCAGTGTGCGATGAAGAGCGGTGACTACGCGTTTATAGTCCTCATATGGGATGAGATTGACTTTCATCCAGGATATTTCTTGGATGATTTGGCTAATTTCAGCATCCGTATAATCGTCAAATTCGAGCACACGCGAGAGTGCGGCATTGGCGTAAAGATTCATATCGCTGGAAATTTCCGGCGAATCTCGGTGCGAGAGAATGCGCCATGCACGTCTAAGCTGCGAATATGCGGCGGAGTGGAAGGTGCTCGTGTGCACACCACGGACTTGCAAGGATGCGAGACGGTTTTTCATTTCATCTGCAGCTTTATTGGTGTAGGTGACAGCGAGAGTAGCATCGGGACTCCACTGCCGTGTGGCGCATGCGTATGCGATGCGGCGCGTAATCGTACGCGTTTTGCCTGCACCTGCTCCGGCTATGATGCGTACCGGCCCTTGAAGGGACTCGACGGCTTCACGCTGTTTGTCGTCTAACCCGTCCACAATGGAATCATAAGCAGCTGGAGATGTCGTCATACACACCTATGGTACACAACTTATGCGCCGTGTATTATTCTTAAAACTGTGAGTCAACGTTCAGTATTAGAAATAGCAGCCCTTGCGTCCGCCGCCATACCTGAGCTTTCCGTCGCGTCCACACGCGGGTCGGAACAGTTTTTCATGAGTGGCGACAAGAAAGATATCGTAACCGCTGTCATTACCAGCGTTGAAGGCGTGGAATATGATGTCAGCGTTTCATCTAGCCCGGAAGGCAAGAAAATTTTGAAGGACCGCGCTAAAGCGGCCTTTGTGCTGTCACATTCTAATACTCCAGCGGGTTTAAGTTTTGCGCTGGAAAAGTACACCTTATATATGCCCGGTGATGATATTCGCGGCGTTACGGCTGATACGGCCGTGTACATTACCCCACACATCGATGGCGATGCTGTGGCCTTGCGCAATTTGACCTCCGCCCAATGCACTGCGGCGGGCACTGCCATTGCAACGATTCACCGTTTGCGCCCCGGCTTTCTACGCGCTGCGAAATATCCTTCCTATACGGCGAAGGATATCCAAAACCAATTGCATGCGTGGATTCGCAATTTGGAAAATGCTGGGCATATTCCTTCGGAGATTATCCGTAATTGGAAAAATATTATTGGCACAGAAGGCTTGTGGAATTTCAATACCCGCTTAGTGCATGGCGGCATGGAAAACGGCGATTTTCTGTTCCTCGCTGATTCGGTGAATGCTATCCGCCATTGGGAAAATATGCAGATTAACGATCCTGCGCGTGATTTGGCATGGATTTTTACGCATTTGAATAAATCTCATCGGGACGCATTTATTGCAGCATACAGCCGCGTGATGGGCAGCCGTTTGGACAATATGATTTGGCTGCGTGCGGGCTTGTGGACGCAGATGGAGCAGGTCGGTGAGTATATGCGCGCGCTGACAAATGCAGATACTACCAAGATATTGGCCTTCAAGTCTCAGGTTAATTCTTTGGCGCATCAGATTGCGAAGAATAATCCTCAGCGTGAGCCTATTGAAAAGAAGTCCTCTTTGACGGTGGGCGATTTGCTGGAAAATCCGGAGGCCGTGCAAGGAAAGGCAGAAACTCGCTCGCGTGGTGGCCACTCGAGCAAGGCTGCACACACACGCTTTGTGGTGGATTCTGGTATGCGCTCTCCTCAGGTGCACGCGGAAGAGAATGCGCCTGTGCGCGCTGAAATGAGCGGCGGCACGACGGATGACAACACCATTGAGTCTGCACGCAATGTGTCTGAGACTTTTGACGGCACACAGGCTTTTGCCGGTACGTCTACGGCTCCTGCCCCACCGCAGCAGTCGGCTCGCAAAAACTGGAATTCCACGCCCAGCCAGTCGGAAAGCTTTACCTTTACCTCAGACTCGCAGGCGACGCCTGTATCCCACGGCTACACAGCTGATCAAACGGACGCGGATGCAGTGGCCGAAAGTCTGGAAGATATAAATGTGGCCAGCGTGGAATTAACCAATGCTGCATTGATCGATCAAGAAGCTACGATTGCTATGCAGGCCCAGTCCGCGGCAGCGGCAGCACGTCATGCACGCGAAGGCCTGACTTACACTTCCCAGAGCAGCTACGTGCCGGTGGATTCCTTTGGTTTTGTGATGAGCTCGGATAAGACCCTTTCTCAGGTGTCTGGTCCCGCTCAAGCGCAGTCCCCGGTGGATAATCAGGAGCACACGGACGAGGATAGTGACACCGGCGAATCCGCCATCGTGCAGGATGAGATCGAGACAACGGTCTTCGCTGCCCATGAAAACGACGCTGCTGACGAGCAATAAATACTAAACTGGGTATCAGTATTCGTTCACGAAAGGAAAATCATGCTTGTAGAAATTGGCGTACAAAATGTAGGAAAAGCCCTTACTTTTGAAACAAAAGAATCTGCTCAAGACGTGAGTGCGAAGATTAATGAGGCAATTTCTGCTCAGCGCACCTTGGAGTTGACCGATGAAAAGGGTCGTACCTTCGTTGTGCCTGTTACCACCTTGGCATATGCCATTGTGGGTTCTGAATCTACGCATCCAGTGGGTTTTGGTGCCTTGTAAAACGCAGCGAACTCACTAAATACTCCATCAAAAAGGGGAATCCGCGGACAGGCCGAACGGATTCCCCTTTTTCGTACGTTTTTGAGTGACGTTAAGGAAGCACTCTAATACGACCACGGCGTATAATTTCCATCGCCGTCTCGTTGTCCGTCGTATTTTCGCCTAAGACATTGGGCTTGCCACTGCCATGCCAATCCGACCCACCGGTGATAAGCAGACCTAACTTATGCGCGAGATGAGTTAAACGCTCTTGCTGGGCTTGAGGATTATCCCGATGATGCACTTCCAATCCATCCAAGCCACATTCTTTGGTGAAGAATTCGATGTCCTCATCGCTGAGCAACTCGCGATTTCGTGAAGGTGCACCGCAGTGAGCCAAAACCACCACGCCTCCGGCATTCTTCAAAGCTGTCACAACCTCGGACACGCGTGGTGAAAGCACAGGAATATAGTACGGACTTTTACCGGAAATAATGCCCGCAAAAGCATCCGAACGCGTATGGTAAACGCCCGCTTCTACCAAGGCATCGGCGATGTGGGGACGACCAATGGTCGTCGAGTCCCCCTCGTGCGCCTGATCCAACACGGACTGCCAAGAAATAGGATAATCCTGCGAAATCTTCTCCACCATGATTTTGGCACGCTCTACCCTGCGCTGCCGCATGCGCTCATACAAGTCCAGCACATTGTGGTCTTCGCAGTCATAGAGATACGCCAACACGTGCACGCTGACTCGACCATGATCGTGCTGAGCCGTAATTTCTGTGCCCCGGATGAGCGGGTACCCCAGCTCGAGGGATGTCTTCTTTGCTTCTTGCCAACCGGCTATCGTGTCATGATCACTAATTGCCACACCCTGAAGTCCTTGGCTTTGAGCCAAGCGAATTAATCCCGATGGACTATAGGTGCCATCCGAAAACACCGTGTGGCAATGCAAATCCCACCCTAAATCTTGTGAAGCAGTCATAGTTCTATCGTAGACTGAGCCCGTAACGAAAGGCGAAATTATGGTAAAACTTCACGGTTGGCGTCATGCATCCACATGGTTATATCTCGTCATGCTCCTAGCCTCGGCCACGGCTCTGCTCGTCTCCTTTGTGTTAAGCGCTGAAACATTGCAATTAGCACGCAATCCACAAGCAAGCTTGGGCTGTGATGTAAATGCCGTGATTTCCTGCTCGGATGTGGCAAATTCTTGGCAGTCGGAATTTATCCGCTTTGGTTCGTTGAGTTTTCCTAATGCCTTCTTTGGCATTGCGGCAGAAAGCGTCTTTGTGACTGTGGCAGTAATTGGTTTAGCGCGTATTACGATGCCTCGCTGGTTTGCTCTCGCCGCGTGGGTGGGTAATCTGCTCGCGCTTGCCTATGCGCTCTGGCTTTTTAGCCAGTCTGTATTCGTCATTCAGGCTCTGTGCCCGTGGTGCATGCTTTTGCTCGTGTCCACGATGTTGCAATTCATGGCTATGTCTCATGCCACCTTTGCCATGCAAGGAATAGGCGGAAAATCTCAGGCTTTGTATTACTACTACCATCTCAATATTGACTTGCTCGTAGATTTGCTTCTGTATGCAGCGGTCGCAGCAATAATCCTGCTCAAGTATGGGGCAGCCCTGTTCGCCGCTTAATGATCCCGCTAGACCTCATAATACGAGAAGAATCATGGATGCGCTGGACTCCGGACAGTCAGTTATCGATTTTGTGAATGATTACTACGACTGCATAGTGGATTATCCGTGGCAGAATCATCCCAATTTTGCCGTTTTACGCCATGGTTACAGCCGTGCATGGTTCGGGCTGGTCATGGATATTTCTGAAAGTCTGCTCGGCATCAGCGATAGTGCGAAAATTATCGAGGTCCTCAATCTGAAAGCAGATCCGCGTGAGGTTGAGTTTCTTATCGAGCAGCCGGGCATTTTCCCGGCGTATCATATGAACAAAAAGCACTGGGTTTCTGTGCTACTCGACGCCCACACGGATACAGAGCAGCTACGGCAACTCATCGATGATAGTTTTACGCTGACCCAGAAGAAGGTTGATGAGATATATTCACAACCCTAGACGGTTATCAGGAAGACCAGAATACACAATGATGTATGTTCTGGGCTTTTTCTGTGTTAACGGCACCGTGGCACCCCAGACCGTGTATATTGCTCAGTAACGGGTACTGCAAGGGATAAACGGATACATGCGGTGAGGCACAATCCGAACTTTCCAGAGAAAAACTCCTGACGCAGTCCGGATGAAATGTGAGGAAAAATGAAACCGATGAAGCTCTCTCAATGCCCTATCACGTATTTCATCAGCGGCACGGAACATGACGAATGGATTCTTTTTATCCACGCAGCTTTTGTCCATCATCATATGTTTGATGCGCAAATCGAGTATTTTCAACAATCCTACAACGTGGTGGCCATCGATATCCTCGGTCACGGAGAATCGACGGACGCACAGAAAGGCGATAGCATCGACCGGATGTCTGAGTGGATATACGACATCTTGAATGCAGAAAATATCAGACACATACATATTGTGGGTGTTTCTATCGGCGCAGTGCTGGCGCAGGATTTTGCGAATCATCATCCCGAGCGTGTGCGCTCGCTTGCCTGCTTTGGCGGTTATGACATCAATAATTTTGATGCCGCGATGCAAAAGCACAATGGCGCCCAACAGATGGCGATGATGGCGAAAGCACTCTTCTCAGTAAAATGGTTTGCAGAAGAAAACAAGAAAATTTCTGCCCACACCGAGCAAGCGCAACATGCTTTTTATGCCATGAATATCACATTCCCGAAAAAATCTTTTCGGTATTTAGCCACGCTCAACAGCCTAATCAATCAGCATCAAACAGGCGATAGAGATTATCCCCTGCTCATTGGCTGCGGAGAATTCGATATTCCTATGGCACGAGAAGCAGCCCGGCAATGGCACCAGCGCGAGCCGGACAGCCGGATGGTCATTTTTGAACAGGCAGGGCATTGCGTCAATATGGACGTGCCGGAGGTTTTCAATAAAACTCTGGACGAATTTTACGAGTCGATCCGCAAACGCTGATTCGTTCTCGAAAGCGTGCCGCAATACTTGGAGTACTGACTTACCAATGCCCGCCTAATACAGCGTCACTTCCGCCACGAGCTGCGCGTCACCCGTCAAGATAACGCGCTCTGGACTGACATTCACTAGCAAGGTGCCGCCAGGCACATGAATCCTCCAATTATTCACCTCAATACGCTGAGCCAGCACCACGCCCGTAGCGCACAGACCCGTGCCGCAAGATAGAGTCTCACCTGCTCCGCGCTCGTACACGCGCATGGTAGCTTCGCCCTGATTTGTGCTCGTGTCATAGGCATCGATGCGCACAAATTCCGCATTTTGTCCCTCCGGTAGCTGCGGGCTTACCTCAGGCGCACGGCGAAGATCCAGTTCCTCCACATCCGGCAACGCATTCACCTGCACAGACAGCTGCATGCCCATACTGAGCTGAGACAAATCGAGCTGCTGCCCCACCACGCTCACAACGTGTGGATTTCCCATATTTACGAAAGTGCCCATACCTTGCTGCTCAGACGAGGCTACACTCACCAAGTACTCGTCTGGCATGCCTGCAGACCACGGACCCATATCGATGCTAAAAACATGCTCGCCCAAGCCTTCCACGGCTCCTAAAAAGGTGAGATATTTGATGCCTGCGCGCGTGGCCAAGGCAAAAGGCTCATCCGCGCTGGCCTGTGTCAGCCCCTCGCGCATCGCCAACGCTGCGGTCACACGCGTGCCATTGCCGCACATTTCAGCCACAGAACCATCGGCATTGCGATAATCCATAAACCAGTGTGCTCCGGCCTCGTGAAATGCCTGAGCCTGCTCCGCGCTGATATCGCTGACATATTCCGGCGGGGTCAAACGAATCAATCCATCTCCCCCGATGCCGAAATGCCGGTCATCTAAAAATCGAATCTCCTCCGGAGTGGGCTCAAATTCTCCCGTCTTGTCCAGATAAATGACAAAATCATTACCGGTGCCATGCGCTTTTATTACTGTCTGTGGGTATGCCATAGCACCATAGTACTCACGGGGTTTCGCTTCGAGCAATGAAACGAATTCTTCGCACTGAGAGAAGGGGACGCATTAAACTATAAAGCATGGTTACGGGAATTATTGACGTTGGCGGCGGATATCGCGATATTTTTGGTGCAGGAGTGTTAGACGGCGCGCTTCAGGCGGGTCACAGTTTTGATCATAGTTATGGAATTTCGGCTGGCAGTGGCAATTTGACCTCCTTTTTAGCGGGTCAGTATAAGCGCAACTACCGTTTTTACATCGAGTATGCGTTCCGTCACCGTTACGCTTCCTTCAGGAATATGCTGACAAAGCGTGATTTTATTGGTTTGGATTATGCCTATGGCACCCTGTCTAATAGCGATGGCGAGTATCCGTTAAATTATGAGGCTTTTGTAGAAAATCCGACGACGTTGACGGTTATTGCCAGTAATGCGTTGACGGGTAATCCGCATTATTTTTCGAAGAGTGATCTTTCGCAGGATGATTATTCGGTTATTATGGCGTCATCCTGCGTGCCCGTGGCGAATCGACCGGTGATGATTCAAGGCGCACCATATTTTGATGGCGGGCTGACGGATCCTATTCCTGTGCAACGTGCGTTTGACGATGGCTGCGACCAGGTGGTGCTCATTACCACGCATCCAGATGACTTTGTGCGCGATCCTAAAAAGGATGCCGCACCGGCACGTATTCTAAGGAGAACGTACCCTGCGGCGGCGCAGGCTTTGCGCAACCGTGCTCAAACCTATAATGATGAAATGGCTTTGGCACAGCGTTATCAAGAGCAGGGCAAGCTGCTGATTATCAGTCCAGATGACACGTATGGTCTGGGCACGCTGAGCAAGACGCGCCAGGGATTGCTGGATATGTATGATGATGGCGTGCGCAAGGCTGAGCTGATAACACGATTTTTTGAAGGCGATATGAATGACTAATACTGCTCCGATAGGTGTTTTTGACTCGGGACTCGGAGGGATTTCTGTAGTTAATGAAATTCACAAGCTCATGCCGCATGAGGATATTATTTTTTATGGTGATTCTGCCCATGCGCCTTACGGTGTGCGTTCTACTAAGGACGTGCAGGAGTTGAGTTTTCGTGTGGCGGATCATCTGATTTCTCAGGGCGTGAAGGCCATTGTTATCGCCTGCAATACGGCTACGAGTGCAGCTGCCCAGGCCATGCGCGAGGCGTACGATATTCCTATTATTGGCATGGAGCCCGCGCTCAAGCTCGCCTGTGACTTGGGGCAGGGTGAGCCCCAGCACGTGATTGTCACCGCTACTCCCCTGACGTTGCGTGAAAAGAAATTTGCCAATCTCATGCAGCGTTTTTCTGCTGTGCACACCATCGAAAAGCAGCCCTGCCCGAAGCTCGTCGAAATTGTGGAAAAGGGCGAGATCGGTAATGCTGATTTGGTCAATGCCACTTTGCGCGAGTATATGGATCATTACGATATGAATTCTGTGAATTCGATTGTGCTCGGTTGCACGCATTTTACGTATTATCACGATTATTTCCGACAGATACTGCCCGAGCATGTGACTATCGTGGACGGTAATGAGGGCACAGCACGCCATCTGCAGGAGGTGCTGGCTCAGAGGGATGCGCTGACCGATAGCACGGATAAAGGCTTGATTACGCTGGACAATTCTTCGGATGATCAGCGCATGCTGGCTCTGTCCGAAAGCTTTGTACAGCGCTAATTGCCTCGAAACTAAGAAAAAAAATAGGCTGCGGGTCGAGTACCTCACAGCCTATTTTATATACATACGTGCAGGAGTCTGGTTTAAAGCTTTTTCTGGAGCAAGAAATCGACTTGTGGATCCTCTCCAACCATGAAGGTGTGCTCGCTAAAACGCTCGTATCCCCAGCTCTTGTAGAACTGCTGCGCCGCGAAATTGTACTGCCACACGCCCAGCCAGAGAGATGTGCAGCCGTGCTCCTGA
The DNA here is from genome assembly GCF_000376885.1 of Alloscardovia criceti DSM 17774. Taxonomy (GTDB): domain Bacteria; phylum Actinomycetota; class Actinomycetes; order Actinomycetales; family Bifidobacteriaceae; genus Alloscardovia; species Alloscardovia criceti. The sequence continues at coordinate 99,398 of NZ_AQXR01000008.1, forward strand.
GCGATGTCCACAGCCTTTTCCATCAAATACGTGCCCAATCCGCGCCTCTTAAAGCGAGGCATCACATACAAACGCTGGACTTCCAAGCTGTTGCGGGGAATTTCAGGACCATCCTCGGTTTGGACGCCATACAGGTTCACCTTCAAAAAGGCCGCCATTTCGCCGCTGTGTTCATCGATCAGTCCGAAGTGGAGCATTTTCTCAGTGCTGAGCTCCTCCTCGATGGTCTCAAGACGGAAAGCCTCGGCGATAAAACCGTCGTTATCCTGTGGCTCGCTGGTCAGCAAAAACGTGTCTTCAAAGGTGACAGCCTCCACCCATTGTAAGGCTGTGGCATCATCGGTGGTCAACTTGCGGAAAACAAGACCGCTGAGATCTGCTGCCTTCGGAGGCATGGAAGTCTTACGCGTGGTCTTTTTCGCGGGAATCGTGGAAATTTCAAAGCCTTGGGAATTGACCACAGGCTCAATTTTCTCAGAAGTTTGCGCGATGAGGTAATTGCGCAACACATGCGCATGGTTGAAGACACCGTCTTTTGCACCGTACACCAAGGTGATGCGGCCATCGCTGTGCTCTTTCATAAGCTCAATGAGCTGGCCCACCGCAGGATTTTCATCCAACTCTGCCCGGTATTTCTCAGCAAATTCCACATATGTATCGACATTGTGCCCCCACCACGTGCGCAGCTGCGGAGAAGGTGCGATATCCTTATTCCACGCATCGATTGCAGCCTTCTCTTTGGACACGCCCCGCGGCCACAAGCGGTCTACAAGAATGCGATATCCATCGATATCCGGTTGCGCCGGAGCATATGCACGTTTTAAAGCAATGTCTACAGTCATATTTCCAAACTAAAACAGGTACACGATAAGTGTCAACGTCTATGCGGCTAAGCCCACAGTTTGAGCCCTTCTCATACGACTTATAACAAATCGCTATAGCCGTCTTCCGCATGTTGCAAGCGATGCCCGGCACAATGAGAGAGGATAAAGGGGTTGTTAAAAAGCTCAGGTACTAAGCCACGGACCACAAAGGAAAGCGAGAAAATTTATGAGCGCACAGGACCAGCACGCACAGTCATCACAGTCCGACTGTAGTTTTGAAACGCAACGCCTGCATGCCGGCTATAATCCGGCTGAGCATCACGGCTCCATCCAGGTGCCCGTGTACCAAACGGCTGCTTTTGCTATGCCGAGCGCTCAGGCAGGTCGGGATATGGCAGAAGGTCGCCGCCCGGGCTTTACTTACTCGCGTGTGGGCAATCCTACGGTAGATGTGCTGGAACAACGCTTGGCAGCTTTGGATGGCGGCGTGGCGGCGGCCTGCGTAGGCTCAGGCATGGCCGCCATTTCTAATGCCCTGCTATGTGTGGCCGAGGGCGGTGGACACATTATTTCGCATCACGATATTTACGGTGCCGCATTGGATGTGCTGGTAAGCTTTCTGCCTAAATTCGGGGTGCACGTGGATTTCGTAGACGATATCAACGATGCCGAGCAGATTAAAGCGGCGCTGCGTCCAGATACCAAGGCTATTTACGTAGAAAGTGTGACAAATCCGCGCACCGTCATCACGGATCTAGAGCGCGTGGCTGAGGTTGCGCATGAGGCAGGTATTCCTGTCATCGTGGATAACACCTTCCCTACCCCGTACCTCTTCAAACCGCTCCAGCATGGCGCCGACATTGTGGTCTACTCCTCTACAAAGGCTCTGAACGGTCATGCAAATGCGGTGTCCGGTGTCATCGTGGATGGCAGCAGCTTCGACTGGTCGGCTCACAAGGCACGTTTTCCACAGTTTTTCGAGCCGGAATTGACCTTGTATAACGACCGTTTGGACCATGTGCCCAGCATTGCAGAGGTGTTTGGCGCTGCTGCTTTTATCCAGCGCATCAAAATCAAGTATGTGCGCTTGCTAGGTGCGGTGCTGGGTCCTCAGGAGGCGTATTTGGAAATTATTGGCTTAGAAACTATTTCCGAACGTTTGGATAAGCAAGTAGCGAATACACGGAAAATCGTGGATTATCTGCGTAGTAATACGCATGTACGTCACGTCAATTACGCGGATCAACCGGACTGTGCTCAGCTGGATTTGGTTCAGCGATACTTCCCGCGGGGCATTGGTTCGATTTTTTCCTTTGAACTCGAGGGTGATGAAGACAAGGTGGATAGGGTCATCGATGCCTGTCGCATTTTTTCTTATGTGCCGAATGTGGGCGATGTGCGCAGTTTAATCGTCAATCCTGCGCGCACCACACATCGCGAAATTCCTCAGGAATTTTGGCACAAAGATGGGCTCAATCCGCAGCTGATTCGCTTGAGCATCGGGTTGGAAAGCGCCGAAGACTTGATTTACGACTTAGATCAGGCCATCAGAGCCGCCTTTGAATGATTTAGCTCACAAAAATGCGAGAAATTTTTTCATAGAGAATTCACAGCAAATACTCACGGTATGATAGAAAATATGAATACTGTTTTAATTATTGGCCTCATTTTTGCCGGAATTAGTGCTGCCATTCATATTCTTATTGCTTACATGGAAATGTACGCATGGAAGGGTTCGCTTGCCCGCAAGATTTTCGGAGGCACGCCTGAAGAGGCGGAACCTTTCACCTTCTACGCATACAATCAAGGATTGTATAATTTGTTCCTCGCTATTGAAGTGATTGCCGGTATCATCGTCACACTTTTCGCTCAGTACACGATTGGCGGAACTTTGATGATTGCGGGCGTAGCTTCTATGACTGCCGCTGCTATTGGTTTGGTGTTGAAAGATAATTCCTACCAAGCTGCAGCCTTCAAGCAAGGTACATTCCCCGCTTTTGCTTTAGTATTTGTGATTATCGGATTGCTGCTGTAATTTCAGATCTACGAATTTACGAAATACCCCACGCGGATTGAACTGCGTGGGGTATTTTATTGCGACAGGAGGCTTTCTTAAACCTCGACGCTGGTCAATATTGGTTTCAGGGTTGCTTCGCGAATCTGCTTCACACCCGCAAAAGCCAGAATCAGTGCGACGAAGGCCAGCGCGGTGACTGTAATAAAGCCGCCCTGGGAGCCATACTGGTCGATGAAGTATCCTGCGATGGAGTTTCCGATGGAGCCACCGATGGAATTCATGGCGGACATAATGCCCACACCCTCCGTAAACTGTGCGGGCGGTATGAGGTGCAGCACAATTTGGTTGCCGTTAATCCATGTCGGCGACTGGCACACACCGATGAAGAGGTACGCCACCATAATTACCCAAATATTCTTCGCGAAAATAAAGGAGCTCAAGCCCAGTGCTACTACGATAATGCAGAAATAGAAACGAATCCACAAAGGAATGCTCCACGATTTTGCGCCGTACAGTGTAGCTCCTACGAGCGAACTGAAGGAGAAGCAAGCGAAGACAAAACCGGTCAATGCTTGCACATCCTGCTCTTTAGCGAAAGCAATAATCGAAATACCAGAAGCACTTTGGAAGGCTCCCAATCCGAACCACGTCGCACAAATGGCGATGAAACCGATGGAGAAAATGGATGACTTTTTCTTACCATCCCGCGCATCGCCCGACAACTCGGCAGCTCGAGCCGCTTCCTGCGCGCGAAGCTCTTTTCTCGTGACGCCGGCCTCTCGTGCCAAATCCGTTTGGCTTGGAGGTTCTGTGGAGCGCACACCCAGAAACATAATGGTACCGATGGCTACAAAAATTCCGGTTACAGAAAAGGAGAGCATGCCGGAAATGACGGCAAGGATGGAGGACAAAGGATTCCCCACCAACCACATGGCTTCATCCAATACGGAGGAAAAACCCATGGCCCGATTGATTTTTTCAGAGCTGTTCTCTTTATTTTTGAGCAAATGTGTCCAGCGCGCACGGCTCATAGCACCCCAAGGTGGGATAAAAGCCATGAACGGCACCAGCAGGTACAAAATCCATTCCGGAGCGTGCAGTTGAATGCTCGTAATAAGCGCTGCCGCCGCTATCATCCACACGATGACGATAGGCACAGACACCTTTGTTTGTCCGAATCGATCCACCAGTCTGCCAAAAACTGGCGTCAAAATCGCCAAGGCAATGGCTTGCACAGCGCTAAGCGTGCCCGCAAGCGTGTAACTGCCGTATATATTTTGCACGGAAATCGTGATGCACATGCCCACCATCGGGAATGGCATCGAGGCAATAACTGCTCCGACCGAGTACCGAGCAGTATGAGGATATGAAAGGAGTTCTCCGTAGCCACCGAAAAGGCGCTGAAATATGGACTTTCCATACTTGTTGCTACTGGTAAACTGCGACATAAGGCAACCGTATTCCTCCTCTTTTATCGTAGGTTCCTTAATTCGCTACCCACTCTATGCATCGCGGCTTACTAATATGCGCTCAACACTCTGATAGAGGACAATAAATATTTGAAGTTTTTGTAAGGATTACTGATGGTTCAGAAAAGCTGAAATTTCAGTAATTTTCGTGGGGTTTTACGGGTATTTTTTCGTGCCAGAAAACGCAAAAAGCGAGCAGAGTTTTTACCCTGCCCGCTAAGCTGTTTGTCGCTGTTTATCCGCGAATTTATGCGCGTGGAAGAGCCATCCCTCTGTCGGTCGGTGCTACAGGCGTAGGCAATTCTGTGCTCTTCGAATGGCTTAGATACTGATCAACAGCAGAAGCGCAGGAACGCCCTTCCGCGATAGCCCACACGACGAGGCTTTGCCCACGTCCCGCATCGCCACAGACAAATACACCCTCTTGACTGGATTCGAAGTTGTGATTGCGGCCAATATTTCCACGATTATCCAGCTCCACCGGTAGTTGGTCTACAAGGGTAGCCGTATCCGGATGCAAGAAGCCCACAGAAATCAGCACCAAATCCGCGGGAATGACGCGCTCCGTGCCCGCCTGACGCGTAAATGGTCCGTCTTCGCCCGGCGCCACATCCACAATGCGCAGGCCCGTCACCTTGCCCGTCTGATCTGCGATGAAGGAATCCGGCGCGCTAGCTTCCAGGGATTGCACACGCGAAGCACCTTCAAATTCCACAGAATCCGTGTTGTACACATAGGTACCGCCCTCTTCCATAGACGAGGTGCGCTGATACGTGCGCGCGTATGTCGGCCATGGCTGACTATCAGGACGCTCGAGTGGCTCCTGAGGCATAATCTGCAGGACTGTCACATCCTTGGCACCTTGACGCAAAGCCGTACCTAAGCAATCCGACCCCGTATCGCCACCGCCGATAATGACCACATGCTTATCCTTCGCTGTAATGTCGTGCACGGGTTTGACACCATATATCCTGCGCGTAGCATCCGGCAAAAATTCCATAGCAAAATGGATGCCCTCGAGCTGACGACCCTGGAGATTCATATCACGTGGCACCGTGGACCCGATGGCCACCACCACGGCATCATAGCGACCGCGCAACTCGTCCCACGATATATCGCGACCAATTTCCACACCGGTCTTAAAGCGCGTGCCTTCCTCCTTCATCTGCTCCACTCGCCTATCGATGAGCTGCTTTTCCAGCTTAAAATTCGGGATACCATAACGCATCAGACCACCGATGGCATCGTCCCGCTCGTAGACCACCACCGTATGACCAGCACGTGTCAACTGCTGAGCGCATGCTAGACCGGAAGGACCGGAGCCCACGACAGCCACGGTCATATCCGTCAAACGCGTAGGTGGCAAAGGCTTTACCAAGTCCAGCTTCCACGCTTGGTCAATAATCGTATGCTCATCGTTCTTAATCATGGTTGGTGGCTGGTGTATGCCCAGTACGCACGCCTGCTCGCACGGCGCAGGGCAAATCAGCCCCGTCACCTCTGGGAAATTATTGGTCGAAGAAAGCCGGTTGTAGGCATCCTCCCACTTTCCTTGGCGCACGAGGTCATTAAATTCTGGAATGATATTGCCCAACGGGCAACCGGTCATGCAAAACGGTGTGCCACAATCCATGCACCGTGCGGCCTGCTGCGTGGTCCAGCTTTGCAGACCCGACTGTGCGTGGACATCCAGCCAGTCTTGGATGCGCTCTTCAACCGGGCGCGAGTCCAACTCTTCGCGTGTGCGCACTTTCAAAAAACCGCGTGGATTAGCCATTATCGTGCCCCTTCCATAACCTGCTCGTAGACGTTTTCCCATACTCCCGGCTGATTGAAATCGATGTGCTCTTTCTCCGCTCGGATCATGGCATTGCTCATCGCCACGAATTGACGCGGAACTACGTGGGTAAAACGTGCTAAAACGTAGTCTTCATGAGCATCCAATTGCTGCACGAGATTTTGTGCAAAGACCGAATGCGTTTCTTGGGCGAATTTTTTCAGGTTTTTCGTCAAGAATTCCGCCTCCGCTGAATCCGCCGTTACCTGCTCGAAGAGCAGGGTTTTGTGCGCAAGGGCCTGAGGATTGACACTGTGCATATCCAGATCGAGCACATACACGTGACCACCCGAGAAGCCTGCTCCGAAGTTTCGTCCCATGGAACCCAAAATGATGGCGTGTCCACCGGTCATATACTCGCAAGCGTGATCTCCCGTGCCTTCGACTATCATGGTGGCTCCCCCGTTGCGCACGGCGAAGCGCTCACCGGCACGACCGGCGATGAATAATTCACCAGACGTAGCACCGAAGCCTGTGACGTTGCCCGCAATGACATTGGTATGCGTATCAAACTGCACACCGTCTTCTGCGCGCACGATTAAACGACCGCCCGACAGACCTTTTCCTGCGTAATCATTGACCTCGCCCAGGATACGAATGGTTTCACCGCGTGGGATGAATGCGCCCACAGACTGACCCGCACTACCATGCAACGTCATATCGATCGTGTCATCTGCCAAACCCTGAGCCCCAAACTTCTTGGTAATGTGATAGCCCAACATGGTGCCGATGGTTCTGTGGACATTGCGAATCGGCAGCTCGATGCGCACAGGATCCTTGTACTCCAAAGCATCCCAGGATAAATCAATCAGCTGCTGGTCGAGAGCCTTTTCCAGCTCATGATTTTGCTCTTGGGTTTTGTGCAAAATCGTGCCCGGAGTTGGGCCCACCTGCGCCAGCACATTGCTCAAATCAATACCTTGAGTTTTCCAGTGTGCAATGGCTTCATCCTGGTCCAGGCACTCCACATGCCCCACAGCCTCTTCCAGACTGTGGAATCCCAGCTCGGCGAGAATTTCGCGCACCTCTTGAGCAATATAGAGGAAGAAATTCACCACATGTTCCGGCTTGCCGGTAAAGCGCTGGCGTAGCTCCGGATCTTGGGTTGCGATGCCTTGCGGGCAGGTGTTGAGATGGCATACGCGCATCATCACGCAACCTTCGACGATAAGCGCCGCCGTCGCAAAGCCGAATTCCTCGGCTCCCAACAATGCAGCCACCACCACATCGCGACCGGTTTTGAGTTCGCCATCGCATTGCACGGTAATGCGTGAACGTAAATTATTTAAGATCAAGGTTTGCTGCGTTTCTGCCAAACCAATTTCCCACGGCGTGCCCGCATGCTTGATGGCATTGAGCGGAGCTGCACCTGTACCACCGTCGTAGCCAGAAATCAGGACGACATCGGCGTGACATTTCGCCACACCTGCGGCGATCGTCCCCACACCAAATTCAGATACAAGTTTGACATGAATGCGCGCCTCAGGATTGGCATTTTTCGCATCAAAAATCAGTTGCTTCAAATCCTCAATCGAGTAAATATCGTGATGAGGTGGCGGAGAAATCAGCTCCACGCCAGGCGTAGCATGACGCACTTGCGCAATCCAAGGCGGCACCTTTGCACCCGGCAAGTGTCCGCCCTCGCCCGGCTTGGCACCTTGAGCCAGCTTAATTTGCAAATCCGTGGCGTTGACCAAATACTCGGATGTGACGCCGAAGCGTGCGGAGGCAATCTGCTTAATACGACTGACGCGATGAGGATCTCTGAGCCTGTCTGGGCTCTCGCCTCCCTCGCCACTATTGGAGCGAGCACCGAGCTGGTTCATGGCCTTTGCCAAGGTTTCGTGAGCTTCCTGGGAAATGGAACCGTAGCTCATCGCCCCTGTGGAGAAGCGTTTGACAATTTCGCTGACAGGCTCGACATCCTCGATGTCAATTGGCTGACGGTTACTGCGCAGCTTCATCAGCCCGCGCAAGGTCATAATGCGGTTGGAATTGTCATTGACATGCTGGGTATAGCGTTTAAACATGCCATAATCCCCACGCTGCGTGGACTGCTGGAGGAGGAAAATCGCCTCAGGATCGTTCAAGTGCTCCTCACCGGTGCGCCTCCAATGGTACTGTCCACCCGTTTGCAGGTTCACATGATGACGCACAGTAGGCTGCGTTGGATACGCCATGCGATGGCGCACAGCTACTTCTTCTGCCAGTTCATCCAAACCCACGCCGCCCACTTGCGAAACCGTGCCCGTGAAGTAGTCGCGGATGACGTCTTCGCTTAAGCCGACTGCCTCAAATAATTGCGCACCACGATAGCTCATAATCGTAGAAACGCCCATTTTTGCCATAATTTTCAGCACGCCGGTGGACAGTGCCGTGCGTAGATTTTCCACGGCCTGCGCCTCACTGACTGTGACGTAGCCCTCACGACTGAGCTCCTCCACGGATTCAAATGCCATATACGGATTTACGCAGGCAGCGCCATAAGCAATGAGTAACGCCACATGGTGAATTTCGCGCACATCACCCGCCTCCACGGCCATGGAAATACGCGTGCGATTATGATTTCTCAGCAGATGATGCTGCACAGCAGAGGTGAGCAAAAGGGACGGAATAGGCGCCCACATATGATCCGTATCGCGGTCAGAAAGAATGATAAAGTTTTTGCCCTCATCTATCGCCTGATCAATTTCTGCAAAAATCTCATCCAAGCGCGCTTTCAACGCCGGACCACCACCGGACATCGGATACAATCCGCGCACCACATACGGCTGGTAATATCCCTCCAGCACCGTGGCACGGTCTAAACGCTTCAGTTGAGCCATTTCATCCGAATTGACCACAGGGTAATCGATGACGATTTTCTTTGCCGCCAGCTCCGTGTCCGTGAGCAAATTCGTTTCCGGGCCGATGGCCGAGGTCAGGGAGGTAACGATTTTTTCGCGCTCCCAATCCAGCGGCGGATTCGTGACCTGCGCAAATTTCTGCGTGAAATAATCGAAGAGCATGCGACTGCGCGAGGACAAAGCTGCCATCGGCGTATCGTTGCCCATAGCACCCAGCGGTTCCTTGCCCGTATTTGCCATAGGTGTCAGAATAATCTTCAAATCTTCTTCTGAGTAGCCAAAAGCACGCTGGCGACGCTGCACGGATTGTCCGGAGTAACGCACATGCTCACGCGGTGGCAGTTCGCTCAGGCGCACAGAATTGTGCTGCATCCACTGCTGATACGGATGCTCACTGGCCAGCTGCTTTTTTACTTCTTCATCTGGAATTATGCGCCCTTCAGCCGTGTCTACAAGGAACATTTTGCCTGGCTCCAAACGACCTTTGGACACGATATCTTCTTGCGGAATTTCCGGCAAGACGCCACTTTCCGAAGCCAGTACGATGTATCCGTCCTTGTCCAGCTGCCAACGCCCCGGCCTGAAACCATTCCTATCCAGTTGAGCACCCACAAGCGTGCCATCCGTAAAGACAATATTTGCTGGGCCATCCCAAGGTTCAATCAACGTGTTGTTGTACTCGTAAAATGCTCGAATATCCGGGTCTAGGTCGGGGTTATTTTCCCACGCCGGCGGCAGCATCATCAAAACTGCATGCGGCAACGAACGCCCCGATAAGCTCAGCAATTCCAAGGCTTCGTCAAAGGTGCCAGAGTCTGAATTGCCCGGTACATCCAATGGCAACAACTGCTTCATATCCCCTAGCAATGCACTCTGCAAATTTCCGGAGCGCGCTGCTAGCCAGTTTCTATTGCCCTGGATGGTGTTAATTTCGCCGTTATGCGCAATCATCCTAAAAGGTTGCGCCAATGGCCAGCTCGGGAAAGTATTTGTAGAAAAGCGCGAATGCACGATGGCTACACGCGCCTTCATACTCATGGCGTTGAGATCTGGGAAGAATTCAGACAATTGCTGAGTCGTCAGCATGCCCTTGTACGTCATCATCCGCGTGGAAAGTGAAGCAAAATACACGCCCACCTCATGCTCCACACGTTTGCGAATGCGATACGCCACACGGTCTAATGCAATGCAAGATTTTTCGCCGTCCGGGTCACTCAGCGCAATCTGATAGAAGGCAGGCATTGTGGCCAAAGCCTGCAGACCCAAACTAGCCGGATTAGTCGGCACTAACCTCCACCCCAGCGTTTCCAGTCCTTCTTCAGTAGCAATGCGCGAGATGGCCTGCTGCTGCTGACCTGCGAGCGCGATGTCCTGGTCTAGGAACGCAATGCCCGCGGCATATGCGCCTTCACTAGGCAAATCGGCCTCGAAGACCTCCCGTAAAAATTCATCCGGCATGCTCATCATAATGCCGGCGCCGTCGCCAGTGTTTTCCTCTGCCCCCACTGCACCGCGATGATCGAGATTCTCGAGCACTTCCAAGGCGTTATCCACGATGCGATGCTCTGCAACCTTGTTGAGAGTTGTCACCATACCGACGCCGCACGCATCGTGCTCGAAGCGTGGATTGTATAAACCATCCGCTTGTTTCACGGTTAAATCCAAGGAATGAAACTGATTTTCACCTGAGACCATGTTTTCCTCCGACGATGTGTGGCTGCCCCTATGACGACCGCAGGCGATGAGCCATAGAACTTTGCAGTATGAGATAGGTAATGGATACGTACAGTCTGAAGACTGCGAAAGATGAACTCGACTATGCATTTCGCACATATTTAATGTTCGTTTTGAGTTCAATCATGCGCTTTTTAGCACGGCACACGATATGAAATGCAACATTTACTGAGCAGTGAAATGTGGCATTTCTCTTTCCTCTTTCCATCAGATCCTCTGTATGTATGTATCTACTTTCATACATAACAAGCCTCCGTAGTTTTTTGAACCGCTGGATAGCTTTTTCTTGCTTATGAATGAAACTCTTAAAAATATTAAAATACCGTTGTATTACAAGTACGGTTAAGAATGGGATTATTGGTTCGGAATGTGAGATGGGTACCACATCGCTGAAGCTCTCTATCCTGTGTTCCTTTCTCACAGACCTCCCGTGTTTTGCTAGAATACTTCTAATACTCGGCAGGAGGTCAGCATCACATGGTTACCATTCAAGACGTCGCTAAAGAGGCAGGCGTATCGAAAGCAACGGTTTCCTACGTACTTGCTGACAGTCCGCTCATTAGTGAAAAAACTGCCAATCGTGTCCGCAAAGCCATGAAAAAACTCGGATACTCGGTGAATCACGCCGCACGCGTTCTTTCTACAAAGCAAACCAAAACGATTGGAATCGTTGCTCCCGACCATCGCGGGGAAAGATTTTCACTATCGTTCGGCGCATATCTTTACAGCATCGGACATGCTGCTAGTAGCCTTGGCTATGATACGCTGTTGCTCATTGGAGATAACGACGTCGAATCTATGAAATCGGCGATTCGAGAACGAAAAGTTGATGGATTAATTCTGATGGATATCCATGACGATGATCAACGTGTCAACGCCATTCGCAATAAGAAGTTCCCAGTAGTACTCCTTGGCTCAACGACCAACAACCAAGGCCTCAACGTCATAGACACCAATTTCGAACAAGCAGCAACCTCCATAATTGAACACGTGCATTCCAGAGGACACAAGGAGATTCTTCTTATTACTTGGCCAGAGGAAATGTACAAGGCTCATCTGAACTTCGTCACGCGCTTCCATAACACCACGATTAAGTCAGCACAGGAAAAGAACATCACATTACATGTGCTCAAAGCACAAGCCGATACCTTCGGAACCTTTAATGAAATTAGAAATGCTTTGGAAACGAATCCGGACATTACATGCATTGTTGTTCACAATGATGCCGCGGTTATCTCTCTCCCTCAAGAACTGACGAGTATCGGAATCTCCGTTCCACAAGATTTGTCCGTGGTTTGCATCGTACCGGACCAAATGGGAATAGGCATGCACATTCCTTACACCGCTGTGGAGGTTGATATTGATAAAGTCGCTCTCGATACAGTGAATTTACTCATTACACATATGAACAATGCAGACCTCGCGCCTGAACAAATTTTCATCGATCAGCCCTTGGTAGACAACGGATCCGTGACATCTATACATAGATAGTTATCAAAAATTTGGCGTTCCTAACTTCGATATGATATATTTATTGAACCGGTTCAATTATCAATGAAGAACATTGAACCATATTGTAAAGAAGCAATATCAAAGGAGAGAAAATGTCAGCACACACCGGACTGAAGAAGACCTTATCTATACTTTGTGTATTAGGTGCATGCGTTGGTTTAACAGCATGCGGAAGCTCGAGCTCGTCAAGCCAGACGGACTCCAAAACGATTGAATTCTGGGATCCATATCCACAACATAAGACCGGTTCTGACTGGGACGAATACGTAAAGAAATGTGCTCCTGACGGATACACAATTAAGCGTCAGGGTCTCCCACAGAACGATTTATTTAATAATCTCACCACTGCTGTCAAAGCTGATAACGCTCCTGATGTTGTTCTTCTCGATAACCCATTTATGCCGAGTGCAGTTGACGCAGGTTTGTTGACTGATCTTAACAAAGCTGGTGTGGATACAGCTGGATTTGATGAAAATATCGAAGGTCCAGGAATTGTGGACGGCGTACAGTATGGATTAGCATTTGGAACGAATGCATTAGGCTTATACTACAACCCAGAAATCCTCGATAAAGCAGGCGTTGACCCAGCCAGCATAACCGACTGGGATTCCCTCAATAGCGCTATTGAAAAAGTCGTCGCGTCCGGTAGCAAGGGTATTACATTCTCAGGTATTACTGGAGAAGAAGGTGTATTCCAGTTCCTTCCATGGTACTGGGGTGCCGGAGCCACGCTTCAAGATCCATCCTCCTCCAAGGCAGATGAAGCTCGAGAGCTTGTTTCTAACTGGGTTCGTCAAGGATGGGCACCAAAATCCGTGACCACAGATAACCAATCAGCAAGCTGGGATCTTTTCTTGACAGGCGAGTATGGTTTCGGCGAGAATGGCTCGTGGCAAGCAGAATCTGCACATGAGAAGGGTTATGAAGTCATAGCAATTCCAGCAAAAGATGGCGGGGCTGCACCCGTTCCTACCGGTGGTGAGTTTGCGGCCATGCCATATCACAAGACAGAAAACACAGAAAAAACCAAAGCCTCTGCAGACGTTATTACTTGCATGACGAATAGTGAAAACTTGGTTAAGACCAACGAAGCACTGGGATATCTCGCCGCAAAGAAATCTAGCCGAGAAGAGCAAGTTGCACAAAACGAATTATGGAAGCCATGGGTGGCTTCCGTTGAAAATGCAGAAGGCCGCACCACTGAAGTCGGAATGGAATACGAATCACTCTCGGCACAGATCTCCGAAAAACTCCAGGATGCATTAAACAAATAGTTTCTGAAAGCGTTGCGTGTAATAAGTTATCTCGCCGAATCTTGATGAGTTCTCTAGCTTCCCCTCAAGATTCGGTGGGGATGACTTGCGCACTATGCAGAAAAGAAAAATCATGCGTAATACTAAAACTCATTTCGGGTCGAGACTTCATCTCAGTCGCACACAACTTGCCGGATTAGGTTTTGCACTCCCGCTATTTATTTACCTCATCCTTTTTTATATCGCTCCTCTGATTCAAAACATTTCTATGAGTCTTCATCGTTTTGATCGAAGAACCTTTGTAACCGGCGAAGCACCATTCGTAGGAATGGAAATATACAAAGAAATCTACCAGTCTCCTGAATTTTGGAAAACTCTGGGTCAAACACTCGTCTTTGTGGTTGGTTCTATTCTTTTCCAATACATTTTAGGACTGGCGCTCGCTGTATTTTTTAACCAAAACTTCAAGCTTTCAGCCGGACTTCGAGCCGCATTCCTTGTACCTTGGCTGCTTCCGCCAATGATCTCTGGTACTACGTGGCAATGGATGATGGATGCCGATAACGGAATCATCAATCAGATTATTTCCGCTTTCGGAGGCACACCTGTGTGGTGGTTACAAGCAGACCATTCCATATGGGCTGTCATTATCGCAAATATTTGGTTGGGCATCCCTTTCAACCTCGTAATTCTTTACTCCGGTTTGCAAAATATAAACACAGATCTTTATGAAGCGGCTTCTCTGGATGGATGCAATGCCTGGCAACGATTCTGGAAAATTACTTTCCCACTTCTACGTCCGGTCACGATGATTACGCTTTTACTCGGTTTTGTATATACCTTAAAAACCGTCGACATCATCTGGATTATGACGCAAGGCACAGGAAGCTCCCAAACACTTGCAACTTGGGCATATGCTATGGCTTTCGGAAAGGGCCATTCATCTCAAATTCGGTATTCAGAAGCATCTGTTATTGGCACGACTCTCATTATCATTGCGCTCATTTTCGCCTTCATTTATTTATGGGTTCAACGTGATGAAGACAAGCCAAAAAACGTGAAAAGACTAAGGAAGTAAACATGAAACATCGATCAACATGGTGGAAAACCGCACTTGGTCTTGTATTCACCGCACTGATGCTATTTCCGGTTTATTGGATGGTGAATATTTCCTTTACGCAAAGGCAAGCCATCCGTTCAGGAGATCTGTATCCTCGTCAGTTTACGCTCGAGAATTATGCCACTGTACTCAATGACCAACTCCCGTACTTGGCTACTTCCTTGGTCATTGCGCTTTCCTGTGTCGCTTTGACACTGCTCATTGCTATGCCATCCTCTTACGCCTTGGCTATCTTATGGAAAAATAAATCCCAAGGACTTAATTTCGCATTAGTTATTGTGCAAATGATACCTGCAGTCGTTATGGCTTTAGGTTTTTATCAGATTTTCGACAATCTTGGTTTGCTCAATAACTTATTCGGGTTAATTCTCGCCGATACTACAATTGCCGTTCCGTTTGCGGTAATGCTCCTTTCATCCTTCATGGCTGGTATGCCACAGTCACTTATTGAAGCTGCAAAGATAGACGGAGCTTCAAACTGGAAAATATTTACCACAGTTGTAGTTCCATTATCCAGAAATTCGGTGGTTACGGTATCGCTGTTTGCCTTCTTGTGGGGATGGTCAGACTTTATGTTTGCATCAACCTTAAATTCAGGCGGCGGTCTTCTCCGACCGATAACGATGGGTATTTACGACTATATCGGCGCTCAAAATCAGGAATGGGGCCCAATGATGGCAACCGCTGTAATTGCCTCAGTACCAACAGCAATGTTGCTGATTATCGCCCAGAAGTATGTGGCAGCAGGCGTCACTGCAGGCGCTATTAAGGACTAGAAAAGAGAAACAAAATGAGTTTTTTCACTATTCATTCAGAAGGTTTTACATGGACTGGCGAAGGAGAATATCTACAAGTCGATGCATGGGGACCAGATAGCGTCCGAGTTCGCGCATCTCGGATGCATGAGCCTCAGGACACACAATGGGCTCTCTTAGATAAAACAGACTTAGACCACAGCTCCTCGAAAAACTTCTCTATCGAAAAAGTTGAAACGAATGCAGATACGAATACAGAGATTCTGAGGCTCTCAAATGGAAACATCGTGGTCACCGCTACTGCGCAACAAGTGCGCAATGATGCTTCAGGTTATCCTGAATTCATCTGTCATCTAGATTTTGCCCGAGCAGACGGCACAAGTCTGATCACAGAAATTACCCGCGGTGGTTCTCTCAATTTGCGAGCGCGCGAATATCTGTACCATTCTCACGGCGGATACGGTGCACGTGTATCTTTCGAGACACCCACAAATGAGCATCTGTACGGCATGGGTGAATACCAACAAAATATCATCGATTTGAAGGGCTGCTCTCTAGAGCTTGCGCATAGAAATTCGCAAGCCTCTGTACCTTTTGTTGTGTCGTCCGAGGGCTACGGTTTCTTATGGAATAACCCTGCTATCGGAAGAGTAAGCTTCGGAACGAATAAAACAGTATGGGAAGCAGAGTCAACGCGTCAAATTGATTACTGGATTACCGTTGCAGATAGCCCAGCAGATATAGAGCGTAACTATGCCAATGTAACCGGGCACAGCCCTCAGATGCCTGAATGGGGTCTCGGGTTTTGGCAATGTAAGTTACGCTATTGGAACCAAGAGCAGCTTCTCGATGTTGCGCGAAGGTTCAAGGCAGAAAATATACCTCTCGACCTTATCGTTGCAGATTTCTTCCACTGGCCATACATGGGTGATTTCAGATTCGAAGAGGAGTTCTGGCCCGACCCTCAGGCAATGTGCGATGAATTGCATGAGATGGGCGTAAAACTCATGGTCTCAGTATGGCCTCAGGTTTCGATGAAATCTGAAAACTTCGCAACGATGCGCCAAAAGAACTTGCTCGTCAGTGCTGATCGAGGCGAAGACATAGGTATGATGTTTGAGGGTCCGAGTCAATTCTATGATGCGACGAATCCTCAAGCCCGTAAATTTGTGTGGGATAAATGCAATGCACATTACGCTAGCTATGGCGTAGATGCATTTTGGCTCGATGAGGCAGAACCAGAATACGGCGTGTATAGCTACGACAACTACAGATATTGGGCAGGTCCGAATATCGAAATCGGCAATATTTTTCCTGTTGAATATAATCGCGGCTTCTATGAAGGTCAACTTGAAATTGGACGGGAAAATGAAATTGTCAATCTGACTCGCTGTGCATGGGCTGGATCTCAAAGGTATGGAGCTTTGGTCTGGTCAGGAGATGTGGGATCCACATTTGAAGATCTGAAAGCCCAAATAACTTGTGCTATCCACATGGGCATGGCAGGCATCCCGTGGTTTACCACAGACATGGGTGGTTTCCATGATGGAGATATTTCATCTGACCGTTTCAGAAATCTCTTTGTCCGTTGGTGCCAATTTTCTTGCTTCTCCCCTGTTATGCGTAATCACGGAGATCGCAGTTATCCATATGACAACGGTCTTACAAAGGAAATGGTTTCCGCCCAAGATGGTACTTGGCGTGCACAATCCGGAGCAGAAAACGAGCCTTGGAGTATGGGTGAGGAAGTCCAGGAAATTCTAACCAAGTTCATTCGTATCCGGGAAATTTTGCGACCTTACACGAGGGAACTTTTCGAGGAAGCACACACTGATGGGCAGCCACTCGTGCGTGGACTCTTCTACGAATTCCCTCAAGATTCATCGGCTGCGACAATTGCTGATGAGTATATGTTCGGACCGGATTTGCTCGTCGCGCCGGTGGTTGCTGAATTCGAGGAATACCGCGAAGTTTATCTTCCTGGTGACGAATCTACACAATGGACAAGCTTGATAGATGGCGCCATATATCACGGTGGAAACACCATTGCGGTACACGCTCCGATGGAAACCATTCCAGTTTTCGCGCGCAACGGGAAGGACCATGGGTTATTAGGAAAGCTATAACGAAATAAAGAGAATTCCTAGCCCTCTAGTGCTTGGGAATTTTGGATAGCTACACTTCACTGTCACGTATTCGTGTCTCCCAGATACGTGACAGTGTTTTTTTATTCTCGGACCGATAAACATGGAGGCATAAAACCCCAAACATCACACCATCCCATTAAAATTAAGAAAAAATATCGTCCTCCGCGATTTTAGGAGTGCATTTTCATGCAGTTTTATACGCTTGAATACATACAACAACACCAATCGATGAATATCCTCGTGCGATTTGGCATTCTCATAGTTCTCTTAGTCATTTTGCTTTTAACCTCGCTGTACTACATGCGCAACAAGGTCAAGACGAGACTACGCGATTTGAGTATCGGGTTGGTCATCTTGATTGCGATTTTGCTGGGCATCAACGTGCAAGAGTACCTTCAAAGCGACAAGGCGAACTCGCAATCACAGGTACTGGTGAAATTCATGACGAGCATTTCTATAGACAACGACGTGCCCGTGGACGAGATTATGGTGAATTCTACTACCCTGCAGGATGGCATTATCGTACGGTTTAACGAGAAAAACTACACGGTGCATCTCAATGATGACAATAATTCGTACACCCTCGAACGCACGCACGTCATCGACCACCATGTTTATGTAAATGAGGCAAACTAATGTTTACGGAATTGATTACTAACACCTATTTCCTGATTGCCGTAAAATTTACGCTCGGCATGCTGGTGATGATTCTGCAAATCAACATTCTGGGTAAGTACGAATTCTCGGTCAATACCCCGCTGAATCAGATTCAAAACTACGTATTGGGTGGCATTATTGGCGGTGTTATTTACAATACATCCGTTCCTATGATCACTTTCATCATTATTTTGCTGATTTGGTCTTTAATTGTCGTGGTAGTGAAGCTTTTAACCGTTAATAACTTCTTCAAAACGGTAATCATTGGAAATCCGGTGATTCTGATACGCAATGGTGAGGTGAATGTGGAAAATTGCGTGCGCGTGGGCATTAGCGCGGATCAGCTCATGTTGCATTTGCGCAGCGAAGGAATTATCTCGACCAAAGATGTGAAAATTGCCATTATGGAGTCGAGCGGAAAACTCACCATCCTCGATAAAAACGCTAAAAATCCGAAATTCCCACTGATTAACAATGGCAGCATTAATCACGAGGTGCTGGAAATCATTGGCACAGACGAGCAGTGGCTGTTGGATAATTTGCACGAGCAAGGCATAGAATCGCCGTCACAGGTGTATATCGCCGAATATGTGGACGGCAGGCTGACGTTTATCACATATCCGGAAACCGATAAGCGATTACTGGCTTTCAGACGAAAAAAGTAAAACTCGCGAGAAACTGCTCACAAAACTGCCCACGCTTTCGAGTTTGGGCAGTTCGTTTTTATGCCGTTACGCAGTGTGTGCGGAGTAGAATGAAAACATGACACAGCTCGACCAAGTCGATTGGGAAACAGGCCAGAATTTTGCGCAATCCAACACCGAATCCCCATATCCGGTCAACGATGACACCCAAACCACACGCCCGAATAACACAGAAAATATCGAATATGTGGGCACATCGACAGAGGAATGGCCGATTCGCGTGCGCAAGTTCCATCCTCAAGATTTTCGCAAGAACACAGTGCAGGATGCATGGAAAAGCACGTTCATCAGTGGCTTTTTGTGCGTTATTATCCCGTCCGTAGTCCTGTATTTCTTTAGGAATCCAACCATATTCGTCTTTTGGTTAATTTTCATCGGCTTTTTCCTCATGCTGATGCACATACGCTGGTCGTCAGCTATCCGCGATACACGCAAATTTGAGCGAGCGCGCGATGGATTGCTCATTGCTCAAAAAGACATTATGGCCGTGTATCGCAAGCAGGGTTTGGCGAAATTATCGCTGGTACCGTCCCGACTTCAAAGCGAGACTCGCGATGGTGGCTCAGGTTACTTGTGGACAGAACAGTCTTTCCCAGTGTATGCGCTGTGGTTTTACGATGATGGTCGTGAGCATTCCTATGTGCTGTACTGGCGTGAGTACGATTACGATGTGATGGCACGAGAAGCTATGAAAGCGCGTGAACAGGTGATTGAGCAGACGGAGCTAGCGCCGGGCGAAGGGACATCCCGATTAAAAGAACTGGCTGATGCGTTCGCACCAATTCCGCAGCCTATTGGCGAAAAAGTGGATAAAATACGTGAGAATATGGGCAAATTCTGGGGAAAGCTCGACCACTTGCCGCCTGCAGAGGTGGAAACGATGCTGCGCGAGTTTGACGGTACGGATATTCGCATGCGTCCGTGTGTGCTCGAAGTCCAGGGTAACAAGGCTCGACTGCGCTTTGATAAGAACGCACCTCTCGTGGCTTTTGCGGATGCAGGCGTGGATAGAAATATTCGCCCGGGTGGCCACTTCCCTCTCCGGCTCATGGATACCTTCAACCCACAGGAGCAGAAAGAAGAATGGGAACGCGCACAGAAAAAGCGCGACATGCCTATCGAAGAATGGTAGGCTCCTTCTCGTTTCGATACTGAGCCGTATACCACGCACGGGTGTGAGCAACGATGCGAGAGCTCACTGGAAGCTCGGGACTGTTCATGATGCCATCGCATCCTTTTCATCGCTTGAGGTGCGGTCCGGAGCACACACGACGATATGGTCGTCACCAGCGTTTGTACATAGAGCCGTCATGGCCAGGCTGTGGATAGATTATTTATGCCCTACATAATTTTCGTAGAGTAGAATTATTGACATGACACAGCTCGACCAAGTCGATTGGGAATCAAGCCAGGATGCAGCAACATCCGCCTCTGACTTTGTCAGTTCAGTCGATGAAGACCCTCGCTCGCAAGCAAACAACACGCAAGCAAACAAGTGGGCCAATAAATGGGCAAACAAATCCACAAACAAGCCCCAAGAAAAAATCGAATACGTGGGCGCACCCGATGCCGAGTGGCCTATCCCTATTCGGCGTTTTCAGCCCCAAAATTATAGAAGCCGCACCCTCACCAGCGCGTGGAAAACCACCGTGTGGAGTGTATTATTGTGTGTGCTGATTCCATCCGCGGTGTGGTTTTTCTTTAGAAACGACACAGTGCTATCATTCTGGATTATTTTGATCCTCCTTTTCGTCTTCATTATGTATGGAAATTGGTCCACCGCCATTCGTGATTCTCGAAAATTTGCGCGAGCGCGAGACGGTTTTGTCATCGCTCAAAAGGACATCATGGATGTGTACCGCGAGCAGGGGCTGTCTCTCCTTTCCTTGATGCCATCGCGCCTTCACTGCGATTCTGGTGATGATTCGGGTGATTGGACCGAGGAAGAGTTTCCTGTGTATGCGCTGTGGTTTTATGATGATGGTCGGACACATTCGTATGTCTTGTATTGGCGAGACTTTGACTATGAGGCTTCGGCGAGGGAGATTGAAGCCATCATCAAACGGACACAGAAGCGTGATCAGGCCCCATTAGAAACGGGAGGAATCTCAGGCTTTGCGAAACAGCTCGCAGAAGATCTGGGACCAAGCTCGCCGCCTATCCGTGAGAGCATAAAGGCATTGCGAAAAAGTATGGGCAAGTTGGGACGCAAATTAGACTACCTGCCTGCTGCACAAGTGGAAACGATGCTGCGCGAGTTTGACGGTACGGATATACGCATGCGTCCGTGCGTGCTGGAAGTACAGGGCACGAAAGCAAGGCTTCGATTGGATAAGAACGCTCCCCTTGTGGCCTTTGCGGAAACGAGCGTTGATCGAAACATTCGTCCGGGCGGCAGATTCCCAGTAAGACTTATGGACACGTTTAATGCGCAAGAGCAGGCTGAGGAATGGAATCGCGCGCATAACAAGCGCGACATGCCTCTCGAGCAATGGTAGACGCCACACTCACTCAAACGGCCTAACGCGTGCTCGAACGCGCAATGACACGAGAATCTGTTGTGATAAGCTCTGGACTACTGATATTTCCGGCAATCCTACCCAAAATACGCTCCACTGCCGTTGGCGCGGTCCAATCCAAATACGAGTCCATGGTCGTCAACGGCGTTTGCAAATACTCGGATTCTTCAATGTTGTCAAAGCCAATCACCTGTACCTGCCCAGGAATATCCAAACCATGCGTTTTCAACGCGGAAATTGCACCGATAGCAAGCTGATCATTCAAAGCCACAATGCTGTCGAAAGCCACACCCTGATCGAGTAGCCGCTCTGTCACGCGATAACCGGAGCCGATAGTCCAATCCTGCCCCGTTATGCCCAGCAATCGTTCATCAAACTGTATATTGCGCCGGACACACTCTTCGAGAATGCCGCGCATACGCAGCTGCGAGTTGCCCTCCGTGGCCTGTAGCATGCGCGCTATATCCGGCTGACTATCACGCACACCCACCACTGCTAAACGCTGAGCGCCCCGGTCAAAGAGATAGCCCGCAGCCATCGAGGCCGCTCCCACATCATCAGGCGTTACATGATCCGCCAAACCCCACGTCGTACGCGCACCCACACATACGAGGGGATACTCGGTTTGCAGGTATTCTGGCTTAAACTCCTCCACCTCACTCATGGAAAGAATCATGCCATCCGAAACAGTGGTATTAAAATCTTCTAATAATTGCTTCGCACCGCTTGCAGAGCCTTCAGCATAGGTGGTGACATATACGGAGTAGCCCTTAAGACGCGCGGCATCGATCACACGATTGGCAAGCTCTGCCAAGTATGGCGGTGTCAGCGTAGGCACAGCCAGGGTGATAAAGCCCGTGTGGTTGCGGCTGAGATTTCGAGCCGCCATATTGACCCGGTATCCCAGCCTTTCGATAACTTCTTGCACATTAGAACGCGTCAGATCAGACATGCGCCCGGCGCCGTTGATGACATTCGAAGCCGTTTTTAGCGAAACGCCGGCTTCCTGAGCGACATCGCGCAAGGTAACTCGTTTGCGTTCGTGATTTGCCCCATCCATGCCGTCGTCCCTCCTTTGTCTTCAAGCCTTAGCGAATCTGCTTTTTGGTTATTAGAATACCATTGCAATCCAACGAATAACGCCGTTCTTGGGCTTCTTCACCGATTCCCTTCTCGCATTGGTGAGAGTAAATAATGTCTTCCTCATCAGAGATGGTAAGCTCCGCAAGGACACTACGAGAAATATAAAAATGAAATTCATTCTCATCTGTAGTGCGAACCGTATGGAGCACCGTACGCTGCTCAGAATGACCAGATCCTCGTTTCTCGTGTGCGAAATTGTCATCGATAAAGCGTGCTAGATCCCCGAGCGAAAGATCACAGCCGATGAAGATGGCTGAGCCAGCGCCATATTGCGCTCGGGTCATGGCTGGTATATTCTCCAGCTCCCATGCATCAGCCGCGTTGCCTCGGTAGCGTGCAAGCACTTCCACATCCGAGCGCACCCTAATATCGTTTTGCCACAACCGTGACACCATGCCGTTAGACAATTTCATGTCACGCGGTTCACCGTCTGCTTCATCGCCGAGAATATTGAATTCTTCTCCGCGCACACCCAACATGTCACGCAGTTTGCCGTTCCCTGCACCGGGATAGCCGCCCAATCCGACATGGAATTGCTCATCCACCAGACCTGTTGCGTATCCGATAATGACGGTACCGCCGGCACGTGTGAACGCTTCGAGCCTGCTGACATCCTCATCCGACAACATCAGCACACTTGGCAACACAACCGTATCGTAGGCCTGCCAGTCGCCCGCAACAGGAACCACATCCGCACGCTTCCCTGCATGGAGAAAAGCCCTATACCAGTCCCGCACGTCATGCCAGTGATTGAGCTTCGTGGTCGGCAAGGTCTCGCATCGCGTAGCCCACTCGGACTGTGCACTAAAGAGAATGGCCGTATGAGCAGGCTGAACTACGCTGCCTTGCACACCGGCTTTACTGAGTGTAGTTAACGCATCGCCCAGTTCGCAGACTTGTGAGAAGAGCTTGGTATCTTCCCCTGCATGAGGCAGCATGGCCGAATGGAAGGACTCTGCTCCAAAGGCGGACTGTCTCCACTGGAAGAAGTTGATAGCGTCCGCTCCCATCGCCACATGTGCCAAGGAGTCGCGCACAAGCTCGCCATTGCGTTTGCGTGCATTTAGCGGCTTCCATTGCACCGCAGAGGTGGAATGCTCCATCATATACCACGGCTGACCGTCGGCTATGGACGCCACTAAAGCATCCGAGCAAACCAGCTCATCGAGGTGTGATTCGCCCTCGTGGAAGTAATGATCATTGGATACAAAATCGACTTCGCGAGACCACTGCGCATAATCCATGGAGCACTGATCCGTGGAAATCATGAAATTCGTCGTGCACGGCTTGTCTGGGCAAATTTCCTTGATAACATCGCGCTCTGCTTTGTAGAAGTCCAAAAGCATGTCATTGCCGAAACGCTCGAAATCCAATTGCTGCGAAGGATTAACCATCGTATCCGTGCCCATATGCCGTGGCAGTAGCACTTCCTCAAAACTGCGCACTTCCTGAGACCAAAAACTCGCCCCCCACGCCGCATTGAGATTTTCCACGCTGCCGTACTTGCGCGCACACCACGCACGGAATGCGCGTAAGGCATCGTCAGAGTAATCCTGCCTGTTATTCCAGCCGTACTCGTTGCCGATATGCCAGGACGTTACTGTAGGATTCGAACCGTAGCGTTCAGCCATTTTACGGCACAATTGCAAGGCAAATTTTTTAAACACCGCACTCGTTGGACGCCAAGATTGGCGAGAGCCTGGGTTAATCACGTGTCCGAATTTATCCACAGGCAGTACTTCGGGGTAGCTGGTATATAGCCACATCGGTGCGGATGCGGTAGCAGATGCCAGGTCCACTGCTATGCCCGCTTCTCCCAACTTTCCAATGATTTTATCCAGCCAAGCGAAGTCCCACTCATGCTCGGAGGGCTGAATGCGATCCCAGCTGAAAATACCCAATGCCACTACGGTGACGTGAGCCTTTTTCATGAGCCGGATATCTTCATCCCAGACTTCTTCCGGCCATTGGTCGGGATTGTAGTCACCTCCGAAGGCTATGCCTGTGCCATCGTGGGTAAGCAAAGCCGGCCACGTGGGTGTGCTATGCAATGTCATGATCAAATCCTTTGCAGTTCAGACTCGTCCATGGGACGGGCTGATGTGAGCGGAAACGAGGAGATTCGAACTCCTGAGCTAGTAAATGCGTTCCTTATTCCTTCACAGCTCCAGCTGCCAAACCAGACTGCCAGTAGCGTTGCAGTAAGAGGAAGGCGATGACCAGAGGAATGATGGTAATCAAAGAACCCGTAATAACGAGATTTTGTATAGCTTGACCGCCGGCCGTGCTGGCCTGGTCTTTCCATTGATTCAAACCAATGGTCAGTGGATACCAGTCTGCGTCTTTAAGCATGATCAATGGCAGGAAGTAATTATTCCACGTCGCCACAATGGTAAACAAGGCTGTCGTAACAATGCCTGGAGCCAGCAAAGGTAGAGAAACCTGGAAGAATGTGCGGAATTCTCCTGCGCCATCTACGCGCGCAGCTTCGATGAGTTCCGTAGGTACGGCTTGGTCGGAGAATACCCACATGAGATACAGACCAAATGGCGAAATCAAGGATGGGATGATCATGGCCCATGGCGTGTTTGTCAGTCCGAGCTTTGCAAAGAGCAGGAACTGTGGCACGGCCAATGCGATGCCTGGTACGGAAATGGAACCGATAATCACCGCGAAAACGGCTTTACGCCCTGGGAAACGGAATTTTGCCAATCCGTATCCTCCCATAATGGCCAGCAGTGTAGCGCCACCGGCACCTACGACCACATACAGCAAGGTATTGAGCAGCCAGCGACTAAAAATACCGTCCTGATATGTGAAGACCGACACGATATTGTCCCACAAGGCGAAACTCTTGCCAAAGCCCAACCCGAAGGTGGAGGTGAAATCTGCCTGTGTTTTCGTCGCGTTGATAATTAAGTAAACGAACGGGAATAAGCAGTACACGGCAAATATGGCGCTGACCAAGGTAAGTAAGGCGCTTCGGCGCGGATTTGCTACGTTGACAAACCCGTTTCGTGCAGAACGCTTCCTTTCCTCCGCCTCATCGTGAGCAACACGCTTCATGCGCTCTCGCTCAGCCCGTCGTGCATTGCGTTCTTGTACTCTTAGCTCTTGGGCGCTGAGACGTGCGCCCGAATCCATCATCGACATTTTAAAACTCCTTCACCACTGTGTGAAATTGACGAATGCCCTGCTGAAATGTGGAAACTCTCTTTTGCAAAGCACCAGATCCCAGCCACGCACTCTCTTATTTCATCTGCTCTTTCATGCCTCGCAACTGGACCGCATACGCCACAGCCATGGTGATGATGGCCATCACAATAGCCAAGGCAGCCGCGTAATTACTTTGATTACCGGAGAAGCTGAGGTTGTAAGCGTACATATTTGGTGTGTAATACGTGGTGACGGCATTGCCCGGTACCATGTTTTGCAAAATGCTTGGCTCGTTAAACAGCTGGAATGAACCAATAATCGAGAAGATGACGGTAATCGCTAGCGAACCTCGCAGCTCGGGTAATTTAATGCTCTTAATCACTTGCCATTCGGAGGCGCCATCGATGGAAGCCGCTTCGTACAGTGAGTGAGGAATGGTGGAGAGCGAGCTGTAGAAAATGAGCATGTTGTAGCCGGTGTAGCTCCATGTCACAATATTTCCAATGGATGCCAGCAGTACATTCGGCGTCAAAACATCCACATGCCAGCCGAAACAGGAGTTCATAGAGCCCACAAGACCATACTTGGAGCCGTATACGAATCCCCAAATCAGTGTGGACACAACTGCAGGCACCGCGTATGGCAAGAAAGTGGAAATGCGGAAGAACTTCGTGCCATGCAGCTTCATGGAGTCAATCGCCAATGCCATCGCCGCTGCGAGGAACAGCATAATAGGCACCTGTACCACGGTAAAGATCGTCACACGACCTACCGAGCTCCAAAACTGCTCATCTGCGAAAAGACGCTGATAATTGGAAAATCCAACGAAACGATTTCCACCAATCATGCGTTTTTGGAAAAATGAAATCCAAATAGCGTAAAGCACGGGAACGATAAATACAAAAATAAACACCGCAGCAAATGGTCCTACGAACTTCCATCCACGCCAGTCGCGCCTGTGTGGGTTACTGGACGATTTGGACGCTTTAGATACTGTGGCGCGAGACACTGATTCTGCTGACTTTTCAGCTGTAGACTTGTTTGTGATTTCGCCTGCAGAGGCTGCCCTGTTTGGCATTCTTCTGTCCGCGACTAACATGCTTTCCTGCCCTGCCATCTTTTCCTCCTTCAACTCAAGCTGGTAAGCTGTCTGAATTTAATCTAGGAGTTGCTTGTCCCCTCACGATCTTGTGTGCTGGCTGGGCCGATGGTTGGACATCGAGTTGTCGTCATCGACCCAGCTTGCCGCACAATCGTGATACTCGGTAGCTATTCCTAAAGTTTTTTAACTCAGAAAGCCCGGCTTAATCCTTATCGGTTACCGTGTAACCTTGCTGTTCGCCATGCTCTGCCAAAGCCTTGCCGTAGTTGGCAAATGCTTCCTTCAAGGTAATTTCCTTGGTATACGCCTTAGAAATTTGATCGCCAAATGTGGTTTGCGCATATGGGTTGTATGGCAAGTACTGGAAGTTCGTTACCTTACGCTGGGCAGCTTCGGAAAGAATTTCATTCACATTTTGACCGCCGAAGAAGTCGTTCACCTTCTTGTTGGATTCAGAATCAGGATCTGTGAAGGAGGAGGATTCCAAAATCTTCTTCAAGCTTGGGAATGTGCCTGTTTCTGCCATGGTTTGTGCGCCGTCTCCGTGCGCGAGGTACTCCACGAACTTGTATGCTGCGGCCTGCTGCTGGGACTGATTGACAATAGCCAATGCGGAGCCACCGTCTTCAGCGGAGACCTCCTCGCCCTCTTCCCACTGTGGCAGCTGGGCTACACGCCAGTTTCCTGCCTGATCCGGAGCACCGTTCATCAGGTTGACTGGCATCCAAGCGCCGATGGTCAGCGAAGCCAAGGTCCCGTCATTCAAGGAACGGTTCCAATCATCAGACCAGTTAGCAATCTTCGTGTCGATTAAATCTTCGTCAATGAGCTTTTGCTGGAACTCGATATATCGCTGCATGCCCGCATCGTTCGTCATATCGATGGTGATATTTTCACCGTCCACCTTCCATGGATTGGCACCTGCCTGCCATGCCTGCGCAGTGAAAGGCTGATACTCCATGGACGAGCCGGAATTATTGGTAATATACGCACCAATAGCGCGAATCTTCTTCGCCGCTTCGTAGTAATCATCCCAGGTCTTGATAGAGTCGCCATCTACTCCGGCCTTATCGAAGACGGCTTTGTTGTAGAAGAATACTTCTGGACCAGAATCGATAGGCAGCGCATAGGTCTTGCCATCATACTGCAATTTATTCCAAGGACCAGCGGCGAAATCATTAGCCAAATCCGAGGCACCCATGTCACCCAGATTTGCCAAGTCGCCCGTAACCGCGAACTGCGTCACCGTTGGGTCTTCTAGCATGACGACATCCGGTGCGCCCTTGCCTGCTGCAATGGCGTTAGTTAGAGCTGTCTGCGTTTCTGATGCGGTACCGGTATTATTGAACTTCACGGTAATGCCAGGGTTTGCCTTCTCGAAGTCTGCGATAAGATCCTTCATCGTGTTACCCGAATCCCATCCCCAGAATACGAGCTCTGCATTATTTGCATCCCCCGCTGCTGCTGTGGTATCTGAGCTTCCGCATGCTGACAAACCTGCTAGCATAGCTACGGCTGCTGTAGCTGCGAGAATCTTCGTTGTGCGTTGCATTTGGTCTCCTTCCGATGCTGTCTGTGATGCGAACCGTACTGTTCGCCCTGCCTTGGACTCCGAGCCGATACCGTTATCGACGGAGGTATAAAGCAACAGCATCACCAAAATTTCAGGTGGTACAACTGTGTATCACAAGTTAAATGATACTCCGGTGTACCACTTTGTCAAATTGAAACTCAGATTATTTTTTCTGACGTAGATTTTCGTAAATCAGCAGCTCTTGAGAAGAAACCGTCAAAATGCACGGATCTGCCACGCACCTCTGCCCCAGACCGACTAAGATATTACGTGCCTTTTTGCTTCACACATTGCTTTTCACCGGCGTAAGCGTTGTAGCGAAAGGAAAGAGACATGTCACACAAACAATCACCCGATGATCTTTTTACCGATTTTTATGCAGAATGGGTCAAAGTTTATAAACAAGGAGCCGTGCGGCCAATCACGCTGAACAAATACCACATGGCTCACGAATGGCTGCGCGTGCTTGCTCCGAATCTTAAGGTACGCGACCTCGATAGAATCCGTTACCAAGAAATCATCAATTCTTATGCAACGCAGCATGAGAGACAAACGACCATGGATTTTCACCACCTTATCAAGGGAGCCATCCTCGATGCGGTAGATGATGGACTGATCGAAAGAGATCCGACGCGTAAGGCGATCATTAAAGGAAAAACACCCCGTCCAAAGAAAATTAAATATCTCAATCAATACGAACTGCATACTTTGCTCTCGGGACTGGAGCTCAAAGACCATCTGAATTGGGATTATTTTATACTTCTTGTAGCAAAAACTGGGATACGTTTTTCAGAAGCTTTGGCGATAACACCCAACGATTTTGATTTTGCTCATCAGGCTCTTTCGATTAACAAAACGTGGGATTATAAGAATTCCGGTGGGTTTTTACCTACTAAAAACCGATCATCTGTCCGCAAGATTCAAATTGATTGGCAAACCGTTATCCAATTTTCGGAACTCTTGCGAGGCTTACCCCGCGAAAAGCCGATCTTCGTACGTGATGACCAGTGTATTTATAACTCAACGGTTAATGGAATTTTGGAAAGACACTGCTGCCGACTAGAGTTACCAATTATTTCTGTGCACGGGCTGAGACACACGCATGCTTCGCTCTTGCTCTTTGCTGGCGTTTCCATAGCGAGTGTGGCGAGGCGTTTAGGGCACGCAAGTATGACAACCACGCAGAAAACGTATCTGCACATCATCCAAGAGCTTGAAAATCAAGACGTTGACCTCGTTATGCGGTCGATGGCGAGCTTAAATTAGTATTTTTCGCTTACGCTGGTGAAGGGTGATGAGGTGATCGAGGGAAGAAAGAAACTCACCAATCTTCGACTGCTCACTGCTTTTGGTTACTCGAAATGTAATCTTCGACAACACCGGAAACTTCAGATTCCATGTATCTGAGGTTAAACCTTGCGACCATCGACGAAAAATATCTAAGCTTGTTTTTTTCTTAAATAACTCCATAAAAAATTTAGTATCTAAATCGTTCAGAGGCCGTAAAACTGTGTAAGCAGGGCTTACGATTCCAAAGAAATCCGATTCTCCCACCGCACCTTGCCACATACGCATAGAGTTATAAGCTAGATCTCCTTTTCTTACAATTTTGTAATTACTTTTATCATCAGAGGACACGTTTCGTTTATCAGAGTCTTTCTGTCGAATAACACCATCGGCTATAGTTACAGACAGTAAATCTTCATCACCAGATGCTTTCTCCGTCCTCTGCTGAAATAAATCACCCAACTTACGCTGTTCCCAATCGT
>NZ_AQXR01000009.1 GCF_000376885.1 Alloscardovia criceti DSM 17774
GAAGTGAGGGGTGGCACCGTGTTGGTGTCACCCCTCATCATACGTGTGATTGCGGCGGTTTGTTACTCTCCCACACCCTATCGAGTGCAGTACCATCACCGTACTAGGTCTTAGCTACCAGGTTCGAAAAGGATACTGGGCGTTTCCCCTAGGCCATGACCACCGCAAAATCTTCAATTATCAACCCCATCAATAATGGGCTCATGTATCATTTGTTTCGTGTTTGTGGTTCGGGGACCGGCTAGTAGACGCGACACGTTTCGTGTTCTCATATAATGCTCCTTGTTGAGTATTAATCGTATTCGCATAAGGAGTGTTCAATAAGAGTGTGATTACCTTCGACTATTAGTACCGGTCAGCTCCACACGTTACCATGCTTCCACACCCGGCCTATCAACCTCATCATCTCTAAGGAGTCTCACACACCCCCAAAGGAGTGTCAGGAATTCTCATCTTGGAGAGAGCTTCCCGCTTAGATGCTTTCAGCGGTTATCTCTTCCGAACGTAGCTAACCAGCCATGCCACTGGCGTGACAACTGGCATACCAGAGGTTCGTCCACCCAGGTCCTCTCGTACTATGGGCAGGACTCCTCAAAATTCCAACGAGCGCAGAGGATAGAGACCAAACTGTCTCACGACGTTCTGAACCCAGCTCGCGTGCCGCTTTAATCGGCGAACAGCCGAACCCTTGGGACCTGCTCCAGCCCCAGGATGCGACGAGCCGACATCGAGGTGCCAAACCATCCCGTCGATATGGACTCTTGGGAATGATCAGCCTGTTATCCCCGGGGTACCTTTTATCCGTTGAGCGATGCCGCGTCCGTACGCCGGCACCGGATCACTATTTCCGACTTTCGTCCCTGCTCGACCCGTCAGTCTCACAGTCAAGCTCCCTTGTGCAATTACACTCAACACCCGATTACCAACCGGGCTGAGGGAACCTTTGAGCGCCTCCGTTACTCTTTAGGAGGCAACCGCCCCAGTTAAACTACCCGCCAGGCACTGTCCCTGACTAGGATAACTAGTCGAGGTTAGACATCCAATATAAACAGAACGGTATTTCACTTGCCGACTCCACACAAGCTAGCGCCCATGCTTCCAAGTCTCCCGCCTATGCTACACAATCCACACCGAATGCCAATACCAAGGTATAGTAAAGGTCCCGGGGTCTTTTCGTCCTTCTGCGCTTAACGAGCATCTTTACTCGTACTGCAATTTCACCGAGCTCCTGGTCGAGACAGTGGGGAAGTCGTTACGCCATTCGTGCAGGTCGGAACTTACCCGACAAGGAATTTCGCTACCTTAGGATGGTTATAGTTACCACCGCCGTTTACCGGGGCTTAAATTCACCACGTCACATTACTGTTAATGGATCCTCTTAACCTTCCGGCACCGGGCAGGCGTCAGTGCATATACAGCGACTTACGTCTTCGCATGCACCTGTGTTTTTGGTAAACAGTCGCTACCCCCTGGTCTGTGCCACCCCCAAAAGCTCCACCCGCAAAGAGTTTCACCATCAAGGGTCTCCCTTATACCGAAGGCACGGGAGTAATTTGCCGAGTTCCTTGACCAGGATTCGCTCGATCGCTTTGGTATACTCTACCTGACCACCTGTGTCGGTTTAGGGTACGGGCAGTATACACTCTCACACCGAAGTTTTTCTTGACACCAAGACACACCAAAACACCACCCAACGATGATGCGCATCACACCTCACCCACACGTTCAACGGATTTACCTATCAAACAGGCTGCGTGCTTACCATGCCAAAACCACCTGACATGTCGGCTATCACGATGCGTCACTCCTGTGCTGTCCTACTACAAACCAAGATCCCAATCATGAAAACTCACCACACCCGAAAGCATGGATCATAAACATCAGAGGTTAGTATAGTAAGCCTCGGATTTGACGAGTATACACTGGTAGGAGAATATCAACTCCTTCACCCAATCGACTACGCCTGTCGGCCTCGCCTTAGGACCCGACTCACCCAGGGACGATGAACGTGGCCCTGGAACCCTTAGTCATCCAGCGGACGGGATTTTAACCCGTCTTTCGTTACTCATGTCTGCATTCTCACTTCCATACAGTCCACAAAAGTTTCCACTCCTGCTTCACCCCAGTATGGAACGCTCTCCTACCCAACCAGCCCTAAAGACTGATTGCCGCGTCTTCGGTGGTGTGCTTGAGCCCCGCTACATTGTCGGCGCGGAACCACTAGACCAGTGAGCTGTTACGCACTCTTTCAAGGATGGCTGCTTCTAAGCCAACCTCCTGGCTGTCTATGCGACTCCACATCCTTTCCCACTTAGCACACGCTTAGGGACCTTAGACGACGATCTGGGCTGTTTCCCTTTCGACAACGAAGCTTATCCCCCGCTGACTCACTGCTAGACACCACTTCACAGGTATTCGGAGTTTGGCTGCTATTGGTACCCTATACGGGCCCGCAAGCATCCAGTAGCTCTACCCCCTGGAAACTAATCTAACGCTGCACCTAAATGCATTTCGGAGAGAACCAGCTATCACGGAATTTGATTGGCCTTTCACCCCTATCCACAAGTCATCGCCCCAGTTTTCAACCTAGGTGCGTTCGGTCCTCCACAAAGTCTTACCCCTGCTTCAACCTGCTCAAGGATAGATCATCCCGCTTCGGGTCTAGGGCATGCAACTCAAACGCCTTTTAAAACTCGCTTTCGCTACGGATCCCCCACACGGGTTAACCTCGCTACATACCACTAACTCGCAGACTCATTTTTCGATAGGCACGCCGTCACCCCTCAAGGCTCCGACGGATTGTAAGCTCACGGTTTCAGAAACTATTTCACTGTCCTCCCGGACTACTTTTCACCTTTCCCTCACGGTACTCGTTCACTATCGGTCACATGGATATATTTAGACTTACCCAACGGTCTGGGCAGATTCACACGAAATTCCTCGAGTATCGTGCTACTCGGGACAACTCATAGCAAGACAACGCGCTACCACCTACGGGGCCATCACCCTCTCCAGCCAGGCATTCAATCCTGTTCAGCTCACACGCCATTTTATCACTCACCACCAGCCTGTCAGAACCAGTACAAAGCATCCCACAACACCACTCACGCAACCCCTGACAAGTATCACACGCAAATGGTTTAGTCTCCTCCGCTTTCGCTCGCCACTACTCACGGAATATCTCTTCCTGTAGGTACTGAGATGTTTCACTTCCCTACGTACGCCCCCACAAAAAATGGGTATCAAGCATTCATACTTGATGAGTTTCCTCATTCAGACATCCTCGGATCACAGCTCGGTTGACAGCTCCCCAAGGCTTATCGCAGCCTCCCACGTCTTTCATCGCTCCCATGTGCCAAGGCATCCACCCTAAGCCCTTAACAGTAAAAACACCATTAAACACTACCGAATACAATTCCTAGACAACAAATCATCACACTAAAATGATCACAAAACGATCGAACCACAACTCAAAAAAATAAAAATTCTCAGAGTTCGATTCAATTACAACAAACAAGCAAAAAAATAAAACTTGTTTGCTCGCGTCCACTATCCAGTTCTCAAACCACAAACCCACACACAACCACACACCAAACAAACCATCCAGCATGCAATCACATGGGGAAGCTACCAAGACTGCTGTCGCAATCCGGAAACCCAAAAGCATATTCCACACTACAATGTTTCAATAACATTCCACACCAGAACACAACACCCCACACCACAACAGTGCAAGAAAAAAAATATGTTGTGCCACAAAAACAACCCATAACAATGGGTTCTCAAAATCTCCGTAGAAAGGAGGTGATCCAGCCGCACCTTCCGGTACGGCTACCTTGTTACGACTTAGTCCCAATCGCGAACCTCACCTTAGACGGCTCCCCCAGAAAAACTGTTAGGCCACCGGCTTCGGGTGTTGCCCACTTTCATGACTTGACGGGCGGTGTGTACAAGGCCCGGGAACGCATTCACCGCAGCGTTGCTGATCTGCGATTACTAGCGACTCCACCTTCACGGAGCCGAGTTGCAGGCTCCGATCCGAACTGAGACCGGTTTTCAGAGATCCGCTCCAGGTCACCCTATCGCACCTCGCTGTACCGGCCATTGTAGCATGCGTGAAGCCCAAGACGTAAGGGGCATGATGATCTGACGTCATCCCCACCTTCCTCCGAGTTAACCCCGGCGGTCTCTTGTGAGTTCCCACCATAACGTGCTGGCAACACAAGACAAGGGTTGCGCTCGTTGCGGGACTTAACCCAACATCTCACGACACGAGCTGACGACGACCATGCACCACCTGTGAAAACGCTCCGAAGAGAAACCCCATCTCTGAGGCAATCGTTAACATGTCAAGTCTTGGTAAGGTTCTTCGCGTTGCATCGAATTAATCCGCATGCTCCGCCGCTTGTGCGGGCCCCCGTCAATTTCTTTGAGTTTTAGCCTTGCGGCCGTACTCCCCAGGCGGGATGCTTAACGCGTTAGCTCCGACACAGAACCCGTGGAAAGGGCCCCACATCCAGCATCCACCGTTTACGGCGTGGACTACCAGGGTATCTAATCCTGTTCGCTCCCCACGCTTTCGCTCCTCAGCGTCAGTCATAGCCCAGAGACCTGCCTTCGCCATTGGTGTTCTTCCCGATATCTACACATTCCACCGTTACACCGGGAATTCCAGTCTCCCCTACTACACTCTAGCCTGCCCGTACCCAGCGCAAATCCACCGTTAAGCGATGGACTTTCACACCAGACGCGACAAACCGCCTACGAGCTCTTTACGCCCAATAATTCCGGACAACGCTTGCACCCTACGTATTACCGCGGCTGCTGGCACGTAGTTAGCCGGTGCTTATTCAAAAAGTACACTCACAGTAAAACTGCTTGCTCCCAATTAAAAGCGGTTTACAACCCGAAGGCCGTCATCCCGCACGCGGCGTCGCTGCATCAGGGTTCCCCCCATTGTGCAATATTCCCCACTGCTGCCTCCCGTAGGAGTCTGGGCCGTATCTCAGTCCCAATGTGGCCGGTCGCCCTCTCAGGCCGGCTACCCGTCGAAGCCTTGGTAGGCCACTACCCCACCAACAAGCTGATAGGACGCGATCCCATCGTATAGCACTCAATCACTTTCCCACACCACCATGCGATGATGCGGACCATAGGGCATTACCACCCGTTTCCAGGAGCTATT
Organism: Alloscardovia criceti DSM 17774; assembly: GCF_000376885.1. Classification (GTDB taxonomy): domain Bacteria; phylum Actinomycetota; class Actinomycetes; order Actinomycetales; family Bifidobacteriaceae; genus Alloscardovia; species Alloscardovia criceti. The sequence continues at coordinate 5,186 of NZ_AQXR01000009.1, forward strand.
CCCCACTACACGGCAGGTTGATCACGCGTTACTCACCCGTTCGCCACTCTCACCAACCCAAGCAAGCTTGAGCCAGATCCCGTTCGACTTGCATGTGTTAAGCACGCCGCCAGCGTTCGTCCTGAGCCAGAATCAAACCCTCCACAAAAAACTTGCAAAAAGGCCATCAAAAATGACTCACAAAAATAAAATCAACGAAAAAACAAAAAGTTTCAACGCACAAAAAAAGACACTCATCAAACCATCACAGTACCCAAACACAAAACAATATTCAGGCGAGCATCACTGGCATTATCAAAACAATAAAAAGTAGTACAAAACACGCTCTTGAGTTCTCAAACCACCACAACACAAACCAGCACAACCACTCACAAACCAAGCAATCACACCGCATCAGGCAGCGAATAAAAACAATACACCAAACCACAACCCCACGCAAATATTCGGCGTGTTGCCCAGAAAATAAAGGCTTTTGCATTTTCGGGTATTTTTACAAAATATCAGCTCTCGACTGTCCACCTCCAAAAAAAAACACACTCAGGGCACACGAAAATGACCCACGAATTTCAGAATTCGCCTCACCGCGCTACACTGTATTTCTTGTACACACAGTTATCGTATGTACATCGGATTATAGCGCAGCTTGGTAGCGCACCTCGTTCGGGACGAGGGGGTCGTGGGTTCAAATCCCACTAATCCGACTTGGCCCTTACGGGAAGCATTATGCTCTTTTGGAACGATACAAGCTAGTCCTCTGTCGTTTATCAAAATTTTGTTTCCTAAATCACAGTCAATTTTCCGTGAAATTCAATAGATTCCCCCGCATCTAGAGGTCTTTTCCGCTACAATAAATAAACAGGTAGTTGCAACACAACAGATGTATTGTCTACCAAAGAATTAAACGATCACCACTTTATGTGGATAACTAGGAAGGGAGCACTCATGGATATTGTTGAGAACCTCAAGGACGCAGCTCAGGCAGCAGGCGACAAGATTGCAGATGTAGCCTCAGATATCAAGGATAAGGCCGCTGACCTAGCAGATAAGGCTGGCGACAAGTTTGACGAGATCAAGGCTGATGCCGAGGTAAAGAAGGCAGAAGCTGAGAAGGCTGCAACTGAAATCAAGAACGACGTGAAGGATGAGCTGGACAAGGACTAAGAACGTACAACGCATGAAGTACGGCTTTATTTAGTACCTCGGTAGGTTCTACGGACTGCTAAAAGTCCGACATAGCCCCATCAATAGTGAGAATGAGAATCTCCTCCATTGGTGGGGCTTTTCATATTTGCTCCCGCGTGTGCTCTCATACCCCTCGTATAGTGCTCCATTGCGCTAACGACCAATGTGGACCCTTGTGCACCCCCACCTGCGCACCGCATGCCCTGTACACTTCATACCTTGTGCACCCGCTTCCTTATCAGCGTGATGTCAGCGTGATGTGCATTATCCCCGAACTAGGCCTTGAGCGCGAAAACGCAAGTTCGAAAAAAAACTGAAGAGTATTATCGCAATCAGAAGTAGTTTGGAGGGATTTATGGAATCTATCGCAGTTTTTACAGGCGCTGGCATCTCGACGTCTGTGGGCATTCCTGATTTTCGCGGCCCGGATGGAGTGTGGACAAAGCATCCTGAGCAAACGAGCGTCTACGATTATGACCTCTTTTTGAGTAATCAGCAGGCCCGCGAATACTCGTGGCGTTGGCAGAAAGAATCTGCTGTATGGAATGCACAACCTGGCCCTGCACATAAGGCGCTAGTAGATCTGGAAAAAGCAGGCCTTTTGAGTGTTATTGCCACGCAGAACTTTGATGGTCTACATGAGCGCGCAGGAAATTCTTTAGACAAAGTCGTCAATTTGCACGGCACAATTGCCACCTCGCACTGCATTAACTGCCACGAAGGCTATCAAACATCCGATGTGATGGATCAGCTCGAGGAGCATCCAGATCCGCGCTGCACGGTGTGCGGAGGCATGATTAAAACGGATGTCACGTATTTTGGGCAGGCCCTACCGGATGGGGCAATGGAAAAGGCTGCCCAAGGTATTTCAAAAGCGGAGGAATTGTGGGTTATCGGATCAAGCCTCGAAGTTTATCCTGCGGCCTCTTTAGTTCCTTTGGCAGCACAGCTAGGAAAACGAATCCTTATCATCAATGCCGAGCCTACACATATGGATTACCTGGCAAATGCTGAAGATATTATTCGAGAGCCCATTGAGAAAGTCATACCTGAATTGGTTCAGCAGAGGGTTGCACAGAAAAGTCATCAATAATCAATAGAGCGTTTTAGCAGGATTGTCTTTTGCTCCAGCCTCCTGGCATGTACACCTGTATTTTTGTGCCCACACAGCCATCTCAACCGTGTGGGCACAAAAATAATGAAATCCGCTCCGTTTAGTATGCGTTAGTATACGCGGTTAACCCTAAAGCCCTTCATATGTAAGGCATCCATAATTTGCTGGATATGATCTGGACCGTTCGTTTCTACCGTGACTTCCAAAAGCACCGCATTGGTGTAATGCGACTGCGCTTTGAACTGGTCGTGGTTCAGCTCGATAACGTTGGCGCGCAAATCCGCCAAAATCTGAGCAATCAAAGCAAGCTGTCCTGGCGTATCCGGAAGCTCTACACCAAACTGCATAATGCGACCGCGCGAAATCATACCGCGCTGGATAACTGCGCCAATGGTTACTGTATCGATATTGCCGCCAGACAAAATGGGCACGATAACGCGCTTCGAAGGCTCAGGAACTTCCAAGAGCTGAGCGTCTGCACCATCGGATTCCAGTGAGGACACGGACTTAACGCGATCAAGCACATTTAAGGCGGCCAAGGACACCGCACCGGCGGCTTCGACCACGAGCTTGTGCTTTTCCAGCATGAGCAAGATCATTTCGGAAATATCGCGTTCACTGACGGTGACGAAGCCATCCAAATACTTTTCGAGCAAAGCAAATGTGAGATCACCTGGCTCTTTGACAGCCACGCCTTCGGCGGACGTGCTGACTGTGGCGGCAGGATGCACAGTATGCGTGCCGGAAGTGAAGGACTGCCCGAATGCCACGGAACCTTCCGGCGTGACGCCGATGACACGCACATGCGGCGCAAAGGTTTTCACCGCCATGGCCACACCAGCGCCCAATCCGCCCCCGCCGAGCGGTACGAGAATATCCGTAACCTCTGGGCAGTCTTCCAGAATTTCCATAGCAATTGTGCCCTGTCCCGTGAGCACATCGTAGTCATTAAACGGATGAACGAAAGTCATGCCTTCTTTTTCCGATAATTGAGCGGCATACGCGCTAGATTCGTCGAATACATCACCTTCCAGATCTACGCGCGCGCCTAATGCTCGGGTGGCGTCAACCTTCAACGGAGGTGTAATACGAGGCATCACGATGGTGGCTTGTGCGCCGCGTTCCCGAGCGGCATATGCCACACCCTGAGCGTGATTTCCCGCAGAAGCAGTAACAATGCCTCGGTCCAATTCTTCTTGGGACAGTGAGGCAATTTTGTTGTATGCGCCGCGTAGCTTAAACGAGCCTGTACGTTGCAAATTTTCTGGTTTGAGCAAAATCTTTGCACCGGTCATCTCCGATAAAATTTTGGATGGCTCAAGCTGTGTATGACGCACAACCTTCTTCAAGCGTTGTGCTGCTGCCTCTAAATCTGCAGCATGATCGCGATTGACGTACTGCGCGACTTCATCTGGTGTCATTCTGCCTCCTCCACGTGTTTCTCATAGTCTAAACCCGAATAGAAACTGCTCAATGTATCTGACCGATGAGTAAGATAACAATCACGATAATAATGGCGATTTTGGGGCGGCTTCATGGCGATTCATGATGAAGATGCAGAGCACGAGACGGCGGCACAAGCGAGCGCGGGCAGCAGTGCAAAGGATTCGGACTATGAACGTTGGCTTGAGCCGCAGAATCCAGCCGCTCGCGCAACCGCGAATTCTTTCTCTTCTTCCTCTGTTTATGACGATATCGATGATGATTTCGATCTCGAATCCTCCACCTCGGACCAATCCACCGCGTTTACTGCGCACAATGCTCAGTCACCTGATCCCCACACTCAAAAACAACCTTATACTCAGAACCACGCCAATTTCGTATCCTACGGATTTCCGCTCTCCAATAGAAATAAACGACCGTCTTCTCTGCGCAGCGAGTCCACCGCTACGCCGGCTACGCAATTTGCCCGCAGAAAAAACTATCGTACGCATCTTCAAGAGCTGATGAGTGGCTCTTCAAGCCATCGCTGGAGTGTGGCATTGCGCGGCATTATGTGCGGCATCGCAGCCGGCTTGCTCGCCCTGGCTTACCGCGCCCTCATCGGGTACGGCAATACGTGGGCTGTCACCGCCTACACGTACATCCGCACCCATCCGTGGTCTGTACTGCTGTGGCTGGCCATTGCTGCGCTGAGCAGTTGGATTATTACCAAGCTCGTTCAATGGGAGCCTATGGCATCGGGCTCAGGCATTCCCCAAGTCGAGGGTGTACTGCTGTGGGGACTGAAGATGCGGTGGTGGTCCGTGCTTTTTGTGCGCTTTACGGCGGGTGTGCTGTGCGGGTTCTTCGGCATGAGCTTGGGCCGCGAGGGACCATCTATACAAATTGGCGCAGCAAGTGCTTCCGCCATAAGCTCGCGCATGAGCACGAACACCGTGGAAAAGGATAATTACGTTACTGCAGGTGCGGCTGCTGGACTGTCTGCGGCCTTTAGCGCTCCACTGTCTGGTGTGATGTTTTCGCTGGAAGAGGTGTACCGTAGTTTTAATCCTTTGGTGCTTCTTACGGCTACCACGGCTGCACTTACGGCGGATTTGCTGTCCAAGTTGGTGTTTGGGTTTACGCCGGTTTTGCAATTTGCACATATTAGTGCGTTGGATGCAGGCACCTATGTGTGGCTGATTCCTTTGGGTATCATCAGCGGTCTGGTGGGCGCTGCGATGAATAAAATGCTACTTGGTATGCAAACGCTGTTTAATCGCATTCCTACGCGCTGGCGCATGTTTGTATCTCTGGCTATTGCGCTTGCTGTGGGCGTGGCTTTCCCCTTAGCGTTGGGCGGTGGAGCACAATTAGTGCAGCTTGCGCAGACGGGCGCACCGAGCTTGGCTTTCCTCGCATTAATTTTGCTCATTAAAATGCTGTTTACCTCCACCAGTTTTGGAAGTGGAGCCCCGGGCGGTATCTTTTTGCCTATTTTGGCCGTAGGCGCTGTGGCAGGCAGTTTGTGCGCGCGTATTTTAGACAGCCTATCCTTTGTGCATTTTTCTTCGGATAAGAATGTGATTATTACCTTTGCTATGCTGGCTATGGCGGGCACCTTGTCCTCCTCCGTAAAAGCGCCTATTACTTCGCTGCTTTTGGTTTCGGAAATGACCGGATCGTTTATCCATATGTTCCCGGTGGCAGTGGTGACGTTTACCGCGTTATTTGTGGCAGATCAGCTGAAAATTAAGCCCATTTATCATGAATTGCTCAACCGTTATATGGCCAGCCACGCCAAACCACAGCAGACTACACCAACCGAGCAGTCGGGTATCCTCTCCCTGCCCGTTGAACTCGGCAGCGTCGCCATGGGCAAGAAGGTGGGTGATATCGCGTGGCCGGAAGATATGTCATTAATAGCCATTCGCCGCGGAGGGCAGGAATTCGTACCACAAAGCTCCACCGTTATCCACCCAGGCGATGGCGTTGTGGTGCTCTTCTCAGGTAAGGATCAGATGAGTGCCCGGCAGGAATTGGGCTTAATCTGCTTGGCCGCCTATTAGGCATGCTAGTGCAAAAGTCGCGTATGTAGCCTTAGCCGCGGAGCGCCACGAAAAACATGAGACCGCCGATAATTGCTAACACCGGCAATCCCACTGCAAGGAGCAGATAAATCGCAAAATCCACCCAGTGTTTCGCGCGTGCGAGGCTAATAATTTCGTTCATAGCGGTGGAAAAGGTGGAGAATCCACCCAGAAAGCCTGTAGTTGCCAGAGCGTAAAGGCCGATGTGGTTGTCTTGATGGAGGAAGGCGAGCGCGGCCGCAAAAAGCAAGCCTGCAGTAGTATTGATAATCAGCGTAGACCACGGAAAAATCGTAGCTTTGACACGTTTGATGAGCGTGTCCACTACGAAGCGCGCTATGGCGCCGAATCCGCCACACGCGCTAATAGCTAGAAGAGTGGTTATGCTCACGATGTTTATCCCTACTTGTGCTGATATCTTGTGCCTGTCCTCACGAATAGCCGCTCATCACTTGTACGCTAAGAAGCAGTCACCCGTTCATCCGTTCATGCCATCGCTCTAAATTCGAACAACGAAAACTATTGTATCGTCCGCGTAGCGCACGTCAATGCGCCCTTTAAAAAGCTTCACCATATTTTGTGCCATATTGAGGCCGATGCCGAATCCGGCGCTGGAGTGTGATTCATCGTCACGATAGAATCGTTCAAAGAATTGTGAATAATCTTTGTTTTTCCCCTCTGCATAGGTATTGGCCACTTCCAGATGTGCCGTGTAGCGAATGTCTCGGGATTTGCGTAGCTCCACGGAGACTTTGCCCTGCGGGTCGCAGTATTTATTGGCATTATCCACCAAAATGGTGGCAAGCTCATACGCGGATTTGGATTCGGCTTTGATATGAATATCAGGCACAATATTCATCTCGAAACGTTTTCCATCTTTGACAATCGAACTCTTAAAACTTTTTGCGGCTTGATACACCGTCTCGGAAAAATCTATGTCTGTTAGCTCCATATTTGGCTGTTCTTCGAGCCGTGCTAAAGCGACCATGTGGTTGATGAGCGAGGTCATGCGTTCCACTTGAGTTTTGGTCGAAGCACTCCACTCATTTTCGCCTTCAATCATTTCTTGCAGCTCGGTATTTGCAGAAATAATAGCCAGCGGGGTTTTCAGTTCGTGCCCAGCATTGGTAATGAAACGCTTTTGCTTCTCATAATTTTCAACAAAAGGTTGCACAGCCCAGCGAGAGAGGATAGCTGCCACAATAGTAAACACGAGCAAGCCGAGCACAAAAAGAATGACGGAAAGATAAAACAGTCGGGTGCGATTGGCTATCTGAGAATTGATATTGATGGCCGAAATTCTCGTACCGCTCTCCGTCACCTTAATTTGGTAGCTAAAGGACTGTTCCTCGATATCCGTTGTACCCTCAGTTATTGCAGCGCTAATCAGGCTCGAGGCGGCTTGTGTGATTTCATCATCGGTGAGATAGTCAAGATTGCTTTTATTCGTGACAGAAATATTGCCCTCGCTATCTTGGAAGGCGCTGAAATATTGATAATGCAATCCTTCTGTTTTGGTGAAGCTCAAGCCGAAAAATGAGGATTGCAATATTTTTTCTATACGATCTACGGGCAATGTGCCGTCGTTTTCGTTAATGACTTGAAGGATGATGGTATTTTCCCGTCCGCTTTCCCACTGGGAGGTGAGATTCAGAAGAGCAATGGGCGCAATCAAAATGATGCTTAATGCCAATGTGGCAATAAGTGTGAAGCGGATGCGCAAGCTCCTAATCATGGACAGCCTCCAAACCGTAAGGTCCACCGTCATGCCCTGTGATTTTTACCTGAGCACCAATGGCCTTGAGCTTTTGCTTGAGATAAGAAATATAAATCCACACATATCCGGCATCTTTATCCTCATTGTGCTCAAAAATATGCGCATACACATCATCTTGTGTTACGGTCGTATGCTGCGCATTCAAAATGAGGTATTCCAAAAGCTTTGACTCGTTGGCGCTTAACCGCATAGAACTGTGCGCGGCAACTTCTTGCTCGCGGACATTCAGCGTAATATTGCCGCAGTTGAGTTCTTTCTCCGTGAAGCTGGTTTCGAATCGTCTCTCCATCGAGCGCAGGCGAGCCAGCAATTCTTTCAGGGATATGGGCTTGGATAAATAATCGTCAGCACCCAAATCTAGGCCGGTTACGCGGTCATCGATTTCTGCCATGGCGGTCAGCATAATAATGTATGTTTTGTTGCCACTGGCACGTATTTCTGCGAGGGCTTCCAACCCGGATTTCACGGGCATCATAATGTCCAAAATCATGATGTCAAATGCGTGATTTTTCGCCTGATCTACCGCTTCTTGCCCATTTGCCACGGCGGTAACCGCATATCCTTGCTTCTCCAACGCCACCTGATAGGCACGGCGTAAAGCTTGCTCGTCTTCGGCTATGAGAATCTTCATTAGTCGTCATCTCCTTGAATGAGGTGTCGAATGGTTTGCATGCTCAGATCGCAGGATGCAAGCTCGTCCGCACACCTTTTGAGTTCCGCAGCTATGCGCTCTTGGTTATCGATGCCTTTTTTGTACTTCATCTGATGTTCGAGCGCAGCCCACGAATCCATGGCGATGGTGCGCACTTGTACTTCCACAAAATACGTGCCTGGCATATTCCCATCACAGTCGGCGTCGTCACAGGACACTTCAAGAATTGCATGATAAGAACGGTAGCCGTTGGGTTTTGCGTTGTATACATAATCTTTTTCGTTGTATACGCGCACGCCTGGGATAGCGCGCAAAACATCCACCACCCTATGGATATCTTCGATAAAGCCCGTCACTACGCGGATGCCGATGCCATCATGAATAACTTTTAACGCATTATGCGGGGTAGCTTCTAATCCTTTGCGTTGACATTTTTCTCGCATGCTGTCTTCGGACTTAATGCGATAACTCACATGCTCATACAGCTTATAATGGGTTTCCTGATAGCTCTGCGCATTAGCGTTGCTCAGTTCTGCGATGATGCGGTCAAGGACGCTTTGCATGGTGAGGCGATGCGATGCATAGATGGATGTATTCTGCTCACCTATGGCATTGCCCTTACTATCATCCATGAAAAACTCCTTGAACATCCGTGTACTTTACGTAGGTACTCCGCATATATACTCTGCGTTACGCAGTCCTTGTCATTCCATCGTAGTGAGTATCGAGCTTAGTGTCTACGCTTGCGCGCTTTGTCTCCACGCCTCGAATTTTCACGTTTATTTCTCCGTGAAGCACGCGTTTCACCCTGCGATGGTTGAGCTACGCGGTCTTCTCTGTCAGCTGCCTGATGGTGGAGCTCCTGCTGTGCCACCTTCTGATGACGTCGAGAAGCATTACGGCTTCTATTGCGCGCGTATTCTACAGTGGAGTTGCTGGAGGAACTTTTGAGAGCAGGCCGTGTAGCGGGTGAAGCATCCTCCTGATGTGCCATATGCTCCCCATGCTGCGCTCTATGTGTATGTGCAGATTGCGTCGATGGCGCTAACTGACTATCCCGATGCGCAATATAGGACACGGAAGATGACGAGGAGGAGGACGGGTGAGGATAAGCATGCACATTGTGCGTACGGGTCTGGTGATCAGATTCACGCCCTTGGCGTGAACGGTCTGTGCTCCGTGAATTGCGCGAAGATCTATCCGCACGCGCATCTTCCCGGGACCTCACCACGAAAGAACCCGCCCATGAGCCCAGCAAGCAGAAAATTAAACCGGATAGGATCGAAAAAACAGCGTACACCCAGCCATAATGGTTTGCCGTAATTTCCAAAGCAAGCGTAGACATCGTGGATAATCCACCACAAAAGCCCATGCCCACTCCGCGAGAGAGAAGCTGCTCCATCCTGCGCGATGAGGCATGTGACGTGGGGTTAGCTCGCGTATGCTTCCTCCCTGATGCCCGTGAGCGATTGCGTTTTCTAGGCTGTGCTACGAGGATGGCTGCGAGCAGCGCAAAGATAAAGCATGCTACCATATTGGCGATAAACGTGCCCCAGTGAATGCCTAAGGTATATGGTGCCGTATTGAGAGCGGTGCCTAAGGAGTAGCGCACAGCCGTGCCGAAAAATCCGCCGACGAACACAACCACGTAAATCCACACGTCTGTCAGTGGATTATATGCCATGGTTGTGCGTGGAGCGGGTGAAGAAATTCGGTGACTGTGTTTTGCCATAACCATTATTGTACAAAGTGCACCACTGCCGAGTCTGAGTGTGTGCTCTAAACTTTCTGAAGATATGCACGTTCTTTACATGCGTGTGCGAGGTTTTTACACATAATTGAGGCCGGACTAAAAATTCTGCAAGCCCAGCGGAAACGATGGGAAAAATCAAAGGGCAGATTCTACTGCACGTAGATATTCTGCCCCTTGATTTCATCATTTATCACAAGCGTTACGGATTTTTGCGCAGTGCCGTGCGCTTTTACTCATCCAGCAAAGAATGCACAGAAATGATGTGATCGCGCTGAGGACCGGTACCGATGGCGGAGATACGGCAACCGGAGAGCTCTTCCAAACGACGCACATAATTCTGAGTCGTTTCTGGGAGGTCGTCGAAGCTGTGGATTTGAGAAATATCCTCATCCCAACCTGGCATTTCCTCATAAATAGGTGTTGCGCGTGCAATAGCATCCTGATCCGTTGGCATTTCGTCGTAGCGTGTATGAGTACCATCCGCATTTTCTACGTCGTATGCCACGCAGATTGGAATAGTCTTTAAGCCCGTGAGCACATCGAGCTTGGTAAGTACGATGTCCGTCAAACCATTGACCTGAGTTGCGTAACGATTGACCACAGAATCGAACCAACCGCAACGACGTGGACGGCCTGTGGTCACGCCGAATTCATGACCCTGCTGACGCAACCACTCGCCCTCTTCATTGTCTAGTTCTGTAGGGAATGGGCCTTCACCCACACGCGTAATATACGCCTTAGATACGCCGATAACACGAGAAATCTTCGTAGGCCCCACGCCTGTACCTGTGCAGGCGCCACCTGCTGTAGGATTTGAGGAGGTGACGTATGGGTAGGTGCCGTGGTCGACGTCCAGCATCGTAGCCTGTCCGCCTTCAAACAGCACAACCTTCCCCTCATCCAAAGCCTGATTGAGCACCAAGCCCGTATTTGCTACATACTTGCGAATCTTTTCGCCCAGCTGCGTCAAATAATCTACGGTTTCCTGCACATCGATGGCACGCTGATTGTAAATCTTTACGAGCATTTGATTCTTCTGACGCAAGGAGGCTTCCACCTTGTCGTGCAAAATTTCAGGATTAAACAAATCATGCACGCGGATACCAATGCGGTTAATCTTATCCGCATATGCCGGGCCGATACCCCGACCGGTGGTACCAATCTTGCGCTTACCTGCATAGCGTTCAGTCACCTTATCGATGGTGCGATGATATGGCGCGATAATATGAGCCGAATCCGAAAGCAGGAGCTTCGAGCAATCTACTCCACGGGCTTCCAGGCCTTCGATTTCTTCGAGCAAAACCTCAGGATCGACGACCACACCATTGCCAATCACCGGTGTGACATTTGCGTTGACAATGCCTGATGGTAGCAAATGCAGCGCGTAGGATTCATCGCCCACCACGACTGTGTGACCGGCATTATTTCCACCGTTAAAGCGAGCAACGTAATCGACCTTGGAGCCAATTAAGTCCGTAGCTTTGCCTTTTCCTTCGTCGCCCCATTGTGCGCCCACAAGAATAATTCCCGGCATGGTGCCCTCCTTGCTCAAACAAATACACTTAGAGGATACCCTGAAGCGTCTACGAGTAAACCGCCTGCGAGTGCAGAAAAACGTGGAAAATTGCTGGAATTATGACACCTCTCAACTTTCTCAAATTCTGCATGCTGGACTGTGCAGCTGCGTAGGCAAAAGAAAAATCTGGCGACCTCTCAGCCACCAGATTGTGTATATCTGATTGGGTATATCAGAGCCCGAAAAGCACCAAGCTTCTATTTCAGTGCTTTCCCTGCCGAGCCGAGGCGTTCGCAAGCTTCAACCACACGCGCGGCCATGGAGCTTTCACCTTCCACACCCCAGGAGCGTGGATCGTACATCCCCTTCTCGCCTACCTCGCCGTCAATCTTGAGGACCTTGTCGTAATTCGTCATCATATGTCCAGCAATGGCGCGGGTAAACGCATACTGGGTATCGGTGTCGATATTCATCTTGATGACGCCGTTGCGCACAGCTTCGGCAATCTCCTCTTTGCTGGAGCCGGATCCACCATGGAAGACAAGGTAGAATGGCTTATCTGCATGCGCTCCGGGCAGTTGAGCAAAGTTCTCAGCTGTGGCCTGCTGAATTTCTTTGAGCAACTCTGGACGCAGCTTGACCACACCTGGCTTGTACGCACCGTGCACGTTACCGAAGGTGAAAGCCGCCATATAACGCGCATGGCCATTGCTGTCCGTGCTTAATCCCAAACGCTGAGCTACAAGCGCCGCATCCTCCACTGTGGAGTAGAGTTTTTCGTTAATTTCCGCACGCTGACCGTCTTCTTCGCCGCCCACAGCGCCGATTTCAATCTCCAAAATGGTGTGAGCCTGTGCCGATTTCTCGAGCAAAGCCTCTGCTATATCCAGATTATGGTCGAGAGGCACCGTAGAACCATCCCACATGTGGGACTGAAACATTGGCTCCTTGCCCTGCTTGACCTGCTCGATTTCCATATCGAGCAGGGGCTCCACCCATTCGCCTAAATACTGCTCAGCGCAGTGGTCCGTATGGAAAGCCACGGTGATGTGGGGATACTGCTGAGCTACTTCGCGCGCGTAGCTTGCTAACGCGACGGAACCCACCACACGATTTTTGACGCTTTGTCCACTCAAATACGATGCTGAGCCTACAGAAACCTGAATAATGCCATCGGATTCGGCTTGCGCAAAACCCTGTAACGCTGCATTCAATGTTTGAGAACTGGTGACATTGATGGCGGGATATGCGTAGCCACCCTCTCGAGCGGCGGCGAGCATTGCTGAATAACTTTCTGAAGTTGCAACTACCATAATTACTAACCTACTTCTTATCTCGTACAGCGTTTAACGCCCACATAATAGAAATAACATCGATGGCCTCTTGCCCGAAAGCACCTAGCACGGCTGGAATGACGCCGAAGGAGGCAACAATCATGCCAATGGTGGCGAGCGCGAGACCGATGATCACGGCTTGATACATCACGTTTTGTGTGCGTCGTGCGATCAAGATGGACTTTGGGATAAGGCTGACATCGTCATTCATAATGACCATGTGTGCAGTTTCAGATGCGGCTGTGGAGGAGCCGTCTGTAATGGCCACGCCAATGTCTGCAGATGCGAGAACGGGCGCATCGTTGACGCCATCGCCCACCATCATGGTGATGGCGTGGGTGTTTTGGCGAGAGTTGTGCAGGATGCGTTGCTTATTTTCTGGCAACAGCTTGGTGTACACGTCTTTTTGATTGATGCCTACTTGCTCAGCGATGCGATATGCCGAATCTTGGGAGTCTCCCGTAAGCATGGAAATATGGGTGACGCCCAGATCTCGTAGTGTTTTCACGGTATCCGCCGCATTGGCACGTGGGACATCGCGCAAAATAATGCGCCCCACCACGTCTCCATCGATGGAGACGTATGCGGCCATGGAGGCTGGCTCCAAATCGGAGAAGATATCATGCGAGGTGATGGCATCTTCGCGTTGCTTCGCTACATCTGGTAAGGTGCCGCGGACGGGTGCTTTCTGCTCGTTTGCCTGCAGCACATATTTGCGTGCAGGCGCAGAGGAATTGGATTTCTTAAATCCTTGGTTTGGTGCCTCTCCAAGCACAAATGCGAATCGGCCCACTTTGACGGTATGACCGCTGACTTGTGCCGTAACGCCCATGCCGCTGCGCTCTACAACTTGAGAGACGTCATCGACATCGAATTGAGCTAATTGCTCATCCGTAACGCGATCTCTTGCCTTTTTTCCTGCGGAGGCAATGCCTTGGGCCAAAATGTGGATGGAGTACGATTCCACTACACCGACTGCGCTGAGCAACATGTCATCGCTGATGTGATTCCAGAGGTTCGCACGCTCATCGTGTGCGCGCTCGACACGAACGACCTGTGGTTGCTTTACTGTTAATGTGCCTGTTTTATCGAAGAAAATTTGCGTAACTTTGGTCAGCTGTTCGATAATTTCCTGTCCCTTCACCAGTACGCCCGAGGCGGCCAAACGGGAGGTTCCACCGAGGTAGGCGACCGGTGCAGCAATCAGCAAAGGGCATGGGGTGGCAAGCACGAGCACCTCGGCAAAGCGCACGGGGTTGCCACTGAGGAACCAGGCGATGCCCGCAAGTGTGAACGCCACAACGGTAAAAGGCACTGCGAGCAGATCTGCCGTGCGCACCGATGCTGGGCGCGAGTTCTGAGCCGCTTCCACTAGGGACAAAATGCGCTGATACTGTGAATCCGCCGCCGCCGCTGTAGCACGTAACGTAAAGCTTTCGGAGTCGTTTATGGCTCCCGAAGGCACGCGCTGCGCATTGCGCACGGTTTGCGGCAGAGGCTCACCATTAATCATGGAAAGATTGACCACCGCTCTGTCGCTCATGACCACGCCATCGACGGGCACCGTTTCACCCGGCTTCACGAGTAGCAAGTCCATGACCTGCACCTCGCTGACGTCGACGTCTTCGATGTCTGAACCTTCCGCATTACCACCCGCAAAGCGATGCGCAATGCTTGGAGCGGACTTCATGAGCATGGTGAGGTTATGCTTTGCAGAGCTTTGAGCATAGGCTTCGATGACAGATCCCGAGTAAATCATCAGCACCACAGTCCACGATGCCCAATACTCGCCCACCGCAAGAGCGGAAATGATGGCCACCACCGCCAGCACATCGAGACCTACATGACCGTTTTTGATATCTTCAATCATGCCGATCAGCGTGTCACCCACGGTAACGATGACCAGCGCAACGACTATCCACAATCTCCACGCAGCAAACGCGCTGAGCGCAGGAAGGCTAAGGATTACGAGCAGGATAAAAACACCTATGGTTACAAAGAGCATGGGAACATTTTTGGCGGACTCCCAAATATTGCGCCACACTGCATTTTTCATTCTCTTCATCCTCCACACAAGGCGGTAGACGCTTTATTTTTCGTTTTTTCTTGAATTTTCTTCTTGAGCAAACCTAAAGCATCTCAAGTATAATTACTCCTACAATCTTAGTACCTTTTTAACTTTCATTTGACCGTCAAGGAGCCCCTATGTCGGATACCGTTTTGCCTCAAGAATTTGAGGAATATCTCGCTGGCCCACGCGTGCCAGATACTACTCGAGAGTTTCTGCGTGAGCTTCTCGAATGGATTTGCGAGAACCATCCTGAGCTGGACACCCGCATCGCATGGAATCAGCCCATGTTTACACATCACGGCACCTTTATCGTAGGCATGTCTGCAGTCACAAAGCATTTGTGCTTTACTGGCGAGCAGGTGGCTTTGGAAAAGCTACGCGATACCTTTACCGAGCGCGGTTATCGTTGCACGAAAAAGCTGGTGAATTTCCCATTAGATAAGCCTCTGCCTTTCGATCTCATCGAAGAGACTATACAGATGCAGATGAAGCTGAAGAAGGATATTGATAATTACTGGCTGCCTCAAGACGTAATTATCAAGGAACTTGGGCAAGAATAGTTTTTAAATCAATTCTGCCGTTGTTTCGATAGAAAATAGAAATAAGAAATACGTTCAGGGCTCTCGACATGACACGAGAGCCCTGAACTTTTAGCTACCTTCAGCTGTTTCTGCGCATCTATCGACGCGTATGACGCCCTAGCATAGCCTCTCCAGCACGCTTGCGACGAACAACCAGCACAATTCCAGCAATGAGCACTGCGAGAGCAACTCCGGCTATTGCCAGTACATCCGCACCCGTTTCAGATAGCTTCTGCAGGATAGGACTCGTCGGCACAGGAACTGGGATGCGGCGGTTGACCACTTCTCCCAGAGAAATCTCTTGTCCCTGTTCAGCGATGTCAGCATCCGCAGACCATTCAGCCTTTTCAAAGCCTTCTGGAGATTGAGTTTCCACAACGGTGTACTTGCCGTAGGCGAGACCCGTGAAGGACACAGCACCGTTGTCATCCGATACCGCTTGCTTGATTGCCTTTCCATTGCCATCTCGCACCTCAAAGGTTGCGCCGCTGAGTGGCTGTCCGTTGCCATCGACCTTCTTTAAGCTGATGGATCCGCGAATCAAGGTATTCACCATGCTGAAACCATTCTCCATATCACCAGCACTATCCTCAGCCACGTAGCCTTCAACCGGCTCTTCTTCCACGGAGTACTGGATTTCTTCACCCTGCTTATTAACCGGCAGGGATTCAAAGCTTCCCGTCCAATCAGACTCTGCACTCAAGCTGAGCTTCTGATCCGTGCGTTCACCATCCGCCAGCAGATAAACAGTAATGCTGTCTGGGCGCAGATTATCGATATTGTCATCATCTTGCCACGTCTTGCTTACCGAAATATCGCGCACATCCGGTGTGTGAGAATTGGTTACCACATATCCTTCTGCCACACTACCTGTAATCGCGGTGGTGTAGCCGGATACTGCGACCTCTTCAATTCCGTAAGTGATGCTCTTACCCTTGGAATCGTAGGTTGGCAGATCTGTGAAGGAGAATGCCCACTGGGACTGTGCATCTGCTTCGGCGATGGTATTTGTACGCTCACTGTTTCGTAGCAGGTACCATTGTCACAGAGTCGGAACGAATGCCGTCCTGATTGTCCGCATCATCCCAGACTTTAGTGCCCTCAAAGCTGATCAATGGGTTGACCATAGTGTTGGTAAAGGTGAAGCTGTGCGATGCCGCACTTCCCTCCACGGATACCGTGTACTCGTGGCCTGCCAGAGTAATCTTGCCGTTGGCGGCTCCCACTTCTTCCACGGTGTAAGCAATTTCCTTACCATCCTTGAACTGATCCAAGTCTGTAAAGGTATGCTTCCACTCGTTCGTTTGGTTGAGTTTCACCACCTGACCATCAACCGCCTCACCGTTGGCGAGGAGCTGCATCTGCACGTCAGGGGCAGCATCTGCATCAATACCGGACCACTGCTTCGTCACGCCCACAGAGACCTTACCCTCAATAGTGTTTGTCACTGTGAAACCAGTCTCAGCAGTGCCCGTCTTAGCAGAAGAGTAATTGTTTACCGTTGCCTCTTCGACGTCATAAACGATGGCCTTGCCCTGCTTAAACTTTGGCAAATCCTTGAAACTATCTGTCCAATTATTTGCATCGTCCAAGGTCAACTTCTGACCTTCGACAGCCGCACCGTCAGCAGTCAGCTGGATAGTCACGCTATCCGGACGCAGACCCTTTGCATTGTCATCATCTATCCACTGCTTGGTTACAGGCACATCCACGGTAGCTGGCGTATGAGTATTCTTCACTTCGAAGCCTGCATCTGCAGAACCCGTAATGTCAGCCGAATAACCCTCTACGTTATCTTCAGAAACGGTGTAGTTGATTGCCGTTCCACCAGCGTTGACTGGGAGATTCTCAAAAGTGTGCTTCCACTCATTCGAAGCAGAAAGCACAGCCGTAATAGCCACACCATCCACATCCTTTGCCGGTTCACCATTAGCAAGCAGGTTTACCGTAACGGAGTCAGGACGTACACCATCCTGATTGTCTGCATCATCCCAGGTCTTCGACACAGAAATGCTCCGTACATCAGGTGTATGAGAATTCGCGACGATGAAACCATCAGCCATACTTCCACTAATTGCAGTCGTATAACCTTCTACAGCATTCTCCGTCACGCCGTACTCGATGGCCTTGCCCTTGCTGTCATAGGTTGGCAGATTATCGAAGCTGAACTTCCAGTTACTCTCCGCATTGACCTGAGCATTCGTGCCTGCCTGCTCACCATTGCGTGTGAGATTTACGGTTACTGCATCTGGACGAATGCCATCCTGATTATCCGCATCTTTCCACACCTTCGAGCCTTGGACGCTCAAAGTTGGGTTGACGATGGTATTCGTCACCGTGATAACGCGAGAGTCATCGATAGCACCAATAGCAACTTCGTAATCATGTCCGTCCAGAGTAATCTTGCCGTCGGCCGCGCCCACTTCCGCGAGGCTGTAGACGATTTCCTTGCCAGCCTTGTACTGATCCAAATCTGTGAACTCAGACGTCCAGCCATTGTCTTCGGTCAAGCTTGCCGTCTTGCCGTCCACGACGCTGCCATCTGCAAGTAGCTGAACTGTCACAGCTGGAGCCGCATCCGCATCAATGCCCGACCACTGTTTCTTCGCAGTAACAGTAATCTTTCCTGTCAGGGTATTTGTAACGGTGAATCCTGCGCTTGCAGAGCCGGACTTCGCTGACGAGTAATTATTTACTGGATTTTCTGCAATATCATAGGCAATTTCCTTGCCCGCCTTGAACTTTGGCAAATCTTGGAAGCTATCCGTCCAGTTGTTTGCTTCGTTCAAGGTCAGTGTCTGGTTTTCGACATTTACGCCATCAGCCGTGAGCTGGATAGTAACATCCGCTGGGCGCAAACCCTTGGAATTGTTGTCATCTACCCACTGCTTGGCGACTCGCACATTCACTGTAGCTGGCGTATGCGTGTTTTTTACGACAAATCCAGCCTGTGCATCACCGCTAATCTCCGAAGTATAACCCTCTACCGTGTTTTCTGTAACGGTGTAGTTTATGGCTTGACCAGCATTATTTACTGGCAACTGCGAGAAGGTGTACTTCCACTCGTTGGCCGCATTCAGTGTAGCGGTTATCGCCTTACCATCGGCACCCGTCGCAGGCTGATTATCGGCTAGCAGGTTGACGGTCACCGACTCAGGGCGTACTCCGTCTTGGTTGCTGGCGTCATCCCACGTCTTAGAAACCGTGATATCACACACGGCAGGCGTATGTGTATTCGTTACGATATAGCCTGCTGTGGCATCACCGGTAATGGCGGCAGTATAATGCGCTACCTCATCTTCGGTTACGGTATACGCAATTGCCGTGCCATTGTTATGCGTTGGCAGTCCGGTAAAGCTTCCCGTCCAATTACCTGCTGCATCCAGAGTCAGAGTTTTGCCCGTATCTGTGTTATCTGCGAGCAGGTGTACGGTCACGCTATCTGGGCGCAGGTTGTCGCGATTATTATCGTCATTCCACACCTTTGTCACCGACACCGTGGTGCGGTTCAACGCGTTCTCCGCATCAACTGTCACGTCCGGCACCTCACGTGTCAAGGTCACAGCGTGCTCTGTGTTATCCAGCGTGTACCCCACAGGTGCAGTCACTTCGACTACTTTGTAGTCATCCAGTGGCAGATTTTCCCACTTCAGCTGACCATTCGCATCGGTGGTAGCGATATCCAAAGCCTTACCGTCTAGATCCGTCACTGCACTTCCGTCAGCCTTGAGCACGCGAAAGACGGCTCCTGTCAATGGCGCAGCGGTATCGTTTCCGTCCTCCACCTTAGAAGTCTTCTGCACGGTAATCGATCCCGGTATATCCTCTACTGGGATATCGCGCGCGGCAGTGCGGTTCACAGGATTCAGAGCCAATGTGGCAGTCAGCATGGTGTCACCGCTAGCGGTGGAAAGATCCAGATTATTGTTCCCGCCCATGTTTTCAGAGAATTTTTCCGTACGCAGGCGTGTTGCCAGAATGCGATAACTACCACGCAAATACACAGGAGCGGAGTATAAGCCTTCGCTATCCGTGGTTATCGAAATCTCAGAACCATCAGGATTCGTGGCCTCACCCGGCAGCGTAGCCCGCGCTACGGTGTTACCCGCCTGATCTTCCATGAGTTTCAGCGTACGACCTGCCAGAGGCTTATCCGTACCCTCATCGTATGTACCGTTCTTATTCTTATCGAGATACATACGACCCGTCACCGTGTACGTAGCAAAATAAGTTTCCGTGCTATTGGCCTCAGAGTACGTTCTACCATCCAGTGCAAAGGCCGCCGTATTCACCGCCACATCCGGTTTCTCGCTCTGATCGTCCTTCAGCGAGGTATCGTACGGCACCTTCACAGGAATGTAGATATCCACTTCCGACTTACTGGCGATCTCTTGCCCATCCTTGAGCACCATCTTGACGGATTTCACCTGAGAGAAGTCGCTCACTTGATCAGCCGTCAGCCACTCACCGTCTCGCACAGATGCGATGGCGTCACCCTGAGGTGTCAGCTGATAGTAGAAGTCAAACTTCTCACTCAAATCAGGATTTGCTTCCTCCAGACTGCCGTTGAGCCCCGTGACATATGTAGACCCTCTGCTCGGGTATTCGCCATCGTTATTCGCCACGATGGTGTGATCGCCCTTATATGGCAGCACATCAATAATCGACAGCGAATCCAGCGGTTTAATCGAATTATTGAAAGCATTAATCTTATATGTCGCCGGATAGCCCAAATCACCGGTAACCGTTGAGCTAAATTCCCCATCATAGGACACGGAGGTATTCAGCATCAGCTCCAGTGGTGGAATGTAGGTGATGTGACTGGTGGCAAATTGGAAGAGCTCCGTAGTATCCCCATCGTCATCCAGATCCAGCGCATCCTGATAGGTATTTGGGCCTCTACTACCATCTTTATCTATCGGATGGTACCCGTATGGTCGAATCAGGTCGTTATTGGCGTAGGACATGTAAGTGACTACATCGTTTTGACCACGTTTGGCATACTTCGTAGCGCGCAAGGTCAAATCAATCGGAGCACGTTGAGCTGCCGGGATTGAGCCGTAATCGATGACGACAGCGGTCTTACCTGTACCTTTGTAATTCTTAATTTCCTGGACAGTCGGTTGCTGATCCGCACCATCCCACTTCCACGTATAGTACGGCGTGTTATACACCCAGCCGATGCCGTTACCAACTTCCGCTTTTTTCCACCGATCAAAGGTAAAGCCGTCCGGCAGAATTGTTACCGTGCGCACATTATCTATCGTCTTCACCGGCCCATAGGCGGCTGTTTCATCACTCATGTTTGGGAAATCCGGCCCCACACGCACATCGACTGGCGTACCACCCTCTTGGTATGCCACGGTCTTATCTACATCCACTTTTTCATTGACTTTAGGCTGCAGCGGCGTGATGTTGTAGAAGTTCCACGGACCGGAATACGTTGCCGTTGCATTATCTACGACTGCGGATACGCTCGATCTGTACTCCCACGTCAGAGGCTCCGGCATGGCCTCAAGATCTTTCTGACCCTGAGCAGTCAAGTGTGTAAACTCAAACAGCCTCAATGTCATATTATCCAAGACAATGGGTTTAGCCGTTTCAAAGACCAGGGATACGAATTCTCGCTCGGTCTCTTCCTCGATTTTGATGTACTCGCGAAGCTGCACGCTCGACTTCAAAAGTTTACGCGAGCCATCAGCGCGAACGCCGTAAAGACTTACATTTCCATCCTCAAAAATGCTGTCCAAGTTCTTGATTTCATCTTCAGCATTCGATTTCCAAGTTTCGAAACCCTTGACATAAACGCCATTAAACTTTATGCTCTCTGCCCGTTCGCCATCCAGTGATAGCGAGAACTCCGTGACGGTGCTAGCATGCCCACCCGCATTCGGATTGCTGACCCCGGATCCGTTATTTGTATTACTCAACCAAATGTTGTGCGCTAAGCCAGGCTCCGTCACATCACAAAGGTTCATATAGTAATGACCCTTAAAATACTGATAATGATGGTTCGCATGATTAGTGCAGTTATACACGGTGCCAAATTTGTCGTAAAAAGTGTTTCCCAACGTCCGCGCATTGCCGTCTTTGGCTATGTTAAACCTATACGTACCTTTGAAAATTACAGGTTTCAGGAAGAATGTTTCATTTCTACTCGCGATAAAAGTACCGCCGGAGCCATCAGCATTGACATTATAATAATAATCAATAAGAACTGGTAAATCGGTATTTACTGGCAAACCGTTATCGAAACCAACTCTGACATATGGCCTGAACGACTTACGATAGTTTGTACTGTAATCTTCATTAGAATTAAAACTCGGGGTAGGCGTAATTGCAGTCAGCCTTGTCCTGCCGTCCGCCAAAGTTTCCTCTGTATAAGTGGTTTCTCGAGTAAACTCTTTATATGTAATAACCATATTTTCGGGCAGAGTGTAAACGATTTTCACATTCTGCGGGTACGCAAGACCTTGAATCCCCGATTGCCCATTCTGTTTTGCAGAAATACTGGCAAAAATATTGGTTTGTGCCGTCGAGCCGCTGACCGTTACACCGTCTTCTTCAGAATCGATGACAGCGGTGCCCATATTGCGGTGACCGTTAGAAACAAGGCCATCAGGGTTTCCCTTCTCAATGGCTACACCGTCTACGGCATCCAGAACCTCTCCACCAAATCCCGAGGCACCATGGCGCGAAAAAGCATCAAAGCCCGTAACCTTTGCTGTATATGTCTTTTCTGAGCTGGAAATAACCGTTCCATCTCGTGCATACAAGGTGGCATTCATTGTCACCTGATCGCCATTAGATGCATAGTGACCGTCAAAATCAAAGCTCACAGGATAGGTGTTGTGGTAGCCACCAGAAAGCGTGGGGAACGTGTACTTCACATACGTGTAGTTGTCGTCATCGTAGCGCTCCGTAGTACCCGTCTGAGAGTCCACGAAGGTAACGTTTTCGAGTTTGTTTGTTTTTGTGAGGCGAATGATGAGGTATGGATTGTCGATTACGTAGTCCTTACCCGATACATCCAAATCGACCACATCATCCACCGTTTCAAAGGTATAGTAGTCGGTTTTGCCGTCAGAGAGGGAATTGTCATCCGCTAATTGCGCAATCTTCAGACTTACTCTCGAAGTATCGTCGCTACTACCTGTAGCCGCAGGAGCTGTAGCGCGTTCCTGTGCTTGAGGTTGGGATGGCTGGGAAGCGCTAGAATCTTGCGCATCTGAACTCTCATCTAAACTCTCTGGGGAGCTTGCATCCTCAGACTGAGTAGACGAATCAGACTGTGCAGACGAGCCGTTCTGCGAATCTGCGTCGTTTTTCGTAGCTGTATCGTCCTGCGGCGTAGTCGACTCAGTTGTCGTTGTGGACTGCGGGGACGTCGTCGTCTGTGAAGTTGTATCTGGTGTCGTATTCGTATCTGGTGTTGCTGCCACGGCACTTGCAGCCGGCAGAATCATGGACACAGCCATTAATGCCGCCACCAAGAGTCTCTTAACTCTCATTTTCCTCTCCTCTTTCAGCTCAAAATGCGCATCCGCGTATTGTGGGCCCATCACGTCAGCGCTCTACTCTAAACACTTCGTAATAGCTCTAATCATACAGTTCAAAGCTTAGAAAATTGACGATGTCCTCAGATATGTTCAAAACTAGCCATAGGAAATTCAAAAATTTTGAAGTTATGGAGTACGCTCTTACAGCTCCGATATGGCGCAAAAATGTGACATTCATCACATGAAACTAATAGTGATTATCACCAAGGTTTAGTGATAATCTGTAAGAGGTAAATGGCATCGTTGCCATAGTCCCCATGCGCACAGTATGCGAGACAGACACGGTAGTCATTATCCGCAATTAACTATGCGTGCGTGCTGTTCCCCGCAAACGAGACAGCTTCGCACCACTCAGAGCATCACAGAAAGGGTGCGCTATGGCAGAAAATAAGGTTGCAGTTGTTACTGGAGCTGCTCGCGGAATCGGTCAGGGAATTGCTCTTCAGCTCGCTGAGGATGGTTTCGACATTGCTGTGGCAGATTTGCCTACACAGCGTGAAGCAGCAGAGGACACAGTTTCACAAATTGAGGCACTAGGTCGCAAGGCTTTCTTCCGCCCAACTGATGTTTCCGATAAGGATCAGGTTTTCGGACTTATCGACGACACCGTTGACACATTAGGTACCTTTGATGTTTTGGTAAACAATGCAGGCATTTGCCAGGTTGTGCCATTTACTGAAATTACTCCAGAGCAGTTGGAAACTATCTACCACGTCAATATTTTCAGCGTTGTATTTGGCATTCAAGCAGCAGCAGCAAAGTTTGAAGAGCTCGGCAAGGAACGCGGTCGCATCATTTCCGCTTCTTCGATTGCTGGTTTCGAAGGATTCCCTATTTTGGGTGCTTACTCCTCCACAAAGTTCGCAGTGCGCGGTCTTACTCAGGCAGCGGCACAGGAGTTCGCTCCACGCAACATCACCGTCAATGGCTATGCACCTGGCATCGTAGACACCCCAATGTGGGATTACATCGATGAGGAAATGGGTAAGCTCAACGGCAAGCCAAAGGGCGAAAATATGAAGGCTATGAAGGATTCCATCGCATTGGGACGCTATGAGTATCCACGCGATGTCGCTGGTGTTGTATCCTTCTTGGCAAGCGAAAAGGCTGACTACGTTACAGGCCAGACCATCATCGTCGACGGTGGTATGCAGTATCGCTAAAGTGCCGCAATACGCAAATGTAAACGCAAAATAGCATCGCTTAAAAATTCAGGGCTGGAAGAGTTTTACTCAACCAGCCCTGTTGCGTATGTATTATTAGTCTCTAGTGGCAAGTGCCATCAATATCGCATGCACCTGAAGACTCGACCTTAATTGCATTGTCCGTGCGCGCATTCACGCTTGCTAAAGTCTCATTACGATGGACATTGAATTCTTTCGCAAGGAAATCGATGATATCCAGGGATTCATACAGTGGCTTGCCATCGATGAAAAGGCATGGCACCTGAGGCTTCCCGCCAACGCTGATAAGCCTTTCGCGTGCGTGAGGATTGGCAATCACATCGTTCATTTCTATGCGGATACCATTTTCCTCCATAAAATCCATCACCTTATGGCAGTATGGGCAATCTTCCTTATAAAAAAGTTCTAAACTGTGTGCCATCGTGCTGTCCTTTGCTCATCTCGTCATTAATTAAAACAACGGATATTTCGCGTAATTATTCCTCTTCTTACTGTATCGAAAATGCGCGAGGAAGTCCGTGATTATGCTCTGACCACAAACGAAAATTCTGTATTCTGTCGCTTACATGCACAGCAATTATGATGAATTATAAAATTTTCTGAGAATTCTTCATCACTTGAAAAATAAGGCCTGCAGATAAGTCGATATAGCAATTCCTACTGTGCTGCTAGTGCTAAGGTGAGAAGGATAACATTTATCCAGGAGGGGGAAATTACCGTGTCCAAAGCCATCAATCCAAAGAAGGGCATGACGTCTCAGGATTTCGGCGCTGTGCTTGCTGAGGCAGAGAGCCATTATCCTATTAGCGATGCGTTAGAGAAGGAAATGCCACAGAAGAAGAAGCGCTACTGGTTCTCTTCACGTCTGCACGTGAGCGCTTTCTTTGAAGCAAAGATGTGCGAAATAGAGGCTCAAAAGGACGCGGCAAAGAAATTGGGCAAGAAGGGTGCTTTTCCTACGAAGAAGCGCGAAAATCTTGCTTACGCATTCTACGCCTTCCAAGGTTTGCAACGCCCTGAAGCCATTATTTGGATGTATGAAGCGTTGGATCTGGATGAGGCCATCATTCAGGAAACTGCCGAAACACTGCATCACATGCATACAGCAGGTTTGAAGCCAAGCAAGCTGGCCAAATTTGCTCGCGGAGCCTTCGAATGGGATGTCATCGAAGCCGCAGCACTAGCCAAGCATGAGGAACTTGTGCAGCAGTCCATCGAAAACGGCCTCCCTCATTACTCCTTCGCCAAGGAATATGCGCCTGAAAGCGATGAAAATGCCGCCGAAGAAGGAAACACAGAAGCAGAAGAAATTTCGAACGCAGAAAATTCGAGTGCAAAAAATTCAACAGAAAGCGCTGAATAGGTTCAGACTCCACCCTTAACCCAGATCCTCCACTGCACAGCCGTGCGTGGAGGATCTTGTATCTCGTCTCCCTCGCCTGCACCATCACCCAGCGTCAGGTTTGTTCACCACATCAACGCCATCGTTTCGCTTATAATCTCTGATTGACTCAGCCCACGCCTATAACGCTGGAACTCATAGGCATCACTTTTCAGCATGGCAATCAGCATATCTGCTCGAAATCTGCAGGCCTGCTCGCTCATCTGCGGATGACCAGATTTTATAATCTGCATAAAAATGTCGATAACCGATTGATAAATATCACTCGCATAAAAATAACTGCCACTAGCAGCATCACTCGTCACGTCAATATTCATCAGTAATTCATGCTGATTCTCGCGAAATTCCAGATACTTCTTAAGAACTCTTGCAAACTGTTCTTGAGCCGGACGCTGCGTCTCCTCGAGATATGCCCGGCTTTCGTTTACAAAAGTTGCAAGACTGTCATATACGAGTGCAATGCACAGCGCAGATTTGTGGGCATAATGCCGATACAACGTGCCCGCGCCGACGCCCGCGGCATTCGCGATTTGATTCATACTAACTTTGGACACACCAAACTGCCTGAAAAGCCGGCGTGCCGTTTCAAGAATCTCTTCCTGATTTTTTCTGGCATCACTTCGCATCACATTTCACCCCTTAATTGACAAACGGACAGTTCTCCGTTTATTATACACACGTATCGTGTGGAGGCGATTATATGTACAATGCTTTGTTTGGATTTCTCATCGGCGTTTTTGTCAGCCTGATTGGCGGCGGTGGCGCCTCTTTGTATCTCGGCGTACTCAGCGGACAATTATCGACTGCGACTGCGGTGTCCACATCCTTATTCGTAGCATTGCCAGCTCTATTTTTTGGCACGTTATCCCAAATGCACATCCATAACGTGCAATTTAAAACCGGGAATCGGCTTATCCTTGCGGCCCTGCCTAGCATCCTCGTTGGTACTTTTCTCAGCCGCTACATACCTGAAACAATTTATGCCATCTTGATTGGCATGCTCCTCATCATCATGGGAGCAATTGTGCTCCGTAAAAATGTGCTGGCTCTAGGACATCACAGCGTGAGCAATGATTCCCCAGAACCACAGGAATCCAAGCATGGCCCTTGGTCCGCATACGGTCTGGGCGCATTAAGCGGTCTTATGGTTGGGCTCGGCGGTTTGAGCGGCGGAGCAACAACCATGGCCGGGCTGTCCATCATGGGCTTGAGCACGTTTGAAGCTGCAGGGACTAGCACCTACGTGTTATGCGCCATGTCCCTCGTAGGATTTATCAGCCATGCGCTTACCGCGAGCATTGCGTGGTCGGCAGGTGCGACCTTAATGCTTGGGGCAATCATCGGTTCCGTCCTCACTCCTCTGATTCTTTCGCGCATTAACCTGAAGAAAATTGACAGTCGTTTTGGCATTTTCCTCGGCATCCTCATTATCTACTTCGGTGTGAAAATGTTCGTAACTCTGTAGCTTCGACGCGCCCAGGCTGCATAGCACAGGTAGCTCAACGCATCAGCTCCGAGGTCTTGCCTACAAATAAAGGGTTGGATACCTGAGGTATCCAACCCTTTACGTTGCCTAGCTTTGACTAGGCTATTCAATTATTCTCACACAGTGTTTTGGATTTCGACTCACTCACGCAATTGTGAAAACCCAAAACTTACTGCCGAGCCTATGAGCGAGCCTGATCTGCGCGACGACGCTTGATTGCGATGACGCTGGACAAACCAGCAATGAGAGTCATGAGCGCAACTGCAGCGATTGTGGCCACGTCAGAACCGGTCGATGCCAATGCATGAGGCTTGGTGGTAGACACTGTGGTGTTTGGTCCAGTGATCTTTACTGAGAACTGGTCGATAACGTTGCCATCCTTGTCCTTGACGGTTACCGTAATGGTGTCGCCAGGCTTAGCATCATCATTTGGAGTTACAGTAATCGAACCATCTGGATTCAGCTCAGCTGTACCAGGACCATCCACAACTACGGTGGTGCCATCTGGTACCTTACCGCCGTTGTTTGGTACGGTTACTGGCTCGCCAGGCTTGGTGGTGCCATCGTTCCAGTCAGGCTTCTCCCCCGGATTTCCTGGAGTCTTAGGCTCCGTAATTGTAACGACAACCTGGTCGATGTCATTGCCATATGGATCCTTTACCGTAACGGTAATGGTGTCACCAGGCTTTGCATCATCGTTAGGAGTGACTGTAATCGAACCATCTGGGTTCAATTCAGCAGTACCAGGACCGTCGACTACAACGGTTGAGCCATCAGGAACGGTGGTTCCATCGTTTGCATTTGGAACGTTCACTGGAGTCTTTGGCTCCGTGGTGGTGTCATTCCATGCAGGCAAGCACGCTGCGTTAGCCATGGACTTGAAGGTCCATGTCACCGTCTGCTCACCAGAGAACTGGTAACCATCCGCAGGTACAGCCGTGACCGTAACGGTTTCGCCGTATGCATAGGTGTAATGACCATCAGCGTCTGCTGTGAGTACATTGCCCTTCGAATCCTTTACGGTGTATACCACGCCCTCATCCTGTGGAAGCACTACGTATGGAGCAATGCTGCACTGGGATGGATCGTCCGCAGATGGGTTGATTACGAATGGGTTGCCATTGTCGTCCGTGCCATTTGGATCAAATGTAGGAGTGGTATCTGCCTTACCGATAGTGCTCTTACCTGTCTGAGGGTCGGTAGTCTTTGCAGACTTGTCACCATCAGGCTCGTTGTAGTTGATAACTACGGTGTAAGGCTTGTCGGTGACAGCCTCTGTAGGCGTACCGGAGATGACGCACTTGCCATCCTTGTACGTAGCAGTCAAGCCAGCTGGCAAACCGGTAACGGTGCAACCCGTGATATCAGCCTTGCCTG
This sequence comes from Alloscardovia criceti DSM 17774, assembly GCF_000376885.1. Classification (GTDB taxonomy): domain Bacteria; phylum Actinomycetota; class Actinomycetes; order Actinomycetales; family Bifidobacteriaceae; genus Alloscardovia; species Alloscardovia criceti. The sequence continues at coordinate 33,686 of NZ_AQXR01000009.1, forward strand.
GGTTCTTTACTTCAATTTCCACTGGAGTAATTGGCTTGTTTACAGTACCGGTTACATCTGGCAAGGTGGTGTCAACGCTTGGCGCAACGGCGCAACCGTTCTCATCTACCAGAGCGCCTGCTGGCGTGTTTGCGCACTTATCAGAATCATCAGGTACGCCGTCGCCATCGCCATCCTTGGAATCGGCAGGATTGATGGTGTAGCTACCCTGAGCTGGGTCTGTAGTACCTGCAGTTGCAGAATCTGCTGGCTTGTAAGAAACGGTAACAGTGTAGTTTCCTGTGCCCTCTTCCGTTGGGGTACCGGAAATGGTGCACTTGCCGTCTGCAAACGTAGCGGTCAAACCAGCTGGCAAACCGGTAATGGTGCAGCCAGTGATTTCTGCCTTTCCAGGGTTGTCAATGGTGACTTCCACAGGAGTAATTGCGGTGCCTACCTTACCGGAAATGGCAGGAGCGCCATTGTCTGGAATTGTAGGAGCAACGGAGCAACCGTTTTCATCTACCTTCGCACCTTCTGGCGTAGCTGGGCACTTATCGTCCTTGTCTGGGACGCCGTCACCATCGCCATCCGTGTTGGTCTTTTCCGTCACCTTTACTGGTACGGAAACCGTGTCGGTAGAACCATCAGCATAGGTTACCTTTACAGGAATGCTGTAGTCACCTACGGTTGCATCATCGTTTGCAACCACGGTGATAGAACCATCTGCATTCACAGTTACAGTTCCTGGGAAAGCACCCTTCGTACCATCTGGCAGAGTAATATCGCCATCCTGCTCATAGGACTTTACCTCTGGGTTTGAAGCCTCGCCCGTTGCAGAGTTCTTGAACGTAGGAGCTGGAACGGTAGCATTGCCGCCCTGAGCAACGGTGGTATCGGTTGCATACACAGGTTCATTGTCATCGGCAAGGGTAGGCTCAGCCTTCTTTTCTGTCACAGTAACTGGCACAGAAACAGTATCCGTAGAATCATCGCCATAGGTTACCTTTACAGGCACACTGTACTTTCCTACGGTTGCGTCATCGTTAGCAACAACAGTGATAGACCCATCTGCATTCACGGTTACAGTTCCAGGGAAAGCACCCTTAGTACCATCTGGCAGAGTGATATCACCATCCTGCTCGTAGGACTTTACTTCAGGAGTTGTCGCCTCGCCGGTTTCCGTATCCTTGAAGGTAGGTGCTGGAACGGTAATCGTGCCGCCCTGCTCAACTGTGTTGTTATCTTGGTACACAGGCTCATTGTCATCAGCAAGAGTGTCCTCTAACTTAAGGAAATCAATGAACAGATTTGCCGTATTACCATCAATGGCGATCGTCTCACCATCCTTGAGCTGGCTATCGTCAGCGATGGAATAGCCTGGGGTGCTACCCGAGATAGAAACGGTGTAATCACCCTTAGGGAAGTCTGCAAGACCGAAGTTGTGTACAACTGGGTAACCGTCAGCACCACGCCATGTAGAAGCATCACCTGCGGTGAACACGGTACCAGCTGGTACGGTGACGGACTCGCCCGCTGCATTGGTGTAGGTCATCTCAGACTTTGCAGTCAAGGTCACCACGATATTGCGCAAAGCTGCTGGGAGCTCTGCACCGTTATCCGAGTTGTCGCCGTTGGAGTTCACGACCACTCCATCAATCTTCACACCCTGGGTGACGTGCTGGAAGTCCGCAGTCTTGGTGGTATCGTCTGGCGTGCCGTCGTTGTTGTTGTCTGGGTCAGTAGTGTCTGGATCACCATCGTGATCAGTGTCCTCTACAGCATCGAAGGAATCTGCATATAATGCACCATCAATTACAGAGTCATCAGACGGATCCACAGAAAAGACCATTGCGGTGAACGTAGTACGACCATTCAGGGTATCAGGCACGGTGATTGGATCAGATGCCAATGCTCCAGTAGCATCGGATGTCTGAATATTTGGGTCGCCAACTTTCACCAAGGTACCAGTCGAATCAGTCTTGAACCATTGAATTGCATACTTAGTGTATGGCCTCAAGCCCTTAGTTTCAGTCTGAACCGTTGTACCTGGCGTTGCGAGGTTATCGTAGGAGTTGTACTCCAAGACGTCAAACAGTGGGTCAGCAATGAGGAATGCGAAGTTCTGGTCTTGAATTGTGTAGTTATAGGCATCAATTTTGCCAAACTTAATCGCACCTCCCCACTCTTCCGCAGACTGGAACATGTTATCTTGATACATGTCCATCCAGACATCATATCCACTATCAACCACAGGGTAAACATACATGTAATCATCGTTAATATGACGACGCTTAGCTGCGTTAATTAACCCACCAGTAAATACAGCACGATTGTTTGCAAAGTCAGTCGCAACGGTATGCCACTCATCAGCTGTCACCAAATTGTCAACCTGCGCAATTTGATTCATTCGCGTACGGCTAGCACCGTATGTCCCCTTAAATGGCAAATAGTATGAACCATCAGCTTTTACTGTTGCGACTACTGACTCTGCAATAGCCGAACCTGGAACTCCTGTTTCGGCTTCATACGCTTCTACAATTTGCTTTTGGGCGTCACGGAACTGAGAACGAGTATATCCCTTGTTCGCTGCTTTCCAGTCATCAAAGCGCTGGGCCACTTCATCGTTTACATAGGATCCTACAACTTTGACACCATTTGCAGCATGATCGCCTCTACGCGGATTCTGATGGTACACATAAGGCATACTTCCTTCCGCCTCTTGAGCCTCCCACCAAATAGAACTCTCTATGACACCTGAATCCCCTGTATTAGGGAACTGTCCATCAGAAGTGCCAGCCGTTGTCCAATCTGACTCAGGTTTTGCCAACCAACCATCAAGATTAGGCCTCTCTTGTAAGACCATTGATTGACCAATAATTACGTTTACACCAACTGTGAAGTCCCAAGTTTCCACGGTGCGTTGTAATCGTTTGTGGAATGCTGCAGCCTTGAACGTATCACCCGTCATGGCAACAGAGTACTTAGATGGATCTGGGTTTTTTATCCACGTACGAATCTGGAAATTCGGGTCACCAGCAAGCTTAAAGGATGGCGCACCATATTTGCTTGTAACTGAGTCTTGAACATTGAAATGATACGAACCATCTGTAGCTGTCACCGCCGAAAAGATTGGAGATACTTGTCCCTTACCGTTCATGTACTGCAAATACACCACAGCACCAGCAAGCGGCTCATCTCCTTCGTCAGTGTTCATCACAAAGATTGTGTTAGCTCTGTCAACATAAGCCGTTCCGCGGACCTGCTGAGTAGCACGATCCGCATCCTCGGAAATATTGATTGCTTTGATACCGTCAGTTGACGTAACGGACGTATCATTTGAAGACGGTGTGGAGCTACCGCCATCAGCGGCGAACGCAAGGCTACCCACACCTCCCGTGAACAACATAGTGATTGCTGCTATACACGCAGCTACACTTTTCTTATTTATTTTCAAATTTTCCCCTTCCCTCATACCACCTCGCATTTCGAAAAATGGCAGTGATATCTTTTAGGCAATAAAATCCTAAACTCGAGGGGGGGGGGGGGGGCCAAATTGCGTTTTGTATGTTGCGTACAGTATTAAGAATGAAAATACTTCCATATTTGGTAGATGTCCACATGTACGTTGCATACTCGTTTAATGTTCCTGAGCAGTTGAAAATTAAGGAATTTTCCGTACACTATAGCACTCACTATTTTCCCAAATTGGATAAATTTTATATTTCTAAATAAAATTTTGAACTTTGTTGAGTGTAATATATATCACAAAATTTCTACTTTTGATACAAAAATTCGATTCGATTTCGATTCCGTCATTCAGGTACTATTCAGAAATCATTCGTAAACCACATATCCTGCTTCAAGCTTCTCATTTCACCTCTCGGCGTACACAGTGCACGGTGAACTAAAATACAAATAAGAGGTTGGCTCGATATGCCACACCTTCACCCCATCGTGGCACACCCAGAGTAGGCTGCATCAGCCATTCGGCGTGTATCAATGACGCATTGCCATATGAGGATAATTAACCGTTTAACAGTTTAGGAGCAGTAATGCCTCAAGTACTTGCATATGCTTGCGACGATAAAACAAGCAAGTTCCATAAAACAACCGTGGAAATCCGCGAGCCTGGTCCAAACGAGATTTATTTTGACGTGAAGTACGCCGGAATTTGCCACTCCGATATCCACACCGCACGCGAAGAGTGGGGACCAGCGAAGTTCCCACTCGTTCCAGGTCACGAAATTGCGGGCATCGTGGCAGCCGTGGGATCCGATGTCACAAAATTCAAGGTGGGCGACAAGGTAGGCGTGGGTTGCATGGTAAACGCGTGCGGTCAGTGCGATTTCTGTAAGGCTGGAGAAGAGCAGTTCTGCCAAGGCACACCGGGCGGATTGCAGGGCACCTTGTGGACGTATGGCGATGACGCTGAGGGCAATCCAACAGCGGGTGGATATGCCCAAGGTTTCACCGTTTCGGAGGATTTCGCCTGCCACATTCCAGACGAGATTCCATTTGAAACCGCTGCACCACTGCTGTGCGCGGGCATCACCACCTACTCCCCTCTTGCCCGCTTCAACGCAGGACCAGGCAAGAAGGTGGCCATCGTAGGCATGGGCGGTTTGGGCCACATGGGCGTGCAGATTGCTGCCGCTATGGGTGCTGAAGTTTCCGTCATTTCTCATGGCCGTTCTAAGGAAGCAGATGCCCGCAAGTTTGGCGCTACTTCCTTCTACGCCACCAGCGAGGAGGGTACGCTCGAGTCTCTTGCCAACACCTTCGATCTCATCTTGTGCACGGTTAGCGCCGATGACTTGGACTACACCGGCTTAATCAATACCTTGCGCCCGTTCGGCGTCTTCGTGGATGTAGGTTTGCCAGAAGCACCATCAAACATTCACTTGGCATCGCTGGTGATGGGAAACAAGGTTCTGGCAGGTTCACAGATTGGCGGCATTCGCCAAACTCAGGAAATGCTGGACTTCTGCGCCGAGCACGGCTTGCATCCTCAGGTGGAAATGATTTCCGGCGAAGACATCACCGTAGCCTACGACAATGTGGTGGCTTCGAAGGTGCGCTATCGTTACGTAATCGATACGTCAACCTTCTAATCTGAACACTCAATTTTATAAACTCCGGATTGCAGAACATATCTGCGGATCGGAGTTTTTTTAACGAAAGAGTGGGCTCACTCCAGCCTGTTTTCTTTTCACAATTGGTAAAATGAAAAGAGTTTATCCATACGACTGCGGGCAATGATGCGGTAGTTGCATATGGCGCTTTCGCAGTTTTGAGAGAAGAGGCCATCATGGGTATCGGTAAACGCATTATTTCCATGCTTGTAACGATTTTCGTTGTTTTTGGAACGGCCGGAAGCGCATACGCGGCGGATTTATCCAGCGGCAGCACAGTAGCGGTAAGCCAATCAAGCGAGTCGGGCGAGGCGCCGCCACCAGAGTCATCTGATTCAACGCGCGACAGCTCAGAAGACACGTCTAAGGTAACACAAGGCAAGTCCACCGATGACATCGCGGGGGAAAGTACGTCTGATACGTCCATGAGCGAAACCCCAACGCCTCAGACTCCAGCAACCGAAACAGCCACTGAAGTTCCTGTCCCTTCCATGCAATCAAATAACCAGACGGCAGAAGAACCCGCATCGACACCGTCCGAAGAAACTCAAACCCCAGATAAGGCGCCCGCACAAGCTTCTCCTGCAGCACCACAATCCAACTCTGATGCAACGGAAGATAGCACCCTGAAGGTTGATTTCCGCATTTTTAATCTTGAGTCTGACAATTCAATTAACGATAAGTCTGAATTTTGGGTTGAAAATACGGTCAACGCCACGGCCAGCCTCCAAGTTTCTGGCTCAGGTGCGGATGCCATTATCCGAAATCCTTGGCTCAAAATCACCGTGCCGAAAGCACATATTAAAGACCTGAAGCTCTCCGATTCGCAGAACGCGTATCAGACAATCCGCATTACTGAGAGCGCTGTAGACCCAGATAATGCCTATATCATTTACAAATTCACGGAATTCACAGGTGCGTCCAGCGCAGCTTATCCTGTACCGTTTGTGGTTAACGGCGCACGATCAGTCGATGGTGATACCATCACCGTCAAAGCCGAAATTCTTGACGCCCAAGATGACAGCATCGTAGGTAATCGAAATGACAGCAACAAAGCAAATGTGCTGAAAACATCCAATAATCTTCCCGTACTGTATGAAACTACGAAGACCTACACCATCCGTAAGGTGGAAGAATCCTTCAACCATGCAAGTGTAGCGGCCACAACCGGTAAAGCAGCGGATTCAGGCGAACCGCTTATGCACCTGCGCTACGACAGCAACATCCCAGAGGATGAAAATAACGAAGTCTTTGTATATCGCAAAGTGGACGAGGACACAAGCACCACAACCGGAGACACTGGCGTACGCACAAACTTCTACTACAGCACCGTTATCGATCCTCCTACCGTGCCTGAGGGCCAAACGGCGTATTTCCTGAAGCCAAAACTTATCGTTTCGCAGTTCCGTCTCCCCGATAACGTGGAACCCGCGTGGCCGGAACTTTTTGAAAACGAAACCTTCGTAGACACGAGAAATAAGAGCATATGGTCATACGATGCGGAAAACCACATCCTCACCGTATCCGAACCGGAAAATCTCCTCACACCATGGCGCAACGGCGATTGGTATAGATGGTACAAAGATGGTCGCGATTTCATCGTAGAACTCGTGGTGAAAGATGCCACCTACTGGAATCCTGACACGGACACCACCGAGCAGATGATGGACAAGATAGTTGATATTCCTATCCAATCCACCGTAACAATGCCGGATAATTCGCAATACACACTGCCCGCAGTCACCGCTCACCTCCTCGTGCAAAGGGAGCCCTTCAAACGCCACGGAAATTTCTGGGCATATAAGTCGTATAGGAGCTCCGGCACAACCTTGGAGGATGTGTACGCTGGAGGAGGCGATTATACCCAGCCACTGTCTGTTTATTCAGGCCACTACACCATTCGTAATGGTGTCATTTATGACCGTCTCGGCAATGACCAATCAAAGTTTGGCCTCTACTACAACACTGTGCTCAGGAATACGAACAATGGCTCCTCATCCACAAATCCGGACGGTGGAGCGATAAGCAAGCTTCAATCCTATGAAGATTACCTAGATATCCCTGAAAAAATACAGAACGGAGAATACGGCAATACGTATTACGAAAAATTCGAAATCGTAGATGTGGATACGACCAATCCTTTGCTACCTTCCCTCACCAATGAAAAGCGACAAGAAAAAGTCGACCAGACTATTCGCCAAATTAACGAGGCTGGCAATGTACTTTACGCCATCGCAGAGGATGGCACGAAGGTCGAAATTGCAAGGAATGTGAAGTATCGCCAGGTCGTAAGCATCCATGACACAAATCGCACTTACAAGGGAATTATCCTCGAATTCAATGATCCGATTGTCATGGATAACGTCAGCATAAACATCATTACGGGCGTCCAGCTCACTCAGGATGAATATGAACGGTATCAGGTGAAAGAATATGCCCCGCATCAGTATCGCACCGGCTACGAAGCCAAGTATCTGTCCGACAGCGACAGACAATACACGTGGAATAGGCCGACAGACGGCGCAGCACAGGCAACCGTTTCCAGAATCACTCCGCAGGTTCGAGGAAATGTGCCGGCAGACATGTCCCTACCGTATTCTTCCACAGGCAGCTTCATCAATTATAGATTCTCGGTCGGCGGCTACTCATACGAAGGCTCTTGGGGAAACTTGAAAGAATTCTCAGGATACGCCATACTACTCCTTCCTCCTGCGTTTGTATACGGCAATAAAACCGTTATGGTGGGAGACCGGAACGCTGGCACGCGAGTCGAGCCTCGCATAGTGGAGAACTTCAAGGGCACGGGCCGTACGGCTCTCATCTACCCTTCCTTTGACTTCCAGCCACATCTCAGCACATTAGATGATGCAAACTTCGAAGCAACCATCGAGGCTACAAAATACGCGCAACGTGGAAATAACCAGGTTGATATGTATTTCGTGTATACGAATAACGATGAAATTCAACCAAAAAAGGATGTGAATCTGCCAGACATCTCATACACGGATGAGCTCGATTTGGATAACGACGGAGACGTGAATGAGGTCTTCGTACACAGATGGTCACAGATTAACTACATACCATCCCTGGAAATGGTGGTCACTCATCAAGTTGGACTAGACGCGCAAACCATGGCACTCGCCACCACTGGCGATCTGGGCTATGACTATATCTATGGCGTGACGATCACCAATAACACCATTTATGAAGTACATAATTCCACCATTATCGGCGTCCTTCCTCAGAAGGGAGACAAAGTAGTGGCGCCGAACCAGGATGGAGAATACGCTGATCGCGGCTCCACATTTGGCGTAAGCTTGTCGAAATTCCTGGAGGATGAAGAGACGAATGCGGGACCTTTGGAGCGTTTTACTGTCCTCTACCAAACTGAATCTCACCAAGGGGATATCGATGGCTTGAGAGATGGCGCATGGCTTACCAAGAATCAAGTGGAAGATGTTTCCCAAGTCAAGGCTTTCAAACTAGCGCTCAAAGATGGCAGGACGATCGAGCCTAAGGAGGAGATAAAGATCTACTACACCTCGAAGCTGCCTTTTGATAAAACCTTGACGCCAGCAAATCAAGAGAACGCAGATGTGGCTGTCAGCACCCTCGCCATCTCCACAGACGGCACGGTGTATGCCGAGGGAAACAAGGTCGAAACCAAATACACCTCCTATGATGTGGATGGCACAGTGTACATCGATCGCAACCTCGATGGTGACTGCAACGTGTCCGGCCCGACCGCTCGTGCCGCTGGCTCTGCCGAATCTGAGGAAACCGTCGAAGGTATGCAGGTGGACTTGGTAGATGCCACTTCCCTAGAGCCTGTCACCGATCCTGAAGGGAACCCGATTACTGCTACCACCGACGCGAATGGCTCCTATCATTTTGATGTCTATAGGCGAGGGAGCTATCGCGTGCGCTTTACGAAGCTGGATACGCAGCGCTTTGCGCTGGTGAGCGGCGGCGCAGATGCTCTCACGCCTAACCAACTCGCAGCCAGCGATACTTCGGGCAATCTGGGCTACGGTCCTGTGCTCGCCTTGAATCCTGCACATCTCTCGGCAGTAAGCAATGCTGCAATCGAGTCGCGCATGGACTTTACGGCAAGCAAGAAGTGGATTGGCATTACGCAGGATTCCACGACTGTAGAATTACTTGCAAACGGCACCAAGCTAGAGGTAGCCGCGGACGGCACGATTACACCGGACTTGTTTAATGCCGGCACAGTAATTGAAGGACTCCAGAACCCTGTGACGCTGAATGCGGATTCCTGGTCTCATGTGTTTGCGAACCTGCCGAAGTACGACAAGGATGGTAACGCCGTCACCTACACGGCCCGCGAGCTAGGAGCAGATAATGTTGCCCTCAGTGATGCAGAGAGAATCACCATCAATGGCAAGAATTATACGGTGAGTTACGCAGACACTGCGGAAGCCACGACCGTGACAAACACCATGGATAATCCGAAAACTAGTGTTTCGGGCGAAAAAACATGGGATGATGCAAACAACCAGGATGGAAAGCGCCCCGCGTCGATCACCGTACACCTCATGGCGGATGGCGTAGATACTGGGCAAAGCGCCGTTGCTTCAGCCGATGCTGAAGGCAAGTGGACGTACAGCTTCGCGGATCTAAATACTTTCGATGAAGCTGGGCAGCCGATTACCTATAGCGTTTCCGAAGATGCCGTATCTGGTTATACGGCCACTTACAGCGGTATGAACGTCACCAACACGTACACGCCTGAAAAGGTCACGGTTTCGGGCACCAAAACCTGGGCGGATGCCAATAATCAAGATGGACTGCGCCCACCATCGATTACCGTGCATCTCCTGGCGGATGGCGTAGATACTGGGCAAAGCGCCGTTGTTTCAGCCGACGCTGAGGGCAAGTGGACGTATTCTTTCGCTGGTTTGGATAAGTACCAGAACGGTAAGGAAATCGTTTACACCGTCACTGAGGAAGCCGTGACTGGCTATACCGCCACCTACAAAGGCCTGAACATCACCAATACGCATATGCCAGAGCAGATAACGGTTTCCGGCACGAAGACTTGGGAAGACGCCAATAACCAGGACGGCAAACGACCAGCGTCTATTACTGTGCACCTCTTGGCGGATGGCGTGGATACTGGCCGAAAAGCGGAAGTACGCGCAGATACCGAATGGAAGTACGCGTTTGCGAATGTCGACAAATTTGCCGCTGGAAAGGCAATTGTTTACACCATTTCTGAGGACCGTATCGAAGGCTACACTTCAACGGTTAACGGTATGGATGTGACCAATACCTACACGCCTGAGAAGCTTACAGTTTCTGGTACGAAGACTTGGGAAGATGCCGACAATCAAGACGGCGTGCGACCTGAGACTATTACTCTTCATCTGTGGGCGGATGGCGTGGACACGGGTAAAACCACTACCGCCACCGCAGATACTGGATGGACATATTCCTTCGCAGATCTCGATAAATTCAAGGAAGGCAAGGAAATTACCTACACCATAACTGAGGATGCCGTGGACGCGTATTCCACCACCATCCAAGGTTTCAACATCACAAATACCCATAATCCTGAGAAGCGGGACATTACCGTAACGAAGCTGTGGAACGATGCTGATAATCAGGACGGCGCTCGCCCAGATAAGGTGACCGTCCATCTGTGGGCAAACGGCGAGAATACCGGCAAAACCCTAGATATTTATGCCGCCACAGACGGCACGTGGACCGGCAAATTCACGGATCTCGATGTCTACAAGGCTGGGCAACGCGTGAATTACACAGTTTCTGAGGAAGCGATTTCCGGCTATACCACTGCCATTGATGGCTTTACCATCACCAATACTCATGAGATTGAGACCATCGATGTACCCGTTTCGAAGGTTTGGGTGGATAATGACAATGCGAAGAATCAACGTCCGGACACTGTGAAAATCCAGTTGATGGCCGATGGTTCAGACGTGGAGGACGAGAGTCTCAGTCTCGATGCCCAAGGCGCGTGGAAGGGCACGTTCAAGGATTTGCCAAAGTATAAGGCAGGTGCCATAAAGCAAGAGCTGAACTACAGCATTGAAGAAATCGCCGTGCCGGGTTACTCCACGGTGGTGGAAGGTACTGCGGACGCTGCGGGCTTCACGGTGACAAACACCATTACCGGCAAGGTTTCTGTGGCCGTAACGAAGAAGTGGGAAGGCATCAATACGGATGCTGCACCTGCCGTGACCGTGAATCTGCTGGCGGATGGCGTGAAAGTGTCCGAAGCTGTGCTCGATGGAAATGCTGAAGGCGGCAAGTGGGGTCACACCTTCACCGATCTCGACCAGTTCACCAGTGAAGGACAGGAAATCATCTACACGGTCGAGGAGCACGGCGCCCAAGACGGGCACCTTACTGCCGAAGGGCATGAGTACACGGCTCAAATCGTTCAAACCGAAGGCACCAACACGTGGACTATCACCAATACTTTGGTCAATCCGGAGGTGCAGGTGCCCGTCCGCAAGGTTTGGGATGATGCCGGAAATCAAGACGGCATGCGACCTGAAACGATTGTGATGCGTCTGACTGCCTCCCCGGCTGGTGGGGACACGGCACTTACTGCAGAGACCCTGGATGGGATACCGGTTGGACCTCTAACGTTGACGGCTACCGGTGAATGGAAGGGCTCATTTGTGCATCTTCCACGCTTTGATGCGAAGGGACGCTCGATTACGTATACCGTGTTGGAAGACGAGGTCGATGGATACACCACTGAAATTACCGGGGATGCAGAGTCGGGCTTTGTGGTGACAAATAGCCACACGCCAGAAACAATCAGCATTCCGGTGACGAAGCAGTGGATCGCTGACGCAGATAATGCTGCAAGTTTGCGTCCTGACGGCATCACCGTGCATCTCATGTCCGATAGTAAGCAGGTCGAGACCCAGGAATTGCGGATTACGCCTAACGAGGACGGCGTATGGGCAGGCACATTCAAGAATCTGCCAAAGTACGCTCCAGGTGAGGAAGGCCGCGAAATTGTGTACTCGCTCAGCGAAGATCCGGTCACAGGCTATGTCACGAGCGGCATAGTGGGCGATGCTACTGCAGGCTTCACCGTGTCCAACACCCTCATCACCGGCACCATAAAACTGATGAAGGTGGATGAGGCCGGCAAACCACTGCAAGGCGCACAGTTTGAACTGCGCGATGCGGAGGGGAGCATCGTGGCAACTGCCACCTCTGGCGAGGATGGCTTCGTAATCTTCGAAGGAGTCGTGTTCGGCAATTACACCGTAACCGAGGTGGCTGCGCCTGGAGGTTACGAAAAGAGCGATTGGACGGCAGAGGGTGCGATTGACGAGCTCGGTCAGGTGCTTGATCTGGGGCGAGTAGTCAATAAGCAAATCCCTCATCCGGTCGTCCAGCTGGCTCGCACGGGGGCTGAGATCTCGATGATGCTGAGCTTGGCGGGCAGTTTGCTACTGGCTGGGCTTGTAGCCAGAGGCACAGGTCGCCGCCGCTCGGGAGGTGGTGCGCATAAAGACTAAGGCCTCTCAGGCCTCGCGAGAGTTATAGGGAAGGAGGAGGGGCGGCAGGTGGTCGAAGCGTGATGACTGAAGTGCAGATGCCGAAGCGTGACAAGTGAAGCGTGACAAGTGGAGTGCGGAAACTGAAACGCGGCGGATGAGACACGAAACTAAAGCGTGACAGCTGAAATGAGACTGACGCGATGAAAGCACTTCCCTCTCTGATAACAAACAAAAATACAGTTGGTGGCAATCCGGATTTACGGGTTGCCACCAACCTTTTGTGCTCATGACTGGGTGCTGATAAGAATGGGATATGCACGAGAGTAGCTAGGGTGGTTGCGCTAGCGAATAGTTTTCAAACCGTATGTGAGTGAAAGTGATGAAGTTCTTTGCAGATGTGACCATTTTTTGACTCAATGAGGATGAAATGAGGGGTCAAAATGGGCACATTTACAAAAAACATAGCTCCATTGGGAGCCACACCGGGTTTTTCTGAGGTCGATGCGCACTGCGCATTCGCTGCTTCATCGGAAAGCCAGTTTGGAAAGGTCCTTGCGTGATTTCCACCTCGTTCTTTGCAGATGTGACCATTTTTATATTTGAGCACTCCGAAAGAGGACACCGAAATGGGTCAATCTGCAAAATATCGTACTAAATCGAGCACCTTGCAAATTTTCCCCAAATTTTTGCATTTTTTGCACATCAGCCCAACTTTGCCCCCCAATGACCCCAAACCGGTAATCGTATGGGTCAATCTGCAAAATAACGCGCTCAAATCAGAAGTATTTCGATTTTTATCCCACAGTGCGCTTTCCGACCTAGTTTTTTGCACATCAGCCCACATCCGATTCACTGATTAGCAAGTTCGAATGCACAAATGGGTCAATCTGCAAAAAATCCCAGCCAAAACCCCCTCATCCTCACATAATTTCAGCCACATCCCTTTTCAAACCCCCACACACAAAATTTGTCCCCGGTAGGAATAACCTACCGGGGACAAACTCAATCAATCAATCAGCGCCTTCTCACCGAGCGCCGAGCGCTTTCGACGCACGAGGTGAATTACTCCTCATCACGGCGCTTGCGCGCAGCCAGAGCCATCCAGCCGAATGCGATGAATCCAAGTGTTGCCACTGCGATTGCTACCACATTTGCACCGGTGTCGACGAGAGCGGTAGAACGGTACTTACCGGTATTGGAGGTTGGTACGTTGTTTCCAGCGTTGCCCTTGTTTCCATTGCCGTTAGCATCGTTTCCGTTTTGATCGTTTTGACCATTCTGTCCGTTCTGGCCGTTGTTACCGTTGTCGGTGTCCTCTACGGTAACCTTGACCGTGATTTCTTCACTCGAGCCATCAGGATAGGTGATGCGCACCGTTCCTTCAGAGGTACCAGGCTTGCTGGTATCTGGGGTCTTCGTCCAGTCGATGACTGTGCCCGCAGGCAGGTCGTCGAGATTGCCAATTGCATCGGAAGGATTTGGAGTCTTATCACCAGGCTTGGTGGTGATGTCCTTTCCTTCTGGATTGTAAATATCAGCATCGCTTCCGACCTTGACGTTGACTTCTACTTCTTGAGTGGAGCCATCAGGGAATGTGACGAGCACGGAGCCCTTCTTAAAGCCTGCTTCAGTGGTGTCTGGAGCATTCTTCCATTCGACCGTGGTGCCTTGTGGGAGATCCGCCAAGTTCTTGATGGCGTTGGATGCGTCAGGCAGCTGAGCACCCTTGTCCACCTTCACATCTTGACCGATAGCCGTGTAAGCATCGGCGTCAGAGGTGATCTTGACTGTGACATCCACTGTGTCGCTAGAGCCATCAGGGTAAGTCACCTTCACCTGAGACGTGCTGGTGCCAGGCTTAGATGTATCCGGCTCGGTTACCCACTCAAACGTGGTGCCGTCAGGCAGGTCGCCCGCATTCTTGATGCCATCGCGAGCATCCGGTGTAGCGTCGCCCTTCTTCACCTCAATGGCTTGAGCTTCTGGATTATAAGCCTCAGCATCCGTACCCACCTTGACTGGAACCGTTACCGTATCCTTCGAACCATCCGGATATGTAATAGTCACAGTGCCCGTAGTAGAACCAGGCTTAGTAGTATCAGGCTTTGGCTCATCCCATGTCACAGTCGTGCCGTCAGGTAGCTTGTCTGCATCCTTGACGCCGTCCTTTGCATCTGGGAGATCCTTGCCCGTGTCCACCTTGACTTCCTGGCCCTGTGGATCGTAGGCGTCAGACATTGTCTTTACGGTGACGGTGACAGCAACCTCATCGGTGGTGCCATCTGGATAGGTGACCACAACCGTGCCGGTCTTCTCACCCGCAGTTGAAGTGTCCGGAGCGACATCCTTCCACTCGTAAGTAGTACCCGCAGGGAGATCATCCTTATTGGCAATGCCATCCGAAGCCACCGGTGCAGTACCGGCTGTTACTTCAATGCCTTGAGCAGTTGGAGTGTACGCATCTGAAGCATCACCGTAGGTCAATGGCACAGACACAGCATCCGTGGAACCATCTGCGTAGGTGACGACCATCTGGACAGCCACATTCTTACCATTGGTTGGAATGCTCGTACCCTCAGCCAGCTTGATGCTCTTTACTACGCCTTCTGCAGGTGTAGGGCTGATGCTGACCTTTGCTGCCAAGGCTTCTTCTGTGACCTTCGTGCCGTAAGGGACATTCAATGCTTCGGCGGTGGCATCGTACTTGGTGGCATCCGTGCGGTTATCTGTCACGTTTACCGTAACGTCTACCTCATCGGTGGTGCCATCTGGATAGGTGACTACAACCGTACCGGTCTTCTCACCAGCATCAGAAGTGTCCGGAGCACCATCCTTCCACTCATAGGTGGTACCGTCTGGCAAATCATCCTTATTGGCGATGCCATCAGACGCAGCTGGAGTCTCACCCAAGTCAGTAGCAATTGGTGCAACCTCTGGGGTGTAACTATCGGCAGCATCGGCGTAGGACAGAGTGACGGTCACGGTATCGGAGGTGCCATCCCAGTAGTCAACGACCAAAACTACAGCATTATTCTTGCCACTTGATGGAATCGTCACCTTGTCGGCGAGCTTGATCCGATAATCGTTAGCCTCAGGCTTATCATCACCGGTGAAAGTGACCTGATCAGTCAGATCCTTTAGCGTTGCAGTCTGTCCGTAAGGCTTTGTGACTGTGCCGCCTTGTGGATTGTACTTGATAGAGGCTGGTCGAGGATCAGAGACCACAACTGAAATCTCCTTCTCGTAAGTCGAGTTATCAGGGAAGGTGACCACAACCGTAGCCTTAACCGTGCCTGCCTTGCTGACATCCGGATCTTCCTTCCATGCGAAGGTGGTGCCTGCTGGCACGTCACTGTCGTCACCGGTGACGGTTTGAGTGCCCGCAGCGTCAGGCACCGTACCAATAGGCGTGTATATCGTATCCCTCAATTCGACTTCATAGATATCGTTATCCTTGCCTACCTTCACAGGTACGGTTACGGTATCCTTCGAGCCATCCGGATAGGTGACGGTTACAGTACCGGTCGTGTTGCCAGCCTTTGAGGTATCTGGTGTCTCTGTCCATTCGGCAGTTGTGCCTGAAGGCAGGTCGCCCCAGTTCTTGATGGTATCCGAGGCTGTTGGTACATCACCATTGACTGGGACGAGAATATCATCCTTAGCCTGTGGATCATACAAATCAGCATCCGAACCCACCTTGATCGGCACTTCTACGATATCCGAAGAATTGTCCGGATAGGTGACCTTCACGAATGCGGTGCTTTCACCCGCAGTGGATGTATCTGGATCCTTCACCCATTCATACGTGGTGCCATCTGGCAAATCAGCTGCATTTTCGATGCCGCTCTTTGCATCTGGCACATCCGCGCCGGTCTGTACCGTGACCTGCTGAGCAGTTGGCGTGTATGCATCCGCATCGGTGCCAACCTTCACAGAAACGGTGACATCTTCCGTGCTGCCATCTGGATACGTGACGGTGATAACACCACTCTTCTCACCAGCCGTAGAGGTATCCGGCGAAGTGGTCCATGCAGCGGTAGTGCCGGCAGGCAACTCATCAAGATTAGTAATCGTGGTGTTTGCATCTGGCAGAGTACCGTTCAATGGCACGGTCACATCCTTAGCCTGAGGATTATAAGCATCCTTCTGTGGCTTCGCGGTGACGGTGACTTCCACCTCATCCGTGGTGCCATCTGGATAGGTGACTACGACTGTGCCCGTCTTGTCACCCGCAGTAGAAGTGTCCGGAGCGCCATCCTTCCACTCATAGGTGGTGCCAGCCGGGAGATCATCCTTATTGGCAATGCCATCGGAAGCCACAGGTGTGGTACCTGCAGTCACTTCGATTGGCTGAGCGGTAGGCGTATAAGCATCTGCAGCGTCGCCATAGCTCAGGGTGACGGTAGCAGTATCTGTAGAACCATCCGCGTAGGTGACCACCATAGGCATTGGCAAATTCTTACCATTGCTTGGAATGGTTACACCATCAGCCAGCTTAGTGCTTGTGACTACACCATCGGCAGGTTCTGGGCTGATGTTGACCTTAGCTGCCAAGGCTTCTTCTGTGACCTTCGTGCCATAGTCAACCGACAAACTGCCACCCGTAGCTTCGTACTTAGCAGCATCCTTACGGTTATCTGTGACGGTGACAGTGACAGGAACCTCATCGGTAGTGCCATCTGGGTAGGTGACTACAACCGTGCCGGTCTTCTCACCAGCAGTAGAAGTGTCTGGAGCTCCGTCCTGCCACTCGTAAGTGGTGCCAGCCGGGAGAGCATCCTTGTTGGCAATGCCTTCTGAAGCAGATGGCGTGGATCCCAGATCAGCAGCAATCTCTTGTGCCTCAGGCGTATACGCATCCGAAGCATCGCCGTAGCTCAGCTTGACGGTTACGGTATCCGTAGTCTTATCAGCGTAGGTTACGACGAACACAACGGCGTTATTCTTACCCGAAGTTGGGATGGTTACACCATCGGCGAGCGCGATTGAGTACGAATTGTCGGCAGGTGCTTCACCGGTGAAGGTGATCTTGGCCTTGAGCTCATCCTCTGTGGCGGTCTGTCCGTAAGGCTTTGTCAGTTCGCCGCCCTGAGCATCGTACTTGTTGGAGTCCGCGCGGGTGTCCAAAACGTTCACCTTGACTGGTACTTCATCGGCAGTGCCGTCAGAGTACGTGATGACAACGGTGGCGTCCTTTTCGCCTACGGTGGAGGTGTCAGGAGCGCTGTCCTTCCACTCGATGCTAGAGACCTCGGTCAGCTCGGTTGGGTTTGCAATAGCTGTGGAAGCAGATGGAGCATCACCATTGAGCACGGCGGTAACGTCTTGTCCCTGTGGGTTGTTGCGTTCTGCATCCGTACCGAAGATGACGCGCATTGGCACGGTATCGGTGGAGTCATCTGCATAAGTGACCACCATATCTACGGTGTTAATGCCGGAGGTTGGTAGTTCTTCGCCATCGAGTAGTGCAACGCTCTTCACATCGCTTGCATTGGCAAGTTCTGGTGAGTATGCGATGTTGTTTTGCAACTCTTCGAGGGTTACGGAACCCTCCATTGGCTTGCGGATGACTTCTTTCGCGGATGTCGTGTACTTTTCTGTAGCTGTGCCGAATGCTACTGCTACGTTCACATTTTCAGACGAGCCATCCTTGTAGGTGACAACCATAGGAACCATGTTAATCTTGCCTGCTGTAGGCAGGTTGTCTGGATCTACTGGAGCGATGGTGCCTACGGCGCTCTTGTCTGGGGTGACGGTGACTGCATTCGCTAGTTCGTCTGCGGTGAGCGTGGAGCCGTATTCCTTTTCGATGGCGCCACCGGTTGCGGTGTACTTTTCAGCAGCTGTCTGGTAGGACAGGGTGACAGTGACGTCATCCGTAGAACCATCTGGATAGGTGATGACGAGTGGAATATCGTTATCGATACCGCTGGTTGGAATGCTTGCGCCGTTTGCGAGTGCGACAGTTGGCGTTACGCCATCTGCGAGCTCAGGGTCATAGGTAATGGTTGCGGACAAATCATCCAGCGTTGCCATTTCGCCATATCCCTTGGTGAGGGAACCGCCGCGAGCGCTGTAGGTTTGAGCCTGGGTAGCGTTTTCGGTGACTGCAATGTTGATCGTCACCTTATCTGTGGAGCCATCAGGGTAGGTGACCACGATAGTGGCTGGCACCTCGCCTTCATTGCTCAAGTCTGGGGTGGTTTCCCATGTATAAGTGGTACCATCCGGCAGGTCAGACTTGTTGGTAATCAAAGTGGCAGGATCTGGTGCAGTATCGCCTGGTTTGGCAACTGTATCCTTACCAATTGGCTCATACTGGTCAGCTTGGTTTTCCACGATGGTAATGACGGTGCCTGTGGAGGTGTTTACGCCCTTAGGATCGGAGCCCACCAGCACAGCCTTGGTTACATTCGATGGAATGGTATTTGCTGGAATGCTGAGCGTAAAGGCGCCGGATTCCAAATCGTTGAGCGGGATGCTGTAGGTCGCGTAAACGGTACCATTTGCCGTTTCTGTGCCGTCCGCTTCCGCCTGGACGAGTTTGACGATGGCATTGCCCGCCGCCTCGTTGGTGGCGTGAATCTTCTGCGTGGTATCTGCAGGATTGTCATACACCGTCTTTGGCATAGTGCCCGTGATGGTGCTATCTGCAGAGCGAATCAGCGTGGTGGTTTGAGTAGTTGGTTCGTTGACCTTGTACTGGCCGCCATCTGTACCGACCGTGTTGTCATCGTACAGTTCCTGAGGATCTGGTACGCCATCGCCATCCGTGTCCACGTTCGTGTTGTTATAACCAAAAGCAAACTCGACAAAGTCGAAGATGCCGTCGTTATCCGTATCATTCGACTGCACATACGAGTTTGCGTAGGAATTGGTCAGAACCTTAGGCGTGGCACCATTATCTGCTTTACCAACCAAGCCGCCGAAGATGTACTTATTTTGGTAATCTGCGACCAAATCAGACTGGAAGTTCAGTGTCTTTCCATCTTCTTGCACGAGCTTCTTGACGGTTTCGGTAAATTCTTTTAGCGATACCCCATCCTTGAGCTTATAAGAGATGGTGTAGCTTCGTGGCTGTCCAAGCGTACCCCAGAACACATCATTGGTGTTATCGCGCGCTTTATTTAACTGGGCAAGCGTCAGATCATCGCCATACTGCGCAATAGACAGTGCGGAATCCGTGCCCGTATCGACTCTTCCATCCGCAGTCGTGTTGATGGACCACTTGGTACGGCCGGTATCTACGTACTTACCTTGAGCATCGGAATTGTAGAGCTGCGTACCCGTAGTATCAATGAATGGCAGTAACTCTTCCGGAATTTGCTCACGAATGTAAACAACCCAACCGTAATCCGTCTGCAAGTAGTTTTCTGTAGGCTTGACGGTATGGACCGAGTTGATGCGCATCGTGGTTGGATCCATCACGATAAGATCAGAGACGCCGCCGCCGACTGGCGAGTCAGAGAACTCGTTGTCTTTCTCATTGACCAGATCTGGATTGTTTTGTTGGATAAATCCGGTAGAAACAGCATCACTTGCGATGGCACCGTCGCCTTTAATCCACACGGATTCGAAATTCAGTTTCTCATCAGCGAGACCCAACGATTCAAGTGTCGCGCCATTTTTGAGCTTAATCGTCAGCATATGCTGAAGCGCACTACCAGCAGGTCCAGGACGAACGCCACCAGTTACTGCGATAGGAACTGCCCACGTCGCACCATCAAAATATTTTTGGAGGTATGCGCCTGAGTCTTTGACCTGAATCGTGTCGATCTGCTTATAGAATTCATCTTCCATAAAGCTGAGCACATACTTACCAGCCCACTCATTCGTGGTGCTGGTTCCCCAGCCAGTAATACCATCGGCCCATTTAACAATTTCGAGCGTGATAGTGCCATCGGAATTCACACCAATGTAATTGGTCTTGGAATACCGAAGGTCGGAATCCTCGATACCGGTTGCGGAATAGTGGGTTTCTGTATCGATTGCTCGGGTAGACGTACCATCAGCAGCAAACGCTGCCCCAATACCTCCGACTCCTATTGCGCCAACTAATGCAAGAGCCGACAGCCCTGCAATAATTCGACGCCCTCCCCCTGCAATCTTGAAGATTGCTGCACTATGTGCATTCTCTTTCGGTCTCATTTTTTCCAACTCCTAAACTTTCAGGAAATTAATATGAGATTTAATTTTGCATACTGCACTTTCTATTGTAATGTTTTGTTTTCGTGTGTCCAAAAATGGGGATACCGAGAGAAAGATGACACACGTAATGCGATTTCAAGCCATTGTGTCTCCGTAGAAGCCCGAAAATACAATCCTTACGGAGCTTTTATGACGGGAGCACTCATAACGTGAAATCTATAAGAATCATCATGTATGAGCCGAAACATGCGTAAAAATTCTATTATTCCTACAACAAATAATGAGATATTTTATGAGTGTTCTACAAGAGTTTTTTGAGATGATTCGTTGTGGGATTGCTAAATTTTTCTAAGAACCATGTAAAAATTATTTACACCCCGGACTTCTTCCCGTATGGTTTTCCTTTTCCACATCGGCTATACAGGTCCGCAGAGACTCCTCTATTCACAAAAATCCTCTCGAAAGACATTTCAAGAGGATTAATTCGAGCGAATGACGGGAGTCGAACCCGCCTCTAGAGCTTGGGAAGCTCTCGTTCTACCGATGAACTACATTCGCGATTTCGTGCTTCTAAAGTGCACACGAAGCACCAGATAAGTGTACCACGCCTCAGGACGGAATCCAGCGAAGTATCACGCCAGCTCTCCTACGACTGCCGGTAAGGTGTCTGCTGGAAAGGCTGACCCTGATCATATGAGCCGTAACTAGTACCCATAAACGGCGTTTGGCCCATATCTGCTGCCATTTGCTGCAAACGAGCAATGCGCTCAGCTGTTGGCGGATGAGTAGAAAACAGACGGTTGATATCTGCAGCGCGGAACGGACTTGCAATCATCGAAGCAGACATATTCTCGGTAGCTGCAGTCTTGCGCAAAGGCGCGGTCTGCACACCCCGCTCGATTTTGGCCAGCGCCGATGCCAAAGCGAGAGGATCTTCACTCAGCGTAGAGCCATCCTCATCCGCGTCAAATTCGCGCGTACGAGAAATGGCCATCTGAATCAGGCTTGCGCCAATGGGAGCGAGGATTAAAGCCAACAAACCGCCAATGGCTGCAAACGGGCCATTATCGCGGCTATCTCGGGAGGAACCAAAAAACCGCATGGAGTATGCCAAGTACGTGATGACCATAGACATAGCAGAAGCAATGGCCGAGGTAAGGATATCGCGATTGTACACATGCATGAGCTCGTGGCCGAGCACACCGCGAATTTCCCGATCGTCAAGCAGATTCAAAATGCCCTGCGTGCAGCACACGGCAGCATGCTTCTCGTTGCGCCCCGTAGCAAAAGCATTCGGAGACATCGTAGGCGCCACGTAAATGCGTGGCATAGGCTTGCCGGCCTTCTGAGCCAGTTCGCGCACGATAGCGTAGAGCTGTGGCTGCTCCTGCTCACTCACCGCCACGGCTTGCATCGAAGCGAGCGCGAGTTTATCCGAAAACCAGTAGCTACCGAAGGTCATAGCCACGGCGATGGCCACATAAAAACCGAGCGTGCTCACCGATCCGCTGGCAAAATACCAGACGAGAAAAATAAGCACCCACATAAAGCTAAAAAGCGCTAAAGTTTTGAGACCATTGGCATGTCCGCGAATCTTCATACATCCTCCCTGTTCGCGCGCATTTGGTTACAATTTTTCGGCATAAAGCTAAAACGCCGCCGCTTTTTACTCGTTGCCATACGCAATTTGACGCAGCTGATCCGCATTGATGACCTTGATATGCTCACGCCCCACCTGTGCACCCATGTCGCGTTCAAACTTGTCCACGCGCTGCCATGCCACATAGTCGAGCGGCTTGATTCCCTTGTCCGACAAAATTTGCGCGATATCATCCTCTGGCTGCGGCGCAATGCGTCCGTGAGACTCGGACTGTGCCCAGTCGGCGAGCAGATTTTCTACTGTTTCCAACGCATCTGACTTAGTAGAGCCAATCAATCCTACAGGTCCGCGCTTCGCCCAACCGGTAGCATATACAAAAGGCATACCAGCAATGCGTCCGCCCGCATTTTCGAGGGTATATGCCTGCTCATCGTAAGGAATGCCCGGCACTTGAGCCGGCTTGTAGCCAATAGCATGATACACGGCCTGCACAGGGATAGTTTCAAATTCTCCCGTGCCACTCATCGTGCCATCCGCAGCCGTGCGCGTTTTTTCGATTTTTACTGCGCTGACTGTGCCGCTATCATCGTTGTCCGTCAGGATTTCCACTGGATTTGCGTTGAAGTGCAAGAAGAAACGACGCTGTGCAGGTTTTCCTTCAAAGTCCGTATTTTTCTCCATCATTTCAAGGCTCATTTCGCGCACTAGCACGAGTTCATCGACCATCTGTCGCGTCAGCTTGTCTTTGCTTGCCTCTTCCATGTGTTCATCAGTCAGCACTTCAGGGCTGAAGTCTGCTTCATCCGTGACGATTTGTACGCCTGGTAATGCTTCGAGTTCGCGCAATTCTTGTACAGAAAACTTTGCATGGGTAACGTCACGGCGGATGAAGACATGCACGTCTTTTGCCTTGTTCGCAGCTAAGCCGTCATAGACGTTCTGCGGAATATCCGTATGGAGCAAATCATCTGGATAGCGCACCAATAGGCGGGAGATATCCATAGCCACGTTGCCACCACCCAGCACAGCCACCTGCTGAGCTTCGAGCGGCCACTGTGGGCTAGCCGTTGGGTAGCCGTCATACCACTCCACAAAGCGAGCTGCACCATACACGCCTGCCGCCTGCGCTCCGGCGATCTCCAATGGTCGATCGTCTACTGCGCCGGTAGCAAAAATCACTGCATCATAGCGAGGCTTTAAATCGTCCAAAGTAATATCGCGACCAAATTCCACATCGGCGAGCAAACGAATCTTTGGGTTATTCAAAGTCTTTTCCAAAGCGCCAATAATGTACTTAATAGCAGGATGATCCGGTGCCACACCATAGCGCACCAAGCCAAAAGGCACGGGCAATTTTTCAAAAATATCAATCTGAGCTGTAGCATCTGCTCCAAAGCCCAGTTCTTCGCGCTTTTCTTCAATTTGACGCAACAAAATATCAGACACGTACACGCCTGCAGGGCCTGCGCCGATAACAGCTACTTTAAAATCTCTCATGTGCTTCCATCTATAAGCTATCTGTTTATTTTCTGCCCTCTAGCTTATAGGAAAGGGCATGAAAAGGGAATGAATATATAAAAGCCTTACTGCCTATCCACATGCAATGGCATGACAACTGGAGAGCGCAGTAAGGCTTGAGTACCCATTCGTTATACGGTGAGCTTTAGTTTTATTTTTAGTTTGAGCCGCTTCCGCCGAAGAACTGCTCAAATGGGTTGTTTGAGCTGTTTCCGTTGTTGTTATTTTGGCTGTTGGAGTCGTTGTTGCTCTGGCTGTTGGAATTCGAGGAAGACGTGGTGGTGCTTTCCTCCTTATCCATGTTTACGGTCAAATCCAAGGCCTTGCCATCGCGGATGATGGTCAGTGTGACCTGCTCGCCCTTCTGGGTGGCGCGTACGTAGCCGAGCAATGCGGCGTTAGAGCCTACGGAATGCTTGTTATACGCCACGATGGTATCGCCCTGCTGAACGCCCGCGTCTGCCGCAGCAGAGCCGGATACTACGCTTTGCACCTGGGAGCCGGAGACCGTTACGCCATCAGCCGTTGCCGTAGCAGACTTCACGGTCACACCCAAGGACACATGTGTAGCCGAACCATTTTCGATGATGGAGCTCGTAACCCACTTCACCAGGTTTGCAGGAATGGCAAAACCAATGCCGATAGAACCCGACGAGCCTTCAGAAGACGAAGACGAGCTAGTGGTAGCGATAGAAGAATTAATACCAATCAACTTACCGTCCGTATTGAAGGTTGGGCCGCCGGAATTACCAGAATTAATAGATGCATCAATCTGTACAGCGTTCGTTACGACCACGTCACCACTATTGTCCTCACTCGATACGGATACTGGACGGTTCAGTGCGGACACAATACCGGTGGTTGCCGTATTTTCGTAACCCAGTGGGCTACCAATGGCCATCACAGACTCGCCGACTGCCAAGTCATCAGAGTCCGCAAAGGTCACAGGTGTGAGATTGCTTGGTGGGTTTTGCAGCTTGATAACGGCCAAATCCGTGGTTGGATCCGTGCCTACGACCTCGGCCTCATACATAGCACCATCGGATAAGGTGACCTGAAGATTCGAGGCGCCAGATACCACGTGATTGTTGGTGACGATATCGCCGTCTGTGTTCAAAATTGCACCCGAACCGATAACTGTGCCGCCGGAAACCGTGCCCTGAATGGAAACTACGGATGCGGACACTGCCTTCGCTACAGCAGACCAGTCGCTGGACGAGCTGGTGGCGCTGGCACTGCCGGAGCCGCCGGTGGAGCTGGTGATAGAGCTCAAGGATGAGGAGCTTGGGATGGTGAGAATGCCGCTACGAATGCCCGCAAAACCTAAGCCGGCGACGAGCACGGCTGCGGCGGCCGCAGCACCAATGGAGGTCCAAATCGTGGTAGTGCGGTTCTTCTTTATCAAGCTTTCCACGGTGTGTGCGTTTGCATTCACACCCGCTGCGGTGACGCTGGCTTCGGTGCCGAAAGCATTGGCAGGATCAGCGAAGGCATTACCGTTCTTTTCACGGGAATTCTGCGCATTCTGTCCGTACATTGGGGCGCCTGGGTTCCTGTACTGGTTGGCATTCTGGGCGTGCTGCGCATTCTGAGCAGCCTGTGCTGTCTGTGGCGTTTGCGGAGCTCCATAGACGCCAGCCTGAGCCTGTTGCTGCGATTGCTGTGGCTGCTGGGCATAAGGGAACTGTGCAGTTGGCTGCTCCTGCGCACTGCGATAGTTTCCCTGAGCAATCGGCGTAGTTGGTTGAGAAGCGTAGCCTTGGCCATTATTCTGGCCGTACTGTACAGGTGGGATTGGCTGCGTTGGTTGAGATTGCGCATACTGGGCAGGTGTCACCGGACGCAATGGTTGCGTTGGAGCCGCGAATTGCGAGGACTGCTGATTATATGGCTGAGCCGTATTCCTGTAATCAGAACGAGTCTGCTGAGAGTCGTTTGTGGAATTATTGGTATTCTGATCGTTTTTGGCCTCATCGAAATATTCGTTTGCCATTATTCTCCTTCAGCATATTAATCGCCGTAATGGCGTTATTCATTTCTGATTAATAGGTAAACGTATAAAACTGAGAATAGTCTGAGAATGGGCTAAAAAGTTTCTATTCATCCCTTGAACACATAAAAATTACAGAAATTATCAAGAAAATATCAACTCTGCGAGGATCTCGCTGCGGCCTTATCACTTTGAAATTTGCTCTTCTTGCACATTCTTCGGGTTCCTGCTTTCAAAGATACCCACGTATGGAATACAGTAGAGTAAATGAGCGATTTGAGTAATGATAGCAAGGCATTAACGCCTACCGAGGAGCAGACGGGCACACAGGACACACAGCCCGTTCCAGCGGAAGCTCCCGTAAAGAAGAAGCGCAAGAAGCGCCGTAAGAAGAAGAGTGTTCCTCAATTCACCTACGTCGAGGTGATGACGAAGGCACCCGAAGGCACAGTACGCCCACAGCAAAAATTCTCTCCACTTGGAGCGCACGAGGGCCAGCCGGGCGACCGATCCGCCTTTGGTTTCGACATTCACACCCGTCTAGAAGGCAAGCATGGACGTACGGGCGTTATTCACACGCCACACGGCGATATCAAGACACCCGCCTTCGTACCGGTAGCCACGCAGGCCACCATGAAGGCCGTAACCCGCGAGCAGATGGAAGACAACGGCGCACAGGTAATGCTATCCAATGCTTTCCACCTGTATGAGCGCCCCGGAGAGGCCGTTTTGGACGCGGCTGGAGGCCTCAACGAATTTATGAATTGGGATAAGCCAACCTTCACGGATTCTGGTGGATTCCAGGTCATGAGCCTCGGTGCAGGATTTAAGAAGACCTTGGCTATGGATGTCGAAGGCATGAAAAGCGACGATGTCATCGCCGAAGGTCGCGAGCGCTTGGCTTTTGTGGATGAGGATGGCGTGAGCTTTAAGTCTCCACTCAACGGTGGCATGCATCGTTTTTCTGCGGAAATTTCCATGCGCGTGCAGCACAATATCGGCGCAGATATCATGTTTGCCTTCGATGAGCTAACCACACTGATGAATACGCGCCGCTATCAGGAGCAATCCGTGGAGCGCACGTATCGCTGGGCTCAGCGCTGTGTTGCGGAACACAAGCGCCTCACCGAGGAGCGCTTAGGCAAGCCATATCAGGCTTTGTTTGGCGTCGTACAAGGTGCGAATTACGAGGATTTGCGTCGCAAGGCGGCATCCCAGATTGGCTCTTTGGATTTCGATGGTTTCGGCATCGGTGGCGCTATCGAGAAGCGCATTTTGGGCGAAACCTGCGCGTGGATTTGCGATGAATTGCCAGAAAACAAGCCCCGCCACGTGCTGGGCATTGCGGCTGTGAACGATATTTTTGCGGGCGTGGAAAACGGCGGGGATACCTTCGACTGCGTAGCTCCTGCGCGTACCGCGCGTAACGGTGCCGTGTTTACGAAGGATGGCCGTTGGAATATCAAGCGTGCAGCATATAAGTTTGACTTCTCCCCTATCGAGGACGATTGCGACTGCTATACCTGCCGCAATTACACGCGTGCGTACGTGAACCATTTGCTGCGTGCGGGCGAAATGACGGGTTCCACGCTTGCTACGATTCACAATGAGCGTTTCTTCATCCGATTGCTGGATGATATTCGCGCGTCTATCGATGGCGGTTATTTCTACGAATTTAAGGACCAGTACTTGGCGCGTTTCTACGCAAACGGTTCTCGCGGCTAGCCGAGGCTGGCTAGGCTAGGTAGTCTCGGTCATATCCGAAGAATTCTGGAATTTTTTCAACACTTCAACCCCACACTTTGCGTATGACGTCGTTATATGCTAGTGTGGGGTTGTTTGCGCACATGGCGGAATGGTAGACGCGCTGGCTTCAGGTGCCAGTGACCGTTAAGGTCGTGGGGGTTCAACTCCCCCTGTGCGCACGATAATGTATCGTGCACGGGTTTGCATTGTGTACGTTTTATTGAGTCGCCTTTCTGCGCTTTTAAGATGTCTCATAGGATATTTGTTTATCCGTTTATATTGCCTTCATTTCGGCAATTTTTATTTTTCATTCTGAGATTTTATGAATCTTAAAGCGAGCGCGACTAAAATCTAATACAAAGAAGAAGGGTATTATGTCGCACTATACGTTTAACCGCTTGACTACCACGGATATTGATATTTACACATATCCCAATGGGGATAAACTCCTGACCATTACCCGCTCGGGCCTGCTGAGTTTCCTTCTTTTTGGCAATCATAAGGAAACCAAAGTACTGAGCAACACCATCGATGGTGTGGCTTTTAAGGCTTCACATCACCGTCCGGGTTCTATGAAATTTACTATTAACGGTAAAAAGCAGCACGATGCTACCGTGTATTTCTGGGGCAGTCAGGAGCAGGACAAGGCTTTGGCTTTGTACGACGAATTATCGGATATTATCAAAAAATAAGTGTTCAATATTTGACGTCGCACTGTGTTCGTTCTGCGTTGAAAACATTATAGGTGTATCGTTTTACAAGGAAGCGTATTTGGGTCGACGATGTGGCCTGAATGCGCACGAAACGTGGTCGCAGCTATACAACGATTGGAGCACAATCATGACAGACACCACACAACAGCGCACAATTACACTCAGCAATGGCGTAGAAATGCCTTTGGTAGGTTTTGGCACCTTCCAGCCTTCTGCTAGCGCAGGCGAGGGAGTCAATGATAACGATGCTGAAACCGCCGTATTTGAAGCCCTTAAAGCTGGCTATCGTCTCATCGATACCGCTGCTTTTTACCAGACAGAGGCTGCCGTAGGTCGTGCAGTGCGCCGCGCCGAGGACGAGCTCGGCATCCAGCGCTCCGATATTTTCATTACCACTAAATTGTGGTGGACGTCCGCTACTTATGACAAGGCTGCTCATGCGTACGAGCGTTCGCTGGAGCGTGCGGGCTTGGATTACTATGACCTGTATCTCATCCACAATCCGCTCAATGATATGTATGGCGCTTGGCGCGCGATGATGGAGCTGTATAAGAACGGTCAGGTGCGTGCCATTGGCGTGAGCAACTACTCGCGAACGCGTCTCGAGGATTTCATCACTTTTAATGAAATCGCACCTCACGTCAACCAAATTGAGGTGAATGTTTACCATCAGCAGGATCTGGATGTGAACTATATGAACGAGCACGATATTCGAATCCAGGCTTGGGGGCCGTTTGCACGTGCCAAGCATGATCTTTTCCATAATGAGACTCTGATGCAGATTGCGGAAAAGTACCAGAAAACTACCGCTCAGGTGGTGGTGCGCTGGCTTGTGCAGCGGGGCATTACGGCTCTGCCAAAGAGCGTCAACCCACAACGTGTGCGTGATAATTTCGATGTGTGGGATTTCGAGCTGACGGCTGAAGATATGGAGCTCATCCATACGCTGGATACGGGCACGAGTCAATTCTTTGATTGGTCTGATCCTGCGGCTTACAGCCGTTTGGTGAAGTTGCCTTTTGAAGACTAATGCGTTGTTTGCTTTGAGATAATCAGACGCAACACGGTTCAATACATCCATAAAGCAATGAAGAAGTCCCGTTATCTCTAGCCCAAGAGATAACGGGACTTTTGTGTGAGCCTGAGTATGAAACTAGGCTTCTACTCCTTCTTGCTCGAAGTAGTAGGTCATTGGCAGAAGTTCCTCACCATCATAGGATGCGAAGAATTCTTCCAAGCTATCTGGATGCTTCAAAGTACCGTTGGAATTGTACTTTGGATTAATCGTCTCCACGAACTTGCCATCTTCCACATGGAATTCAAGCTCTTCTACAGGCAAACCACGCTTATCCGTAATTTTGGCATCGATGAGGAATGGGCGACCTGCCTGGGTTACTTCAATTGCCTTGTCGAAAGCGGCTGGAAGTTCATCAGAGGAACGCACTGTAACGGACTCTACGCCCATGCCCTGCGCAATCATGGCAAAGTCTTGATCTTCTAGGAAGATGCCCGAATGCTGTGGGATCGGCAAATCATCCTGCTCCGACTTGATGAAGTTCAAGGCCGCGTTCGACGTAATGACGTTGATGACAGGCAGCTTGTACTTCTTCTGAGTGATAAGGTCCTGCATCACCATGGAGAATGCGCCATCGCCGGAAATATTGAAAATCTGGCGTTCTGGGAAGCTCAGCGCGCCTGCCAGTGAACCTGGCAAACCGTACCCCATGGAAGCGAAGAGCGCAGAGATAGTCCACTTATTCTTTGGCGTCAAGTGCAGGTAACGGAAGGAGTTGATAATGTTGTCACCCACATCGATGGAGAAAACAGCATCCTCCTCAGCGACACGGTTGATTTCCTTGTACACGGCTTCGAATTCGAGTGGATTCGATGGACGGTTAGTCATCTTATCCAAGTATTCGCGCCAATTCTTGTTGGCAGCCACTACTGCGCGGTAGAACGGGGAGGATGGCGATGGCTCGGACATCTCTAGAGCTTTCTCGACGAAGGCGGTGGCATCGGACCATACGCCGTAATCGAGGAAGTGATGCGAGCCGAAATGGCCGGAATCTGCATCGATTTGGATGAACTTGAACTTGTGCGTGCGGTAGACGAGGTTTGCGAATGGGAAGTTCGATCCCAAGGCAATAACGAGATCTGCCGTGGCGAATGCTTCGTCTGCAGCCTTCGAGGCCGCGCGGTTTGCGTAGCCGAGGTTTGCTTCGAAATCGTCTGGCACGAGGCCCTTGGCAAGGCCGGTGAGAATCAACGGGATTTGGAGCTTCTTGGACAGCTCGGCAAGCTTTTCGCCGCCGGCTTGGATGCCGCGGCCCACGTGGATGATTGGGCGTTTGGCGGCCTTAATCATCTTGATCACAGTGCTTACTTCCTCATCCGTTGGCTGTGGAAGTGGGGCTGGCTTGCGGTCGGTTGGCGACGAGCTGGAATATGGCTCATCTGGAATCTGCACGTAGCCGTAATCGTTAGGGATGACGACTACTGCCACACCCTTATGCTTGTAGGCTTCGCGCACGGCCTTGTCGACTACGTAAGGAAGGCTTTCCGGCGTCATCACAGTGCGATCGTAGATGGCGACATCTTCAAACATAGGGTTTTCGGCGAATTCCTGGAAGTAATTGTAATTCATGTTGGTGCTTGGCACCTGGCCAATCAACGCCACAACCGGAGCGTGATCCTCACGGGCATCGTAGAGGCCGGTCAGCAGATTCGTAGCACCCGGACCAGCCGAACCGAAGCACACTTGCACGCGGCCGGTTAGCTTTGCATCTGCGGAAGCTGCGAGCGCGGCGACCTGCTCGTGGCGGACTTGAATGTATTGAATATTGTCTTTTTCAGCATCCAGCGCGGCCATGGTGGAATTGAACGAACCGCCAGGATAACCGTAAATATGCTTGACGCCCCACGATTCAAGAACTCGAAGCATTGCTACGCTTGCTGGGACAGTTGGAACAGTTGAAACATTTGATTGTGCTACATCTGGGCTATTGCTACTCATTATGCTCACTTTCATAACAACCCTCATCCTCGAAGGTCCTTACTGTTAAAGTACCACCCTTGCGAAGCGTTATTCAAGTCGTGAAATCTTGAGAAAAATCACATGCGAGCTTGCTCACAATTGGCTGATTTTGTGGAATTTTTTGGGCTTTGTGTGTGTGGGGGGGGGGGGGACTTGCGGAAGATTGATGCAGGTGCGGCGATGTTTTGACGAACTTTTTTGCAGATGGGACCATCTGTGAATCGTTAATTGCCTAGTTTTGAGAAAATAATGGTCACTTGTGCAAAATACCCAGCGGAATCGCAAACTTAAGTGATGATTTCAATGAGAACTTCGATTCATCGTGCTTCCACAATATTGCCGACTGAAATTCTCAACGCTTTGCACTGTATCAAGGCGAATTACCCCACACCTACCTATGATTTTGCAGATTGGACCATTTTTAACTGACAATTATCTACATTCGAGAAAATAGTGGTCACTTGTGCAAAATAGTTCACTCAAGCAAACACGGTGCGCAGTAATTCGGTTTCGTTTCGATGATTCTGAATTCTGGAAGCTTGCAGGCTACGCTTCCTCATGATTCAGAATTTTTCTCGATGAGTTTTAGCTCACCAGTCTACGTTTTTTGCAAAACGGACCACCTAGATGAGTTCCGCGTCTAAAATCGAGCACGAAAATGGTCACTTATGCAAAAAACTCTGCCCAAACGACAGACATGGGAGTAATGTCAATCCGATTCCTCGAAATAGCTCATGACGGGCACTCTCTTTTTTTCCCCCCCCCCGCCGCATTTACAAGGTTCGGAAGTTTTCCTATTTCGGGTATTAAACTGGCCTATGTTTTTTGCAAAACGGACCGCTTTTGACCAGCAATCACATCCATATAGAGATGATAATGGTCACTTATACAAAAAATCTCCGTAAAGCAACCTACATTCGTTGCAATACGAAGATTTTCGATGTTGACCGTGTCAGCGTCGTTTCTGGTTCAGCGACTCAGTAATCTAGTGACTCAACAACTCAGCAATCTAGCGCTTCAGCCACTGCTTACTTCTTCGACTTATTCATCTGTAGAAGCGAAAAACGCACACCGAGCAAGATGATGTAAGCCACGCCGATATTGACCACCATGACAGCGCCCACCTGACCGAGTAAGTCTGCAGCGATTCCCATGATTGGCGGGACGATTGCGCCACCTACCAATCCGGTAATCATTAGACCGGAAATTTCGTTTTGATGCTCAGGCATGTCATTGAGCAACTGCGCGAGCACAATACTGAAGATGTTTACATTGCCGAAGCCAATGATGAACGTTGCAATCCAAAACTCCCATACCGGTGGATTCGTTGGCGCTGTCGAGAAATGATAGAAGAGGAACAGCGCGAACAGCATAATTCCGCCGCACAATTGTAGCGCCGTTTTGCCGCTCATCTTTGGCAAGAAAATACCGCCCAAGAAACTACCAAACATACGGCCGATGAAATAGACCATTGTTGCGGATGTGGCTGTACTCAGAGCAATGCCCGTATGCTCCATAAGAATGCGCGGAGCCTGAGCATTCATACCCACATCCATACCCACATGGGCAATAATTGCAAAAAAACCGAGTAAAACTGCGCGGTTTTTCAGCAGAGAAAATGCGCTGCCTACCGTCACCTCGGTAGTTGGTTCGGGCTCGTCAATTTTGTCGAATTGCAAGGCGAGTGCGCCCACTACAGCCACGATGAGATAGACCACATACAGTCCCCACCATGCGCCGAATTGAATCAACATCCATGATGCGATGTATGGAGCGAGCAGAGATGCGATTGAGCGGATGAACTGTCCTAGCGTCAGCATAGACGATACTCGTTCGCTGGACACGAATGCTGCCATCAATGGATTGAGCGATACCTGGTTCAGCGTATTTCCAATGCCGAGCAGGCAGAAGGAAATGACGATAAGCACGAAGCGCGCTCTTCCTTGAGTTGCCAGATATGCAAAAATCGGCACAATCATAGCGGCCACGGTAATCCAAATGGACAAAATAACGGTCATACGACGCCCGATTTTGTTCATGAGGATGCTCGTTGGCACGGATAGCAGCAAAAACCAGAAGAACACCATAGTTGTAAACAAATTCGCCGTGGAATTTGAAAGATTGAATTCTGGTTTTACATAATTTGTCGCGGTTCCTACAAGATCCACAAAAGCCATTACGAAAAAGGCGATAAAAATAGGAACGAGTCGAATGAATCCTATTTTTGTAGAATTTGTTGCTGATTTTGTAGGCGCAACGTTATTTTCTGATGTTTTCATATCAGGAAAACCTCCCCATTGAATCATAATCGAAAAAGAGCCAAAAAATGGAGACTTTCGCTGTCATCGTGATATATTGAAATTTTGCCTCAGATTCGTGGAATGTGGATAGTTTTCCCTTTGAATCGGTGTGTGGATTCGATTGTAAGGCGAGGATGTAACTGTTGGGCTTGATGGTCTGAATCTGGCAAGTTTTTTGCAGAACAGACCACTTTTTATGAGATGAGGTACTGAGTTTCGCTCTTCTGTGGTCACTTTTGCAAAAAAGTTGGGCAATATAGAAAAGTCTTAGTAAAAAAGCAACGGTGGAAAGCCAAGTTGGAACGCTCAAGTGGAAAATATCCATTTCATTTTCTTTGGACTCTTCTCTGACCTACATTTTTTGCAGACCGGACCATTGAGCTATGCTGTCTGGGCTTTTCCCCTAATGAAAGTGGTCCGTTGTACAAAGAAGTACACCGAACCTCGAAACTTGCTCGGTCTTTTCACTTTGAATCTTTAACCGACCGACGTTTTTTGCATAAGTGACCATTCTGGGACTTGGACTGGTTATCAAAATGGTCAGACATGATCACTTATGCAAAAGATTGGCCTCAAAGTCCCAGTTGATCCATATATTTCCACTTTTTTGCAGAAAGGACCATTTCGCTGCGCCATCCTGGTCCGTTTCATGACTAATGTGGTCCGTTGTGCAAAAAACTGTAGCGAAACACAAAACTAACCAACCTGAAAATCACAAACTGCACTAGTGACACAACTTCTTCCATACTTTTGCACCTGAGACCATTTGAGTGCATCTAAATATAGGTCTAGGGACCAGCTGTGGTCACATGTGCAAAAAATGTGGGACACAGCCACGCATGGCCCCACATTCTCCAGAAACGTGAAGTGAAAGCCTGTCACAAGTCACAAAGCCCAGGCGTTTACACATCACTCCCCATACACACCGGTCTTGTCCAGCTGCTCCATTACCCAATTCGTACGCACAAGCGGCCGCGCGATAATCAAGCCCACGATAAGCGCAGGCACAAGGAACAGCGCAAACTTGCCCAAAGCCACCCAGTATTCATTCTGATACGAACCCGCAATAGCCGCATGCATCGCCTGAAGCCCATACCTAAACGGCAGCAGCGGATACACGGTTTGGAAGAATTTCGGCATGAGTTCCACAGGGAAGGTACCGCCTGCACCCGCAACCTGCATCACCATCAAGACCACAGCTATCGCCTTGCCCACGGCACCGAAGGCCAAAGTCAACGCATACATCAAGGTGGAGAAGACCAGGCTTGCCATCCACGCCGCAAGGAACAGCTGCCATGGATTCTCGCATTGGATCTTAAGGAACCACAGGTTGCCCATGATGATGAGCGTCGACTGGAAAAGCGAAATCAGCAGGAAGGTCAAGTATCGTCCCCAGTACTCCGAGCCCAATCCAAGCCCGAAGGCCGTTGTATTCCCCGCCACGTGTGGCTTCGCCTTGTCTGGCAGATTCTCGTAGAGCTGCTCGACGCTAGAAAGTCCCAAAACCTTGGCCTTCAGCTTGTCAGATACGCTCGTTTTCATCATGGCTACAAGGAAGACGCTTCCCACCCAGATGGCGAGGATAGTATAGAAGCCAGCCATTGCGGAGCCATAGTTTTCAATGGCAAACACAGCATTACGCTGGAGTTTAACCGGCGACGAAAGCTCTGCTGCGAGTTCCACGGCTGAGCGGTCGCTGTCGGTCAGCACGGACAGCGATTGAGTGCCAGCATTGACACTATCGGAGAGCTTCGTAGCCAGATTGCGCAACGATTGTGCAGAATCGCCCAGCGTAGTATGCGCATCATTCATAGCTGCCACCACATCATCAACTGTGGCGCTTGCCGTAGCGCTTTTTGCTTCCAAGGCATTCAGCACGGCGTGTACAGAGCTAGACGCTTGCTGCGATTTATCCGCCGTATCGTTGAGCTTGCTAGATAAATCATCGAGCTGCGGCTTCACACTGGAGGAGTACGTATTTTTTGCATTCTGAACCGTAGCTTTGACGGCTTCAATCTGCTTTTTCAGTTCCTCTTTTTGACTGGAAATAGTGCTTTGTGCGGTTGAAATATTTTGGGAAGCAGTTGAGATACGGTTGCCCACAGTCGAAATGTCTGAGGATGCCTGATTCAGGCTCGCAATCACAGCATCCAGCTCACTCGATAGGCGCGCTTTTGTGGCATCCGAAAGATCCGAAGAGGAATTGACTTGATCTTTCACGCGCGTCAGCGATGCCGCCAAATCATCGTACCGACCAGAAGACTGGCTAATAGCACCACCCAAGGTCGACATATGCTGCGTCATATCATCCACAGACGTGGAAATCGGCGCCGTCAAAGAATCTAGCTGAGAGGAGACGGAGTCCAAGCTGGAAGCCGCACTCTCCAATGCTGTGCTCACGGCCGACACCGAGGCAGATGACGACTGCGCGAGGTTTTTCACACTATTGACGGTATTATCCAGCTCTGCTTTTACGTCTCCAGCCCCCTGAGTGCCCTGAGAAATAATACTTTGTGAAGAATCCACCAAGCCTGCGCTAGCCGTTAAGAGCTGAGCATACGAGGACAGCTGATTTCCAGCCGCATCCACATCATCCGCCACAGCATTCAGCCTCGTCACAGCCGTGCTGACATACTGCTTGCCCTCATCACTCGTCGCAAAAGTATGGACATTATCCGCCAAATTCAACGCTACAGCGGCCACCGATTCCGAAAACGTACTCGAAATTTGGGTGACAACGGTATCCGCGGCGCTTTGCGTAATGCGCGGCGCAATCGCATTGGATTTTTCGTTGATATAGTACTCAATGCTGGCCTGCTGGGCGTCGTTGGAAAATACGGTCATCATATGGGCGCTGAAATCCTGAGGGATGACGATGGCAGCATAGTAGGTGCCCGCGTTCACGCCTTCCACCGCCTCGTCTTTAGAGACAAATTGCCAATCTAGCTTGTCATTGGCACGCAGGGAGGACTCCACATTATTGCCCACATTGAGCGGAACGGCTATGAGATCAGACTGATAACCCTCATCTTCATTGGCCACGGCAACTTTGAGCTGGTTCGTACTTCCATAGGGATCCCAGCTGGCAGCAATGTTAAACCAGGCATAAAGCGCTGGCACAATGACGAGTCCCATCAGCACTACAACGCCGATGACATTGCGGAAAAGATGACGCTGATCTTCTACAAAGATTTTTGCAATATTGACAAAGGGATTTTGCCAAAGAGCGCGAGGCTTGCGTGACTTTTTCTGAGGTTGATTTTCAGCCATGTTATGCCTCCTTGCCTTCATTTACGTGGGATTGAGATGCTGGCACGCTTTCTGGTGTAGGCGTGGTCGATGACGATGATGCTTGAACATGGCGTCCAGCACCATCCAATCCCTCATCTGAAGCACCATCCGCATCGCCCTCGTTGTGCGCCCAGCGATGCGCAATTTTCTCCAAAACCTGCGCGCGCAAAGCATCTGGCGACAGTGTACTCATGCCCAGCTCACGTTCATAAATTTCGCGAATGTATTCCAAAGAAATGAGGTAGAAATCTATCAATGCAATAGAAATCACCCACAGCATGAGGAAGACGATTTTCGCTTCCACCGTAAAGAGCAGCACGAGGAACATGGCCGGAATCACTCCAATGGCGATAAGCCCCCACGCCACGAGTTTTGGATACAACTTGCCAAATTTCAGTGCTTTACGGCGAATTGTACGCCCGAATTCGTCATGACGCACAATGGTCTGAACGATAGAACTGAGCCTGAAGCGTGCGGAATTGCCCTGAGCCCGCTCGCCCACCAGCAAATCCGTATCCGCCAAACGCCTGTCAAATAAGGCATTCAGATTCATCATATACGGGCGCACAACGAGGCCAAGAACCAAAGAAAATACGAGGAATAAGCTCAGCATTCCCATATTTTTCCAGTAGTAATGGTCGTAGTATCCGCCAATAGTTTCACGCATCGCACCGATGCTGTACGTAAAAGGCAACCATGGTCGGAATTTTTGGAAGAATTCTGGCATAATTTCAATCGGATACGTGCCAGATGAACCCGAGATTTGAATAATCACCAGCACAACCGCCAGCGCCTTACCGATGTGCTTGAAAGTGGCCGCCAGAGCGTAAATCAGGCTGACAAAGACGATGGATGCAAAAATGCCCGCGAATACAAAGGCAAGTGCATCTTTTAATTGAATGCCGATGATTATGTCGCCCACCGTAGCAATGACCCCTTGCGCTACGCCCACCGTCATGAAGAGTAGCCAGCGCCCCATATAGGCTTCGCGGTCACGAATGCGCTTTGAACGGCGAAGACCTTGCAAATTCTTGCGGTCGATTTCAATTTTCATCACCGCAACCAACGCAAAGCCGCCCACCCACAGGGCGATGCTCGTAAAGAATGGCGCGATAGCAGAGCCATAATTTTCGACCGGATACACAGCCTTTTCCACGAGCTGCACGGGAGACTGCATGAAACTGCCCACCGCATCTGCGTTGATATTTGTGCCGCGGATGGCTTGAGCGAGCTTACTCGAGTCCAAGGCCGCCATATCCGTGCGCACGAGACTCAGCTGGCCGATGACATTATCCAGAGATTTTGACGTCTGATCCACGGTATCTGCAGTTTGATGGAGCACATCTTGTAGTTGATTGAGCACAGTTTGAGACTGCTCCATGGAAGAGCTGAGCTGCCCGAGCGAAATGCTGGTGACACGCGCCAGCGAGGATACGCTATCGATGCTAGAAATCAGCGACTGCCCTGTGGAGCCACCCAGCGCGGAAGACGCCGAGGTCAGGGCACTGGAGCCACTTTGAGACGCCGATCCTAGCGATGTCGCGAGTGCGGTCACAGACTGGTTGGCGGCGGTCAGTGATTGCTGCGTGGAGGTGGTATACGCATTCAGCGCATCGCTGTGGTTTTTATTTACCGTTTCTAAGTTGTTCAGAAGGGTGCTGAGCTGCTGGTACGCCTGAGAATTGTGGTCCAGCGTGGAGTCGTTGAGCAGGGTTTCGATTTGGCTGATGGCAGCATTATTGCCGGCTATGACAGCGCTCAAGCGAGCGCTGACATCCGTGATATCGGAGTTCACGGTGGAAATCGAGGAGCTGATTGTGGTACCGGCTTGGCCTGCTTGGATGCCTAAAACGGAGAGATTTGCGCCGGCAAGACCGAGATTTTGTGAGGTTTGTGAAGTGAAATCCTGTGCCGCAGTGGAGACGGTTTGGGCTGTGCTGGAGGCTTGGTCTGCGGCTTTTTGCGCGGAGTCTACGGCAGCTTGCGCATCAGAAACGGCCTGTTTCATGTCCGAAATATCGTCCGCAGTGCTGTTCAGTGAGTCGCGCGCGCTGGAGGCCTTGTTTCGCATGGTTTCGATTTTTTGGATGCTGTCATCGATATGCTCAATGGCTTCGTGGTGGGCGCCTTGGACGATGGTTTGCGCCTCATCCGTGGTTACTTTGAGTTTTTCGGATACGGCTTTTGTCACCGTGCCCACAAAGACGGAATTAAGCGTTCTGTCGAGAGTTGTGGCGCCGGCATCTGTAATTTTCGGAGCAATAGGATTGAGTTTTTCGTTGACGTAGTATTGAAGTTCTGGTCGATCTCCACCATTGAGGAGCATGTCCACGAGTTCTTGAGAAAAGTCCTTATTCACCACGATGACTGCGTAGTATGTGCCCGCGTATACGCCTTCGAGTGCCTCATCTTGAGTTTTGACAAAGTTCCAGCCGAGCTGATTATTCGTTTTTAATTCAGCCACGAGCTGGTCGCCCACATTGATATCACCCGTTATGTCTGAATGTGCGCCAGAGTCGAGATTTGCTACAGCGATAGAAATATTTTGCGTATTAGCATAAGGATCCCAGTTAGAAATGATATTCAGCCACGCATAGAGCGACGGAAGAATAGCGATGCCCACCGTGACGATAATGGCCACGGGGTTTGTCAGTATGCGTTTGAGGTCACGCCAGTAAATACCCCACATTATCTTCTCCGCTCACAGTTGTGTCTTATGAATGCTCAGTCTGGTGTGCACGGTATACACCCAAAACTGCGCCCCGAATTTCAATATAACAATACACCTTGTCCTAGTTAAAGCGAAAGTGTGGGTTGCATATATCGAATTCTTTTTTGTAAGCTTGTACAATTCTTTATTCTATCTCATCAAAGCTTTTGTATGCATTTCTTAAAGCTTGTTTTCATCCTCACTCGAAGCCTCGCTACTGTTTTTCAGCTCACGCATAACGGAAAGCACGGTTTTATCCGCTACGCGCATGCCGAATTCACTGCGCAGAAGCTCCGCTACCTTGCGATGCCCTTTGCCGGCGGCGGCGCCGTCCATCAGACACATCACCTTTTCACGGATTCGCGCATGCACGGTGGCTATAGGATGCTTGGAAATGTAGTGGTATGTAGAGTATTTCAAGCCCAGCAGCGGCAACACATCGCTCAGAGCGTAGCGTTTTTTTACACACAGCCGAGCAATGCGCGCCTTTTCGCGATTAATTTCCTTGGAATTCGTAGATTTTGCAAGAATATCTGACTGCTCGATGAGTTGTGCCACCTCGCGCTCGACAAGAGATTCGGGAGCAAAACTCTCAGCACCTTCGCGTCGGTACTGTCTGCACCACAGCAAAAGCGTGTCTCTTGAGGCAATATCATACTTCTCCATGACCTTGTTCAAAGGCATGGAGTGGTCTACATGATCTTGTGCGGCGCTAAGTTTCGTTTGAGCGCTGTATTGCTTGCGTTTTACCATTGTCTACATCGAAGTTGTGGGTGGTCAGCTCTGTGCCGGCCCCACACAGCAGCTGGGCTAGTTTTCCTGTGCTAGGAACTGTAGCATAGCGGCTACCATATCATGGAGAATCTGAGATTTCTCGATTTCCAATTCGTGGCGCGCGCCTCGCATAAACACTTTCCTCACAGGTTGTGGTCTGGCTTGTAGACGTGCAGCATCGTTGACCTCAGCCATAAAGGCATCCTGCTCATCGTTATCGACCCAAGCATCATTTTCCGCTTGGAAGAGCAGCATAGGCACATGAATTTTCGACTCATTTTCGCGAGTGCGAATGTACTTATTGAGTTTCAGGCTTTCTTTCACCCAGCCGTACGTGGCCGCGGATAGTTGGTTGTATATGCTGGCACAGCGTTGGGTGTGGAGCCATAGGGCACGCCCATGATGTAGACCACGGCAGAATTCCTCATCGAATTGCGTGCTGAAATGGCGTAGTTGCTTGTGCAAAAAAATGCACTTTTTACTGCCAAAAATGCTCGCGAGACCCGCAAATGTGCGGGTAAGCCATAACGGCATCGGACTCAGCGGCAACACCATAGGACTGCTGAGCACGTATTTATCTACTAATTGGGGCGCATACTCGGCGAGGGCTATGGAAATGCCGCCACCCATGGAGTGCCCATACACATACACGGGTGCTGAGTTTCCAAAGGTTGCTTGAGCATGCGGGCGAACTACCTCGCGAATGAGTTTCTCTGCATCGGCTACATAGCGGCGGTAATCATCAATCCATACAAGGTGCGGATCTTGCACATCGCGCGGCGACAATCCGTGTCCCCGATGGTCAAATAAATACACGTCGTATCCCGCTTGCCAGAGGTAGTATGCGATTTCCATCATGCTTTCGGCCACTTCGGCAAAGCCTGTGAAAAATACCATCGTTGGTGTGCCTTCGCGGGGATGCTTCGCAGGAATGTGCACAAAATGCAACATGCCCGAGTGGTTTTCCTCTAAGTGCCTGCTTCCCTCACCTAGGACTTCTCGGTCTACCGGCGCAGGGGCGGGCTTCAGCCCTTCAAAATCCGTGCCTGTCACGTCTTCTGGGCCTGTGGGAGCCAACCACCCGTCTTCGCGCAAAGTATCCAGCAAGGCATGCACACCGCGCATACCTACAAAATATGATTCATCCGTTGTATCGTCAAGGAAGGTGACACCGTACTGAGTCACTCGCTCATCTAATTGCATCGCTTCCTCACTTCGTTTATGTCTCTTCGTTCATCGCACACATACGTACATTCTTTGTAGCCAATGTGCAATTCCTCTTCTATGCTTGTTATCTTAGTCGGAAATGCAATGACTGGGCGGCGTGTGGGGCGATTCCACCCCCAGAAAACAAAGAAAAGCGCAGTCTGTACGAGAAAAACCTCGAAAACCGCACACGCGATGCCTCATCTGATGTGCAAAAACCGTTCAGCATGTGTGGGTTTGAGCGTTATTGCACACAAATGCTCAAGTGAACACCCGGTAAACATCGACGCTGTGATGTTTCAATTCTTCTCAATATCTACAGAATAATCTTTTATAGTTGTGTATGGCGTGTAGAAATGCGTGCAAAATCAAGCATAATTCTATAAATTGCACTACAAATAATAGAAGTTATGTGCATAGCTCTATGAAAGGGAAAACATGGGATTCCTTGACCGATTGGAAAAAACTGTCGAAGGCGCAGTTGAAGGCGCTTTTTCGCGTTTCGGTTCCAAAGACTTACAGCCTGTGGATTTGTCGAGTGCATTAGAGCGTGAAATTGATTCTCAGAGCATGAGCGTGGGCCGAGACCGCACGGTGGCCCCTAACGAGTATCGGATC
Source organism: Alloscardovia criceti DSM 17774 (assembly GCF_000376885.1). Classification (GTDB taxonomy): domain Bacteria; phylum Actinomycetota; class Actinomycetes; order Actinomycetales; family Bifidobacteriaceae; genus Alloscardovia; species Alloscardovia criceti. The sequence goes on from NZ_AQXR01000009.1 coordinate 75,956, forward strand.
AAGTTATCCACTCCAGATTTTGACAACATCGAAAAATGGGGCAGCTCCACCCTTGCCAACGAGCTTGCGGACAATCTGACGAAGTATGCTGAAAGCCAGCACTATGCTTTTGTGGGCCCTGTTGTGGTTATTTTCGAGGAAGAATTAGACCTCGCTAAGGGTGATTTCACTCTCAGTTCGGAAACTGTACAGCGCAAGAACGCATCCCAGCCTGCACCGAAGGATACAAAAGACTGCCCAGTACTGGAAATTAACGGTCGCAAGTACCTGCTCACGGCCAGCAAAACCATCATCGGACGTGGCTCAAATAGTGATATCCGCATCGATGATTCAGGCATTTCCCGCAACCACCTCGAAATCGACATCACCGAAAATGGCGTGATTGCGCGAGATATGGGCTCTACAAACGGCACCTACGTCGAAGGGCACCAGACTCCGGCAGCCACATTATTGGATGGAAATACCATTACTATCGGCCGTACACGCATCTTTTTCTGGGCTAGCGCGGTTTCGGAGTAAAATCGCTAGTATTATGACTGATTTAACATTTGCCATCCTCAAGTATGGCTTTCTCCTGTGCTTGTGGATTTTCGTATGGCTTACCGTGCGCGCGATAAATCGTGATGTCGCTACACTTGCCCCGCGGAGATCATCGCGAAGATCCAAACGCGATCACGAAGCACAGATGGTTGTGGTTGGCGAGTCTGGACCTGTTATTGTGCCCGTTGATGAGCAAATTTCTGCGAATAATCAGCCAAATCCTATCAATGCCCATGAGGCAGCGCCCGTGCGTATGCACAGCTCGGCGTCGGGACATACGGGGCTTGCACAGGGCAATGCGTCTGCCGGGCCGGCCGTGCTCACTATTATCGATGGCCCACTTTCCGGCACCACCACCTCGCTGAGCAACGCACCTATCACCTTAGGGCGCGCGGCAAATAATACCTTGGTGCTGGATGATGAATTTGTATCCTCCCACCACGCTCGCGTGTATTTTGACGCCCAGTCCGGTCAGTGGGCTGTAGAAGATCTCGATTCAACGAATGGCACGAAGGTTGCCGGTCAGCCAATTCATAGCGCATGTCTCCTGTCTCCTGGAGTACCTGTGCGTATAGGCGCAACTACTTTTGAATTGAGGTAGACGCATGGCTTTAAGCATGATTTCCACCACAGTCTCTGATATCGGCTTGGTGCGTAAGGACAATCAAGATTCGACTTTTGCAGGCGTTCGCCTTATTGCTGTATGCGATGGAATGGGTGGCCATGCTGGAGGAGATACAGCTTCCACTATTGCTATCCGCTCCCTTGCACACATCGAAAATATTCCCTTGGTAGCCAATAAAAACAAGGCTATTACGGATGTGGCCACTATGCTCTCCACGTCTGTTATCGCAGCCCATGATGCCATCGTGGGCAAGGCTCACCGAGAAAAATCTTTGGCCGGCATGGGCACCACGGTAACCAGCGTGGCTTTGGTCGCGGGGCATTGGGTGATTTCGCACATTGGCGACTCCCGTGCGTATCTTTTGCGCGAAGGCGAAATAATTCGCGTCACTAAGGATCATTCGTACGTGCAGCATCTCATCGACACCGGCCGCATCACCGAAGAAGAGGCGAAATCGCATCCTCAGCGCAATGTCGTCATGCGTGTGCTCGGCGATTTTGACATCGATCCGCGTCCAGATGTGTCCATTCACAAGGCTCAGGCTGGCGACCGCTGGTTGCTGTGCTCCGATGGTTTAAGCGGCGTGGTTAGCGAGGATTCCATTCGCGATACTTTGCTCACACATCCTCATATGCAAGAATGCGCGCAAACCCTGATTATGCTAGCGGAAAAGGGTGGTAGCACGGATAATGTCTCCGCGGTTATCGCCGATGCGTACGATGCGGACGACCCGAATATCCCGGTTTCCATGTCCCATGCCTCCGCGAAGATGTGCCTCGTTGCGGGAGCGGCGAGCAAGCAGCCTCAGACCATTGCTGATACCTTGAATTTGCTGGTAGCCGTGGCCCCAAAATTTGTATCAGAGGAATTAAATAATTCACCGGTACTGAAGGCTGCACAACTGACGGCCTCGAGCCAGCGTGCAGACGCCGCGGATAACTCAGCTGATTCTTACGATGCGGATGATAACGCCGATTATTCCGATTTCTTAGAAGACGAGGATTCGGATGCGCAGTACAGCGACGGTACGGACGATGGCTACGGTTACGGCTTAGACGACGATTATTCGTACGATGTCGACTACTCCGGCGGATATGACATGTACAGCGTGGTGGATGCACGTGCGCAACGCGAAGCTCAGGTTACGGTACGCGCAGGCTCTGTCTCGGATATTACGGATCAGTCAACGGATACAGATCTGGACTCCCGCTACGAAGTGCAGCGCATTGTGCGCCCAAATAGCGGTGGATATGTGTCTCCTGAGGATGCCGCCGTGGTGGCTGCTACGGGTGAAATTCCTATTATCCAGAAGAAAGATGGCTCCATCGTGGACGATCCTCATGACCCGGATGTTATGCAGGCCTTGCATATCCGCAAAATTGAGGATGAGCGTGATTGGAAGCGCAAGAAGACTCGTCGTCGTATTTTGTGGGCTATTCCTATTCTGCTACTACTTGCAGCCCTTGGCATTGGCACGACCCTGACATATAACTGGAGCCAGAACCACTATTTCATCAAAGAAAATAATGGCGTAGTGGCGATTTATCAGGGCGTAGACACGGATATCTTTGGATACTCCCTCAGCCACGTGCTGGAGGATACGAGTATTTCTATGGCGGATCTACCTCAGGGTTGGCAAGAGCGTATTTCTAAGGGCATCGATTCGCAGAGTTATGCGGATGCGCGAGATACGATTCAGACTTTGGAAAATGAGGTTCAGAAGAGCCAGTCCGGCAACTCGAGCCAGTCTGTGCAATCGGAGCAGTCGGGAAGCCAGTCGAGTAACTCGTCAGAAAACTCATCTAGTAGCTCATCTGACAGTTCATCGAGTGGCTCGTCCACCAGCCAAACAGGGAGTAGCCAGTGAAAAAAGAGCTTCTCCATCAAATCACGCTTCTCGCTTTAGTCGCACTCGCCGCAGTTATCGGCTTTTTGCAGATGTTTGAGAAGGTGGCCGGCGGCCTCCCACAGAGGTACACCACCCTTCTGATTGCTATTACTGCACTGAGCATCATCGTGTGGTTGATTTTGCGTTTTACGAAAAAATATGCAAACCAAAATTTCTTCTTTGGCGTGCTTTTGCTCACTCTTGTGGGCAGTATGGAAATCATCCGCATCGACTTCGAAAATGCTGCCTTAGGACGCGATTCCGCAGCCGGCATGAATCAGCTTGTCTGGTTTGTGCTCGCCTTAATACTCATGTCCGGCATACTCATAGCGGTCAATGATTACCGTATTTTTAGGAAATTCAGCTATATTTCTATGGTTATCGGCCTGATTTTGCTGTTTTCTCCGATGGTTCCAGGTTTGGGCGTGACGATTAATGGTTCGCGCATTTGGATTAGCATCCTCGGGCATAGTGTGCAGCCGGCCGAATTTGCCAAGATTTTTATGGCAATTTTCTTCGCTTCCTATCTTTTCGATCACCGCGATCAGCTTGCCGTCGGTGGTAAGAAAATAGGCGGTTTGCATCTGCCACGTTTGCGTGACTTGGGTCCTATTATTGTGGTGTGGGCGGCGTGCATGGGCGTGCTCGTATTGCAACGCGATTTGGGCACAGGTTTGCTGTTTTTCGCTATGTTTGTCTGCATGCTGTACGTGGCAACCGGTCGCACAAGTTGGATTCTTATCGGATTGGTCTTCTTCCTCATTGCTGCATTTGCCGCTGTGAATCTCTTTAGCCATGTCGGCAACCGTGTCGAAGCATGGTTGCACCCCTTTGACCCGCAGGTGTATGAGGCAGTGGGCGGATCGCAACAGCTCGTCACCGGTATTTTTGGTCTCGCGGCTGGCGGTTTGCTCGGTACTGGCTTGGGCCAGGGTTATCCAGCCTTAACGCCGCTTGCAAATTCGGACTTTATTTTCTCCTCCTTGGGCGAGGAGCTGGGGCTGACAGGAATTTTTGCAATTCTGGCCATTTACGCTGTCATTATCGGCACGGGCATTGTCACGGCTATAAAGGTGAAAGACGGTTTTGGCAAGCTGCTCGCATCCGGCCTGGTCTTCACCATGGCATTCCAAGTTTTCACCGTTATCGGTGGCATTACGTTGGTTATTCCGCTCACCGGTTTGACCTTGCCATACATGGCTGCCGGTGGTTCGAGTTTGATTGCAAACTGGGTTATCGCCACCCTGTTGCTTATTATTTCCAACCAGGCGAATAAGCCCGATGCGGATGTCAGCTCGGATACTTTTGCTATGGCTGCCATGGAAGTGATTCAGGAAAAGCAGGAGCAAGAAAAGCAGCGCGAAAAGCTGGCTCAGCGCGAGTCCCGAGCTATCACTTCGGAAGCTATCCCAGTGACGCAGGCGAATGATACGGATACTGAAGCGGCAGAGACTGAGGCTGAAAACGTAACCGAAAACACCTCGGATGCTACTACCGACGATACCTCTGCTCCACCAGCAGCCCACCATCGCGCGCGCAATACCCAAGAATGGGGTCATTACGATGCTGAGGACGCGAGCGAGGATGCGGACGCTTCTGAAGGCACTTCCGCCGATGCGTTGGCAGGCGATGCAGATCTTTCTACGCCTCCACATCCGGGACGGCATAGCGCAGACCATCAGCCGGCGGACGAATCGAATATTACAAAAGAATTCAAGCTCGTCGCCTCCTTTGATGACGTAGAGCTGCCTCACGCCTCTGCCCAGTCTGCTCAGTCTGCGAACGCAGAGGAAGTAGATGATTTCGAGGGTCTCCAGCATTTCTTTGCTGATGACACGGATGATACAGACGATACAGATAACAATCACAACGACCCACAGGACAAGGAAGGACGGGAACGATGAACCGCACATTGCGCCATATTTTCTACGTTGTTATCGCCCTTTTCGTTGTTTTGGGCATCTCCTCGAGCATTTTGATGGTCGTGTATTCGGATACGTTAAACTCCGATACGCGCAATACGCGCGCACTGTATCATGAGTATTCTTTGCCTCGTGGTTCTATTCTCGCCGCCGATGGCACGGTGTTGGCCAGTTCCACCGAATCGGATGATCTCTTCACCTACCAGCGTTCTTACAGCGCCGGCCAAGTCTATGCACCTGTCACAGGCTATTTCTCGGTGACTGTACGCGCAGACCGCGGGCTGGAAGCTTCTCGCAACGCGCAGCTTTCAGGCCAGTCGAATTCCCTGTGGATTTCCAAACTGCGTAGTTTAATCACCGGTTCGAAAAATTCTGGCGCCATTATTACCACCTCCATCGATACAAAATTGCAAAATCTCGCCTACGAAATGCTGAAAAAAAACGGCTATGATGGCGCGGTTGTGGCAATGGAGCCCAGCACCGGTCGCATTTTGGCCATGGCATCCACGCCAAGTTACGATCCAAATTCTTTGGCCAGCCACGATACCGCAGCCGTGGCTCAAACGTATAATTCGCTTGCACAAAGCGACTCCAGCCCGCTGATCAACCGCGCAACGAGCCAGCTGTATTCCCCGGGATCCACCTTCAAAGTGGTAGTGGCTGCTGCAGCTTTGGAGTCAGGTGAATACACCAAGGATTCCATGATTCCTGCAGGCGCGAGCTATACCTTGCCAGGTACTCAAACGGAACTGCCAAACGCTATTTCCGCCGGAAACGGTACGAATGGCGAAATTTCCTTAATCAATGCTTTGACATACTCGTCCAATACTGCGTTTGCTCAATTAGGCGTGGCTTTGGGCGAAGACAAGGTCTACGCTATGGCGAAAAAGCTGGGATATGGCAGCACCATTACCATCGATGGCTCAGATAATATGGGCGTGCCAATGACGGCCGTGGCCTCGCACTTCCCCAGCTCTATGAGCGCGGACAAGTTGGCGTTAAGCTCTATTGGACAGTCGGATGTCACCACCACCCCATTGCTGAACGCCATGATTGCGTCAACCGTGGCCAATGGCGGTGTCATGGTGAAGCCAACCTTAGTCGACTCCGTGCGCGCCAGCGATTTATCCGTCATTTCCGAACGCAACACCACCGTGCTATCCGAGGCATTCAGTTCAAATACAGCCTCCGAACTCAACACCATGATGCAGTCCGTTGTGGAGAATGACACCCCAACGTTGAAAATGAATGATATAAAAATTGCCGCCAAAACAGGTACCGCCGAGCTAGGCAATGGCACAAATAATGGTTGGATGATGGGATTTGCGCCAGCCGATGGTACGCCAAAAATCGCAATTAGCGTGGTATTGCACGGCATCCAGGGCTACGGCATCCAAGAAGCAGGACCTATCATGCGTTCCCTCATCCAGGAGTATCTCCAATGAGACTAGTAGAAGGACAGTTAATTCACCGCCGATACCGCTTGGACAAGCGCTTGGCGCAGGGCGGCATGGGTGAAGTATGGCGCGGCGAGGATATGGAAATTCATCGCACCGTAGCCATCAAAGCCATGCGCGCCGATCTAACCGTAGACGACTCCAAGCTGCGCCGTCTTCGCGCCGAAGCCCGCAATTCGGCCAATCTTGCACACCCAAATATTGCTGCACTGTTTGAATACTACGAAGACAATGGCATCGGCTACCTCATTATGGAGTACGTGCCGAGCCCAAGCCTTTCGGAAATATACAAAAAGTGTGGGGCTATGCCCGCCACCGAGCTGCTCCCTATCCTGATTCAAACGGCGCGTGGCCTATTTGTGGCGCACTCTCATGGAATTATTCACCGTGATGTGAAACCTGCGAATATTATGGTTTCAGATACGGGAGAAGTGAAAATTACAGATTTTGGCGTTTCCTACTCCACGGACCAAGGGCAAATTACCCAAGATGGTATGGTTGTAGGAACTGCACAATACATCTCACCTGAGCAAGCTCAGGGTGAGCAGGCCACTCCGCAATCGGATATTTACTCGCTGGGCGTGGTGGCCTACGAAGGTTTATGCGGGCACAGACCATTTACCGGCAAGACTCCGGTGGATATCGCTGCTGCCCACGTCAATGAGGCAGTGCCACCTCTGCCCGATGCAATTGATTGGCAATTACGTGAATTTGTTATGAGTATGCTGGCAAAAAACCCAGCAGATAGGCCAGAAAACGCGCTTGTTATTTCTCGAGTACTGGCAAAAATTGAACGTCGATTGCTCGATGCAGAGGCACGCGAAGCCACGGAAGAGTACGGCGTTGGCTCGGACGACGGATCGCGCGGACGGCATTCCTCACGGGCATCCCGACGAAACGGCGATGCTTCCCCACGAATAGTACGTAGTACTGAATTTTATCCACGATTTATTTACACAGCAGACGCAAAGGAAGGCGAACGATGAGTATTTTTACACCATCGACTCTCTCCCACGGACGGTATACTGTCGGCGAGCTGATAGGGCACGGCGGTATGGCAGAAGTGCGCAAAGGAATTGACACTCGATTGGGTCGAACCGTTGCAATCAAGATCATGCGTTCAGACTTGGCAAATGATCAGACCTTCCTTAAGCGTTTCCGTTTGGAAGCTCATTCCATTGCCTTGCTGAACAATCCGAATATCGTATCCATTTTCGACACCGATGAAGAGGAGATCACCGACCCAGACACCGGGCGCTCGGTGCGCATCCCGTATATCGTGATGGAGTATGTCAAGGGTCAGACCTTGCGCGATATTTTGAAGGTGAACGGCCCTTTGAACCAGCGCGATGCAAGCCAGATTATGCTCGGCATGCTCAATGCTCTGGAATATTCGCACCGTATGGGCATTATCCACCGCGATATCAAGCCGGGGAACATCATGATCAGCGAGCAGGGTGCCGTGAAGGTCATGGACTTCGGCATCGCGCGCATGTTGGATGATTCGGCTGCCACCCTGACGCAAAGCCAGGGTGTGGTGGGAACTGCACAATACTTGAGTCCAGAGCAGGCGCGAGGCGAGGTCGTGGATACGCGTTCGGACTTGTACTCTGCCGGGTGCGTGCTGTACGAAATGCTGACGGGACGTCCGCCATTTACAGGCGATTCGGCGGTGGCCATTGCATACCAGCACGTCAGCGAGCGCGCGGCGAAACCAACCGAGGTTATCCCTGCTTTGAATCCTATATGGGATGCAGTGTGTGCCAAGGCGATGGCGAAAGATCGTACGCAGCGTTACGGTACTGCGGCTCAATTCCGTAAGGATATTGCAACCATTGCTGCTGGTGGCACGCCTGTGATTGAGGGCATTGAGAAGATTCTGCCTATGGCGGCGGGCGCGGCGGCTGGGGCAGGCTTGGCTGGAGCGGGTGTGGCGAATGCTGCCACCGATCCCGGAGCTACACAGACTTTGCCTCCAACGCAAACTTTGCCTTTGCAGGGAACGCAGAATTTCGATGACCTAGACTTTGATGATGCGGGTGTGGCCAGCCTTGCTAATGCCACCTCGAACGCACCGTCTCAGCAGAGTCGTGCGCAGCAGCGTCAGGCGGCTCTGGCGCAAAAACAGAAGAAGCGTCGGAACATCATCATGTGGTCTGTAGTGGCCCTGCTTGTGATTCTTGCAGGCGTGGGTGGCGCGTTGTGGTTTACGAGTAACTCTGCTGCAACGGCAACTGTGCCAACCATTACAACGTCCATGACGCAAGCGCAGGCGAAGCAGGCCGTGGAGCAGGCTGGATTTGTGTTCCAGGCGGAAGTGGATTCAGAATCCACAGCGGATGCGGGTACCTTTACGAAGCAATCGCCTGAGGGTGGCCAGTCTGCAAAGAAAGGTAGCACAGTAACCGTGTGGTTCTCCGCTGGGCCGCAGTCCGTGTCTGTGCCGGATGTATCGGGGAAGACTCAGGACCAGGCTAAGTCCGAGCTGGAGAGCGCTGGTTTTAAGGTCGGATCGATTTCTGCTGAAGATTCCGATAGTGTGGAGAAGGATTTGGTCACGCGTACGGATCCTGCTTCCGGCTCGAAGGCTACCAAGGGTTCTACAATTAAGCTGTATATTGCCTCTGGAAATGTGTCTGTACCAACCGGTTTAATCGGGCAAACACAAGATGCAGCAACGGCGATTCTTACGCAGCATCACTTCTCTGTGGTGGTGAAGGATGGCGACTACAGCGACAGCGTGCCAGAGGGTTCGGTGTCGAGTGTGGAGCCGGCTGAGGGGTCATCTGTGGCGCAGGGCTCGACCGTGACTATCGTGATTTCGAAGGGTGCAAAGCCTGAGGAGACGGTGTCTATCGATCCAAGCGATTACGTGGGTCAGACCTATAAGAACGCCACGTGGGCGTTGAGCGTGCTTGGTTTCACGGCTTCGGCACAGTCCGGAGAAAGCCCATCCGATAGCTCTGTGGTCACGCATATCTACGCTAACGGCACGGAAATCACCTCAACTACGAGTGTGCCTAAGGATGCAACCATTACGTTGAGCACTTCTGGGTCATCCGGGTCGTCGTCTTCGGGATCGAATTCCGGGTCGAATTCGAGTAACTCGAGCAACTCGTCCGGGTCGAATTCGTCGAGTTCGTATAGATCGAGAAGGTAGTGGGATGTGATCCTCTCTGCGTCCGGGGCTGGGAGGCTGGTCTGGGCCTCGCCATCTCGCACTGAGGATGAGGGCTTCCTAGCGTGCTAGCTGGACGATCTCAGAGCCGTTAGACAAAAGAGCATGCATCTCGTGAAGATGCATGCTCTTTTGTTTGTGCCCTTGGAGAGTTTTTGCAGACGTGACCGCGTGCCGGTTCCTCGCGAATTCGAGCAAAAAGCAATTAACGTTTTTTGCAGATCGAACCAAGGAACTCACATTGGACACTCACATCACAAAGTCGCGGATGGTTGCGCTTCTGTTTTGAACTTTATGATCGGGCGGGAGCGCGATTTCGTCATGTTTTTTGCAGAACGTCCCATTTTCGGGTACTCAATCCCGAAAATATCAGTCAAAATGGTCACTTGTGCAAAAAACATAGGTCGTAATCGATTTTTACGGCTCTCACTACAGTTTTTTGCATATGTGTCCATCCAGACCACACGAGCGCATCAAAAAGCATATGAAAAAGGGACGTTCTGCAAAAAAACATTGCAAAACATCCCTACATAGCTCAAAACTTTGCGCCAACCCACGAAAACAATGCCCTTGGGTTTTGGCACGCCCCGGGCTGACCTGGCCGACCTCACACGTCAACCTCCCTCGAGAAAGCCCCAAAGAGCCCCCATCGGTCTTGGCCTAAGCCCCAGCACTTCCGCCGGCCAGCGCCGCTATCCCACAGACACGTAATTCGACGAAATCTGCAAATAAGGTACATTCGCCGCCGCCCAAGGGTATCCCCACTGGAAGAGCGCCACAGCAGCAATCAAAGCCAGCAAAAGGAACAATACAATGCGCACTACGAGCACACCCGGCTGGTGACGCATAATCCACCCCAAAATGCTGACCACGCGAGCAGAACGTGGGCGTTCCTTGTACGCGCGCAGTGCTGGGAATCGCCAAGCAATTGCAGCCGCCAAGGCAATGACCACATATGCCACAATCAGCCACACAATGAGCTGGCTCAAATCTGGAATTTGCGATGACCACGAGCGTGCAGAATCCGTCGTAAAGCTGACCTTACCATCGGAGCTCTTTTGCACCAACACATTCGGCACACCATCAGATACATTCGACCAGCTCACCAGCTTGCCGTACACAATCAATCGGTGCGTTGGCGTCGCATATTTTGGCTCGCACGTCGTCAAAGTGATGTAACGCTCGGTTGGCGTCTGCCCGATGTTGTGCGGCACAGGCGCCACCACATCGCCCTGGTCTGGCGTTACGATTTCGGTGCTGTCATATTGATAGACATACCAATAATTTTCCGTGCGAATGACAATATAATCGCCATTTGTCAACTTATCGGCATCGCCCAATGGCTCACCATATCCGGCACGGTGCCCTGCGATTGCAAAATTGCCCACTTCGCCTGGCTTTTGAGAATTTGCATAATGCCCCAAACCGTGGCGCGCCAATTGCGCATCATCGGTACCTTCGACCACAGTTCGTGACCAATTCTGCCCAAACCGCGGCACGTAAATTTTGCCAATTGTGTCACCATTCGCCCAATTTGTGGATTCCACAGGCGCGGTATCTGCAGGATTATCCGGCGCCACGTTGACACTACCATCCTGGTTTTCCGATGTCGTCCACGAGGATGTGGTGGCATCGTTCAACTGCGTTTTTTCGGCCTCGACCCCGGTCCACCACAATTGCCACACGATATACAGCGCACTGACTACCGCAAAAATAATGAGGATTTCGCCCACAATGCCAAGGATAGAATTGAAAACCCCCGGTCCGCGCGATTTTCTCCGTGAACGCCTCGTGCCTTCGACGGGTTCGTAACTATTCATATTCTCATTCATTGTTTAATTCCTACAAATTTGTACATATGCGAGCTTGTAGTCTTATAGCCTAGCTGATGTCTCAGCGTTGAGCCGTAGCATATTTCAACGGCTGAACCGTGGTTGTCACTTCCTGAAAGACCAAATTTTGACTCGTTTCAAGAGTCCACCCCAAGCCATCCGCCTCCACATACTGCTTGTATATTTGCACTGTCTCAGAGCTATTAATTGTAGCGGTAAGCTCCGTTATATCGCCGATAGCCGAAATTTTGTAGGGTGGCGCATATTGCTTGCCATTGAGAAGCAATACGTTTCCGATACATTTAATTGCCGATGTCGGCTGCAATCGTTGGTCTTGGATAGTTATCGCGTCGGCGCCACCGGCCCACATCGCGTTCACTACCGCTTCGATATCTTGTTGATGCACTACATAATCGTTCGGATTCGCGTTTTTATCTTTGGAAACCTGCTCCCATTTTTGCGAATCGTTCAGCGTAACTGTAACGCCCGCCCCTTGAATCGCAGGCAACACAGTCGATGCCGACGTTGCATCCGCAGAATTTGACGAGACCGAATCATCCGAATCTGAAGAATCTGCAACAATACTTTGCAAAGTTTCAATCTGCTTCGCCTTCTCATCGATATCCGCTTGCAAACTATCAATGCGCTTTTGACGGCTTGCAATGACCTCAATGGTATTGGAATGATACGCATTATCAGAATTATGCACATTCGTCACTGCGCTCCACCCAACCAGCGCAAATGAAATCAAAGTGCCAATTGAACTTATCAATCTTTTCTTACGCGAATGGCGAGCGAATTTCTTTTTGCGCGGCCCCGAATTATGGGAATGCGCAGCAGTTTCATCAGTCATGAAATACCGCCTTATCATGTACTAACCGAATTCCCATGCTTTTATTACTATATCTATTAGCGTAAACCAAAAGGAGAAGCTTTCATGGCTCAAAACGAAGAAACACCAGAGACTTCGGAAGAACTGCTGGACAATGCTGCCGAGGCAGTTGCAACAACGAATCCAAGCACATTAGATGTGCAGGATGATGTAACGTCTGAATCTGCTCAGGATGCCTCTAATCAGGATGCAGCAGAAACATCTGAAGAAGAGGCCGAAGTTGCAGAGGCAGAGGAATCGGATGAGGAAGAACTCTCTGCTGCAGACTTGGCGGGTATTCGCGCTGCCGAAGCGATGAAGAAGACTCTGGAACACCCTGAGTCCCTCAGTCCTCGCGTGCAGGCTGCAGTAAAGCGCACCGAGGATGAAACGCGCCGCGTAGAAAAAACAGTAGAAGGCACCAAGTCCAATCCATCTTGGTATGTGCCGCTGTTCAGCTTCTTCCTCGTGCTCGGACTTGTATGGGTTATCGTGTTCTATCTCAAGTCTGGCTACCCAATCCCTGGACTCGGCTACTGGAACCTCGCAATTGGTTTCGCAATCATGATGGTGGGCTTCGTGCTCATGATGTCGTGGCATTAAAGTCGAGACCTGTAAGGTATAGCCATTAAACGTGCGGCTGCGATAGCGGGGCGAGGCTCATGTATCAAGCTCTTCGGGGCTTGACTCTATAGCGTGGAGGTTGCTGCGTCCTGCTGTCCTGCTTGCTTACTTGGCCAACTCGCGGGGATTGCTTTTTTTGGAAGCTCTTATGCTGCTTCGTAAGCTATTTGCGGGTGCTTGAGTTATTTCGCGTACACCGCTTCAGTACTGGCTTGAATATGTTGCATTTTTTGCACAAAGGACCATGTTACCGAGATTTTCTCAAACATGGTCCTTTTTTGCACTTCGACCCATTTCTGAGCGGAAACTCGTCTGATTGATCCTCGAAATGGGTTGAGTTGCAAAAATCCGCCTCTAAATCGAAAACTAACCACATATTCTGACGGGAAAATCCTTCCCTCGCCAAATTATCAGCAAATATTAGCCAACCATCAGCGGCACCAACCACGCGAGCACAAGCAACACAGCCATTCCGGAGCCATATACGGCCATGCGCTTATTGATGCTGGCCGATCTGAGCCCCACGAAGCCGTGCATCATGAGCAACGACAGCACCCCGCCAGCAATAAACCCACCAAGATGCGCCTGCCATGCAACGTTTCCCATAAAAATCGGCAAGAACAACATGACAAACAAGAAGAACATCATCCCCCTCGTTTGTACGCCAATTCGGTTGTAAACGGTCATCATCGCCGCGAACAACCCGTAAATCGCGCCAGAAGCACCCATAGCTGCAGATGCCAGGTTCCCGGGCCAAAGTGCAAAAAGTACACTTCCGCCGAGCATGCTGACAAGGTACATGCCCAAGAAAGCCCAATGTCCAAGGAGCTTTTCCATCTGCTTACCCACGAAATACAACGTCAGCATATTCATCAGTAGGTGGATTATCCCGGTATGCAAAAAACCGGAAGTAATGAGCATCCACGGATTGCTGTACGCCAGCGCGGGAATTAATGCAAATTTTGCATTAAAGACCAAAGTGGCTCCTGGGATCAATTGCAAAATTTGCTGGACGATAAAAATCACCACATTAATCACGACAAGAACTTGCGTGATGTTCTCGCCATTCATGCGCCAATTATTGCGCCAACGCCTACTAAAACGTTGCCAATTTTCTTTCAAATCTGTTTGTGTGCGATTCGGATTTCGAGGATCCCATGGTCCTGCAGGGCCGGAATCGCCGCGAGTAAATGGATTAGTCATACGGATAATCTTATATGCAGCACGATTCAAAAGCGACGAAATCAAATTGAGCATAACCACACCACATTCACAATTTCGCGGTAAAATGAAAACAGAAACTCACCATGAGGGTGAGGCACTTGACGAAAGGAGCACTACATGGAGAACAATCGATCAGGTAATGGCTGGAAGTTCTTCGCGCTACTTTTTGGCGCTATGCTCGCAGGCGTCGTGGGCTTGTACATATACAGGAAGCAGAATCCAGAGTATGATCCATGGGAGGAACCATGGGAGAACTCGTCTTCTCCTGTAGATTTAGGCAACAGCGCAGCTAAGGAACTTGCTGTAGAATCTGAAGACGTTGCAGATGAAGAGGATACAAGCAAAAAGTAGGAAGTAATACTCCAGTGATTACTACTCGGTAATGCAGAGGAGCCACGCGAAACACCCGGATTTGTATAATGCTACATTTTAGTGCATAATATATTTAAGGTAAGTGAAGAAGTTTCAAATTTATTTGGTGACTGAACCATTACCCATGTCTTGACAGACATTTTGTTTCATCGCCGAAAGGCCGCGGAATGGGAGACGTGCGAGCGTCTCCCATTTTGTGTTTCTGATGGGGATTTGTGTTTTTTGCATTTTGGACTAGGCTACAGCATCGTAAATCCGAGCAGGTGCTTCTCTTCGTGGATATTTTTGTTCCATCGTGTGTTTTTCTAGGATTTTTTGCATTTCATCCCATCGCGTGGCGCATTTACCTATAAAACCGCACAAATATATGGTCTCATCTGCAAAAAACCGCAGCAGATCGCATCTATAAGACTTCAGGGGGCAACAAAAAAGCTCAACTCCTGATCCTATCTTCCCAACTAGGAATTAATTATGTTGATATAGGCCTAAAACGCCACATTTTTTGCAAATCATCCCGCTTTCAGCAGTTCTTACTACCCATTCAGGCAAAATCTGGTACGAAATGCAAAAAATCGAGCAATCCTCTCGCTCTATGCAAAACAAAACATTAAATCTTATCCGAACAACACCTATTAGTCACGAAAATCGTGCGAGATCACTCTACCGCTACAATCACGAATTCAGCTATTCCAGCGAATGCAAGGTCACATCGCCTAAACGCATAGCAAGCAAGCGTTTTCTCCGACTCTGCTCGAACTTTGACACCATTGGAACACCCGCAAGTTTTAACTTCGAAAGCATCGCGTTTCCTCCATTCCTCACAGCCTCCGCAAATTGAAATCGTATTACTTTATATCCACACAGATTCAGCGCCGTTTCCCGATCTTTCTCCCGCAATGCTACCTCCATGAGGTCTCGGTTTCCTTGTTGCGCAAGCATTTGAGGGTTCACATATTTGTCACGCCCGTCTAATTCTGCAGCAATATATTTGAAATTCTTTTTCGATTTTCCTATATTTTTGAGTTTCCATACAAAGTCGGGCCTAATTACTCGAGTTGACTGCAAAGTTGCTGCTTTTGTGCGTTTCATACGAAATAGAGGATTATTTATCACCGACTGTAGTTTTGGAAGTTCAAATCCTCCACGAATCATAATCGCTCTGCACAGTGATTCTCCTCCATTTTCAGAAGATGAATCGATAAACTTTGCTTTAAACTGGGCAACTCGTGCTTTCCAACACCGTTGTCGTTTTATGACAAAGTTTCTGATTTGAATATACGATATTTTATAGATTCGCGATAGTGCATCACAGACAATCAATGCCTGATCAAACGGCAACATACGCATACAATCAAAAATGGTTTGCAAAGGCGACGTCACAAACATGCCATGCATGACGCCCATCCTGTCATCCAGAGCAAGATAGCCGTTATTGCGCAATTTTTTACGATCAAACTCCTTCGTACATATTTTTTTATATTTTGGAGCCGAACGACAATCTTTTATGTAATGAAAACGAACCGGTAAAGTTTTTCGCCTACCCGTTGCTGTATGCTGATCGACTGCAAAATGCACGTTTCGATGAAATTTTGGATGAATGACGGCGCCGTGAAGCGCGGCAGCAGAAACAGCAGAGACCACCCAATTCCTATGTTTTTTAGCCATTGCAACTATGCGAGCTCGAATTTGTTCAGAGTTTGAGAGCTCATCCCATTTGTGGGATTCTACAAATCCGCCGGGAATAGGCTGAACGATTTTGCCTTGTTTCACTCTTCGCAACAGACGCCTTCGCTCGTTTCGGCACGAGGGCTGTTGGATTGTCTCTGTGAGCTGAGCGCCTGATCTGTTTATTTCATGCATACCCCTACTGTGTATGAGAAGGAGACACTGGAGCGAGTCCAGACCAGAATGTTTACGAATGTGGATAATTCGTTACGGGCGGGATTGTCTTGCTTTGTTTTGTTTTATATTGCTTTGCATCGTTACGTTTTGTGTAGAGCAACTTTTCCGACGCATTCACCCGTGTTTATGGTATGTTTTTTGCAGATGGGACCATTTTGTCTCATATATGCCCTCAACGGTACGCATAAATGGTCATATCTGCAAAAAGCGGGCATATCAATACCCAAAGCACCTTGTACAATCAGAATCATGCCAGTAATCAAACAAACCGATATCCTCGAAGGTGAAACTGCACTCAAAAATTGGGCACGTCTTGCTAAAAATGAAGCAGAAATGGCCCATAACACGACCGATCTTTTGTCGATTTCCCCAAAACTCGCCCGGCGTGAAATGGCAATGGCGGTCCGGTATTCACTCTATATGTTGCAATTGCGCGCACCCGGTCCGGGAGTAGAAGTCCGCGTCGCACCTTTTGCCGCAGTCAAAGTCTTAGAGGGACCAAAATCCGACCCCCACAACCTGACTCCTCCTGACGCGATTGAGCTCGAGCCCGCCGTCTGGCTGCGTCTGGCGTGTGGCATCACTATGTGGACTGAGGAAAAAGAGGCAGGGAACATTTCGGCGATAGGTGAGCGCGACGACCTCAGTGGAGTGCTGCCACTTCCGATTGACTAAAGTCTCGTCTTTTTGACTAGCTTTTCGTGGAATTTTTTGCAAGTGTGACCATTTCTGTCTGATTTTTCTGCTGAATTGAGAATTTCATGGTCCGATTTGCAAAAAACTCGTCCAAAATCGCCCCCCCCCAAAAAAATGCAATGGGCGCCCAGCCATTTCAGCCGAACGCCCATTGTCACATTCTTGAGTCTGCCCTATGCTGCGGGTCATAAACACCGAGCGAAACTTCCGCCCAACCTCGCCTGTTCCGGCTTAACCCAGCAAAATCGCCGAAGAAACGCCGATTTCAAGCGCAAGAAAAAGTCTACTAACCAGTTACTGCTAACTAGTAAACCATGCCCATTGCCTCACGCACCTCGTCGAGAGTCTGATTGGCGATTTCATTGGCACGCTTGTTGCCCTCGTGCAGGATGTCACGCACGGTGTCCATGTCCTTCGCCAACTCTGCACGACGCTCGCGATGCTCAGCCAAGAAGGAATTCACGGATTCGATGACATATGCCTTCAGTGCACCGCCGCCACCATTGCCAATCTCCTCAGCAATTTCGCGAGGGTCGCGCCCCGTCACGAGGCCGGCAGTCGTCAGCAAAGCAGACACCTGAGGGCGATTGACTGGATCGAAAGTAATCATGCGCTCGGAATCGGTTGGGCTCTTCTTGATAAGCTTGGCCGTTTCCTCGGCGGTCGCGCCCAACATAATCGAATTACCGTAAGACTTACTCATCTTGCGACCGTCAAGTCCTGGAATTTCAGGCGCATCAGACAGAATCGCCGCAGGCTCTGGGAAAACAGGGTTGTTCTTTGCATAACGTTCATTGAAGCGTCGTGCAATAGTACGTGTGATTTCAATATGTGGAAGGTTGTCCTTACCAATTGGGACAACGTTCGCTTTGCAAAAAAGAATATCGCATGCCTGATGCACAGGATACGTCAAAAGCAGACCTGTCAAGGCATGACCGGATGACTCCATTTCTGCTTTCACCGTTGGATTGCGATGGAGTTCGGCCTCGGTCACCAGCGACAAGAATGGCAGCATCAGCTGGTTTTCGGCGGCCACAGCAGAGTGCGTAAACATCATCGTTTTGGCCGGATCAATGCCCGCCGCCATGTAATCCAGCACCAGATTCAATACGTTGTCCTGAATATTGTCCGTGGTATCGCGGTCGGTAATTACCTGATAATCGGCAATAATAATATTGGTATTAACGCCCTTGTTTTGCATGGCAACGCGTTCTTTAATCGAACCAAAATAATGGCCCAAATGCAGGCGTCCCGTTGGGCGATCGCCCGTCAGCATGGTAAAAGCGCTTGGATTCTTTTCCAATTGTTCCGCTGTTTTATCCGACAACTCTTTCGCGGCTAAGAAGCTCGCGCTTAATTCGTTTCCCGCTGCTGTCATTTGTGGCTCTGTCATATCCGCTCCACTCTCTTTAGCTTCTTCGATAATTCTTCTTTAGCTTCTAGCCTATTTTGTTGTTATTTAGTGTAGAAGTTTTCTCCGACATTATGGGGTAGTGGTAACCTATGAGAGATGAATTAGATATGTTGCGCTTTTGAGCGCTTATGAGCAAGCGAAGGGGGTCAGATGGGCCGCGGACGCCAAAAGGCAAAACAAACAAAAATTGCCCGTAAGCTCAAATATCTGACAACTGATACAGATTACGACGAGCTCGCAAAGGAGCTTAGCCATCACGATGATGACGATGCAAACTTTGAAGCCGTTTCAGAAGAGCCAGTAGAATCCGTAGAAACTGGCGATTTACAAGAATCAGCAGATGTAACAGAATCAACAGATGAGGATTTGGACGATTATGCAGCGTGGGCTGCTCAGGCAGCAAAGCGCGCAGAAGCGAAACCTGCCGTTTCGCCAGTCAAGCATAAACCATTTCCAAAGATTCCAATGCCTGGAATTAAGCCAAAAAATTGAGGCACGCTGATTTTGCTAGAAAATCGTAAATAAGAGTTGGATTCTTGAGATTTCAATAATTTTCTCAAGAATCCAACTTTTTTATTGCCTAAATTTACTGCGATAAAGCGTCTCACATGCTAAGACAACAGCGCCGAGCAGCGAGACATTCCACAATTTGCATTATTCCTCAGAATTCTTCAGTAAATCCTCTTTACGGAACTGTCGAATAGGCTTCTTTGGCGCCAATTTTGGCGCACGCATTGGAGTGGCAGGAGACATTGGTTCAGGGCACGGCAACGAGAAGATATGCGTTGGATGATTTGCAGCCTCGACCTTATTGCCCTTTTCATCCCAAATATCATCAGCAACTTCCAGCACATACGGCTGCACGCCTGGGCGCACGAATTCGACCTTTAAGCCAGGAATAACCTTGTTTTTCGCCTTAAACGTGACGCGACCATCCTGCCACGAAATGACATCGCCAACCATCTGCCAATCGTTGATATAGCCGCCCTTTTCTGTCTCCTGACCCGCTGGAGATTCTGGATAATAGAACGCTGTGCAGTATGGGCGATGCACGACCTTAAAAGGCTCGTCCTTCAACCATTGTGGCAATTCAAGATGGCCGAAATCGCCGGATTCACGCTGCTCTACGTACATATTCGTAGCCATTTTATACGCATTTGTGACAACGGCAGAATACAAAGCAGACTTCGCACGACCCTCGATTTTCAAGCTGGTCGCGCCGGCATCGATTAAATCATCGATGTGTTCCAACATGTTCATATCTTGAGAATTGAAAAGATATGCGCCATGCTCGGTTTGCTCGATTGGATAGAACTCATTAGGGCGACGTTCTTCAACGACGCTCCACTTCCAGCGACACGACTGCGCACAATCGCCATGGTTCGCATCGCGGCCCGTCATGTGCTGCGAAATCAAACACCGCCCAGAAAATGCCATGCACATAGATCCGTGAACGAAGCATTCAATGTCCAAATCGGCCGGTGTATTTTTGCGAATATCGCGCACGGCATCCAAGCTCAATTCGCGCGCCAAAACCACACGCTTTGCGCCCAGTTCATACAAAGAATTTGCGGCGAGATAATTAACAACTCCCGCCTGAGTAGAAATGTGAATTTCCAACTGCGGGGCGACACGATGCGCCATCATCATGACACCGATGTCAGATACGATGACCGCATCCACACCAATATCGGCGAGGTCGGAAATATACTGCTCGATGCCCTGAATTTCAGGATTTGTAGGCAAAACATTACACGTAATAAAAATGCGCGCGTGACGTGCATGCGCATAACGCACAGCCTCTTGCAAATCTTCGTATGAGAGATTCTTTGGAGCGGTGCGCATGCCGAACATTTTTCCTGCGCAATATACGGCGTCTGCACCATAATCGATGGCCAGTTTGACCGTTTCAAGATTGCCTGCTGGCGCTAAAACCTCTGGACGATGGCGACGCATCATCGGATTGCTCAGACTATACGGTGGCTCATGATCCGCGAGCGCGGCGGTGATGCGCGGTGCGTTGTCACCGAAAAATTCTGTATTTACTAATCCTTCAATTTCCCCGCGCTGGGCGGGCTTTGCCATACCGGTTTCATTCATAATGAATATTGTGCCTGAACCGCCCCGACAAGAGGCCTTATGCCGCGAGCGTATTCATGTGACATGTGCATGAAGTTTGCGGGAGGGGCGGCACGTTCGATGGGTCTAGGCAGATTTTGCAGATTGGACCATAAACCATCTCATAAGAGTGCGCAAAAGCCTGCGATTCTTCCCCGAAATCACACACTCACACGTCGTATCGCCAATTCTTATCGGTCAAAATTCTCGCAAAAGCAAGGCCAATCGGAAGCCCCACGATAACGAGCATGGCGCGGAAAATCCAGTCCATAGCATTCACTGTTTGCAAATTGCCGAGTTCGTAAACGGCTCTATACATATAAAGTCCTGGCACCATAATCACGATCGATGGGACCGTCAAGCTGATGCGCGGGAAACCCCACTTTGCAGGGAGATAACCGTGCCGGACGGAGATGCGCCAGGCAGATGCGAGAAGCCCCGCAATTAGTGCACCAAGGAATGCGGCGAGTTCCAAGGACATGGAGAAATAGTTGACCATGACGAGTCGGGTTGTGTCGGCGATGGCGCCGATTCCGCCGGCAACGAGGGCCATCTGCCAAGGTGAATTGAAGAGTACGGAGAATCCCCACACGCCGCCGATTGCGGTGAGGAAGATGAAGGTGATGTCGAGCCACACGGGCAAGACTGGCGCTTCGAATCCGTTTGGGCTCAGGCCGACCATGGTCGCAACTACCCACGCGGCGAGGGTGCCCACGCCAACGACACAGAGGAAGTACACGATGCGTTGGATGCCAGACGGAAGGTCGAGTTTGGCGAGATCGAGGCCGCCGGTAATCAATGGGAAGCCGGGAACGATGAACAAAATCGCGCCAATGTACGCCGTGTCATGGCCGAGCGCGTGCGGATCAACGTATCCGATCATACGCAGCGTGGCGATAGTGACGAGGGCTGCGACGATGACGCCGATGGCCACTCCGAGGAATTGGTTGAGACGCTTGGCGTTCATGTGGCTTCGTACGAATTGGCCGACTCCGGCCCCCACGAAAGCGCCAATCATGTCGTATGCGGCGCCACCCAGGAGGAAAACGAAGCAGGCGCAGGCAACGGCTGAGCCGAGGGCTTGCATCCACGGGCCGTAGAGACGGGGGCGTTTTTCGATGGCGTCGAGTTTTTCGTGGGCTTGGCGCACGGTGATGCGAGGGCGGGCGGCGGTGTTTTGGGTTGGGGTTTGGGTTTGCGTTTGGAGCGCAGGGTCGTTTTGCGCATTCCGTTCGAATCCGATTCGATCTTGCTCGGCGGATGAAACGGAAATTTTGAATTGTGAGGAAGAATCTACACTGTTTTTTGCAGATGAGCCCATTTTTGACAAAAATTGGGCTCTTTTTTGAGCTGAAACGGGCTCATGTGCAAAATTCTTGAGAGAACGTTCGTCAAAACCGAAATTTGCCGAGTCAGCGTCATCGTCGGATTCTTCGGCCGCATATTCAAATACCTCCGATGCAGCATCTGTATGGTACACACCTTCGTGTCCCAAATTGACAGTAAGCCAATCTGCAAAATGTTCCATCTGCCAAATGCGCTCCGTATTCACGCCAACGGTAGGCAAATCCACCACTTCAGTTACGCGGTCGGTACCGTCCGAGCAGGAGGCCTCAATGCTGGTCAGATTGACGTCAGCCCTGACGTACACGCCCAGCGCGTATCCTAAGCGATTCATGATTTCCTTGACGCGGTAGCTTCCCGTGCCAGCGCTCAGATCGAGGTACCCCGTGCGAACGATGACGCTCGCTTTCGCAGCTAGGCAGGCATCCTCGATTGGAGTATCAAAATCGGCCACGATATCATCCATATCCAATGGAATTGAATGGCGATGCTGCATCGCGCCGTTTGCGGCTTTGCGTGATTTTGACGTCTTCGAGGTGCGATGTGGGGCTGGATTGGACGTTCGTGTAGATGCTGTCGTTGGTGCTGTACTCACAGGCACCATTGTTGACACTAGGCTTGACAGGGTCAGGCACGTTTTTTGCATTTCGTCCCATTTTGGGTGTCAATTTACTCCTCGTGTAGTCATGAAATGGTCGCTTATGCAAAAAACTTCAGCAAAGCAGCGAATAGTGGCTTCTAACAATTTTCAATTTTCTCGATTGGGGGCTTATTCACCGTCCGGCGTGGTTTCCTCGCTTGAGAATTGCGTAAGAGCAGAATAAGAATTACGTTTTTCTCCCTTCAGATCCTTCTTTCCTCCACTTTTTTGCACATCGTCCCATTGCGGAGGCCGGATTCGGGCATATGGCCGTAAAAAATGGTCCCATCTGCAAAAAACGTAATTCGATTTCGTCACAAATCCGTTTTCACCACTACTGCCTGCCTTCTTCGTTCGCCTCGACCATCCTTCTCTGGCACACAAAGCCGCGCTCCTTCCCTATCTCGCAAAACCACCGGACAAACCCGCAGCACAACTCGCCACACAAGCCCCCTCCCCCGACACCATGTGAGACAACAAGTGAGATTCCTCACCTTTTGTGTCATGGCGGGGCGTACACTAAAAATCGTCAGGTTATCAATATCAACGTGGCTTTGGGTTCGCAACGTTTGACTTCACATAACTGGGGAGGAGCCCCAGATGGCCAAAAGACCGAACAACCACTGAGATGTTGGAGGAGGTCAAATGACTGAAAAAAATCTGCCAGAACGTCTCCAAGATAATTTGGAATTATGCTTGGAAATTTTGCGCAAGGTTCTCGGTGAATATGACATCGAACTCTTGGCTCAGTTCGATGAGTTGCGTGAAGACGTTATCGTGGCAAGTAATACAACAGATGATGACGATGAAGCAGCCGTAAACGTGGCAGCCGAAGGTCTTGCAGCCGCTGCAAAGCTTTTGGATGAGTCTTCTCTCGAAGATGCAACCATGCTGTCGCGCGCTTTCACCGTTTATTTCCACCTTGCAAATCTATGCGAAGAAAACTACCGCGTTTCTGTGTTGAAGAATCGCGAATGGGGCGTTGATACACACGCTGCAACCGATCCCGTTAATGAACTTACCGTTGCTTATAAGCAGCTTATTGACGAGGTGGGCCTTGCAGGAGCGAATGAACTTCTCGAAAAGTTGGAGTTCCACCCAGTATTCACCGCTCACCCAACTGAGGCTCGCCGCAAGGCAGTCGAGGGCAAGATTCGCCGCATTGCCAAGTTCTTGCAGGATCGTGAGAACACCGGCGGATCTGCACGCGCGGAAATGGACCGTCGTCTGCATTCTGAGATTGATTCTCTGTTCCGTACATCGCCTATCGGTTTGAAGAAGCCAACTCCAGTGGAAGAGGCGGATACCGTTATCGATGTATTTGATAACACTTTGTTTAATGTAATTCCTAATGTTTATCGTCGTTTTGATGATTGGATTTTAGGCGCAAAAGCTGGCACCGTGCCACCTGTCTGCCCTGCATTCTTCCATCCGGGAAGCTGGGTTGGTTCCGATCGCGATGGTAATCCGAATGTTACGGCGAAGGTTTCACGCCAAGTTGCTCGTAAGTATTACGATCACATGGTTTCCAAGTTGGAAGAGGCAACGCGCAAGACTGCTACACGCCTTACCGTGGAAAGTGGCACCACACCTCCAAGTGATGAGATGAAGGCACTGTGGAGTCGCCAAAAAGAAATGAGCGAACGTCTCACAAGCCGAGCAGAACTCATCTCAACCAGCGAACCACACCGCGCCGCAATGATTGTGATGGCCGATCGCTTGGCCGCAACCGTTGAGCGTGACGCTGATTTGATGTACCGCAGTGCCGAAGATTTTATCGCCGATTTGCGCGTCGTGCAGCGTTCTTTGGCAGCTGCTGGCGCTGTGCGCATTGCGTATGGTGATATTCAGGCGTTGATTTGGCGCGTGGAAACCTTCGGATTCCACATGGTGGAGATGGAATTCCGCCAGCACTCCCTCGTTCATGCTCGCGCTTTGGAAGATATTCGCGAACACGGATTGCATGGCGAGCGCGGCCCACTCCAGCCAATGACTATCGAGGTTTTGGATACATTCCGAGCCATCGGATGGATTCAGCGTCGTCACGGACGCAAGGCTGCCGGTCGTTATCTCATTTCGTTCTCGAAGTCCGCGCAGCACGTTCGCGATGTGTATGAGCTGAATCGATTGGCGTTTGCAAACCCAGCCGATGCCCCAGTTTTGGACGTAATTCCACTATTTGAGCAGCTCGAGGATTTGGAAAACTCCGTTTCCGTGCTCGATGACATTATCAAGATTCCAGAAGTCCAGCAGCGTTTGAAGGAAACTGGCCGTCGCATGGAAGTCATGCTCGGTTACTCGGATTCCTCCAAGGATGCGGGTCCAACGTCAGCAACCCTTGCCTTGCACCGCGCTCAGGAAAATATCGCGCGCTGGGCAAAGGAAAACGACATCGATCTCACCCTCTTCCATGGTCGTGGTGGAGCTGTGGGTCGCGGTGGCGGTCCTGCAAACCGTGCAGTGCTCGCCCAGCCGGTTGGTTCCGTAAATTGCCGATTCAAGTTGACCGAGCAAGGTGAAGTCATCTTCGCGCGCTATGGCAACCAGGTTTTGGCAACTCGCCACGTTGAGTCTGTGGCTGCGGCAACTTTGCTCCAGTCCGCCCCATCTGTGGAAAAGACCAACACTGAGATGACCAAGAAGTTTGACCCAATGGCTCAGACTTTGGATGAGGCCTCTCACAAGCGATTCTTGGATTTGCTGGGAAGCGACGATTTCGCGCCTTGGTTCTCCATCGTGACGCCTCTGACGGAGGTCGGCTTGTTGCCAATTGGCTCTCGCCCAGCAAAGCGTGGTTTGGGTGCAAAGTCCCTCGATGATTTGCGTACAATTCCTTGGGTGTTCTCTTGGTCTCAGGCGCGCATCAATCTCGCCGCTTGGTACGGATTGGGAACGGCTTGTGAGGAATTCGGCGATTTGGACACCTTGCGCGAAGCGTACAAGACATGGCCATTGTTTAACACCTTCATCGACAATATTGAAATGTCGATTGCTAAAACCGATGATCGCATTGCGCGCATGTATTTGAGCATGGGCGACCGCGAGGATTTGAGCAACAAGGTACTCGACGAGATGGCGTTGACGCGCAAGTGGGTGCTTGCAATCAAGGGCGTGGAATGGCCTCTGCAGCATTCGCACACTCTGGGTATGGTGGTGAAGGTGCGTTCTCCTTATGTGGATGCTTTGTCCATCGCACAGGTGCGCGCACTAAAGACCTTGCGCCGTCGCGTGGATAAGGAAGAACTCAGCGAGTCTCAAATCGGAGACTACATCTACCTCATTTTGTGCACCGTGAGCGGAGTTTCCGCCGGCCTGCAAAATACGGGCTGATCCTTATTTAGTCGGTCGTAATTGTTGGGATCTCTTGCTTTTTGCAGGAGGTCCCAACTTTTTTTGCGCACTGTGCGCCTGTGCCGCGTGCTTTTTGCTTATGGCTCGGGCAAGTTCGCGTGGGCTGGATTGCGGAAAGTATGGAAAGCACGGATGGGGATGTCGGTTTTTTGACGAATTTCTTTTTTTGATTGTTAGGAAATTGATTTGCTCCGGTTTTTTGCAGATTGGACCACTGCTGATTTGAAACGAAGAAAGATCACAAAAGGAGCAACCTGTAAGCCCAATATTTCCAACGTTTAAGCTCGGTTCCCGCTGAGTGCCCTGCCTGGGCTGAGACCCACGTGGGCTAATATGCAAAAAACGCTGCTTATCTGGGTTATCTTCGAAGTTTCCCTCCCTTTTTTGCAGAATGAACCATTCCATCAGCAGCACGATGACGAACTTCTAAAACGCCTCCTCAAAATCCTTGCAATTCCAAGGATTTATTACGGCTGTATCGGAACGTGTTGTCTACGCTCTAGAAAAATGGGCCGATATGCAAAAAATAGTTCCAAAACAAAAAGTCTGCGAAGATTACTCAGTTTTTTGCACATGTGACCATTTCAGTTTTCCGGTCACCGCTCAGCCATAAGCAGCACCCGTTTTGCCCAACAATTTCAATGCTTCAGCAAGTTCGTATCGATTGTCGTCAAAAGTTACCCATTACCAATGGTCCGTTTTGCAAAAAAATCGCTTTAACTGGAGCAGTTTCGATTTTTCCTCCCTTTTTTGCAGAGCGGTCCATCACAATAACGCACGATGAAGAGCCAATAAAAACACGACTGGTGAAACCTTGCAATTCCAAGGCTTTACGAATGCCACTCAGAAGTATCTTTTTCTACGATTGAGAGAAATGGTACGTTCTGCAAAAAACTGCTACGAATCCCACTTGCTCCCCACTCAAAACGAATAGACCACTTATGCACCGTCGAAAACAGCACCAAGCCCATCACTCCACCACCACCATCTCCACCACTGCCAGTTGAGTCCAGCGCCCATCACCGTCAGCTCAGCTAAATCCACTTCCACGCGCCCACAGCCCCTCACCCCACCAAACCAACGCACCCCCCCCCACCCAACCACCAAAAAAATCATCGTATTCCCTTAGTAAAATGGGGTGCATGACCAATCTAGCTGATGAAAACCAAGCAAATTCCGTTTGGACTCGCCTTCTCGAAGGAAATAAGCGCTTCGCCCGCGGCGAGGCCATCAACCCTTGGCAGGACGAAGAAACCCGCAAAAGCCTGTGCTCCGGGCAAAACCCTTCCGCTGCAGTTCTCGCTTGTGCGGACTCGCGAGTGTCCCCGGAGATTATTTTTGATGCCGGTTTGGGTGATATCTTTACCGTCCGCTCAGTCGGTGGCGTTCTCGACCAATCGGTTATTAATTCGCTTGAATTCGCAGTAGATATCCTGCACGTGTCCATTATCGTGGTTATGAGCCATGAACATTGCGGTCTGCTCGAAGCTGCCATGACCTCCGCCAAAACAGGCATCGTTCCAGAGTCCTTGCAATACGCCATCGAGCAGTCTGCCGGCACCATCGAAGCAAGCGACGATGCCGAATCCCAGGCGGATGTTGAGCGCATTCACGTGTCCATGTTGATTATGCAGTTAGTCGAGCGCAGCCCCATCATCGCCCGCGCTTTAGCCACAGAAGAATTGAAAATTGTGGGTTCTCGCTACACCATGTCGAATGGCTTGGTCGAGGTTTTGAGCTTCTAGGGATAGGATTTTTATGCCGATATGGCTTAACATTTTCTTCATTTTCGTATTCATGCTCGTCGGAAGCGTCTTTTCCGGCACAGAAATGGCGCTTGTTTCCCTTCGATCAAGCCAAATTGAGCGCATGGAGCAGGAAGATGAGCGCGGGGCCCATGTCGCACGCGTTGCCCGCGATCCTAACCGTTTCTTATCGGCATTACAGATTGGCGTCACTCTTGCAGGCTTCCTTTCGGCATCCTTCGGTGCCAGCTCGATGTCACCGCATATTGTACCCATTCTCATCACGTGGGGTTTGAGCGAAGGTCTTGCCAGCGGCCTGACCATGGTTGTGCTTACCCTGCTTATTTCCTACTTTTCCATCGTAATTTCGGAACTCGTTCCTAAGCGCATCGCCTTGCAGCAGGGCGAAAAAATTGCCCGTGCCATGGTGCCTATTATCGATATTTTTGCAACATTGACCTCTCCTATTATTTGGTTAATTGGCAAAAATACGAATCTTCTGGTGCGATTGCTGGGTTTCGATCCGAATGAGGTGGAAAGCGAAGTCAGCAACGATGAATTGCGTGTGTTGGTATCGTCGAACACGCGTTTGAGCACGGATGAGCGTGAAATTCTTGCCGATGTGTTTGGTGCCGAGCAGACTATTGTGGCTGAGGTCATGCGCCCACGTGCCGATGTCGTCTTCCTTGACGGCACAATGAGCATCCCTGCAGCCGCTGCTTTTGTGCGCGATCAGCCGTATTCTCGCTACCCCGTGATGGGCGAGAGTTTTGACGATATTTTGGGCTTCGTGCATGTGCGCGATTTGTTGGATATTCGCGATCCGAACGCCACGACCGTTTCCGATGTAACCCGCGATATTATTCAGCTTCCGGGCACTTCGCGTATTTTGCCTAGCATGAGTTTGCTGCGTCAAAAAGGCATCCATTTGGCTGTGGTTATCGATGAATATGGCGGTACGGACGGCATTGTTACACTCGAAGACATTACGGAAGAGCTCGTGGGCGACATCCATGATGAGTATGATCTGCCAGAAAACAACGATTCCACCACACCAAATGCCTTTATTAACGGTGTACTCACGGTCGATGGCGGCATGACATTGGAAGACTTCCAGGAAGTCTCAGGAATCCGTCTGAATGATGGACCTTACGAAACGGTGGCAGGCTATATGATTGCTCGCACGGGTGAGCTGGGCTATGAAGGCCAGGTGCTGTCCGATGATGGCTACGATATGGAGGTGACGGAGGTCGAAGGCCGCCGCATTCAAACCATTCAGATTCGCAGGCACGAAGACAACACCGAGGGCAACACAGAAAATTTGGAGGATTCCGACAATAACGCTACAGGAATGCAGGGCAGCGCCGCATAACCAGGAATACTCACCCATAACCACCCCTCCAGTGTCACCTCACACACCATGTGTGAACTTGCCGACATCTAAATTCTCTCCATGCGAAGTTCGCACATGACCAGTCAGAAACAGGTAAGCTGGAAGGTGCAGGGTTCAATAGAAACTACAGACACTATAGAATTCCGGAAAGAAGGCACATTATGTCATTGAATTACACTATTGCAACGCTGAGCGAAGAGGCTAGCGAAAAGATTATCTCCATTCTCCAGAGCCGCCTGAGTCAGGAGCAGGAAGCAGCCCTGATTTTGAAGCATGCTCACTGGAATGTCAGCGGACCAAACTTCATTGCGGTACACGAAATGATCGATCCACAGGTCGACGTCGTGCTCAACCAGGCTGACGAATCCGCAGAGCGCATTTCCCAGCTTGGAGGCTCCCCTGATGGCCGCCCAGATGCTATCGTGCGCAACCGCGACTGGTCTGATTTCAACACCTCCGGCACCCAGTCCACCGAGGCATATATCAAGGCACTCATCGATTACTACGATGAATTCATCGCCAATGATCGCAATGCCATCGCAGAATTGGATGAGCTGGATGTTATCAGCTCGAATATTATCCAGGATCACGTTCAGGATCTGGAAAAGTTCCAGTGGTTCCTGCGTGCGCATCTTGCATAATTCACGACATTTGCTCATCGTGCACAACTAGTACGATCCAGCACATAACGGCTCTTCCCAATCAGGAAGAGCCGTTTTTTTATGTCCTTTGCAAATCTTCCCACAAGCCCAGCCCTCTCCCCCATGGAACGTACACAGCGCCAACGAAAATCTGCCGGACTGTCTCTCGACGCAATCCATCCAACTCCCCAGCTCCTCAGCCCCCAGCCTACACACACTCACACACCGCACCCTCGGCCACGAATAATTCGGATATTTTTCTCGAAATCTCTTCTCTTCGCCTTACCTCGATGTAGGATAATTCGAGCATCTATTGCCTTGATTGCGGACACATGTCGGCCCTTTCAAGGCGCGACATCATGGGAAATGGGAAGAGGTATACGCATGCCCACACAGGACTCGCCAGTCACCACATCATCAGCGGATGATAACAGCCTTAAGAGGACGCTTGCATCCCGACATTTAACGATGATTTCCATAGGCGGAGCCATCGGTACTGGATTATTTGTCGCATCCGGCGAATCCGTGTCCACCGCAGGCCCTGGCGGCGCCCTCATCGCGTACACGCTCATCGGTTTCATGGTGTATCTGCTCATGCAGTCTTTGGGCGAAATGGCCACATATATGCCCCTTGCCGGCTCCTTCGGCGAATACGGTACACGTTTCATCAGCCCGAGCTTCGGCTTCGCTGTGGGGTGGAATTATTGGTACAACTGGGCCATCACGGTAGCCGCAGAGCTGAGCGCCGCCGCCTTGGTGATGAAGTATTGGTTCCCTAATTATCCGGGTTGGATTTGGTCTGGACTCTTCTTGGTCATCCTCATCCTGATGAACGCTTTATCCGCACGCGCTTACGGCGAAGGCGAATTCTGGTTTGCCCTCATCAAAGTCGCCACCGTGCTTGCCTTCTTGGGTCTCGGCGTATTGACGATTCTGGGCGTTCTCGGTGGCAAATCCCCAGGCTTTACGAACTGGACCACCGGCGACGCGCCTTTCGTGGGCGGCGGCATGGGCATCCTCGCTATCTTCATGGTGGCAGGCTTTAGTTTCCAAGGCACGGAAATCGTTGGCGTAACGGCTGGCGAAGCGGATAATCCTTCTGTCACCGTGCCCCATGCCATTCGCACGATTTTCTGGCGCATCCTGCTTTTCTACATCGGCACCATTGCCGTTATCGGCTTCCTGATTCCTTATACCGACCCAAATTTGCTGAATTCTGACGTAGCCAATACGTCCATTTCCCCGTTTACGTTGGTATTTGAACGTATGGGCATTGCTGCGGCGGCTTCCGTGATGAACGCCGTCATTCTTACCTCTATCCTGTCGGCTGGCAATTCTGGCCTGTATTCTTCCACACGCATGCTGTATGCCATGGCTCACAATGGCAGCGCGCCTGCGTTTCTAGGACGCACAAACAAGCATGGTGTCCCGATGAATGCCTTAGCCGTCACGTCCTTGGTGGGCGCAGCCTGCTTCATTTCTTCGCTTATTGGAGACGGCTCAGCTTACACCTGGCTGGTCAACGCCTCCGGATGCGCGGGTTTCATCACGTGGATGAGCATTGCCTGGTCACATATTAAATTCCGACAGGCTTTGGCCGCACAGCACTTCCCTCTGGAGAAGCTGCCTTATCGTGCGCACTTGTACCCATTCGGGCCCATTATTGCTTTGATTATGTGCACCATTGTGATTGTGGGGCAGAATGTGGAGGCCCTGCTGGGGCAGGAGGATATGACTGCGCTGCTGTCGAGCTATATTGGCATCCCGCTGTTTTTCGGAATTTGGATTATCCACAAAATAGTAACCAAGCTGCCGAAGGTCAACCCGGCTGAGGCGGATTTGTCGGTACCAGAACGGTAGTTATTGCTGGGCATTCACTCACACGGGATGTGGCCTTCGGTTGCATCCCGCGTTGTGTATGAAAAGCCAGATTAGCCTTGTTACCATGCGAACTTCCCGGTAGATTCGCTAAAAATAACCCCTTTGGATGATGTCTCGAAATCCTCATTTGGTAAAATGAACGTAGCTTTCTGAAGGAGGGAAGATGGATTTTTATCTCAGTCCATTACTTATTTTCGTTGTTCTTATTATCATCCTGCTCTTCCAAAGTGCTTATGTAGTTCCACAGCAGCAGGCTTTTATTATCGAACGTTTGGGTAAATTCCACACTGTGAGCCTTGCGGGTTTGCATTTCAAGATTCCATTTATCGATCGCGTGGCTCATAAAACGGGGCTCCGTGTCCAGCAATTGATCGTCAAAGTGGAAACCAAGACTTTGGATAATGTGTTCGTCAACGTCGTCGTATCTACGCAGTTTAGAATCGACCCGAAGAATGTGGCTACTGCTTACTACGAATTGGGCGATCCGGCTGGACAGTTGCGCTCCTACATGGAGGATGCGTTGCGCTCTGCTATCCCACAATTGACGCTGGATGACGCCTTTGCACGCAAGGATGATGTGGCGCGCGACGTTCAGCAAACCGTGGGCGCGGAAATGGCGCGCTTCGGCTTCACCGTCGTAAAGTCCTTGATTACGGCCATCGACCCTTCTGATCAGGTGAAGGCCGCTATGGACTCCATTAACGCCGCTCAGCGCGAGAAGGAAGCCACGCGCGAACGTGCAGAGGCGAAGCGCATTGCCATCGAGGCACAGGCAGCGGCAGATGCCGAAAAGACACGCCTTCAAGGTGAAGGTCAGGCAAATTACCGCCGCGAAATCGCCAATGGTATCGTCGACCAGATTAAGAGTCTGCAGAACGTGGGCATGGATATCGAAGACGTCAATAATGTCGTGCTCTTTAACCAATATTTGGACGTTATGCGTTCGCTATCCGAATCCAATAATGCCAAAACTGTGGTCCTCCCGGCTTCTACACCGGGCGGCTACACGGATTTGTTTAATCAGATGACTCAAGCCATCGTCACCGGCGACGAAAATAATTCAGAAAAATAAAGATAATTCAGATAATGCTCTGAAAATTTTCTGAGGAGTATAATCGAAGTAAATAGAAGGTCCAAACGTTCCCCGAATAGGCGAATAGTTTTCAACTCCTTCTATTCGCCACAGGCGAGCGCTCGTTGCATTAATCTCTTATGCAATTAATAACTCCCGTAGGAGTTGAGTGCTCGCCTTTTTCTCTGCCAATCGGGCAAATACTGGCTCATGCGGCGTTTGAATCCTTCGCCGTGGCCGCGTTCGTACAGATGCGTAAGTTCGTGGACAAGCACGTATTCCAGGAGTTCATCTGGCACAAAGGCGAGAGCAAGATTAAGCCGAATGCGGCCTGTGGCCGGCGTGCAAGATCCCCATCTCGTTTTCATCACGCGCAGAGTTATATGCGAGGGCGTGCGGTCGATGATGCGACCCCATTTTTTCAGCAAACTCGGCAGTTTACTCTCCAAAATCGCGCGCGCTTGCTTTTGCCTGTCCACAGTCCAATGGGTAAGAACATTTTCGCCAGTGCCACGTTCGTGAGCTTTTTGCGATTGCAGGAAAATGCGATCTCGAGCCTCGTCAATCCATTGAGTTTTGGACTGCACAAAATTCACCACATCCGAACTGTGCACATAGTACGGCGCCGTCACTTCCACGCGCGCGTCCGGCGGCTTCACGCGCAGGTACATGTTTTTGACGCTTTTCAGGATAACCGTTACATCAAAACCATCAATGTCTAATTCATAGATTTGAGGCATACGTAATAGTGTGCCACAGTTTGCGGGGATGGTGGGCGATTGGACGGATTTTTGGCTGTGAGCGTGGGATTCGTGCGGGTGGAGTCGTGGGGGGGGTAGGAGAGAGTTTGTGACGATATTTTGCATAATGGACCATTACGAGGTTGCACTGTGCACTTTTAAGCGGTGCGACACGCAGGACGACACGCGCAACGCACGAAATTGACTTTAGAAATATTGTGGTCTATTATTTTCTTTTGTTGTGACTTAGGTCGCAACTCCATAATAGAAGAATGGGCCCGTAGCTCAGCAGGTTAGAGCGCATCCCTGATAAGGATGAGGTCGAAGGTTCGAGTCCCTCCGGGCCCACGCTTTTGAAAAAGAGCGTGTTGCAGTCCACTAAATGTGGTAGGCTGTTTCTTCGTTGGGGGTATGGCGCAGCTGGTAGCGCATCTGCTTTGCAAGCAGAGGGTCAGGGGTTCGAGTCCCCTTACCTCCACTCTTCAAAACCTTTTAGAAACCGCTAGAAATAGCGGTTTTCTTTATTTCTACAGCAAACAAAACAACCGTTTCTACAACATTTGTACAACATTGAAAAAAGAACACTAACAAAAATCACGCCAAAAACACGACAAAGTGAAACGATACGATTATTAAAAACGAATAAAAATAAGGCTGGAACACTCCACAAACACAGTATTCCAGCCTTATCCACAATGGTATTACGTAACGGCAGTAACGAGTTAAAAATTCGGGGGGATATAGGCGCTGGGGCCGGGTAATCCGCTCGGCCCTGCCGGGGAGGAGGGCTCCCCCACCCCCCCCCTAAACCATAAGCATTAAGCCACGGCAGAAATCTTTGCAATACGATTAGGGTGCAAAATACCATAACCAAAACGGAATGTAGCACGCAGCCCAACAGAATCATGCTCAAAATATCTGTCTTCAGTCGTGGAAGCAATCACAGTACCCACGCTTGATACAATCTCATCTTTATCGATAATGATAATTGTGTTAGCAGGCATATAAGCAGACAAGACTACAGGCAAACCAAACAATGTAGGCTCCGCACTATTCGCTACGTCTGGGCTGATTAGTGGACGCTTATCCGCACCCTTAAGCTTAAGCATGTATGCCCATGCGTCAAAGCCTAGCAGAATAGCCATAGGCGTTCCACCGTTCGTAGCGATTGCAGCCATTGCGTCAATAATAGCGTCAAGACTTGTACCCAAGTTGCCGCCGTCTACAATGCCTTGATAGTTTGCTAATCCAACAATCTTATTTGCCTGTCCTACTTCTCCCGCTGGAGCACCAAGGAATAACCTATCAGCCTTAGCAACGATAGAACGGGCAAGACTACCGCCAATAAGCTCGGGCATACTGTTGTGGCTGTATGCCTCATTACTAATCACGGACAAGGAGGCGACCTTTTGCGTACCTACAATCAGTTCACTAATAGTAGGGTCTTTCGCTTCAATCTCGGCACCCTCGGCAGTAATTTCTGCTTCAGGATCTACAGAAACATATGCAATACGCACGGTAGCGGCGTCACCCTCAACTTCACCCATGATGGTCGAAGCATTCATAATGAGAGCACCCGGAATCGCTTCACCTGCATCCACTCCCGTTCTATTAGGGAATGCGGCCTCATTATTAATTAATGTTGTCAGAGCCATAATAATTATCACTTTCGCTAGTATTTTTCCGATTCTCACATGCGACGGGATAATTACTATTTCAAAAGAATAATGCCCGTAGCATGCTAAAAATAAATTTCAGTATGCCACGGGCATTATTTAAAAACTGTCTGCAATCAAATCACATGATTACATAAGCTATTATAGCACGGTTAATAGAAACCGCCACGACTACGAATGCTAGTAAATACTCCACCTAATTGTGATTGGCGTATTGGTGTCCTCCATGGGATACTTTCACGCACGTGAGGGGTATTCATTGGGAGAGGCTCGCGCCTCATATATCTGTGTTTGTCCCAAATTTGACCAATAATACGTTTTGCAATAAAGTCCGCGGGAACCTGCTCTACCAGTTCTTCTAAAGCCCAATCAGAGCGACCTCTAAACTCTACATTAAGTGGCTTGTTTAAGTGTTCGTTAAGCCAATCCGTTAGCGCTTCGGGGTCTATACAATAGGTTCGCGCATTATCTTTTATCCTCTTATTATTTTCGCCTTCAACGATTTGGAAAAGAAGCTTTTTACTAAGCTCATGCACCTTTTGCGCATTTTCAGCTGTCATTGTGTTGATATATTGCTGTGTGAGCTGTTCTGCCTCTTTTTCTTTTTGTAATGAGTGTTCTAGCGAATTGGCAGCCTTCTCATATTTATCTTTCATTTCCTTGTATTTCAGCCTGTACCGTTTCGCTTCAGCATTCGCCTTACTATGCTCAGAAACACTCTCGTGGACGGTTTCAGCCTCAGGCGTTGAAGTTTTTTCTACGATTGGTTCAGGATCCTGTTTAGGACTAGTAGTATCGGCCATTATTCCCCTCCCCCTATTTTTGTGCGATTCGCTAGTTCTGTGGTACTGTCGGCGATACGGCATAATGCTAAAATTAATGCTTCCTCATAGGACAGTTTCCCTGTAGCATATTGACGTTCAAGACTTTCCACACCACTAGTGAACACTAGACCGTGTTTGTGCAGCGTGTCATATTGGTATTCTGTAAGCGTGGGAAGTTGCGAGGAGTAACTCATTATTTTTCCCCCATATCTTTATATTTCAGTCTCAGGCACTACCGTGTCCGCGCTAAGTTCATGTTCAGGCGTATCGTTAATGTATTGGGTTTGTGGATCCTCATTAGTATCTGTCATTATTTGTTCCTCTTTCCCATTGTTGGGGAAAATTTTCCGCGCGAGACTGCGGAACGCTTCCATTTCCCTTTCTTCCTTGGCCCTTTTATTCCCCTCCAGAAGCTCGATTTCCGCCGTAACACGGGCTATATCTTCTTCTTGTTGCGCGATACGTTTTTCCGTGTCTTTCTTATCTTCGTCTAAGGCTTTTAACCGGGCGAGAAGATTACTTTTTGAAGCTCTCATCACGTGGAGAACGCTTGTAAGCTCTTCTCTATGCTTTTTCAAACCCTGTATAGTCACATCTAGATCATTTAATTTAACCAAAATACACCGCCATTCCTATA
The DNA here is from genome assembly GCF_000376885.1 of Alloscardovia criceti DSM 17774. Lineage (GTDB taxonomy): Bacteria > Actinomycetota > Actinomycetes > Actinomycetales > Bifidobacteriaceae > Alloscardovia > Alloscardovia criceti. Next base: position 112,563 of record NZ_AQXR01000009.1, read on the forward strand.
TGCTTAGTAAATAAACCGAACATTGCGCGTCTCATTTTTCTTCTCCCTTGGTGTTGAGATTCCTATATTCCTTCTTATACTCTTCAGAAATCCCTATCATGATTTTTAATACGTCTCTCATCGGCGTATGTGTGGCAGTGCTCACCGTTTCAATATCGGTTATGAGGATCTTGCCAGAATGGGCGTTCTGCTCAATGCCTAGACTGATTAAAGATTCAGTATTATGACTCAAGATTGCTACACATTTGGAAAGTGCAAAATAGTCTGCTGATTGATTGAGGGGTAAGCCGAAATATCTGCCTGTTTGTTCAGACTCTTCGCGAGCTAGCACACACAGGGGGCACTCTTCGTACTGACTAATGCCCTTGAGACATACTCTCCCCGTACTGTGTAACGATTCGCCGCATAGTGGGCGTGCTGAACCTGGTAAAGACCAGTGAGCCGTTTTTTTACGTGGTGTTCGTGTTACTTTTTTTGTTTGTGTTTTACGTATTTTTTGTACCATTGTCTAATCTTTTCTTGTATATTACCTACATATTTGTTATTTTCGATTTTCTAGTTCTTCATGTGCTTTCGATGCCCATAACCCTCCTTTCTCATCGATTAAATAATGGAGTTGCTCATAAGTGAGTTGGGTGAAATCACAGTCAGACGCATATTGTGGAAGAGCGTTTTTAAACTCACTCATATCCTGTTTTGGGACAGAATTCACAGAACTCACCTCATTGACAGAACTCACCCCGTTTGAGTTCCTTGAGGTGTTGGAAACATTGACAGAACTCACAGAACTCACAGAACTCACATCCTCTAGAGCGTGAGTTCTGTCACTTTCAACACACTCTAAGTCCTTGGAATTATTAGCCTGACGAACAGAACTCACACTACTATTTTTCGTGAGTTCTGTGAGGTTTGTGAGTTCTGTGAATTCACGGTCTAAAACGCCTTGAAATGGGGTTGTAATATACCACTCATAGACGTATTGTTTCACCTGCCTAGAGAGAATTTTCCCATGAGAGCGTTGACGCGTATTTTGTACCTGTCTCCATTCGTAGCCTGCTTCAGACGCTTCTTTTTTAATCTCAGACGTGAGCGCATGCCCATCATTGTTTTGTAGATACTCTACAAGGAATTCGAGAATCTCATTTGAACCGTTATTACTACGAGTTTCCGCAGCGGCGTCCGTATCACGTGACTGGTTAAGGTTGATTATTTCGCCAACACTCTTATCTGTGTCCTCGAGGTTGGCAACACGGGCAACACTCATGCTTTCGCCCTCATCGGTGCGAATATCTATAGACTGGAGACTAAAACACCATGATTTGCCCTGCTCGGGACTGTACTGGGCTTTATCCAACGTGACGTAACATAAGCCTGTTTCATCATCTTTGGCTACTAGGAGGACACTACGAGCCACATCACGGAATGCATGAGAACCACTGAGCTTGTCGGACGCATACCCGCCACCCTTCCCGAAGTGAATTACGCCGATAACACTAATGTTTAAGCGTTGAGCCATTCGGGCTAATGGATCGAGTGCACGTCTTACGTCATCTTTCCTATTCGTGTCCCCATTCATGTAACTGTTTAACGGATCAATGAGGATTAGACGGATATCGTTTTCTTTTAATAGGTTTTCAAGTAGTGGCATGTCTTCGGGGATAGTAATATCCGACTCTATTTCAGATTCTCCGTACATGTCTGTGGTTACAAGTGCGGCGTCTCCGAAGAATACTCGGTTTAGGTTTGCTCCTGCTGCTTGTAAGCGTGCTTTCTGCATGCTTTGTGTATCTTCTTTAGCAAAGATAGCCACGTTGATAGGTTTGCCGTAATAGTCGCCTTGTAGTTTGCCCGTAGTGGCTAGGGCTAGTTTAAATAGGGCAAATGTGGACTTACCTACACCCGCACGCCCACTAATCAGCGTCACCATGTCTAACGGCAGAGCGGGCATATCTAAATAGCGTGGTTTCACCGTTTTCACATGCGGGGCGGGAGTGAGTTTGAGTTTTTTCTCAAAATCGTGAGAATCGTGAGAAGGTTCAGGAATGTTGAACGGATTGTCAAATCTATCTGTCATACTAGTGGTATTCCTTAAAATTGAACGTGCTGGAAATCATACCCACCCTGTCGTGTTATGAAGGTTATGGGGTGGGTTTGGTTTGTGATGAGTGTTTTATTTTCTTCTACGGATACTTGTATGCGCGCGTACAAGTATTGAAGGTCGAGTGTTGTAGGAAACAGGGGCGCGTATGCTCGATGCCTGTCTAACATTTGTTTGTCTCTGTCAGACGTGTGTGGCAATACTGTGAGCGTGTTTGAACCTGTGTAGCCTATGACGGTTATAGCGTTTTTGCATAGTATGCTTGCTAGCGATGCCATAAAGAACACGGGCAAGTCCCTAACTCCGTATGTGCTTATAGCGGGGTGGGGAATTTCCGCATGATCCGCATAAATAAGAACTGCTAAGTAGGCCGCGTTGTGTCGTGCTTCATCGGAAACAAAACCCTTACTAATATCAAAGGTTTGTATAATGAGAAAATCTTGAATACTTGTCAGACAGCTTTCAATACTGTTCGCGTAGTTTTTATTTACGTGTAGCGCGTTCATATTCTTCTGCCTTGCTTTCCAACCAAGCATCTAAATCACACTTACGATACAAAATTTTCCGTGGCGTGACTTTAATAAAAGTTGGGCCCGTACTTTGGTAACGCATATTCGCTAGCGTCCCTTTTGTGATATGTAAATATTTGCTCGCCGTATCTGGCGTAAGAATTTCGGTATCCATTTCCTTAACCCTCCGTATAGATATCCTTGCCATGGCTCTTATATGTAACCCTCTTAAGCACACTATACATCATTTCGGCTATGTTACAAACACATGACTAGTTATTAAAGCCTTTTACGGCTAATTAAGCGCTTTTCATCGGCGTGTTTATCATTCTTAGTCACGGCTAGTATTTATAAATATGGATGAAAACATTACTATTGGCAGAAATCTTGCATCATTGAGGAAACAAGCCAACATATCGCAGGAACGTCTAGCAAACGACATGAAGGAACTAGGACATAAGTGGAGCAAAGCTACTGTATGGAGTATCGAGCAAGGTAAGAGACCATTGCGCCTAGATGAGGCAAAATCCCTTCTGCTTTGTCTCGACTTGCCCCAAGACTCTGGGTTATCAAAACTCCTTGAACCTGATAACACAATAGAAAAAATCAAAGATGGGTTTGGGAATGTATGGACCGCTGAGGGCGCAGTTACTATTGCATTGCGCACATTAGCAAACGTATATGTAGCGCAGATACTTCTTCTCGCCACCCAAAAAATTAACCTTGATAACGAGCTAAACCCAACAGAAGGCTATGAGTCACAATTATTCGCTAAAGGGAATAATGAAGATTTTCGAATGTTAGTACAGGAATTTAATGACAATGAATACTCACCAGACTCACATACCGACTTATATCGGATAGCAATACTAGACGCTTTGCACGTTGCAGCAGACCAAACTAACGGCATGGAAGAGCTAATAAAGACTCTCAGCACCACGGGGTATTTAAAACACATCGAAACTATATTAGGTGGCAGCTTAGCTGATTTAGCAGTTAAATATCGAGAAACACAATTAGCCTATGACACAATGCTTAAGAAAGCTCAACAAGCAAGAAGAAGTAAGGCAATGGACTAGCAAGAAAGATAGTTCTTATGGTTTCGTATCGTAGTCGTAAGGGGAAAAATGGCACGCACTGGTACGTGTCATGGAGAGACGCGGACAAACACCAACGCACTAAAGGCGGTTTTACACGTAAAATAGACGCCGAAAAATGGGCAGCCGAACACGTTATAGTTGCACAAGTAAAAGGCACCTACGTAGATCCCCAAGCAAGCCGAACCCTTATAGGACAACTCGGAGAACAATGGCTCAACAGTCACACAACATGGTCTAACAGTTACACATATAGCATGCGTATCGCATGGCAAACATGGGTAGAACCCCAATGGGCACACAGAAGATTAGACAGCATACGCACCAGCGAAATACAAGCATGGGTTACACACATGGGCGAACAGCGCAGCCCCAGCGTAGTCAAACGCGCTTATGGCATACTTCGCGGAATCTACGACATGGCCGCAAAAGACCATCTCATAAGCCTCGCCCCTACGCAAGGAGTGGAACTACCTAAGAAAAGAAAAGCAGACAAACACATTTACACACCTACCCAGTTAAAAGCCATCGCACAGGCCAGCGGGGAGCATGCGTCACTTGTCTATGTTCTCGGGTTATGCGGACTACGGTGGGGGGAAGCCACCGCATTGACTGTAGAAGATTTCGACAAGACAAACAGCACTCTACGCATTAATAAAGCCGTGAAGAAAATAGGCAACCGCACAGAAGTCAGCAAACCGAAAACCCTTAAAAGCATACGTACCGTATATCTGCCCCAGTTCCTTACGGATATGCTTGCACAAGAGATCCACGACAGAAAACCAACAGATTTACTATTCCCCAACAGGCACGGGGGCTATTTACGTCATGAGGCTACCAGTGACCAAAATCATGGGTGGTTAAAAACAGCCATGATAAAAGCAGGCGTACCCCTCTACAGAGCACACGACCTGAGGCATACGGCAGCAAGCATTGCTATTAGTAGTGGCGCAAACGTGTATGCCGTTCAACGCATGCTAGGGCATGAGAACGCAAGCACGACCCTGAACACGTATGCTGATTTATTCGAGAAAGATGCCAATAATGCAGCCATGCGCATCAACGCCACCATGCAAGCATTATGAGAATGTACAACATTTGTACAACAATTTACGTATATTCACAGTGATTTATAGTGATTCACAGTGATTGAAAAATAAGGGCTTACGAGAAAAACTCGCGGAAACACTAGACACTAAAAGGGGTTCGAGTCCCCTTACCTCCACTAGTTCTAAAGCCTTGAAAACATTGGGTTTTCGGGGCTTTTTTGTTGCTCAGATTTATGTCTATTTCCTTCTAAAATACCCTATTTTTTTCATGTTGAGAGTTCCGCTAGAGCACGCAGGGGGCATGTCAATCGCACACGCATCGCACGGGACTTTCAAAAAGATTGTTGGAGAGAGAAAACCATTAATTCGCAATCGAGCATCCTGCAATGTTTGAAATCATGCAATCGATTGTCGCGGGATAGAAGCTAATCTTCATGCGTGTTTCAACAATTCTCGATTTTTCTCCTCTTTTTTGCAAAAGTGACCATCGAGTCATCGTTGGCAATTCTACACCGATCACAGTTCGTCAGAAACCCAGTAAAGAGAAGGCCTACGAAAGGTTGTCAAGAAAGTTAGATAATCATCTCAATTCTCTGAAAACCAAAATGGTCCAATCTGCAAAAAAGCATTCAAAAACAGGCTATGTCATCCTTATTTTTTCTCACTAAGCTTGTTCACCGCTCTATTATTCAAGAAAATTCACGAAAACCCGCCCACCCCCTCCCCAAAAAGGTCATGTCTGATGTTAAGCCCACTCACATGTCTGCCGGCCTCGTGCCAACCGTGCGAGAATACTCTGGATAATAATTAGTAATTTTTGAGTTTTCGATGAGTCGGCTGAGCACATTCGTACTTTTTCAGTTTTTCTCCGGTACAGATGCACTTCTTGCACACTTTTTGCAAAACGGACCACAGCTTCATAACACGCAAAAATGCACCCGTTGAAATCGAAGGTCTTCAGAAAATACGCAAATACAGTAATGGTCCAAACTGCAAAAAATTCGTCATAAGAGCCAGCGCAGGCTAGACGTTCAAAATTCTCATGCAAAAGCCAACGTTCACCATTTTTCATTCCTGGCCTTCGTTGGCTTTTCACTATCTGCACCGAGCGCAGGACCACCCCACCTCGTCTGTCCAACGAACCGTAACGATGAGTGACGCGTATCCCCACCCGCCCATACGAGACAATTACTTATTTTTACAATAAGCCGGTGTCAGTTCACCCGCAATCGGCTTTGCCATCCACTGCGCAAGCTCCTGCCCGGTCAGCCCCTGCGAAAGGAGGAATACGATTTTTGCATAGGCGGCTTCCAGTGTCATATCGCCGGTGCCCACTGCTCCAGCCTGGGCAATTGCGCTGCCAGTTTCGTAATGACCTAGTAGCACCTCGGCCTGCTGGCATTGCGAAGACACAATGACCGGCACGCCGTCGCGGATCACGGATTCGATGACGCGCGTCAATCCCGGCTCGTCGGATGGCACGTTACCCACACCATAGGCGCGCATAAGCACGGCTTCCGGGCGCGGCGTGAGGATATGTTCGAGGCGCTCGGCCGTAATGCCCGGCACCATATCGAGCACGACCACATCGTGACGGGTATAGGGTTGAGGATTCTCCCAGCCGCAGCCCATGCGCTCAACCGGATACCAACGCCATGGCGCACCTGTGCGAGCGAGCGGGCCCGTGGCAGGCGAAGAGAAACCTTCAAAGGCCCACGAAGACCGCTTCGTCACGCGGTTGCCCGCAAAAAGATGGTGACCGAAAAACAGTGTTACGCCTTGGAGACGTTCGTCCAAGGCTGCGTTCAAGGCGCCTGTAACGTTAGCCGTCGCATCGGTCTCGACCATACCCAACGGTAGCTGAGAGCCGGTCAACACCACCGGCTTATCGAATTTCGTCAATGCATAGCTCAACGCCGCGGCGGAGTAGCTCATCGTATCCGTACCATGCAAAACCACAAAAGCATCCGCATCGTTGTGGTGTTGCCACAAATCGTCGATTATTGCCTGCCAATTCTCCGGCGTTGCATTCGATGAATCGATGAGCGGATCCAAATCCGTCGTGCTCACATTGCCTTCGCCCAGCTGTGTCCCTTGCAACACATGACTGAGCCACGCGTGCAAATCCGCCCCCGGGATCAAACCTTGAGGAGAATCAATCATGCCAATGGTTCCGCCGGTGTAGGTTATGTGAATACGCATTTTCCTCCCCTATTCGTGACAACGTTATGTGTGCTTGTGCGTTCGTATGTTTATACGTTTGCACACATTTTCGCGCTACCAAGCCTGAGATGGACAATTTTCCTCAGCAATTGGCTTTTACGGCTTCTACAACCTCAATTGCCCGAGCACGGGCTCAGCCCCGCTTCCATCCACGAATTCTCGAAAGACAGAACCCAAAGCTCCAGAACGCGAAACCTTGCAATCTTTAGTCTAATACTACGACTACGGAAGTAATACGTATCCGAGCACAGAAAAAGACAGTACACAGACAGCAGGCCGTATGAAAAAAATTTTTACCTCTGTTCCTCGCAATCTGCCGACTTTTTTGCATTTCGGACCATAAGAGAAAACCGTTTGCGCTTCATCTCGTAATACGACGAAGCGCAAACGGTCCAATCTGCAAAAAATGCTACGCAAACCCAACAGGAGCACACATACGCCAGCTAGAAATTGAGAATGCTCTCACACAGGACATCCCAACATGTCATCTTCACATGTTGTCATCCCAAGTGTCTCAGCCTCAGCCCATCATCGGCCCAGCATCGGCCAAAGCTCCCTACAGGCGCACAACCACACCTTCCCACGGCGAGAGGCTCAGATCCTTCAGCGACTGCTCAGCATGAGCAGCGTCATATGTGCCGATGACGATTCGATCAGCAGATTCCGCACTGGCATCACCCAGAAGACCAGCACTTTCAGCTGGTACCGGCACTTGCTGTCCCGAAACATTCACCATCACAAGCAGTCGTTCATCGCCCAAGCTTCGCGTGAACGCGTACACCTTATCGTCTGCTTCATCGACTAATTCCCAGTCTCCAGCGGCGACTACAGGATTCGTATGACGCAGCTCAATTAACTTTTTGTAGAAACTGTACACGGAATCTGGATCATCGAATTCGGCTGCCGCATTGATGGACACGTGGTTCGGGTTGACACTAATCCATGGCTCCTGAGCCCCAGCCTCTGTAAATCCCGCATACTGAGATCCATCCCATTGCATAGGCGTGCGCGCATTGTCACGACCTCGGCGCGCCAGAGCATCCATCATGGATTCCGACGTTTGGATGCCCGCCTCTTCAACGCGTTGACGGTACATGTTCAACGACTCCAAATCGCGGTACTGGTCCAAGGATGTGAAGTGCGCATTCGTCATGCCCAGCTCTTCGCCCTGATAGATATATGGCGTTCCGCGATGCATGTGCATAAGCAGGCCCAGTGCCTTAGCCGAACGCGAGCGCGATTCTTCGGTAGAATCATCTCCCCAGCGCGATACGGAGCGTGGTTGGTCGTGGTTGTTGAAGAAGAGACTTGCCCAGCCGGCTTGCGCGACGGCCCTTTGCTGATCTCCGAGTGTGCGCTTCAGGTCGCCCAAACGCAGATCAATAGGGTTCCACTTTGTATGGTTTTCGCAGTCGACATCTACGTGTTCGAAGAGGAAGAGCATGTCGAGTTCGCCGTTTTGCGGGTCTGTGACATGTCCGTTGCGTTCTGCAGTAATGCCTGGAGCCTCGCCTACGGTCAGGAAGCCTTCTCGCTGTGCGAATACGGCTTGGCGCATTTCGCTGAGGTATTCGTCGATGCGTGGTCCGTCTGAGCAGAATGGGAATGGCGAGGAGAAGCCGTCTGGGCCGACAGGGAGGTCTTCGATGTCGCTGCCTTCTTCGCCTGGTAAGCGTCCTTCAGCGTCGATGGTTTTGGAGACTTGGGTGATGACGTCCATGCGGAAGCCGTCGATGCCCCTATCCATCCACCAATTCATCATGGCGTATACGGCTTGGCGTACTTCAGGGTTTTCCCAATTGAGATCCGGCTGTTTTTTGGAGTATTGGTGGAAGAAGTATTCGCCGCGCTGTGGGTCGAATTCCCAAGCGGAACCGCCGAAGTAGGATCCCCACTTGTTTGGCTCTGCTCCGGGTTCGCCTGGTGTGAAGCCTTCGCGGGCTGGGCGCCACCAGTACCAGTCAGCGTGCGGATCGTTCTTATCTCGGCTGGCTTGGAACCATGCGTGTTCGTCAGAAGTGTGGTTGACGACGAGGTCCATGACGACCTTTAATCCGCGTTGATGAGCTTGGTCGAGCAGCTCGTCCATATCGTCCAGTGTGCCGAAGAGTGGATCGATGTCTTGATAATCGGAAATATCGTAGCCGTTATCGTCTTGAGGTGATGTGAAGACTGGGCTAAGCCAGATGACGTCGACGCCTAGGTCTGCGAGGTAGTCGAGACGGCTCGTGATGCCTTTCAGATCGCCCATGCCGTCACCGTTGCTGTCTTGGAAGGAGCGTGGGTAAATCTGATAAACGACTGCGTTCGACCACCAAGGATTTGGAGTTGCACCGTTTGTGCGGATGGCATCTGTAAGAAGCATGCGTTGTGATGTGACCATGATGTGTGGTGTCCTTTCTGACTGTGCCTTTTTCTTTCTGTGCTTTGTGTGAATTGTTTGTTGTATGAGTGTGTGGTGTAAGTGTGGTGTTGCGCGCCGCTGTGGGTGCTTGTGCGACCCGTCCGAACGCTGCCAGCCCTTCACTGCGCTGTCACCACAAGTCTATGTCGTGTGCTGCCTTTCGTTAGTGCACTGCGTTGTGTTTTTACGTTTTTGCTGTGGGGATCTGCCGCTTTACGCTGCTTTTTTGCATTTCGGCCCATTTTTGCGCGCCCATTGCCTACGAGAATTCTCGAAAATGGTACGACATGCAAAATTTCATTCTAAAGCGCAACCTTTGATTGATTACTGCGCCGTTTTCGCGAACTTTTTTGCAGAAGTGACCACACGGCATTGTGCACGATTTTGCGCACAATTGCGGCTGTACAAAAACGTTGATTTCATGCTAAAAATTTTGGGTTTTCATTCCCAATTCGGGCGTGCCCTATCAGCGCAGAAACAAAATGGTCACTTCTGCAAAAAAGTTGCCCCATTCGACCCCCCCCATAAAGAAAATTGTGCGTCGTTTTCCTCCCCGCCTACACAACCTTTAGAAATACAAGAAAAAAACAGAAAGTCTCGCACACAACGTGCGAGACTTCCCTTTTCTTTTCTTTTCTTTTCGATTAGATACAAGCGCCTATTTCACAGCACCTACTTCACAGCGCCGCGCATCACGCCACCAATCACCCACTTCTGAGCGATGATGTACACGATCAGCACTGGAGCCATGGCCATGAGATAGCTGGAGAACGCCATCGGATAATTCGTTGCAAATTGCGAGCTAAACACGTATTGCGCCAAAGGAATCGTCTGATTCGACTGATCAGTCAAGATAATCAGAGGAAGCAGGAAGTCGTTCCATGCCCACAGAGCCGTCAAAATCGCAATCGTTGCGTTGATTGGACTCATCAGCGGGAAAATAATCTTCCAGAAGATGCGCCACGTGCTCGCCCCATCGATGCGTGCAGCTTCTTCCAACGAAATTGGAATCGAACGGATAAAACCGGTAGCGATAAACAGATTCGTGCCCAAACCAAGCGTCATGTACAGCAAGATCAAGCCCAGCTGATTATCCAAATGCCAAGAACCCATCTGCTTGGCAATTGGTAGCATGACCACCGGGAATGGCACAAACATGGCTGCGATGAAGAAGTAATACAGGAAGCGGAAGAAGCGCTTATCCATATTGCGTGCCACCGCGTATGCCACGAAAGTATTCGTGAGCAAGGTCAAAACGACTGCAAGCACGGTGATGATAGCGGAATTCAGTGCCGCCTTAGGATAGTCCACCTTGGCCGACGCAGCCGCGAAATTCGACCACTGCCAGGAGGTTGGCAAAGCAAAAGTGCCCGCCTCTGCAGGCGTCTTCAATGCCGTGACGATGGTGAAGTACAACGGCACGAGCACGGTCAACGACAGCACGGCAACGGCCGCTGTAAGCCACCAATTGATGTTGTGATCGCGGTGCTTCTTCGCACGACCAGCACGACCTACCTGACCCGCGCGACCAGCCCCAGCCCCAGCACCAGCACTCACGCTCGATTGATTCAAAGATTGTGCAGCTGACATTGTTATCACACCTTTTCCTTGCTACCGAAGAACTTCAATTGAATGAAGGCGATAATTGCCAACACGATGAAGAAGAGCACCGCGTTTGCCGTCTGATAAGCGTATTCGCCGCCTGTCAAGCCGCCCTTCCAAATGAGATACGTTACTGTTTCTGTTTTCGAATTTGGACCGCCGTCGGTCAATGCCACGACCTGGTCGAAGGTGCCTAAGGCATTCTTCATGGTCAGCACCAAATTGATGGTGAAGAATGGCCCAATCAATGGGAACGTAATTTTCCAGAAATTCTGCCACGCGTTCACGCCGTCGATAGCAGCAGCTTCGTAAATTTCCGAATCAATGGTCTGCAAACCAGCCAAATAAATAAGCACGGAGTATGCCACGCCCTGCCACACGGCAAGGAAAACGATTGGAATCCACGACAATTGCTCACTCGTGAGCAGAGATTCGGACAGCCACGCGATATTCAGCGCCTTGCCCAGCTCCGGCAGTGGCTGCATGAAAATGTACTTAAAGACGTAGCCGATGACCAAAACCGACAGCGTATACGGGATGAAGAAGATGGCGCGGAAGCCGTTCTTAAACGCGATTCTGCCGTTGAGCATAACGGCGATAAACATGGCAAGCACGTTAATCAATACCGTAATCAGGATGGCGATAAAGAAAGTAAACAAATACGCGTGACCTACTCGATCGTCTTGGAATAACGCCGTGTAGTTCCTAAAACCAATCCACTTGTAATCGCCGTATCCTTGCGAATTCGTAAATGAGAATCCGATGCCTTGGACGAATGGCACATACAAGAAGATGGCGAAAATAATGGCAGCCGGCACAGCCATCCAGTAGTAAGCAGGATCTACTTTACGATTGGAAAATGGGGATATGCGCTTCTTGCGCACGGGTGTTTTTCTCACATCTGACATGATTTCTCTCCTTCCTTTCTCCTCTAGAAGGTCCTAGCTTGGACCTTATCCCATTCGCTTTGCATGGATGCGGTGAATTGCGCCACATCGCCTGTGGTGACAGCGCTTTGCAAATAACCACCGATGTTGATGGAGGATGGGATATAGTGATCGCAGAAGTCCACCACGCGGCTTTCTTCAAAGAATGGTCGCACGCCTTCCAAAGCCTCGCCGCCGAAATACGTATCCTTTAATGGGGTAATGGCGTACTGAGCGTCGGCATAAGCGTTGAGTTGCTCTTCTTCCATCAGGAATTTAATGAATTTCATGGCTTCCTGAGGATGCTTTGTATTGGCACCCATGGTCAGCATGACATCATCACCTGCTGTCAGCATCTGTGCGCTGGCATCGTCGCTGGCTGGCATTTGAGCAAAGCCAATTTCGATGTCCGGATTAATCATGGTGATCTGAGGAATGGCGTACGTACCCAAAGGAATAATTGCAGCCTCGCCCTTGGCGAAGTTCTGGGTGCCCTGCTGATAGGTGACGCCCTTTTCAGAGTCCGCGTAGGTGTAAAGTTCAATTTCCTTTTGAACGGTATCTGTCCAAATCTCCTCGAAGGTCGTATCGCCCGTCTTCAGCTTTGTATACTCCGACTCTGGCACCAGCGTGCCGGCTAGAGATGACAGTGGAGCCTGCGTAGTCCACGCATCGGCTAGTGTTGCCTGCACCGGGTTAATGCCTGCATCACGGAATTTCTGAAGCATGGCAATAAATTCGCTCCACGTCTGTGGAGGATTGTCCGGGTCTACGCCCGCCTGACGCCACAGCGCCTTGTTATAGATATAGCCCGACGCATTGCCGGCGAATGGCAAACCGTACAAGCGCTTCTTGGACGTATCCGTGGTCTGCACCAAATTTTTTGCAATTTGAACCATGCCTGGATTTAGTTCATCCACAATCGGATCATCCGTAAAATCGTGGAAAACTCCGGATGCGGCAAACATGCCGAAGCTGATATCGCCGTTGAAAGTAATGACATCTGGCACACGATTCTTGACAAAACGGGTGCGCAAATCTGTCTGAGCATTTGCCGAATTATTGACATTTATGCGAATCCCAGGATTTTCGGCTTCAAATTTTTTCGCCATTTCCTTGAATTGATCCGCGGCTTCAGACTTAAATTGGAAGAAATCCAACGTAACAACTTGGGAATTCGCTGCCGAGCAACCAGCAACGCCGATGCCCACAGCTACTGCGCATACGGCCACAACCATGCGACGCAGCACCTGAGAAAGCACCCCTCGCGCGGTGTGCGAAATATGGGAATCCTTGTCCATATTCATAGACTCCTTTGCCTCTCCTACCTAGTTCCACAGCTTCTTCGCCGTGGGTGACTATCACACTCATAGTAACGCTGCCCCGTTTTAATTCCCAATATCGTGAATTACTGACACGCAGAAAGTAATTTAAAGGTATTTTTATTATTTAAGAAAGAAATTCGGTAAAATACGGATGTATGAGTGTGTATCATGCCGCCTTCAAGCTCTTACACGCACGAAAACGATGGCACCTGTCAGAGCCGAACAAGAAAGCCGAATGAGAAAGCCAGCTGAAAAACTGAACGAGAAAGACTGTTATGAGCCAATACCCTTCTCCCCAATGGTTTAGCGGATCAGAGTACACACATCGCGTTGCACAATGCATCGCACAGTATGGCCCGATTGCCCGCACAACCCTCGCACAATTGCTAGGCCTTTCCCAGGGCGCGCTGTCGCGCATTACCAGCGATCTCATTTATGCCGAGGTCATCGAAGAGGATTCGGATTCGGACGCACACACGAAGAAGCTGCCGAAGGATTTCGTGCCGAAAGACACCTCAGAGCGCCGAGGCCGCCCGCAAACCGCCTTGCGCATCCGTGCCGACCAGCGCAGTTTTATCGGTGGAAATATCCATGGCAAAGAGCTGAGCATGGTTGTTACCAATGCCTTGTGCGAGCCGCTGACCTCGTGTGTGACGGTGGAGCTGGATTCTACACAGCCTCAGGATGTGGCACAGCAACTCAGCGATGTGGCGGTGGAGCTCAGCAAGGACGTCGACCCTCAACCCGTGTCCATGGGCCTCAGCGTGGGCGGGCATGCTACCGAGGATCGCTTTGTCACCTACGCCCCATTTTTACATTGGGATGGGCATGTGGATTTGGGTGGCATGTTGTATGAGAAGAGTGGCATTCCTTGCGCCATTTTTAATGATTTGGATTCTTTGCTTTTCCACGAAAGCTGGTTCGGCTCGGGTGTGGGCCTGCCTCGCTTTGCCGTGCTGACCATTGGATCCGGCGTAGGATATTCGTTGTCTGAAAATGGACTGCCGGTCAATTATCCTGCGAAAAGTTATGGCTTAGCCGGGCATATTTTGGTGGACCCGGAAGGCCCTCGCTGCTTCGCGGGGCATATCGGATGCTCACAGTGCCTTACGAATGACTCCCTTGCGGAGGAATATTCCACGATGATTGGGCGGCAAGCAACCTTCGAGGAATTTGCGGCCGATGCCCGCGCAGGCAGCTCGCAGGCGAAGCAACTGGTCAATCGTGTCTGCTTCCGTTTAGGCGCACTGATTGCCGCCACGGCGAATTTCGCGATGCCAGAAAAAGTGGTGGTCAGCGGCGAATCGTCCTTCCTAGCCCGCATGAATACGGAGTCTATCCGCAACGGCATTAGCCGTTATCGTCCGAGCCAAGCGGCGCATGTGGATTTCGAAATTTTGGACTTTGATTGGTCTGATTGGGCGGAGGCTGCTGCCGCGCGCGCCATTGCACGGTATATCGGCTAAGTTGACGCCATGCGCGCACATAGCATGTGGGTGGCAGAAATCAAACTGCCACCCACATGTATTCTGCTCGCCTCTATAGAGTTCTAAAACTTTTATGATTGGGAAATTTTATCTGTTTCCGCAATGCCATCCGTTGTAGTATCCGTAACGGCTTCAGATTCCAGCACCTCATCGATATCCGTATCGAGCATATCGTCCATCAAATTGCCCTTAATGCGGCCACGCACGTAGAACCAGCCCATAATCAGTGCCACGACCACGACAGCAAACAGAGCCAAGGTCTTACGACCAGAGTCACTCCACAGATTGGACAGCACCACAATGCCAAAGAATGCCAAGGAAATATAGTCGCTGAAAGGCGCCCACGGCATGTGATAATCCGGACGCGTTTCCTCGCCCTGCCGGACCTTGCGCATATACGCGATGTGCACGATTAAAATCATGGACCACGTGCCTGCGATGCCGATGCCTGCCAAATCCATGATGACGTTGAAGGCATCTTCCGCAAGCACAGCATTAAGCACCACGCCCACTAGGCCCAAAGCAGAGGTAATAATAATGCCGCCGTATGGCACCTTGTGCTTGTTGAGCTTGGATGCGAAGTGCGGACCTGAGCCGGCGATGGCCATGGAGCGCAGCGTGCGACCAGTCGCATACAGGCCGGCGTTCAGGGAAGATAGAGCCGCAGTCAGCACCACGACTTGGATGATATCGCCTGCATACGGGATATTGAGACCCGAGAAGAATGTGACGAATGGCGACTGAGCGGAGGAGTACGCCGTATACGGCAGTACTAAAGCCATGAGGATGACAGAGCCCACATAAAACACGAAAATGCGCACAATCATGGAATTAATCGCCTTAGGTAGCACCTTCTGTGCATCCTGCGTTTCTCCCGCCGCGACGCCCACCATTTCCGTGCCACCAAAGGCATACACCACACCCAACGTCAAGGACAGCACAATAGGCAAGCCTTCAGGGAGCAAGCCACCAAAATCCGTAATATTGTGCACACCAGCCGTGTATTGTGTGCCGTCACTGGCCGCACCCGTATGCGCTTGGGTTACGATAGCCCAAATGGCAATGAGCATAAAGGCGATGATGGTGGCCACTTTGATGGCTGCAAACCAGAATTCGGCTTCACCAAACATTTTGACGCTCAGCATATTGAGCGCAAAGACGACGGCGAGCGCGATTAATGCCAGTACCCATTGTGGAATGGGCTTAAACAGTGCCCAGTAGTGCAGGTACAGCGCTACTGCGGTGATGTCTGCCATGACGGTGGTGGCCCAGTCGAGGAAGAACATCCATCCGGTGATGTAGGCGCCCTTTTCACCGAGGAATTCACGCGAATAGGACACAAAGGCACCGGAGCTTGGGCGGCGGATGGCGAGTTCGCCGAGTGCGCGCACCATGAGGAATGCGAAAATGCCGCAGATGGCATAGGCGAAGACGAGGCCTGCGCCGCCTTGGGCGAGACGTCCGCCAGCGCCGAGGAAGAGTCCTGTGCCGATGGAGCCGCCGATGGCAATCATTTGAATGTGGCGTGCCTTAAGGCCTTTTTCGTAGCCGGAGTCGCCCTTATCTACCTTGTGTGGCAGCGTGTCCTGTGCGCCTTGCACACCTGATGTATTTTCGCTGCGTGATTGCGATGTTGAGCTCACTGTTACTCCTGTTTCTCCAACCATGTCTGGATGCGTTGTGCCGCTTGACGCAGATTATCCATGCTGGCCGCGTAGCTTGCGCGTACCCAACGCGATTGTGGATTGCCGAAAGCGGCACCCGGGATGACGGCCACTTTTGCTTCATGAGCCAGCTGGGTACAGAATTCTAGGCTTGTGCCGTTAAACCCGTCTGGGATGCGGATGAAGAGATAGAAAGCGCCATCTGGATATGCTACGGTCAAGCCCATATCCGTCAACGCTTGGTACAGGAAGTTCCGGCGTTCGGCGTACTCGGCTACCATGGTTTCGATATCTTCGTCGCCGTGCTCGTAGCCTTCTTGAGCCGCATCCATGGTGAAGGTAGCCCCGGTGGCCACATTGGATTGGTGAACTTTTACGAATTGTGCGGCCAAATGTGCGGGCGCTGCGATGTAGCCCACTCTCCATCCGGTCATCGCGAAGGATTTCGAGGCAGAGTCGATGAGTACGGTATTGTCCGGAGCGTAGCGTGCGATGGAATCTGCTCGGCCTTCACCGTAGTAAATTTCGCTGTACACTTCATCGGATACTACGAGGATATCGTGCGTGAGCACTACATCGGCAAGCGCTTTTAATTCCTCCGTACTCAAGGCCACACCTGTTGGGTTATTAGGGTAATTGATGATGAGAACAGGTCGTTTACCCGCCTCAATGGCGCGATTAATGGCCAATTCTAGCTGTGCAGGCGTCAGCTTGAAATCGGTGTCCGTGGTATCGATGAGATCGATGCTGCCTCCGGCCAGGAGCGTCTGTGTCTTATAAGCACCGAAAGCGGGAATCGGGATAATGGATTGCGTTTCTGGGCTCAGTAGCGCCCCCAAAGAAGAAGACAGCGCTTCCGAGCCGCCCACGGTTGCCACGATATTGTCAACGGTGTAGTGCAGCCCTCGTCTGCGCTTCAGGTACTCCACCACTGCTTGGCGAAATCCCAGAGTTCCCGCATTTGGAGCGTAATGTGTACGACCTGCACGCAACGACTGTATACCCGCCTCGGTAATGCGCTGAGGCGTGGCAAAGTCCGGCTCTCCCAGCGTCAGCTTGATAATTCCTTCGATACCGGAAATTTCTGCGTCAAAGGAACGAATAAGAGAACCGCGCAAATCACGCACAGGCTCTCGCACTGTGTTTTCAGCCGTTACTGTCATTGTGACTCCCTAAAAATCTGCATACTAATGCGTCATACTCTACTCAGCTAAATCGATGAGAGTACCATCCTGGCCTCGGCCATCTTGCATAGTGAAGCATGCGCACCCCGCACCGCCCCTATTTTGAGCGCGCATATGCGAGCGCGAAACATTCTTTCCTATGAAGAAATATTAAGAAAATTCATTAACACTTTATGTCATGCGTGTAAACGCGCGATGTTACGTGTTCAATGGACAGAATTGTGCACGCAGCCCGCACTGACGGTCCCGCTGCCAGCGCCTACTAACCTGCACATCACTGCCCAGACACTGTTTGCCCGAAACGCTGATGCATGTACGAACGTAAGCTTTCCGGCAAGGTGTACCACACATTTTGGCGCAGCTGCTTCATGGTCGTGACGCCCAGCACAGCCATCAGTCCGGAAATATGTACGTCCCACTCGCGCATCAATGCAATAGTGGACTCCACCGCTTCATCGGCATCTTCAACGCGCGTTACCTGCTGGAGGAAGGCGGCAGACAGTCCCACTGCATCGGCACCCAAAGCCATGTATTTGACGATATCGAGCGGATTGCGCACCCCACCGGAGGCAATAATTCTGAAATTCGCGCGGGACAACTGTGCATCCGTGCGTGCGCGCAGGGCTTCCATGAGGGAGCGAATGGTGGTAATGCCCCAATTTTCGAGATAGTCGAAGTTGCGTTCCGCATTGCGCGCATTTTCGATTTGGACGAAGTTCGTGCCGCCGCGTCCGGCCACATCCACATTCTGCACGCCCAGATCGATGAGTGTTTTCACCGTTTCGTAGCTCATGCCGAAGCCGACTTCTTTTACGATGACGGGTATGTCTAATTTTTTGACGATGAGTGCGATGTTATTTTTCCATCCATGGAAATCTTTTTCGCCTTCCGGCATGACGATTTCTTGGGCGGCGTTGAGGTGAATTTGCAGGGCTTGAGCGCCCACCAAATCGGTGACGAGTTGTGCCGATTCGAGGGGATGCTCGGCTCCTAGATTGGCGATAAAGCGCACGTCGGGGAATTCCTGCCTCAGATCCGCGTAAGCTTGGCGTGTTTCCGGGTTTTTCACCGCAATACTCATAGAGCCCAAGGCCATGGGCGAATGCGTGGCTTGAGCCACCCGCGCGAGGCGATGGTTGATTTCGTTGGCGCGCTCCGTGCCGCCGGTCATGGCATTGATAAAGTACGGGCGGTCCAGTTCAATCCCGGCGAAACTCGTGCTGAGTTGGACATCCTTCATCCCTGTTTCCGGGAGGGCTTGGTGGATAAATTGCATGCCATCCACCTCCGCATGAGCATCGTATTGCTCGAGATTATGCTGGTGAAATTGCTGTGCTAACCGAATGTGATCGTCTTTACGTGAGGAAATCTGTGCATCCATAATGATCGTCCTAACTACTTGTGTAGCTATCCTATAAAAGCTTCCAATTCATCGCACTAATGCCATGATCCGACCACGCCTGCTCCAGTGCTGCAGCCTTAGCATCTGTAGGAGCTAAGGCAATGCCGCAATCGCCGCCGCCTGCGCCGGAGAATTTTGCGATGTATCCCAAGGACTCGGCAATGGTGCGTAGTTTTTCCAGCAAGAGCGTTTCCATATAGCCATTGTTGATGCGAGAAAAATGCACCATTAATGCGCTAGCTCGCGCGTAGGCATCAAGGAAGTCCTCGGTGTTGGCATTGTGGCACGCGCGCCGCATATCTTGCGCAATTGCGGTGGATTTTTCTATGAACTGCTGATATTCAGCGCTATGGTCTAGTTTATAGGAACGCACTGAGTTTACGAGTGCTGCCGAGCTGGCCGGGCTACCAGTCCAGCCTATGCGCGCATCGATGTCCTGTGGCCACAGAAGTTTTTCAATAATCAAGCCCTCCCAAGGACTTTCGACTAGCTCGCGAATGCTAGGCTGCGGTTTTTCACCATCGAGCAGCGCAGCTTTGACCCGAGCCAAGAAACTGAGCGCAGGGCGCACATAGTACACCAGCTGACCGCAGGCAATGCATGCCACATCGCCAAAAGATCCGTTATCCTGTGCGAGCAGTAAGGACATCACGGCGAGTTTGTAGATTTTTTCGCGCGGAAGTTCTAGGGCAGCGAGCAAGGTATCCAGCACAGCAACGGTAACGGCTCCGGAGGATCCCAAACCGTATTTTCTGCCATCGGTTTCGACTAAATGCGATTCGAATTCCAGCGCATACTGACCATTGAATAACTCGGCTACGGTCTCTGTCTCACCCAACTCATTGAGTAATTGCCACGCTATATACGTAGCCGGTGTGACGTAATAGAATTCATGTCCCTGCTCTAATTGCGGAACCTCGTTTTCTGGATGAAGAATATATGCCGATGCGCTAGCCATTTCTGCCGGCACGAGATGCACGTTGAGATCTCTGTCTACGGCAGAAATCACCGCCGCACCACCGTCTACAACGGCGTATTCTCCGCATAAATACAACTTGCCCTTAGCCATAGAGCTTACTCCACGTCTGAGCACTGAGCATTTCGGGTGCGCTTCCCGGTCGTGCATCGAAAAGGGTGAGCCACGGGAATTGCTCCGCGAGGCGCGCGTGAATAAGCGCTTGGTCGCTACGGCGGCAAAGAATCTTGACATTAGGGCCCGCATCCATGGTGTAGTAGGCACTGAGGCCTTCTGCGCGCATGTGATGCACAAACTCGATAATCTCAAAGCTCCGCGCCGTCAAGTAGGTAATGGGTGGCTCAGCTGCAAACATCGTGGCGTGGAATTTCATGCAATTTGCTTCCATCGCAGCGCCAATAACGTCGATATCGCGCTGACGAATACCTGCGCGCACCTTTGCTAAATCGCCTTCCGAGGCCTGCCTCCATAAGGGATAGAAGGCTGATGTGGCCATGGTGTGTTTCATGCCATACGTGCTGGAAATCTTCTTTTTATCCGTCGACACGGCGGCCAGCACCATTGCAATATCCCAGTTCGCATCATCCACCGGTACTGCTACGGAGTCTTCACTGCCTGTGCCGTACGCCCATTCCACAAAACCACCGAAAATACTGCGCGTAGCCGAGCCCGATCCACGGCGTGCGAATGTGGATAATTCCACATCGCTCATGGAGCCTTGACGGTCATAAGTCTGCTCAAAAAGCGCACGCAACGCAAAAGCCAGCGCCGCAAAACCGCTGGAGGAACTGGCAAGGCCTGCAGCCGTGGGCACATGGTTATAGCTCTCTACACGAATGTGTGGCGCATCAGGCACCTCATAGCGCTGGCGGAAAAGTTCGATAACCCGCGAGATCTTTGCCGTCGACTTCTCATCTTGCGCCTGACCGTTCAAAAACAAAGAATTCTGACTTACATGCTCATCAAAACAGACTTTCGTATCCGTATACAAAGCATCCAAGGTCAAGGACAAGCTTGTACTTGTGGGCAGGTATAACTCTTCGTCTCTTTTTCCCCAATATTTAATGAGGGCAATATTTGTATGCGCGCGTGCAGCTACCTGTTTTGCGTTCATATCGCTCCCACTATCCATGAATTACGCACCTTTCGAAAGCAGAGGGACACTCCATGTATGTATAGCTCCAGCTTGTCTGAGCTGCGCGCTCATCGTGCGCGCTACTTGGGCATTTTCCGCTAAAGCAACCATGCATCCGCCTCTTCCGCCTCCTGTTAACTTTGCTCCTAACGCTCCTGCGCTCCGTGCCACCTCGACGAGGTGATCCAGCTCCACGCTGGATACCTGAAGAGCCGATAAAATGCGATGCGCCTCGTTCAAGCAACGACCGAGCACCTTAAGACTACCAGTACGCAGAGCTTGAGCGCAGTCGAAGGCGAGCTGGCCGAGGCGATTAATATGCCCCGCTGTTTCACGTGAAACATTTTCATTCTGAGACTGAAGCAAAGCGCGCACAGAGCTTACGGCCTCTTTTGTGCACCCCTGCACACCCGTATCCGCTACCACGATAACGCCGGAAGTATCAAAGGCAAAGCGTGAAATTTCCTCATCCCGCTTAAACCAGACTGCCCCATGTGCCGCCACCGAGGCGCTATCCATGCCCGAAGCATTGAGATGTGCGATATTTTCCGAAATCTGAGCGTACTCAAATTCCTGAGTAAAACTCAACGCATGCCCTGTAAACTTTGCCAATGCACGCACCACAGCCACCGCCACAGCCGCCGACGAACCCATACCCCGCTCATGCGGTATATTCGAGGTAATTTCAATATGAAATCCCTTATTTTCCAAGGAAAAGTCATAACGCAAACGGCTGACGAGGGTGCGAATATTATTCAGCATCTCAGGAGCCTGATCTAAATCTCCGGTAAAGTACTCGCAATCAATACTGACCTTAGTATCTTCTCGAGGCGTGACGACAGCGGATAGTTGTGCCTCAAAAAGTGGAAGAACTATGGCAGGATAACCATAAACCGCTGAGTGTTCGCCGATGAGTATAACTTTGCCATGCGAGACCCCACGAAACTCAGGAAATGCAACCATGCTCTCTACTGTAAAACCTTAAAGAGCAACGGTGGAGTCTTCGAGCCGGCTCTATACATAAAAATCACGTGTAAAACGTTGTTCCGAGACATATGGATGCGGTTTTCCCGACTGAAAAATCACAAATCGACGCATATCCGACGTGGCACGAGAAATACCAATGCGTGGCGTTGCGACCACTGTCTCGTTCTCAGCCAGTTCCGCTTGCTCCAATATCAGCGGGCTTTTGCGCAAATTATGCCCATATAACGCAAAATCCACATCTAGCGCCTGCGTCAGTTTGGCGGGACCATTACAGATATTGACGCCCCGTGCTCGGCGGCGACGAGCTTGCAGATACGCTTCTGCGCAGACAGGCTCCACAGCGCGGATTAACACACCGGCTCCAAAGCCCTCAGCCCCGCACACCACATTCAGGCAGTAATGCATGCCATATGTAAAGTACACATACGCTATGCCACCCTGCTCAAACATAGCACGATTTCTCTTGCTTTTTCCGTGGAACGTATGCGAGGCGGGGTCATTTTGGTCATACGCTTCGGTTTCCACGATGCGTACTACGGCTTGCGCGCCATCATCAAAAGTGCGCCGTAATCGACAACCCACAAGCCTTTGCGCCACTTCGACAGCAGAAAGCTCCGGATTGGAAACAAATTCAGGAAATGTCACTTCAGAAAATACCGCACGAGAAGGTTTCGGCGCGCACTAGCTATTAAAGCCGATAACACGGTTCGATATCGTATACCCCACCTTGATAAGGAAACGACCCAATTTCCCTGGAATTGTTATCGCGCGCGCAATAAATTCCTGCTTGCGCATATCAACGTAGATATCGTTCCTGTCTTTTTTGAGTTTCTCCCACAACTCATCCTTTTGCTGCCATCGCTGAGGATCATTGGAAAGAATGAGGAAAACGCTGGTGACCATAAACTCGCAGCTCAAATAATGCAGCATATAGCGATACAATCCCGCTGGCACCTGTGTTTTGCGCGGCATGGCGTCTAGCATAATCTGTCCTACGCGCATGAGCTGATCCACGCGCTTAATCATGATCTCCTTTTGCACGCTTTGACCTTCACGCCCAATGAAATAGCGGTAAAAATCGATATTGAGGTAGGTCAGCGATTTTACCCAAGGCAACGGCTGGAAGGAGAAGATAAAGTCCACATAAAACGTATGCTCAGGCAAATGCAAAGCAGATTGACGCAACACCTCCGTACGGAAGGTCATCGTATGCATCAGCAAATACTGCTCCACGCGGCATTTGCGCATATCATCCCAAGCGAGTCGCTTATTGGTATCAAAAATATTCGTATACCGAATCGTGCGCGTATAACGTTGTGAAGTATTTTCGTATGTGTAATTCGTCAACACTAAATCCACCGGATTGTGCGTATAAGCCTGAGACCTCAAAAAGGTGATATACGTGACATACGAGCTGGCATCGACCCAATCATCCGCATCGACAATTTTGACATAACAACCACTAGCAGCCGCAATTCCCGCATTGCATGCACCACCATGACCGGCATTTTCTTGATGAATGACGCGAATCGTCTGCGGATAAAGCTGCGCATAAGAATCCGCTAAGTCCCCCGTTCCATCGTGCGAACCGTCATCGACGATGATTATTTCTACATCAGAGGTATCTGCGATATTGAGTAGCGAGTCTACGCATCGCGCCAAATACCCCTCTACGTTGTACGAAGGAACTACGAAACTGATAATTTTATTTGTCATGGTATTTCTACTCGCATATAAAAACTCTGCCTGACACATTGTGCCAGACAGAGTTATTGTATCAAATTGGTTTAATCACTTCTGACAGATACAACGGATGGGGATTGAATTCAGATTATTTCTGAGCTTCGCCCTTGTGAGCGGCATCCTTAGCAGCATCCTTGCTCTTTGGCATAATCCAGAACTTGAGCAGAGGATAGGACACGACCACAGCCATCAAGGTGTTAAACACAGCAGTTAAGGTACTTGCTGCACCACCAATACCTGCAGCTGCACTCCATTCGTTGATATAGCTTGGTGCAAATCCGGAAATAATAATGATGATAATGGCGAGCACCACGTACTTCCATGCGGCATCCTTGAAGCTGGAATCAGACTTGAAGACCCACTTCATTTGGACGAAGAAGTTCACCGTTTGAGCGATGATTTCTGCGATAATCGTCGCCAAGAAAATACCTACACCGCCAGCGTTGGAATCATAGTTGTAGAAGAGGAAATGGAATGGCTCGGTCAGACCCATGGCGTTCACAAACAACGGTGTGAGCACCCACAGCACGACGAAGCGCGAGATGGTGGAAATATTGGAGAGTACATTGAAGAGGATGAACTCCCACAATGCTGGATGTTCGTCGATCCACTTCTTGAAACCGCTTTTTTCGCTTGTATTACTCATGGGAAATCTCCTTCAAGGTCTTCTTATTCGCGCTTGCATTGCGGAAGTATTCGCTAATGACATGGCCCAATCCACGCCAGAAGTGCTTATTTGCGATGTCGACGATGCCATCCACCATTTCTGGTGATACAGCACCCTGAGTCATTTTTGCCATGGCCCGTGGCGGCATATTGAGCAGGAAGAGGGCATTCAGATCCGGAGAGCCTGTTTTTTCAATAGCCTTTTCGGATTGCTTCACTAAAGTACGTGCAAAGAAGCGAGCAACGGCCGAGCGGGAATCCTCCCACGAGGAAAGCGCATCGTTGACTCCGAAGACACCATGCGTGTCGTACTTTTCCGGCACGGAGCCATACAATGCTGCAAATTCTGCATCGGTGACGTGCTTGACATCGGCATCCCAATAATGGCCGAGAGCTTCATTGCGTGGCTGCGGATCCATGGTTCCAGCCACCGCATGTACGGTGCGAAGTGGCGTATTCTCCACATTATTGCCCACAAAGAGCTCCCAGTCGCCGCTTTCGACCTGCCAAGAATTGGACTTCACATCGAAATGGCGGAAGGTGTACTCATCAAAGGCGATGCGCACCTGCTTGGATTCGTGAGCCTTGAGTTCTACGCGCTGGAAGCCCTTAAGCTCGCGTGCTGGACGCAAAATGCCGGACTGCTGAGCATGGACGTAGAGCTGTGCCACGTCTGTGCCATCCACATCCGAGGTGTTGGTAACCGTGAAGCTTACGCCACTGTCGTCCGCACGGATATCAGAGTACTCAAAGGTGGAGTAGCTCAGTCCGAAGCCGAATGGGAAACGCACTGGGATCTGGCGTGTGGCATAGTAACGGTAGCCTACGAATGGGCCTTCCTTGTAGATAGAATCGCGCTGCGCTACAGGGAAGTTGCCTGCGCTTGGCACGTCTTCATATGCAATTGGCCAGGTTTCTGCCAGATGCCCGGAAGGGTTGACGGCGCCGGTAAGTACATCTACTGTGGCGAGCGCGCCCGCTTGCCCGGAGAGACCCACGTACAAAATGGCGTCTACATCGTTGGCAAAGTCCACTTCTACAGCAGAGCCGGCGACGAGTACGACGATAATGCGCTTGCCGGTTTTCACCAGTTCAGCCAGCAAATCCAACTGTACCTGTGGAATGCGCAGATGGGAGCGATCCAAACCTTCGGATTCAGAGCGTTCGTCCAAGCCCATGCATACCACGACTGCGTCTGGCTGGGCGTTGTTCACGGTAGCCACGGCTTCTTGGATAAGCTGTGGGTTTTCCGCGCCTTGACGGTCATAGCCTTGGGCGTAAGCAGCCACATCCACGCTTGGAGTGTTTTGCAGCACGTCCAAAAGGTTATCCACGCGGAATGCGTTGACCTTAGAAGATCCAGAGCCTTGGTAGCGAGCTTTTGCCGCCATATCACCGACGACCACGATTTTTTCGCCGTTGGTCAGTGGCAATGCATTGTCTTCATTACGTAGCAGAACGGCTGTTTTTTGGGCGATGCGACGTGCGATTTCGTGATGAGCCTTCTTCTGCTCTTCTGTGAGGAAGCCATCCCCCGTTGGACGGGTATTGCGCGTTTTGTCTACGATATTGACCACATCTTGGGCAGCCTTCGTCAAATCTTCTTCTAAGAGACGACCGGATTCTACGGCTTTAACGAGCTGACGGGCGGAGGCAAGTCCCGGTGCGGGCATTTCCAAAGCAGCGCCGACGCGTGCGGATTCTATGATATCGTTGGAGCCGCCCCAGTCGGAGATGACGAGGCCGTCAAATCCCCATTCGCCCTTGAGGATTTCCTTGATTAAATGCTCGTTTTCGTGGGCGTATGTGCCATTGATCATGTTGTACGAGGACATAATCGTCCAAGGCTTGGCTTCTTTGACGGCAATTTCAAATGCGGTCAAGTAGTATTCGCGCAGTGTGCGCTCATCCACGATGGAATTGGATGCTTGGCGACGTAGCTCTTGGGAATTGACTGCAAAATGCTTTGGGCAGGCGCCTACGCCGTTCTCTTGAATGCCTTGGATAAAGCCAGCTGCCAAGTGGCCCGCAAGCTGTGGATCTTCAGAATAGTATTCGAAGTTTCGTCCGCATAGCGGGTTGCGCTTCATATTGATGCCTGGTCCAAGCAGTACCTGCACATCCAAGTCTCGGGCTTCTTCACCGAGTGCCTTGCCCATGGCGTGGGCTTCTGCTGGATCCCAGGAATTTGCAACGGTTCCCGCTGTTGGGAAGCAGGTTGCAGGTTTTGATGCGCCCAGACCTAAGTGGTCTCCAGAACCGGTCTGGCGACGTACACCATTTGGGCCGTCACTCATAACGAAAGAAGACAAGTTATGCTGTTTCAGCTCGCGACTCTCCCATTCTGACTGGCCGGAAAGTAACGACGCGCGTTCAATGAGCGTCATATCCTTTGCATACACCATTGTTTCTCCTCCACGATGCAAGCTTCCTTGCATACATCTCTCAAAGATTTACTCCATTAATTTTAGGAAATTACACGCGTTATATGGGGTGCAAGTGCACGAAACGTGCGATTTTGAACGTGAACTGTAAGGTTTATGACCATGCGTTCGCACAGTGGACATAAGCCCGCATGTCCTGTGGCACTTCAGATAGGCAAAGGCTCGCCGCTCTGTGTAAGAGTCAGCGAGCCTTTATCATCGCAATCCCATCTCTGTCAGACTTGCGTCCTATTTTTCATGCGTTGCGATTTTACCCGAAACAACGCTTGCGCGAGGTTATTCCGCAATTTCTGCTTCTACTACTGGGTCTGCCTTCTCTGCCTTGCGGCGCTTGAGGAAGCGGCTGATGGATACCCATGCTGCCCACAGGAGCAGGAGCGCAATGATGGCCACGGCTACGTAGTAGATCCACTGCCACATCGCAATCTCGGTTTGTGGTGCACCATTCTCGTATACGTAGGTGTTTACTGCTGCATAGAGAATGCCGTGTGCTGCCTCACGCATGTGAGCCACGGTGTTTGCCGACTTGTCGGTAATCTCGTTGGTCGTTGGAACAGTAGCCAGCATGCCGTTTCCACCGTTGTAGATGGAGTAGGTGCCTTCCATGTATCCATAGCCACCGAAGTAATCGGTCAGTACGAAGCCGTTGAAGCCCCATTCATCGCGCAGTACCTTGTTGAGCAGCGCATCATTTGCACCTGCCCAGGTGTTACCGATGTAGTTGAAAGCGGACATTACTGCCGTAGCACCACCTTCCTTGACAGACATTTCGAATGGCTTCAAGTAGATTTCGCGAATTGCCTGCTCGTTACTCCATGTGTGTAGCATTGCAAGACGGTGATCTTCCTGATCATTCATGGCGAAGTGCTTCATGAAGACATACAAGCCTGCATCCTGTACGGACTTGATTTCAAGGGATGCCATATAGCCCGAGAGAATTGGATCTTCAGAGAAGTACTCGAAGTTACGGCCTGCATATGGGCTGCGGTGGATGTTCATTGCTGGTGCATACCAACCGGTAACCTGCAAATCCTTACCCATCTGAGCAATGGTCTTACCGAATTCGGTTGCGAGATCCTTATTCCACGTAGAAGCAACGGTGGTGCTGGATGGCAAACCGATGGAACCTTGCTGGGTGAAGTTGTTGTTCAAAGCAGCAGGACCATCCACATCAGACTGACGAACCTTGCCGATGGAAGGAATTGCCGTGTTGTTGTAACCAGCGAAGGCAATGAGCTGAGCCATCTCATCGTAGGTGAGCTCATCGAGGAGCTGATCCCACATCTCATCGTCGTAGTCCTTGCCATAAAGCTGGTAGAGCTGGATGCCATTCTTGGCGCCGGTCGTTGGCATATCGACAGTGCCTTCTTCGGACTTTGCCTTCTCCAACCATTCGTTCACATTAGAAGAGTTTACGAAGGTGGACTTGTACTCTTCTGGGAGCTCCAAGTTTGTAGGCGCTGCAGTAGCTTCAGCCAAATTTGCGAAGTTATTTGCGCGGGAGAGATAGGTTACCGTACCGTCACCATCAGCATCCGCAAACTGGTTGGTAGCAGCAGTCTTATCGCCATCGTGTGTATTCGAACCGTCATAGCGGATAGTCGACGCTACATTAACGGTCTTGGAGTCCAACTTGGTGTGGGAATCAGAGTTAATCGAAACTTCGTAATCGCCGGACTCGAGTACGTATGCGCCGTCGCCAGACATGTCATAGGAAGCCATATCTGAATCGTTGAAGGAGATCTGAACGGTCTGAGAAGCGCCTGGCTCAATAATGTCGGTCTTTTCGAACTGTACGAGATTTGCAGTCGACTTTTCAATGCCACCATTGGTGTATGGAGGATTGTAGAAGACCTCGACGGCGGTCTTACCAGCGGTATTACCCGTGTTTGTCACAGTGACATCGAAGGACACGGTGCCATTGGAGTAGGTGACATCGCCCATTTGCTGGTTGAAGGTGGTGTAGGACAAGCCGTATCCGAATGGATACTGTACAGCTTCGTCGTAGTTCAAAGCGCCTTCAGCAGCTGCCGTTTCGAAGAACTTGTAGCCTACGTAGATGCCTTCATTGTAGTTGACGAAGGAAGGAGTGAACTTACCGAAGAAGCCAGCATCCGTGCTGTACTCGGACATGTTCGTATACTCCCAGTGTCCAATGTTGTTGTACCAAGCAGCCTTGGAGAAGTCCTTCAAGAAGGTATCAGAAGTCTTACCAGATGGGTTGACATCGCCTGCGAGGATAGAACCGAGAGATGCGAAACCAGTCTGACCTGCTGGTGGGCACCAGAGCACAGACTTAATCTGAGAGTAGTCATTCACCCAGTTCAGGTTCATGGCATTTGCGCCGTTATAAACAACGGTGACATCGTCAAAGTTATCGGTAACGAGCTTGACCAAGTCCTGCTCAGTCTTGGAAAGAGTCAAATAACCCTGACCTGCTTCGAAATCGTTATAAGAACCGTTGTTGACGTATTCGTGTACTTCTTCACCACCGAAAGCCTGAACAGTAGACTTATAGCCAGCTTCATGAGTGTCAATCTTGCTCATATCGGTTGGCAAATCTGCACCTTCACCACCGGAACGACCGATGACGATGATGGCCTTGTTGGAGAACTGCTTTGCCTGAGAGATTTCCGCATCTGTGTAAGAATCGGCCGTTGGCTCTGGCAGAGACCAGTCCTGGCTGACCATGCCGACAACTGGGCGATCAGAACGGTAGTCCGTGTACTTCTTTGTCAGTTCTTCGTTAGTCTTCAAACCAGCATCCTGCAAGCCCTGAATAAGGGATGTTGTAGGATACTTATCGTTCATCGAACCAGAACCGGTACCACCGTAAATTGGGTTGGAAGAAGCCCAACCAAAAACGTTTACCGAGGAGTTTGCTTGCAATGGCAAGCTGGAATCGTTATTTTCGAGAAGGGTAATGCCTTCGTTCTGAATTTCAGTAGCAAGCTTTTCTGCCTGTTCCTTACTTGCACTGGACAATGTGCCCGTACCGGACATCAAGTTCAGTGTTGTATTCAAAGGGCCAAAAAGCATCATAGAAATAGCAATTACGGAAGCAACCGCTGCTGCGATCCATGTCCAGGAATGAATCAGCTTGCGCCAGCCTTGGGACTTTACCCACATCTTGTTCACTGCAATTGTCAAAATAATTGCAGCAACCAGAGCAACACCGAGAATAATCAGCTCTGACCGCAATGATTCAAGCATTGCAATGACATCGCTCATATTTATGCCGAGCATCTCTGCTCCTTTCTTTTCTTCACTCTCACTCATTGAGATACCGATTTTGTGAGAAAAACGCTTTTGTATCCCTCACAAACGGCCTTATTCCCACCGTAACACAGTGGACCTAGGCTTGACACCCAACCATTTCCTAACTGGTCCGATTTTTTACATAAGCGGATGGGTTTGGATGCGTTTTTTGCAAAAGTGACCATTTTCGATGTGAATTGGAGCATTTTGGGCATAAAAATGGGCTGTTATGCAAAAAACATAACAGCCCTGAGCATGCAAGCGCTTATACAGTTCAGAAATCTAGAAGCTCCTCACTCTTTCTTTCTTCCATCTTCTCCCTGAAGAGATCCTACGTTTTTTCTTCGTCCGTTCCACGCCTTTGTGCACTTTTTTGCAGATTGGACCACTTGTGCACCTTCAAGGAGAGGTATGAGGCACAAAAGTGGTCACTTCTGCAAAAAACTCGAGAAATTTATGCAAACCTCTTCTTCGTTGCCACCGAAATGGACAACGCCGGATCGCTCAGAGGAATCATCATCGACTGCGTGGCATGATACAAGTCGGACTTGCCCGGCCATACTGTATCCAGCACCTGATTATGCTGATCCAGCTGATGGAACCACGATCCGTTCTTCTTGTCGATAAGGAAGTTATCCACATAGTTCACCACGGTGGAGAACCACTGTGCAAATTCATCCTTACCGGTGACCTGCGCAAGCACGGAGGACGTATTAATAGCTTCCGCCAAGGTCCAGTGCATACGGTCGTGCACCACTGGCTTTCCATTCCAATCGGTCGTGTACACAATGCCCGGCGCACCGTCCGCGTCCCACGCATCTGCCATGGCACGATTGAAGAGATGCTGAGCCACATCGATGAGCCTCTGCTTTTCAGTCTCGTCAATGGAAGCACTCAACGCATACTGCGTAATCAAACGTGCCCACTCAATGCCATGACCTGGGGTTGCACCATAAGGCTTGAACTGGTCGTCCTTCTTATCGTCGTTGTATTCCAGCTCAGCCACCCAATCCTGCGTGAAATGCTCAGGAATGCGCCACTCGTTTGCCTCTGCCCAGCCGATGACATGACCGATAATGCGGCCAGCACGTTCGCGCCAAGCCTCTTCGCCCGTAACGTCTGCCACAGCGAGGAATGCCTCGACTGAGTGCATATTTGCGTTTAAGCCACGGTATGTATCTAGCTGTGTGAATTCTGTGTTCCACGTATCCACGGACAAGCCCACTTCGTCATCCCAGAAGCGCTTCAGGAAAACTTCCTTCGCATCGTCCAGTAATTCCTGTGCGCCCGGGCGGTTGATGAGCAAGCCCGAAGAAGCGGCCAAGAGGACGAAGGCGTGAGCGTAGCACTGCTTATCTGCTGCTGGCGTGCCATCCGCAGACACAGATGGATACCAGCCGCCGTTTTCGTCGTCATGCAATTCGGTACGCAGACCGTTTAATCCAGCGTCGACCAGCTGTTCTGCACCTTCAAAACCTGCCAAGGATGCCAATGCATACACGTGCGTCATGCGGCTGGTAATCCAAGTAGCACGTTCGCGATCCTTCCACGGTGTGCCATCGTCGCCCAGCCAGTACGAGCTGCCTGCAGGAGAGGGGAACTGGGTACCAAATGCAAAAAGACTGTCGCGTTGAGCATCTAACCAGTGCGCATTTTCTTCGGTTCCTAAGCGGTACTTAGCGTCATTTACATCAGTCATTATGTGACTCCTTTATTATTTCTGCGCGGTTGAACGAAGAGGAAGCGACGTTGCCAATGAAAAACCACATTGTCGTTAGCATAAGCATCAAGATCTTCCTTTTTTACTTAATCGCTTAAGTAATGACTATACAACCTTTTTTACCCGCGTGCAACACCTGAAATCCCCGCGTTTTTTCGGGATGATTCACATGGTGCACGCGTTTTAACTGTGCAATCCGTATGAATTAATGCATTGCTTGAATATCCAGCATAAATGCCTGCATTGGCCACAGTGGCGGCAGCAGCACACCTACCTGTGAGAGCAATAAGCCGGATGTTTCGAATCCTTCATCGGTTAAGGCCTGCGACAACCACTGAGGTGTCACCCATCCCCATTGTGTTTCCCCAATCGAGCGCACGACTTTTACGCGATATCTGCGTTTTTCATCTAAGCTCGGTATGTGCAGATTTTCTTGGAAAGCATTGCTCACATCATCCACGCTGGCTACGGTCCACAAGGCGCGCAAACCATCGGACGACACCACCCCGCGAGCGCGCAAGGATTTTTCCACAAAGTCTGCATGCATGACGCGGCCGGAGTGGAGTAAGGCGCGGTACTGCTTGTAGGTGCGCACAAATTCGGCCACTGCTTCGAGTTCTGCGTCCGAGCATTCGAGGATATTCCATTCCAATCCGGCGCATCCCATCAGGGATACGGCGGCCCTGTAGCTCAAATCCGTGGCGCGCGCCGTGGTGTGGGCTGGTGAAGGGCCGATGTGCGCGCCGATCATTTCGGGTGGCACGATCATTTCAGTCCAGCGTTGGATGTCTATGCGGTTGCGCGGATCGTTGGAATCCGATCCCCACACCCTGTCTGCATGGGCGAGTATGCCGGCATCTGTGCGAGCACCGCCAGAGGCGCAGCTTTCTATCTCCAGTCCTGGGAACTGCGATTTGAGGTCGTCAAAGAGCGCGTAGCAGGCCAGGGTTTGCGCATGGAGGCCATATTTCCCGTTGTGAACCGGTTCTGTGACTTCTCGATTGTGATCCCATTTGATGTAGTCAATGTGTAATTCTTCAATCAGTTGTGCCATGTGCGAGCGAATGTATGCGTAGGCCTGTGGATTGGCTAAATCGAGCACGTATTGATTGCGATATGACAGGTCTTCGCGGTATGGCACAGCATCTGCATCCGCTAAGATCCAGTCGCGATGGGCGCGTGCCAGATCAGAGTCGAGGCTGATCATTTCTGGCTCAAACCACAGGCCGAATTGCATGCCTAAGCCGTGTACATGGTCTGCCAGCGGTTCCAAACCGTTCTTCCAGACGCTGCGGTCTACAATCCAGTCGCCCAAACCTTTTGTGTCATCGCGTCGCGCGAGGAACCACCCGTCATCCAGTACGAAACGCTCTACACCCACGAATGCAGCGCGATCGGCAAGGCGTTTGAGGGTGTCTTCGTCGTGGTCAAAGTAGACGGCCTCCCACGTGTTCAGCGTCAATGGTCGCGGCGTGCGAGCACGCTGTGGCATGGATCGCAGCCACATGTAAAAGCGCTCAGAGATGCCGTCCAAGCCTTGGTCAGACCAAGCAAAGCATACGGTTGGTGCTTCGTAGCTCTCGCCAGAGAGTAGTCTGATTTCGCCCGGTCCAAGTAGTTCTCCAGCGCCAAAAACTGGTTCATGTGCGGGCAGATTATCACAGCGATAGGTTTGGTTTCCGCTCCATGCGAGATGGCATGCCCATACTGTGCCTGACTGCGACTGCGGCGCTCCTTCGGAGAGGATAAACATCCATGGGGATTCGTGTCCGGTTTTGCCCTTGCGGCAGTCGCGCGTAATGGACCCAACCGGCAGATCCATCGACTGCGGTTGCTTTTCAAGTGGCCAGCGTCCCGTGAAATGCGTCAGTGTATCCACGCTTTTACTCACCGGCATGCTGGCGTCCAGCCAATGCACGCTGAGAGGCTCCGCGTTAGCGTTGCCGCCTTCTGCGGTATTGCGTACGGTTTGCTTGATGGTTACCAAGCCGCCCTCTTCTATGCCGAGAACGATGCCCACTTCCGCGCCACGGCGGTTATCACGAGCTACAATTTCCACTGCATACGGCAGTTTTTCAGTTTGAATGCTGACCTCATCCCAGCGCACAAAAACCGGTGCGTCACCGCGAGATAGCTCGATGCCCGGCCTGCCGGACCAGCCTTCTACCCCTTGCGGGATTAATGACGGGCGCCATGCTGCATCTGGCTTGTTTGGCGGCGTAATTTTCAAGGTCATCGCGTCTAATGCCTCAAAATCAGCCGCACTGTACTCTACTTTGAGGTCTTTTCCCCATCGCACAATTTGGGGCATTTCACCCTCTGGCACTTTCAGAACGATTTCCACGCCATCGCGGCGCAGGACTACATGCTTTCCCTGATCAAACACCAGCACTCCTTTGTACACAACCTGTCTATACAAGTTTTCACAACTGTGATAACCTAGATAACAGTATATATTAACCGCTTCAGTTATAAAACTGCCGTGTGTTAAGCATACGAAAACACCTGTGACTGCATAGAAACCAATGAAGGATGAATTATGCACACCCCGCTGGAACCGAGCAATGAAGCACAGCCTTCCTCCGCTGCGTCAACGCCGCACAATCCTCTGCTTTCTCAGCAACATGGCGAGAATGTAGAGGCTCTGGCCGGGCATGTTGCCCAGGCCCGGCTGTCTCGCTGGCAGACTTTACGCAGTCTATCGGGCGCTCAGCGTTGGAAGTATTTCCGAGACGAATTTGTGTGGAGAATTCTGGCTGTGCTTACAGCTCTTCTGCTTGTCATTTTACTGGCTGTTCGTATTTTCTCGCCTGCCGCTCAGGCCCAGCTTTACATCGCTGTCGTCGGCGTGGAAACCACCACTGCCCAAGTCTCCGCGCTCCAGCAAGATATTGCTCAAACGCTTCATCTCCCCGAAGGACAGGATAATGGCGTCATCGTAGATGCCAGTTTTAATCTCTCCGAAGGTGGATTAAGCAAACTACAAACCCTGCTCAGAAATGCGCAAGTCGATGTCATCATCGCCTCCCCTGAAGATTTTGCAACGCTAGCCGGATATGGGTATTTGACGAATCTGCGCCAGTCTCTAACCTCTGAGCAGCAGACAACGTTGGGTAGTACATTTCTGACTTTTCCAGGCTTTGATGACAGCCAAGAGGAGGACCCGGACTACAATGGC
This sequence comes from Alloscardovia criceti DSM 17774, assembly GCF_000376885.1. GTDB lineage: Bacteria > Actinomycetota > Actinomycetes > Actinomycetales > Bifidobacteriaceae > Alloscardovia > Alloscardovia criceti. The sequence continues at coordinate 147,640 of NZ_AQXR01000009.1, forward strand.
GCAGGCAAAGGCGCTGAAGAAGCCTATGGCATCAGCCTTCAAAGCTCTGCACTCTGGTCACAGATCTTCACGCCAGCAAGTTCCACCTCCGCACCCCTTGTAGGCCTTGCGCAAGACTCTTCGCACACGGCACAGGCGCAAAACTTCGTCGATATCATCACCCGCAACTAAGCACGCACAGCCCCTATCAAAGGATTCACCATGAGCACCGTATTTCGTCACGACAGTTCGTTTAGCACCATCATGTCCACCGTGGGAGACCTCGCAGTTATCAACATCCTGTGGCTGGTCGGCAGCCTGCCGCTCGTCACTATAGGCGCCTCCACAGCCGCTCTGTTTGACACCGTGCGTGCGCTAGAAGCGGGCGATGATGCACACTATATTCGGCGCTTCTGGAAGGCATATAGGACGAATATCGGGAAAAACATCCTGCTTAGCCTGCTCTTCTTCGCCTTTTATGGACTAGCTTTATTTAATCTGTGGTATCTGGGCCAAGGTGCGGGTGGCACGGATTTTGCCGCGCTGTCCTATGGCATCAATATTGCCATCATTATCGTCGTTGCTGTCCTAACCGTTTTCGTTTTCCCGTTTGCAACCCGCACGCCGCTCTCCGTCCTTGCTCACATCAAGCATGCTGCCACACTAGCTCTGCGTTATCCGAAGGCAGCCGTTTCTATGACGCTTATCAATGCCATTCCCCTCGCCGTGCTGCTCTTTGTACCCGGCGGTTTCAGCTTCGTGCTGTTCTTCTGGGGATTGCTTTTTACCGGCATGAGCGCTTGGTTTTCCGTTCGTATTATGCGCTCTGCCGGCATGTTCAAGGATGAGAACTAACGGTTACAACTCCATGTGACGCACGGAACGCGGAGCTGCCGTGGACGAGCGTTCCACCAATTCGTAAGCGGATTCCATCGCATTATCCACTTTCTCGCCGTCTATCATTTTGAGGAGCATTGGCACCGCTTTGGCACCCAACTTAGGAATGTCTCTCCACAAAGCCGTAATGGATGGCGTAGTTGCGGTGCAGGCAAAGGAGTCATCCCACGAAATAATGGACAGATCCTCCGGCACGCTCATGTCCTGCTCTTGAGCCACATGCAAACCCTCGATAGCCATGACGTCGTTGTCGTACACAATAGCCGTCGGTGGATTATCAAATACCAACAGTCGGTTCGTGCAATCACGCCCCTGCTCCGGCGAGTAATCTGTGTGCAAATTATCGCAACGCATGCCTAAAGCCGTGGCCTCTTCCGTAAAGGCACGGTCACGGATAAAGGTGTGTGCATATCTCTCAGGACCGCCTACATGGGCGATATGCGTATGGCCCAGTTCATGCAAATAATCGATGATTTTGCGCGCGCCATCGGTGTCATCGCTGGTCATGGAAGTGAGCCCTTTTGTCACCGATGGATCGGCGATAACGAGCACAGGCACTTCCGGATGCTGCTTATACAAATCAATGCGCGGATCGCCTATTTCCACATTAAACACAATCATGGCGTCCACACTGCCGGCGGCAATCCAATTGCGGTGGATGCGTAAAGCCGCATTTGCATCCGGCACCACGCGCAACAGCATGGAATAATCTTGCTTTTCCAGCTCCTCCCCGAGACCGGAGATGAGTTCCATAAAGTAGGACTCCACGGCAAACACCTTCGGAGCGGATACGATTACCAAACCGATGGTGCGTGTGCTGGCGTCCGAGAGAGCCTTGGCAGCACTGTTCGGCTTCCACCCCATGGATTCCGCCACTTTCAGCACCTTATCGCGCGTGTTTTCGGACACACCTGGTTTCCCATTCAGCGCATACGATACTGCACTATTGGACACGCCTGCTGCTCGTGCAACATCGGAAATCGTCACTTTTGCTTTGGCTACCATGGTCTTCCCCAACACTTCTCTGTATTCGCTCTAGCATTCTATCGTTAAGTTCATAGCTTACTTAATAAAAACAAGACTACTCCGCCATGATAATACAAAAATTGGAGTGTCTTAACTGATTAAGCTAAGACACCCCAGAATGTCGAAATTATCGAAACGAATTCATCACGCTTCAGATCATGGGCGCTTTAAATCATTGGCACAGCGCAAGACAGACGGATCGAGGAAGGCTTCAGGCTTTTCCACGCCCTGAGCAGTGATATGCCACTGCACCTCTTCACCGGGCAAAAGCGATAGCATACCACCATCAATGCGAGCTGAGCTATCCACTTTATCCACCATGCAGAAGAGGTCACGCGCATAGTGCTGCGCATGAATGGTGAGCAGATATCCACCCTCTTCGCTCTCAATGCGGGCCGTAACCGGCTGCTTGTCGAGCTTTTGGTCGATAACTTCCGCCGCATTGTACAGTGCACGTGCAAAGTCCTGCACGCCTCCGAGTTCTTGTGCCTGAGGGGTGGCTACGATGATTTCATCGGCGGCATCCTCGCACTGAGATACGGCGTTATCCAGGAAATAGGTAGCGTGGCTAACGCCTTCCATCTCCACATCCACACGCTGCTCGGCGAGTATGGTGCCGTCTAAGCGCATGCGTTGTACGAGCCAACTACCCTTCCATGCTGCCGGCGAATCATTGAGCACCACCAAGGCCAAGGAATCTGCCTGAGGCTTCTTGCCTTCCCAGCTCAAATCCTCCCATGCCTTCTGAGACACGCGTGGCTGGATGGTAGCCAAGCGAGGCGCAAAGAAATCACGGGATGCATGCCAAAGTGGCTTGCGATGACCGTCGTAATCCACGGCCGCCCACGACACCACAGGCCAGTCATCGTTGAGCTGCCAAATCAAAGCGCCAGCATTGATTGGCTCCAGCGAGCGCATATGCTCCACACCGAAGCGCAAAGCCTGTGCCTGCTGCAATTGGCACGCCCAATGCCAATCCTCAATATTGGCCCAATTATCGGTTTCGATAAGCCAGTTACGTGAGCCGTCCGCATTGTAGCTCACATCATCCAAATGCCCAGGAGTTAGATGGGAACGCATACCGCGGGCCAGCTTGTAATTTCCACCGCTGGCCTTTTGATGTACAAGCATTTGCTCACCAAAAGGATCCAAGGTGGCATCGTGTACGACGCGTGTCAGCGTACTCCAAGCTGGCGGTGCTTGATAGCCGAATTCGTCCGCGAAGCGAGGGGTGTACTGCGCATACACGCGGTAATCTTCGCGATTCCAGGCATCCCAGATATGCATCGTGCCATCGGTATCCAGATTTGGCGAGGTGTACTGGGTAAAGCTCATTGGAGAGCTAGGCAGATACACGCGCGTTGGATCGAGTTCTTCGAGCAATTCTGGGATGAGGTCGCTGTAATAGTAATCTCCCCAACCCTTTTCGCCGTAACCATAGGCATTCTTTGGCTGATCATCATCACGCAAAGCCTGCTTAAATCCAAACCATTCAGAGTACGCCACATAGTTTTCGTTGGACCCATTCCATACAACCAAGCTTGGATGTGTGCTTAAACGATTAATTTGCTCGCGTGCCTCAGCTTCGATTTCCGCCACAGTCTGAGGATCTTCCGGATATGCGGCACAGGCGAGCATAAAGTCCTGCCAAACCATAATGCCCAACTCATCAGCCAATTCGTAGAAATCCTCGGATTCGTAAATACTACCGCCCCAGGCGCGCACCATATTTGAGTTCGATTCCACTAGGTCCGCGAAGCGCTGAGCGTACACGTCGCGCGTGGCACGTGTCATAAAGGCATCCACCGGCACGAAGTTGTAGCCACGCGCATGCACAGGTACATTATTGACATAAATCTGGAATGGACGGCCCACCTCGTCCGCAGCTGTATCTACGTGTACGGTGCGGAAGCCGACTTTACCGCTCCAGGTAGCGGCACCTTCGGCCACCTCAACGGATACTGCATACAGTGGCTGATCACCGTAACCGATTGGCCACCACTTCTTGACGTTTGGAATGCTCAGCTGCAGTTCCGCTGTGGAGCGTCCGGCCTCGATGACCGTCTCCACCTCATACTGCGCGCCCCCGTCACTAAGCTTCACCCGCACAGGTACGACCTGCTCATGAGCGCGCGCCTGGTCTACAGATGGTACACAGCCTGGGCCCACGCCTTCGCGTTCAATATCCACAGACACATTCAGTACGCCTGTACCATCATCGAGCACATCCACCAGCGGACGCACGGAAACAATGCGTGCTTCGGACCAGGAATCAATGCCGATAGCCTGCCAAATGCCCGCAGCCGCTACATCGATGCCCCAGTCCCAGCCGAATTGATACGATGGCTTACGGATCTGATTAAAGGCATGGTGCTCGGTATGAGGATAGTAGCCTAACGCCTGCTCGCGGCGATTGGTTTCGCGCACAGGAGAGGTGAAGGAGATCTCCAGCACGTTCATGCCTTCGATAAGCAGCGGGCGAATATCCCAGCGGTACGAACGGTGATAGTTATTGGCATGCCCAACCACGGAACCATTTAAGCTCAGCGTTGCTACGGTATCCAAACCATAAGCCACCAAATCATAACGCGTACTGCCATTTGGCTGCCATTCAAATTCGCAGGTATATTGCCAATCGATATCGCCAATCCACTGCTGATGATTTTCATTATCCCCATCAAATGGTTCATCGATGAGTCCGGCATTGTGTAAGTCTAATGTTACTTCACCAGGGACTGTTGCTGGAATGCCTTGAGAAAGGGCATCTCTCACTTCAGATGGTGCAGCTTGAGGATTGAGTGCACGCACCGTCCAGCCTTGATGAAGGGCCGCAAAGGTGTCCGATACTGTAGTCATGTGTTACTCCTCGAGAGTAAGTGAGCGGTGTGCTGCCATCGTTGGCTCGGTCCACCACTCTTTCGTTTGAGTTTGTTCTGTCATGGATTTTGCGGTTCACAGTATGGAGGGAACCATGAACCGCAAAGTTTTCTTTATTCCTTAACCGCTCCAGCTGCAATGCCGTTGTAAATCTGCTTCTGGAAGATGAGGAAGAGGATAAGCATTGGCAGCAAGGTGATGATGACGCCCGCGCAAATCAAATTGTATTTACTGCCCATAGGACCGGTGAAGGAGTACAAAGCAATTGCAATGGTCTTCAGCTTGCTGTCTTGCAAGTACAGGTTTGCTGCGTAGTACTCGTTGTACACGCCCACGCCCTTCAAAATCATGCAGGTGACGATTGCAGGCTTGAGCAAAGGCAGCAGAATCTTCGAATAAATCGTGAAGTACGATGCGCCATCCACGATGGCCGATTCGTCCAAGGACACCGGAATATTTTCAAAGAATTGGATAAACACGTAGATGGAAATAACGTCCGTACCGCACATCATCAGGATGTATCCCCACAAGGTATTGACTGCATTGAGGTGCACCATAATGGCGTACAAGGACACCTGCATAGCAATGCCAGGTAGCAAAGCGGCTAGGGCAAACAAGCCACGAATCAAGGTATTTCCTGGGAAGGTAAAGCGGCTGAGCACATAGGCCAACTGGGTACCAATTAAGGTTGTGACGACCAGTACCACCACCAGTACGATGACGGAATTTGTAAAGGCAAGTCCCATATTGGACGCCTTGAAGGCATCCACATAATTGGCAAAATTAAACCAATTTGCTGGCGCTTCCATCACGGAGGTGGTGCGATACTCACTTTCCGTTTTTGCTGCCGTTACGAAGCAGCTGACGATTGGCAAGAGGAACCAGAATGCGAAGAAGATAAGGCTGAAATACTTCAAGCCTATGAGCAGCGCCCGTCTTGCGTTGTACCAATTGACTTCGTACTTGCCAATGCGCAAGTTATGCCCCTGAGTACTGGAATAGGATGTGACGTTTGCCATTGTTCTCACTAATTCCTCTCTGCTTGTGCAGCTGGGATACGCGACTTCTTCAGGAGATTTAATCCACGCGAGGAGACGCGCGATCCGTTTCTCAACAATGGAGCAGCCTTCACCGATACGCGACGACGCTGACGTGCCACCTTCGCGGCTTTCTTACGTGCTTTGGCTACACCGTCATCTGCATTTCTAAAGACGTATTTGAAGAAGACTTGCTGAAGCAAGGCGCAAATTAAAATAATAATCAGCAATACCACGGCCATAGCAGAAGCCAAACCGACCTTCTGGTTCACGTGTGCCAAACGATCCATGCGTACGAAGTAGGTAGCCGTACCGTTTGCACCCGTGGTAATCACGTATGGGCCTTCAAAGGCAGACAGCGAACCCGTAATGGAAAGAATGATGTTTAGCACGAGAATCGTCTTAATACCTGGAAGGATAATATGACGGAATTGCTGCCACTTGTTGGCACCGTCGATTTCTGCAGCTTCGTACATCGTCTTATCAATGGACATCATAGCGCCGATAAAGAGGATGACATTTTGTCCCAGATAACGCCAAATGGATGCGCCCACCAGCGACCAGTTATTGATGGACTGATCTTTCAGCCAGTACGGTAAATTCGCTAAATCAAAGCCACACCACTGCAATACGCTATCAAATACGAATCCACGGGTGTAAAAGAACTTGAAGATAAAACCGACAGCAATACCGTTAATCAGGTATGGGAAGAAGTAAATACCCTTAAAGGCGTTCCCACCGCGTACCTTAAACGCAAGAATTGTAGACAGATACAGCGCCAATGCCACCTGAATCAATGCACCGATCATGTAGTACACGCTGAGTTTCAAGGACGACAAAGTATCTGGACGGGTGAAGACCTGGATGTAATTATCCAAACCCACCCATTTCGGGGTGCCAATGTACTTCATGCGGTAAAAGCTGTAGCCCACCATGCTTCCAAATGGCACATAAGTAAAGATAACAAGAAGTGAAACAGGGATTACACTGAACGCAAAGATGGTAAGCCCTTTTCGCCAGTCACGGCGATATGTATTGAACGGTATTTCACTGCCATCTGTAGCAACTGTTGCCGAAGACATGACAGCCCCCTTTAAAGAATTGAATTGGTCTTCGTTTTTGAATCTGCGAAGATGAAATCTATTGTGTGAGTTCGGTGGCGGCATTCTGCGGATGTCTACGGCCGTACAATGCCACCACCAAGAATTATCTGTGAAAAGTAGGCTTCTGCCTTACTTGGCAACTGTGGTGTACTTGACGTCTACACCTTCACTCTCGAGGGCAGCATTCCACTTGCTATTCCACTCCTGCATAATGTCGTCAAAGCCTTCATCCTTATTGGATGCGTGCTCCACGATGGCCTGAACGCGAGCATCTCCACCGGCGTTGATAGCCAGCTCAGATTCGGAATTCAATGTAGTAAACAAGTCTTCTTCGCCTTCTAAGGATGGCTCATCAATGACAAAGTCCACATTTTCGAAGTCGGAGTAAATTTCTGGAAGCTTGTCATCGCTCTTATCTACAGAAATGCCACCTTCGTTGTAAGCATATCCAGACTTTTCTGTCATCCACTTGACGAAAATCATGGCTGCCTCTTGATGCTCCTTATCGGAATCCTTGTTGATGCCATAGGAGTAGTTTGCTGCGGAGGAGGTGTATTGCTTGCCATTTACGCTAATTGGGAATGGCATATAACCTACGTCATCCGGATTATCGCCGGCACTCTTCATCTGGGAAACAGCCCAAGAACCCAAAGCCATAGTAGCGATGTCGCCGTTATTCATTTTGGTCTTGCTACTCTCCCAATCGGTGGTGGAGAAGTCTTCTTCGGTCAAGCCTTCGCTCACTGCATCGTACAGAATCTTGTATACGTTGTAGGCGTGAGTGCCGTCACCAGGGTCCGAGAACGGATCCTTAGTGTGCTCCAACTCCTGATTCATGTACTTTGCATCACCGGTAGACGTAGCACCAATATAGGAATCCCAAGCGCCCATAGCCCAGCCTGCTGCATAATTGGTGTACAGAGGGATAGCGTTGGTATTGCTCTTGATTGCCTTTAACGCGTTAATGAATTCTTCCGGCGTCTTTGGCAGCTCGGTAATGCCTGCTTCTTGGAAAACCTTCTTGTTGTACACCAAACCCAAAGCATTACCATCACTAGAAATGCCGTAGACCTGACCCTTGTATTCCTTATCGTAAACGTACTTAATTTCCTTATCCATATCGGATGTAGAGCCATAGGACAAGAAGTAATCGCCCATTTCGGACTTATCAACGGCAGGGATCATCATAATATCTCCCCAGTCGCCGCCCTGAAGCCTTGTCAATGCGCTATTTGCATAGTCCGTGCCCGTTTCAACCTGCACTTCGATGTTTGGGTAAAGCTTGTTGAAGTCCTCAATATAAGACTTCCATGTCTTTCCTGGATATGAATCTTGGGCCATATCTGTACGGCCATTGTAAAACTTAATCGTGGTTTTAATATCTGTTCCGGTAGTACCCAAATTGATCTCTGGATAGGTCAAATCTGTACTACTGCTTGAGGACGAGGATCCGCAAGCTGCAAGACTGATTGCGCATACACCGGCCAACGCTGCTGCGATAATCTTCTTGACTGATTTCATCTCTGAACTCCTTCGACTGAATGCTGCTCGAGCGATGAGCTGATATCGTCCGAGCATGTGGCCCTGCGGTTCTACGATGAACTTCTGAGCCGCATATCTAGCAAGTTTTTCCTCGTGTGGAGAGGCTTTCTTGAAGATACGTTTTATCGTAACAGGCTTTTTCCAAAAAATCAACCGGTTAAGTTAAATCGGTCACATTTTTAGAAATTTCACACGGCAAATGCTGACTATATACCGATATTATTTATCGTAAATACCCTTCTATATCCCTTTAATATCAACGTTTACCGTAATTTCCCATGTGAAGTAATACGCTGAGCTCTGGTAAAAGTATGAGTCAAAAAATTACTTAACCGTTTATGTTTATCGGCGTTTCGTATTTCACGCATATGAGGGCAATGCCAGGCACGCAAAAGCTCCGAGTATCTTCTACGACACCCGGAGCTTTTGTGTTAATGGAGAGAGAATGAAGGGCTACTATCCCTTCCTGCGCTTTGACATCAAATCGACGGCAACTGCGCCCAAGAGCACGAGGCCCTTGATGGTCTTCACGATTGCGGTATCCACACCCATAATGGACAGACCCTGGTTAATAACACCCATAACGAATGCACCAACCACAGCGCCCGGAATAGTACCAATACCACCGGTTACAGCAGTACCACCGATGAAGCATGCGGCGATTGCATCCATTTCGAATTCCATACCAGCCTGTGCTGTTGCAGATGCCAAGCGGGACAGCATGCACACTGCTGCAACTGCGGAGAGGAAGCCCATATGAACGAAGAGGAAGAAGTCGACCTTACGATCATCGATACCGGAGAGACGAGCAGCCTTACGGTTGCCGCCAACTGCATAGACGTGACGACCAAATACTGTACGGGTCAAGATGAAGTTGTAGATGACCACAAGCACGCCCACGATAACGAGCATGATAGGAATACCACCGTTTTCGCCACTACCAGAAAGGGAGAGCAGGTAGGTGACGAAGCCGATTGCTACACCAGCCACAATAATCTTGAGCCAAGTCATGCTCATTGGTTCAGGCTCGAGTCCAGAAGCGGCCACCTTTGCACGACTACGGAACTGGAGGAAGACGAACAGAGCGAAGACGAGAGCACCTACGACCAAGGTAAGCAAGGACATATCGCCTACGAAGCCGAGGAAGTTAGGAATGTAGTTACTTGCAATGCCGCGGAAATCGCGAGAAGTAATAGGCACAGATTCACCTACGATAACGGTTGCAAGACCACGGAAGATAAGCATACCTGCCAGTGTGGTAATGAAGCCTGGGATGCGTACATATGCGACCCAGAAGCCGTTCCACACACCGATGACCAAACCGAGAGCAATGCTGACGAGGATGGCCAGCATCCAGTTCACATTGTAGTGCTCCATCAGCAGTGCACAGACACCACCGATAAATGCTACCAAGGAACCCACGGACAAATCGATGTGGGTAGCGATGATAACCATCACCATACCGATTGCAAGAATAATCACGTATGCATTCTGCTGAATCAGCGATACGAAGCTGTTAGGCTTCAGCAAAACGCCGCCTGTTAAGATCTGGAATGCAATAACGATGACTAAGAGAGCGCCAACAATACCGTACTGACGAAGATTTCCGGCAATGGTGGCAAAGAGTGAATTCTCACTCGCATTTTTTGCTGCCTTTTTCGTGACAGAAGTTGTAGGGTTTGCCATTTTAAATCTCTTCCTTTTCCTTTGTCATGCAACGCATGAGATATTCCTGAGTGAATCCTTCTTTGGATACATCTGCAGTAATAACACCTTGATTTACCGTGTAAATGCGGTCGCAAATACCAATCAGCTCTGGAAGCTCCGAAGAAATGACCACAACCGCCTTGCCCGCATCGGCCATGCGATCGATAATTTCATAGATTTCGTATTTTGCGCCCACATCAATACCACGCGTTGGTTCATCAAGAATCAAAATATCTGGGTCAGAAATAACCCACTTAGCAAGCACAACCTTCTGCTGATTTCCACCAGAAAGCGTTCCTACATTGACGTCGATATTTGGACTCTTGATATTAAAGCTCTTGCGGTATTCTTCGACGGCTTTGCGCTCAGCGCTGTCATCCATAATTCCACCCTTGCTCATCTTGTGCAAAGAGGCAAGAGCAGCATTCTCACGAATATTTTGAAGCAGATTCAAACCATAAGACTTACGATCTTCGGTTGCATATGCCATGCCAGCATCAATGGCTTGCTCCACGGTTTTGATATCGGCCTTCTTACCGTGGATATACATATCGCCAGAAATATCCACGCCATACGAGTGCCCGAAAAGACTCATAGCCATTTCTGTACGACCAGCACCCATCAGGCCAGCAAAGCCAACAATTTCACCCTTACGCACGTGGAAGTTCGCATGGTCCACAATGACACGAGTAGCATCCAGTGGCGAGTGTACAGTCCAATTTTCTACACGAAGAATTTCTTCGCCAATCTTTGATTCGTGGGTTGGGTACAAGTTCGTCAGTGGACGACCCACCATCTTACGAATCAATTCATCTTGATCCAATGGTTGCTCTTCGTCGATATACATCACACCCACGGTAGAACCATCGCGGATGATGGTGATGTTATCAGCGATATCAGCAATTTCATTCAATTTGTGTGAAATGATAATACTGGTTACCCCGTGATTATCACGCAAGTCACGGATAAGACCTAGCAAATGAGCAGAATCTTCATCATTCAACGCTGCAGTTGGCTCATCCAAAATCAGAAGCTTTACATCCTTTGTCAGAGCTTTTGCGATTTCAACAAGCTGCTGCTTACCCACACCGATATCCATAATCTTGGTATCTGGATCTTTAGGAAGACCGACACGATCCAAAAGCTTCTGTGCCTTTGCACGGGTCTCTTCCCAATTGATAACACCACCCTTTTGAGTTTCATTACCTAGGAAGATGTTTTCAGCAATGGACAAGAATGGGATTAAAGCAAGCTCCTGGTGAATAATAACGATTCCATCGCTTTCGGAATCATTAATATTCCTGTACTGGCATACTTTACCTTCGAATTCGATATCGCCACTGTAAGTACCGTATGGATATACGCCAGACAGAACGTTCATCAAAGTCGACTTACCTGCACCGTTTTCTCCGCAGATTGCGTGGATTTCGCCACGGTCTACGCTCAAGTTAACGTTTGTCAGAGCCTTGACAGGACCGAATGTCTTGGTGATATCGCGCATACGCAGAATGGTTTCTGCTTCAGCCATGATCACTCCTTTAAGAAAACCGGGCTGTACGCTACCGTACCGTGAACGTACAGCCCGAAATAATATGCGAGGTTTTACGCTAACTACTTAGTCAGCTGATCAAATCTCTCTTGAGTAATGTATCCTGCAGTAACCAAATCGCTGAGGTTATCCTTAGTGATGGATACTGGGTCAAGCAGCTTAGACTGTACGTCGATAACACCGTTGTTGAAGGAACCATTCAGGCCGGAAACTTCCTTGCCTTCTGCGATTTCAATAACCATGTTGTATACAGCATCCGCGAGCTTGTTTACATCCTTGAATACGGTTTCACCCTGGAGGCCCTTAGCAATGTTTGCTACAGCGATTTCCATTGCATCCTGACCGGTCATAACTGGCCATGAATCCGTGCCTGGCTGCATATCTGGACGCTTGGTCTGGATAGCGTTGATAATACCCTGAGTAATACCGTCATATGGGGAAAGAACAGCATCGAGCTTCTCACCGTGTGCATAGGTGGAATCGAGGATAGATTCCATATCAGTCTGAGCCTGTGCGGTCTTCCACGACTGGACAGAAATCTTCTGCCAATCATCTACTGTGGAAGATGCAGTAATGCCACCACCGTGGTTAGATGGAGAAACGAGCACACCCTTCTCAAAGTATGGCTGGAGCAAGTCCCAAGCACCCTTGAAGAAGTACTTTGCGTTGTTATCATCTGGGGAACCGGTGAAGAGTTCAATGTTGAATGGGCCAGTAGCTCCATCTTCTAGCTTCAGCTGGTCGATGATGTACTGAGCTTCCAATACACCTACCTGCTCAAGCTGGAATGTTGCGTAGTAGTCTACAGCCTTCGTGTTCATAATCAGACGGTCGTAAGCGATAACCTTAGCGCCTGCTTCCTGAGCCTTTTCTACTGCAGGTCCTACTGCAGTACCATCCTTAGATGCCACAACCACGATCTTTGCGTTGTTGTTGACCATATTTTCGATATCAGCATTCTGCTGAGCTGGCTTATCATCAGCGAACGAAAGAATTACCTTGTATCCAGCATCTTCGAGCTTGGTCTTCAGGTTGTTTCCATCCTTATTCCAACGCTCCTCAGACTTGGTAGGCATTGAAATACCGATAGTTGCACCCTTTTCAATGCCGCTAGAGCTGCTGGATGAACCGTCACGGCTAGTTGAGCATGCACCCAAACCAACCATCATTGCTGCTGCAGCTGCAAAAGCTACGAGCCTTTTTGTAATCTTCATTTCCTTCTCCTTCGTAGGAATGAGATATGTAGTGAATAGATTTCACCATTGATATCTATCAGCAAGCAAAAGTTTAATTCCTTGAGTTTAAAAAATCAATTCAACACGCATGTTTCCACAATCTTGTGTTTAAATATAAACTCAATTCATAAATTTTGGGCATTTTAATGCAATTAAAGAGTAAGATTATTGAAACAGTGTTGTTCACAGTATTAGGCTTAAAGTCATGGTAAATCAGATTTCGGGTTCTCAGACATCTTTGCGCGAAGCAAATATGGCGCTGCTTTTTGATGCCATCACGAAGTATGGCGCGATGACACAGGTGGAACTTGCCGAAAACACGGGTTTATCTACAGCCACCGTTTCTATCTTGGTGCGTCGCCTTGTCAACGAGGGACTCTTTACCACCAGCGATACGGTACGTTCGGGGCGTCGCGCTACCCTCGTGTCGATTGCACGCAAATTGGGCATTGGTGTGGGGCTCTTTATAGGAATTACCGAACTCGCTATTTGCGTTACCGATTTTTCCCAAAAAATCGCTCGCTTTTCATAGTGTGCCGCTTGCACGGGGGCATAAACCGGATTCTACGTTAATTCAAGCAACTCGATTAATCCATGAAACCATTGAAAAGATTGGTGCTGAGGTGGCAGAAATCGTCGCTATTATGGTGGCTTTATCTACGCCTGTGGATTGGAAACACCAGCAAATTGGCGTACGAGGCATTTTGCGCGGTTGGAACGACGTGGATGTGGTCGCTCAGTTTTCACAGTCCTTCAGCTGTCCTATTTACATCGATAACGACGCTAATGCCGCTGCTATCGCAGAATCCAGGCAGGGTGCGGGCGTGGATATACCGAATTTTTTGTATATCCAAGCCGGTGATGGTGTCGGTTCTGCCTTATTCATCAATAATGCACTCTACCGTGGTTCTATGGGCTTTGCCGGCGAAATTGGACATATCCAAGTGGATCCTTTAGGTGATATTTGTGCCTGCGGAAACCGCGGATGCTTGGATACGGTGGTCAACGAACGCCGACTCACCAGCGTACTGTCCTTTACGCACGGCTCCATCACCTTAGACGATCTCATCCATGGTGCTCTGGAAGGAGACTCCGGTTGCCGACGTGTCGTCTCTGATGCTGCGGTGCGCATCGGCACGGTTATCGCTCAAACGTGTACGGCTATGGATCCTGAATGCATTATTATCGGCGGAAAGCTGAGCAAGGCGCAGGATGTCTTCCTCGAGCCTTTGCAGCAATCCATTCAGCGCCTGCTTTTCCCGGACGCCGTGGCTCCTATTCGCATTATCCCATCCACAATCCCTGACACCAATACAGCACTCGGCGCCGCTTTAGGCAGCATCGAATTGGCTCCGAATCACCAAATCGAGAGCTGATATACTGTAAAAAGTTAATAATAAGGTTGAGGGGCAAAGGTGACTTCACACAATGACAGTGATTGAACATCCAGCATTACTGGAGCTGAGTCATATTTATCTCAGCTTCGGTTATCTCGATATTTTGCATGACATCAACCTGACTATGCACAAACACGAAGTCATTGCCATGGTAGGCGATAATGGCGCAGGCAAATCGACCCTACTCAAAACCATTGCTGGATTGAATATTCCTAATTCCGGCACCATTCGTTTGCGCGGGGAGGAAGTTCACATCCCCAGCATTAAGGCCGCTAATGATTTAGGCATCGCCGCTATTTTCCAAGATTTAAGTTTTTGCACAAATCTTGATATCGCCGCCAATATTTTCCTCGGGCAGGAAATTGCCTCGCGTTTAGGCAATCGCGATGAAAGCCAAATGCACGCGAAAGCACGCCAAATTCTCGCACATTTGACCTCACCTTTGAGCTCATACCGTTCTATGGAAGGCCTGTCTCAAGGTGAGAAGCAGACTGTGGCTATTGCGCGTGCCATGCTGCACGATCCTGAAATCGTGCTGATGGATGAGCCAACGGCTTCTCTATCGGTGATTCAAACAGCGCAAGTCTTGTCCTTTATCAAGGATCTGCGCTCTCGAGGCAAGTCCATTTTGCTTGTGTGCCATAATTTGCCGGACGTATTTGCTGTGGCCGACCGCATAGCCGTAATTCGCCACGGAAAATTGGTGGCTGTGCATCGCACAGAAGAAACCTCATACGAGCAAATTATTGCGGAAATTTCTGGTGCTCGTGCCGTCAACGAGGACTTTATAACGAACGAAGAAACGGTAAACCCGCATAAACTTATCGATAGATACAATTAAACCGTGCCATCACGTTGTGGGCACCGTGTGAGCTTTTTCCAAGGAGTACCTATGAATACAGTAATTATCATCGTTAGCGCCGTCATTGGCCTTGTGGCTGGTCTTCTCTTTGGCGCTTTCCCGCTGCGCACTACTCAGATGACGCGCAAGCAGGAAAGTTACAGCTCTGCCCTCGGTTTTGTCAGCTTAGGTTTAGTACTCGTACTGATTTTAACGGGATTCAATACTGCATCGTATGTGCTGATTTTTGCTTTGATTATAGGCTTTGGAATTGCAAAAATTCCTGTCATTCATCAATGGTTTGTCCGCAATTTCAAGATTTTCAAGCCAAAGAAGGTTGGAAAGAAGAAGTAAAGAATTCGAATTTTCTCTACTCGTTCTCCTCTGAGTCGTCGGCATCGTCGTCATCATCGGCAGAGCGAGTTTTTTTATGCAATTGCCAGCCCTGATAGCCTGTATAGGCCACGACCACGGCGATGCAGACGATAAAGATCCAGCTCGCCCAATTAGTGATGGAGCCGTCATTTATAAAGCTGTAAATGCTTTGAATAAGCCAAATAACGCATGCAATGCAGGTTAAGAAATAAAGTCGCGACTGTGCTGTTTCATTCATGGTTTCTAAGTGTATCAAAGGCACTGGGTATGACATGGTGCGCTTATGAAAGAGCCTTCGTTTTACTCACAATACGAATTGCGTAAAACGAAGGCTCGCATGCGATAATTCGATAAAAGACACTGGTCATGAAACCTTTCCAGTATCTCGAAAATTATCAATACCGTGTGCCGTAGAAAAAATAATCTTTCGTTTGAGAATCATAAAAAATTACCATGAGACTCGTTCCTTTGATGGCTATTTTTTCATATCGAAGCGAAGGAGAATCTATTGTAGCCATTGAGATAGAGAAGGATTTATTGACGTCCTGTATGAGTTGATTTATTCGTGAATCTTGACTTCCAGATAACGGAAGATAATTACTTGTGTTGATTATCCCATTATCTATGGATTCTTGTTTAG
This sequence comes from Alloscardovia criceti DSM 17774, assembly GCF_000376885.1. Classification (GTDB taxonomy): domain Bacteria; phylum Actinomycetota; class Actinomycetes; order Actinomycetales; family Bifidobacteriaceae; genus Alloscardovia; species Alloscardovia criceti. Next base: position 163,845 of record NZ_AQXR01000009.1, read on the forward strand.
AAAGGACACCATAGCATAAATGACCATCCCAATCTGGTTCGGTGTAGAAAGATTCAAGTTTGACTCCGGATGGCATCTGAATACCAAAATTTGTCAGAATATACTGACTTGGTTGATTCTGATACCATATCAAACCATAAATAAAACTAGTTAAACCTATAAAAATGGCGATTATGGTAATAAATGATTTCGTACTTCTTTTCATACATAGGCTCTTAGTAAGTTATCACTACTAAATATGGAGTGAGATACCCCGTACTTTGCATATCATATGCAATATTTACTGCAAGACCCTGGACAGAAGGATAATTATTATCCCTAGCAAAATCATAGGTATCCGTGATTGTAAGCACTCCACGGTAAGTTTTCCATGAGAAAGAATGAATCGCATAGTACAAATCTCTTTGCTCTGTATTGCCAGAATTCGGAAATGCTGAATTTCCTGACGAATTTCTATTTTTTGTACCCATACCAACTACGCAAAAGGCTCATATGCAAATAAACGCATACGAGCCTTACAAGATAGATATTGAGAATCTTTTAAGGAAAGCCTTAATCATCCCCCAATGTGACGTGTATACCACCCACCAAGGAGCTGACGATATTGTAGAGGAAGGCAGAAATCGCTGCCAATACAGTGCCTACAACGATTTCAAACACACTGATAATGGTGAAGATGGAAATCACGCGACTCAGGCTAATAAAGGATGACAAGTCAAATCCACTGGAGTTCAATCCGGCGCTGGACACGATGGATGTCAAAGAATCAAATACGCCAATGGCCTGAAGTACATAGTATAAGAAGATAATAGCAACGAGCTGAATCAAAGCTGCTGCAATCAACAGCATGAAAGAGACCTTGGTGACAGACCATGGATCAATCTGAGTAAGGCTCAGCTTCATACGGCGTGCACGAGGAACGGATTTCTTCTTCTCCGCACGCGTGTGGGAACGATCAGCGTGAGAATGCGAATCCTGTGCGTTATCCGCATCATCGGAGGAGTCAGACATCTGAGCCATTTCCTTGGTTTCTAAATCAGATTCCAGAGCAGAATTGCTGGAAGCAATACGAGCGGCTCTATCCTCATTTTCGGATGGCTGCTGTGAAAGTGGAACTTCCGTGGTCTGAGCATCGTTTACCAATGGCTCTACTGCTTCGGTTTCATCACTCATGTGATTCCCCTTTTTCTTCCCAAATCCAAAACCTGTTTGTGCACACTAGCGATGTACTCTAGTGTACACAAACACATACTGTTTTTTAGATTATCAAATACTGCGCCTACTCAGCAGGTGTATCTGTTTCCGTTACTGCGTCTTCACTAACGGCCGCTGTAACGACTTCTTCCGGAGCAGAGGACTCAGTTGCAGTTGTGGTATCTGCTGTTTCCTGAGAATCGTCCTCAGTTTCCTTCTCCTCGTTACGTGCAATCGACACGATTTCGTCACCCTTATCTGGCTTTGCCAGCGTTACGCCTTGAGTGGTGCGGCCTGTGCGCTTGATTTCGTCTACATTAGAGCGGATAACCTTACCAGACTTCATAATTGCCATGATTTGGTCATCTTCTTCTACCACGACCGCGCCGACCAAAGAACCGCGACCTTCTACGAGGTTGATAGCCTTCACGCCGTAGCCGTTACGACCCTGCAAGCGGTACTCGGACAGGGCTGTACGCTTAGCAAATCCTTCGTTTGTCACCACGAGCAAATCAGAATCGGAGTTTGCTGGCACGACGGCCATGCTTAGCAGATAGTCTTCGCCCTCCGCACCCTTGAACTTCATAGCCTGCACACCGGCGGTTTGACGACCCATTGGACGCAAGGTTTCGTCATCTGCTGCGAACTTCACGGACATGCCACCGTGGGAAACCACGATGATTTCATCATCGCTATTGCACAGTGCTGCGCCGATAAGCTCATCGGATGCTGGCATTTCATTGCCCTCGTCATCGGTGGTAGTCTGGCCTTCCAGCTCCATCAAGCGCACGGCAATCAAGCCACCCTGACGCGTGGAATCATACTCTGGCAAACGCGTTTTCTTGATTTTGCCGCTCTTGGTAGCCAAAACCAAGTATTCAGCCTCATCGTAATCCTTGATGGACAGAATTTGCTGAATCTTCTCCTGAGGTCCTAACTGCAGCAAATTAGCCACGTGCTGGCCCTTGGAATCGCGAGATCCTTCTGGTAGCTCATACCCCTTCAAACGATAGACGCGACCTTCGTTGGTAAAGAAGAGTAACCAATTGTGCGTGGAGGTAGCAAAGAAGTGATCCACCACATCATCCTCACGCAGCTTGGCACCCTTAATGCCTTTGCCACCGCGGTGCTGTGCGCGGTATTCATCTGCCTTCGTGCGCTTGATATAGCCCGAATGCGTGACGGTTACGACCACGTTTTCTTCGGCAATCAGGTCTTCTACATTCATTTCACCGGAGAATGGCAAAATGTGTGTGCGACGCTCATCACCGTACTTGTCGATGATTTCATCCATTTCATCGCCGACAATCTTGCGACGACGCTCTGGCCTTGCCAAAATATCGTTATAATCGGCGATGCGACGCATGAGCTCTTCATGCTCGTCCATGATCTTCTGGCGTTCCAAAGCGGCCAAACGGCGCAGCTGCATAGCCAAAATAGCATCAGCCTGGATTTGATCGACATCCAGTAAGTCCATCAAACCTGTGCGAGCCTGCTCCACATCTGGAGAGCGGCGGATTAAGGCGATAACTTCCTCGATCATATCCAATGCCTTGAGGTAACCCTGCAAGATATGATCGCGGTCTTCTGCTTCGCGCTTCAAATACTCGGTACGGCGGTAAATCACATCCAGCTGGTGATTAATCCAATGGCGGATGAAGGCGTCCAAGCTCAGTGTGCGAGGCACACCATCCACCAATGCCAGCATATTTGCACCGAAGGTTTGCTGAAGCTGCGTGTGCTTGTAGAGATTGTTGAGGACAACCTTTGGCACAGCATCGCGCTTAAGCACGAGTACCAAGCGCTGACCTGTACGACCGGAGGTTTCATCGCGCATATCGGCAATGCCTTGAATCTTGCCATCGCGCACACCTTCACGAATGGAAGAAGCCAGACGATCCGGATTCACCTGATAAGGCAGCTCCGTAACCACGAGGCATAAGCGACCGTGGATTTCCTCAGTATTGACCACCGCACGCATGGTGATGAGACCACGACCGGTGCGATACGCTTGCTCAATGCCGTTATGACCCAAAATGGTGGCACCCGTTGGGAAATCTGGCCCCTTGATGATGGCGATTAGATTGTTGAGCAACTCTTCCTTAGACGCATCTGGATGGTCCAGTGCCCAATGCACACCCTGCGCCACCTCACGCATATTGTGAGGAGGGATATTGGTGGCCATACCCACGGCAATACCGGAGGAACCGTTGACCAAAAGATTTGGGAAACGGCTTGGCAGTACGGTTGGCTCCTGAGTTTTACCATCGTAATTTGGTACGAAATCGACGGTATCCTTGTCGATGTCGCGCACGAGTTCCATGGCCAGTGGCGCCATACGGCACTCGGTATAACGCATGGCTGCTGCAGGATCGTCACCCGGCGAACCGAAGTTTCCCTGTCCGTCCACAAGCATGTAGCGCATGGACCAGCTCTGAGCCATACGCACCAACGTATCGTAAATAGCCGAATCACCGTGAGGATGGTACTTACCCATCACATCACCGACCACGCGGGAGCACTTGTTATAGCCACGATCTGGCCTGTAACCGCCATCGTACATGGCGTAGACCACGCGGCGGTGCACTGGCTTCATACCATCGCGCACATCCGGAAGAGCACGCTCTACGATGACGGATAACGCGTAAGCCAAGTAAGACTCGCGCATTTCCTTCTGCAAATCTGTTCTTTGAACGCGATGCCCCGCCATTAAACCATAATCTTCGTTTGATTCTGGTGTATCTGGGGTTTCATTTTCTGGCGTTAATTCGTCTGCCATTATCTAAACCTTTAGCTACCTTAAATTTCTATTAACCAGCAATTATCTGTTTTGTACTGTTTGCACATGGATTTATGCATCGATAAATCGTGCATCGCGTGCATTGCGCTGAATAAACAGACGACGTGGTTCCACATCATCACCCATGAGCATGGAGAATGTTTCATCTGCCTGAGCGGCATCTTCGATGTGAATTTGCTTCAAAATACGGTTATGAGGATCCATAGTTGTTTCCCACAGCTCCTGATAAGACATCTCGCCCAGACCCTTATAACGCTGGATGCCTTCGCCCTTAGGTAGCTGACGACCAGCTGCTTTACCTTCGGCAAGCGCGCGGTCACGCTCCTCATCTGTATAGACGAAGTCGTGGTTGCCCTTCGTCCACTTCAAGCGATACAAAGGCGGCATAGCCACATACACGTATCCTGCATTGATTAATGGACGCATATAGCGGAACATCAAGGTCAAATTCAATGTGGCAATATGAGCACCATCCACATCCGCATCGGCCATAATAATGATCTTGTGATAGCGCACCTTATTGATGTCGAATTCTTCACCGTAGCCGCCACCGATGGCAGTAATGAGCGACTCAATGGTATCCGACTTCATCATGCGATCTAGGCTTGCACGCTCAGTATTCAGAATCTTTCCACGCAAAGGCAGGATAGCCTGTGTAATAGGATTTCGACCCTGAATAGCCGAACCACCTGCGGAATCACCCTCCACGATAAAGAGTTCACATTCGGCAGGATTGTTGGACTGGCAATCCTTCAGCTTATCTGGCATGCCGGCGGACTCGAAGATAGACTTGCGACGCGTATTTTCTCGAGCCTTCTTTGCAGCCAAACGTGCACGAGCCGCTTCCTGGCCCTTTTGCACAATCATCTTCGCCTCTGCAGGATGCTCCCCTAGCCAATCCGTCAGCTTCTCAGTCACCACACGCTGTACGAAGGTCTTCGCTTCGGAATTACCCAGCTTGGTCTTGGTCTGTCCCTCGAACTGTGGCACGGTCAACTTGACGGAAATCACAGCCGTCAAGCCTTCGCGAACGTCATCACCAGAGAGGTTTTCATCCTTATCCTTGAGCAAGCCCTTTTCGCGTGCGTAGCGATTAATGAGGCCCGTTAATGCTGCGCGGAAGCCTTCCTCATGCGTACCACCCTCGGTTGTCGTAATGGTATTGGCAAAGGAATGAATGGATTCGGAGTATGCACGCGTCCATTGCAAAGCAATTTCAGCAGAAATACCCATAGTAAGATCTTCAGACTCAAAATCGATCACATCTGCTTCTACAGGCGTGGTCTTCTTCGTCTTGACCAAATACTCCACGTAATCCTTAATACCATTTGGGTACATGTAGGTAACGCTTTGATGCTTTGGTTCATCGTTAGAATCTTCATCGGCAATTTCATCGCCCGCTTCATCCAGATAACGCTCATCCGTGAGGGTAATCTTCAAGCCCTTGTTGAGGAAGGCCATCTGCTGGAAGCGTGCACGCAAGGTTTCAAAGTCGTATTCCGTTACTTCGAAAATATCTGGATCTGCCCAGAAGGTCACGGATGTACCAGTTTCTTCGCCCTCTTCCAAAGCACGACCTTGAATCAAAGGCGTCACAGAATGCTGATTTTCGAAGTTCTGAGTCCAGTAGTAGCCCTGACGACGCACTTCGATGTTAATGCGCGTAGACAAAGCGTTCACCACGGAAATACCCACACCGTGCAACCCACCAGAAACGGCATAACCGCCGCCACCAAACTTACCGCCCGCGTGAAGCTTCGTCAGCACGACCTCCACGCCAGACTTGCCTTCACCAGGAACCTCATCTACTGGAATGCCACGTCCATTATCGACAACGCGCACGCCGTTGTCCGGTAAAATGGTCACCTCGATGTGCGAAGCAAAACCAGCCAACGCCTCATCTACAGAGTTATCGACAATCTCATACACCAAATGATGCAAACCACGAGGACCTGTGGAACCGATGTACATGCCTGGTCGCACACGCACGGCTTCCAGTCCTTCAAGAACCTTCAAATCACTTGCATCATAATGTTCTGGGGACATTGTGTCATCAAGTTGAACGGAATTAGTGTTTTCGTCCGTCACTGACGTTCCTTCCCTATCCAATAAATAAACCTCGAAATTTCTTCTTTTTCGAGGTTTATTTCATACCCATATGCGTTAGAAAACACAAAAACGGGCCTTCTACGCATTTTTATTATTTATCAATAGGGTACTAAAACCTAGGGACACTCTTCTTATATAGACTTATATACGCCGCTAATATCTTTTTCGACGGAACGGCTCTGGCTGAGGACCAATTATGCGAATTTCTTGGATATCCAAGCTGGGCAAAAAATGCTGAATATTCTCGATAATCTGCGTGGTCATATAACTCAACTGGGTAGCCCAGGCAGGGGAAATCGCATAAATTGTCAAAACGCCTGCTTCGAGCCTGCCCACCCTAGAATTGTAGGCCACAGCTTCACCCACGATGGACGGCCACTGATCATACAAACGTGCCACATCCATCTTGCTTTTCCATTGCGGATTATTGGTGATAATCGCTAAAACGCTCCCAAAATCCACCCAGTCTCTGCCTTTTTGACCAAAGCTTTCCGCAGCAAGCTGGTTTGATTCATCGAAACTCTTGCCCTGCACAAATTGATGTGCGTAGGGCTCAAAAATGTGCGCTGCTAGGGCGCTCATATTGAGGTGGAAACGTTCTGCAATAGGTTTCTGCATGATACTTTAAGTTAACTCTGAGGTGAGGAAAATCCCGATATCTCACTACTCGTTCAAGAAATCGCTCAAGGATGGCGTTTCCGTAAGGAGCTTTTCTTGGGCTCTCAGGCTTTCTACATCGATGAAATGCACGTTCGCATGCAATAATTCTTCTGGCACATCGCTTTTCGCAGCCACGGTGATAAAAACCTGTGGTAAGGATGCAGCAAAGCTGATAATTTGCGATCGCCGGGAATTGTCCAACTGCGCAAACACATCATCCAAAATGAGAATAGGTTGATGCTCTTCAAAACGCGTCAGCACCTCAAAAAGTGCCATTTTCAATGCGAGGGACAGGCTCCACATCTCACCGTTCGAGGCATATTCCTTGGCATTCATGCCATTGAGGATGAAGCTGAAATCATCGCGATGCGGACCGATAAGGTTGCGCGCCTGAGCTACTTCGCCTTCGAAAAGGCGTTGATAATGGTCAATAATGGCCGCATATGCCTGTGTTTCATCGGCGATAAACTCCTCATATGACGCTGCGTAGGTTATGTCTGCGGTATTGCGCTCCCCTGCGATGCGGCGATAAATGCGACTAAAGGGCTCCGCTAACGCCTGAACCACTTTGAGACGAGCCTTTGTAATGGCGATGCCGGCATCCACGAGCTGGTTAGTCCAAATTTCTAGTCCGGAGAAAACCTGACTCATATCCACATTTTCGCCGCTTAAACTCATGCGCGAACGCAAACTTGCCACATTTTTGAGCAAAGCAACGCGTTGTTTTGCAATGTGATTGTAACGCTGGAGTAGTTCGTAATACCCCGGCACCAGAAATACCGCTGCAGCATCCAGAAAATGCCTGCGCATACCAGGCTCTGAAGATACCAAAAGCTGATCTTCCGGTGCAAAGGTGACCGTGGGCACTTTGCCTATAATGTCACGCAAATATTGGGAATTTCCATTATTTACTCTGGCTCTGTGGGCTCCACGGGTGGATAATGTCACGGAAAAGGTGGTGACATCCTGCGTTTGCGCATCCGCAGATGTACTTTCATCTTGATCCGCGATGTCAGTCGCATCCTGATCTGAATCATTAAAAACCACGTTTGCGCGAATATGAGCGCTAGCCTGTCCTGCTTGAATCAGCGTTTTCGCCGTATGAGTCCGATGGCTCATACCCGAGGACAGAAATTCAATGGCTTCTACGATATTGGTTTTACCTCTGCCATTATCTCCATAAATTATGGTAATCCCGGGAGCAAAGTCCAGTAGGCATTGCTCCCATGAACGGAAATGATCCAATGCTAAACGCGAAATGTACATATAAATTGAATTTATACCCTAGTAATCACAGGAACTTAATCGGTAAAGCGCATAGGAACGAGCAAGTAACGATAATCCAATGATTCGTCACCCTCAAGCTCTTGTTGACCATTGAACTCTACAGCACGTGCGGCATTCACCATCTTCATACGCACATATGGCTCATCGATTGCGCTCAAACCCTCCTTCAAATACGAAGGATTAAAAGCAACAGTAATAGGTTCGCCATCAAGCTGTGCATCGATGACTTCGTGTGCCTGAGATTGATCCTGTGCACCAGCGGATAATTGAACTTCATTTTCACTGAAAACCATGCGAATAGAAGCATCTCGTTCAGCTACCAAAGCCACACGGGAGATTGCACTGATCAAATCTGCACGGTTAATTACGGCGTGAATCGGATATTCATCCACAAATAAACGATCAACAGCAGGGAATTCGCCATCAATCAACTGAGCAGTGGACTGGCGTCCCGCATTAGAAAAGCTGAGAAGCGTGGATTTTTCCGGATCATAGCCGATAACCACATTGCTCGAGGTGTCAATACTGCGCGAAACATCACGCAAAACTGCTCCGTCAATCAAAATTGTTCCTGTGAAATCATCCTGAGCAGGCGTCCAGGTAAAACTGGTGCGCGCAAGACGGAAACGATCCGTCGATGTAAGCACAACTTTATCCGAATCAATGCTGATGCGAATGCCCTTCAAAACCACGCGATTTTCTTCGCGAGCCACAGCCACTGCCGTTTTTGCCACAGCATGTGCGAAGGTGTCCGCATCGACCTGGCCCAAATCTGCAGGAATTTCTGGGAGGGCAGGGTAGTCGCTTTCTGGCATGAGTTGCAACGTAAAGCGTGACTTTCCACCGGAAATAATGGCGTGAGATCCTTGAGTTTCCAAGGAAATTCGGCCTTGAGGAAGAGCTTTTGCAATATCGGCGAGTAGTTTTCCGAGCACCACGATAGTGCCAGGTTCTTCGATATCGGCCTCTACACGGTCCCGAGCAGATTTTTCATAATCAAAAGTTGAGAATGAAAGGATGCCATCTTGAGCATCAAGCTTTATGCCGGCAAGGATAGGGGTAGCGGGACGAGACGGAATAATGCGGGTAGCCCACGCAACCGCATCAGCAAAAGCTGCTGAATCGACATCAATTTTCATAACTTCTCCTACGTTAAAAATCTACAGACCATTGTAGCGAAAAACTGGGGAAGATTTTTTCTTAAAATTCTTCGTACAGACTTTACGATGACGACTAACTATAAAAAAGAGATAATAGTAATAATAAGGGCTGTGGAAACTGTGGACAGAGCCTGTCAGAGCAGTAATTAAAAGGCTAGCAAAGATTTTGGCAATGTGGATAACTTGCTTAAAATTTGTGGATAAGTATATGAGTTATCCACATGGTTTGAATGGCCTTGAGTTTATTCACATTTTTGCGGGTGTTGTACTCCGATTACCCACCGGTTATACACGGGTTTTTGCCCAATTTGTGGATAGCATTGTGGATAACTTTCTTAAAAATTCATATCCGCATCGGCGTGGCGAAACTAAAAAAGCGGATTTTCGTCTCTCAGAATCATTTTCACAGACGAAAAAGTGGGGGAGTTGAGAGAGTTACGCTACATGAACGCTTGTGCTGTCTTTCGAGTCTGCATAACAACAGTTCTGTGGCAGTTCTTGTGTTGTTGCTATCTCTAACAGATGATAGCTGGCTGGTATTTCGCTATCCACTAGCAATGGAATTGGCGGTGCATACAAAATGCGCAAGTTATAAAAATTGAGAGGTACTCAAAGTTATGAGTACCTCTCACGATGACGGCATAGTTCGGTATGAAATCTGAAAGGAATAACTCCTCAACTGCAACCATAGTTTTAGAATCTCGCACAGGTTCTGGTGCATCCGCATAACAGGAATCTGCGCACATCCGAACTTTTAATCGATAAATGCGCGATTTTGCTTCAATTGCGAGGTCAAATCTGTTACAGCATTATATGTTTCTGGAATTTCCTGCATTTCTGTGGAAATTTTTCGGCACGCATGCATGACGGTGGAGTGATCGCGGCCGCCAAAGGTTGCTCCAATATCCACCAAAGACATGGATGTCAGTTCGCGCGACAAATACATAGCAACCTGGCGAGCTTGCGCCACATTTTTTGTGCGTGAAGATCCAACAATATCCTCAAACGTCAACTTATAATACTTCGCAACAAAAGTGATGATATTCGTCGGTGTAATTTCCACCGTCGAATTAGAAAAATCTTTCAGCGTTTGCTCAGCCAAATTCTTTGTAATGGCTTGATTACTCAGGCTTGCCATCGCAGAAATACGTGTTAATGCCCCTTCCAGCTGACGCACATTTTCCGTCACGCGCTCCGCAATTAAAGTAATAACATCAAGCGGAATATCGATATGCTGCGCCTTCGACTTCATGCGTAAAATAGCTTCACGCAATTCCTGCGATGGCGGATCAATACTTACCGGGATGCCTTGGCTAAAGCGAGAAATCAAACGATCCGGAAGACCTTTCAAATGCTGAGGGGCCACATCGGATGCCAGTACAATTTGCTTGCCCTGTTCATACAATTCATTAAAGGTGTTGAAGAATGCTTCCACCGTGGTATCACGGCCCGCAATAAACTGCACATCATCGACGAGGAGAATGTCAACGCCTCGGTAGCGGCGATTAAATTCCACCATTTCTGCGCGACGACTGCTCGCGCTATTGCCCAAAGCAATCACCAAATCATTCGTAAATTCCTCAGAATTGGTGTAACGCACCTTCAAATTTGGATTAATGAGCAAAGCCTGATTTCCAATGGCATTGAGCAAATGGGTTTTGCCCAGACCGGAACCACCGTAGATAAAAAGCGGGTTGTATTCCACGCCGGGGCGCTCAGCAGTAGCAAAAGCGATACTTTTTGCAAATTCATTGGATTCGCCGGGGACGAAGTTGTCAAAAACGGCGTTCTTGTTCAGATGAGTAACCTCATCACGTGAATTTGCCGGACTTTCCATCATTGCTGGCGAGGCCAGTGAAGCCGAAGAATCCGGTGGAGCAGCCTGCGAGACATGCGCAATCGGTGTTGGTAGCGTATGCGATGGGGTAGAGGTGCCCATTCCTTCGGCATCGCGCGTGCTGGAAACCACAGGAATATCGGAGGTGGTGGTGGGCGCAGAAGTGGCAGACATCTGTGGAGTTTCCGAAGACATAGGCGCAGACGCGGTATGCTGCTGCATCTGATGAGGTCGAGGTGAGCTCTGAGGTGTGCCGCCTTGCTCTAAAATTTGAGGATCAATCTGCACCACATAGGTCATTTGCTGACCTGTAACCTGCGAAAAAAGCTGGGTTAACACATTGTGAAGCTTTTTTTCTACTACGCTACGTGTCGATTCACTCGAAACGGTGAGCACAATCATTGTGCCGAAAATCTGGGATGGCTTAATATCGTTCAAACATGCAAATTCGCGCAAAGTAAGATCTAGGGACTGATCGAGTAAGAGCTGATATGTCTGATTCCACACATCAGAGGCATTCATCATATCTGCCATATCGTCTCCTTGTTACAGGTCTTACTCGTCCATCACTTCTATCACATACATGTAAATCTGGCCGCCAAATGACCAGCCAATACAGTCTAGCAAAAGGGCCTCATACTTTTATACACCGTTGTTGAAAAGTTATCCACAGTCAAGCGTGTTGAAAATACACAAATGTTAATAACATGCGTGTAATTTGTGCATAAGTGGATAAAGTTATCCACATAGTTATTCGCTTATTCACAAGGCTAAGTGTGGATAACTACACGCATGTAATTTAAAAATGTGAATTATTTTCGGCAGTTATGCACATGGTGGATAACGTGTGGGTAAGCTGTGGAAGTGACGTGGATAACAAGATTTTTTTGCTGAGAATTTGCCTCAGTACAGGGTTTCGAGTAAGGTTGTAGAGATTGACTTAAAGAAGGCCGTGATAGACACGGCAAAAAGGCACTATTGGGGAGCGTTAAATTATGAAGCGTACATTCCAGCCAAACAACCGTCGTCGTCATATGAAGCACGGTTTCCGTTTGCGCATGCGTACCCGTTCGGGTCGCGCTGTTATTAATCGTCGTCGTGCAAAGGGTCGTAAGTCCCTCTCTGCATAAGCGACGCGTAATATCAACGCCTGACAGTGGAGCGGTTAAAAAGTCATCAAGACTTTACTGCTGTGTTGAGGAAAAGAAAAAAAGTTTCCACAAAAGATATAGTCGTTCATTTCGTTGTTACTTCACCATCTGCAAGTAATAATCAAATGAGCGACTTAGTCAGTTCTACAGGCAAAAAACGCCTGGGACTTGCAGTAACAAAGTCGGTAGGAAATGCGGTTAAGCGTAATGCGGTTAAGCGCCGTTTTCGCGTACTCGCACGACGTTACGAGCACCTTTTACCTCAGGACGTGAATCTCGATATCGTGATGAGAGCAAAGCCTGGGTGCTATGGCGTACCATTTGATCAGTTAGACCACCAAGTGAGTACGGCTTTTGGTAAAATCGCTAGCACGTTACAATCAACTCAACAGGTAGAGGAAGCATTGTGAGTGCAGCCAGCAGAATGATGATAAACGCGATACAGTGGTATAGAACCACTATTTCTGCGCGTACTCTGCCAACCTGCAAATACTATCCAACCTGCTCCACCTATGCTCTGACCGCCATTGAGCGCTTCGGGGCTGTACGCGGAGGCACACTTGCACTTTTACGATTAATGCGGTGCAGGCCCTGGTCTCGCGGTGGAATTGATGATGTTCCCCATAAGTTTTCTGTTTTTTATCGTTTTTCCTGGTCTTCAGCTCATGAAGAGCCCAGTATAGAACCTCAATACCATCCTTACGAATAGCTTACGAATAGGAAGACAAGAAGAATGAATCTCGATCAAGGTTTCTTTGGCTTTATTTATAGAATTCTGTACCCACTTGAGTGGTTAATGACGCAGATCATGGTGCTCTTCCACGATTTGTTTGTATTCTTGGGCATGCAGTCTGGTTCGGGCTTTGCGTGGGTTCTTTCTATTATCTTCCTGACAATTACCGTGCGTGTGGCTATTTTGCCATTCTTCGTACGTCAGATGAATTCTATGAGTCGTATGCAGGCTATACAGCCAAAGATTCAGAAAATTCAAAATAAATATAAGGGCAAGACAGATCCCGCATCGCGCGAGGCTATGAGCCGCGAAACGATGAAGTTGTATCAGGATAACAATGTCAATCCTATGGGATCCTGTGTGCCTTCGCTGATTCAGGGTCCTGTGTTTATGGCGCTCTTCTATATCTTGTCTTCTATGCAATACATTGCAAATGGTACCAAGGATGCGCTGGGTGGCTTTACACAGGATGTGGCTTCGCAAATTATGCATACGGAAGTTTTCGGTACGAAGATTTCTTTGAACTTTACGAATGCTTCTGGTTCCGGTCGTGTGGTTATAGGCTTATTCGTCGCTTATATGTGTATTACTATGTTCTTGTCTCAGTACTATAGCCTTCGCCGCAATATGCCGAAGGAATCCATAGGTACGCAGCAATATAATACACAGCGCACGATGGCGTTTATCTTCCCGGTTATCTATATCTTCTCTGGTGTGGCATTGCCATTCGCTGTGCTCGTATACTGGGCTACCAACAATACTTGGACTCTGTTGCAGATGGTCTTCCAGATTGAAAACTTCCCAACGCCAGGTTCTGCAGCTTACGAAGCTAAGCAGAAGCGTGACTATACTAATGAAACCAAGCGTCGTGAGCGCTTAGGCCTTCCAAGCATCGAAGAAGAAGAATTGGAAAAGGCTAAGGAAGCAATGGAAGAAACCAAGAAGAGTGGCGGCACCCAGCGCTACCAGCCTTCACGAAAGAAGTCCAAGAAGCGTTAATGTTTCACGTGAAACATGACGGACGAAATACACTTGCAGGGATAGACTGAAGATAATGTAAGGAGCATTATGGATCAGAATACTGAAGTCAACCTGGATCAGCTCAATGACGAAGCTGACATCGCTGCTGACTACCTTGAGGGTCTTTTGGATATTGCTGATTATGAGGGCGATATTGAATTAGGCGTACGTCAGGGACGTCCTGTGGTACAAATTGTGGCCGACGACGATACAGATATTCGCCACCTGATTGGCCGCGATGGTCAAGTGGTGAATGCCTTGCAGCACCTGACGCGTTTAGCTGTGCAGCAGTCTACAGGGGAACATTCACGCATTATTGTGGACGTGGATGGATATCTGAAGAAGAAGCGCGAGAAGCTCGTGGCATTGGCCTTGGATGCGGTACAGGAGGTATTGGATTCCGGTGAGCCTGTGGATATGCGTCCGATGAATTCTTACGAACGCAAGATTGTGCATGACATTGTGCGTGAGGAAGGCTTACGTTCACGTTCGCATGGTGTGGATCCTAAGCGCTATGTCACTGTATATCAGAAGCGTGTATCGGATGTGGATGAAGAGTCTATGGACGATGTGGACAACTTCGACAACGAAAATGTAGAAGAATACGATGACTGATATTCTCAACACTTCGCCCATTCCTCGTCAGGTTTTGGGTGATGCCTTTGACAAGCTTTCTCTGTTTCATCAGAAATTGGAAACGGAGGGAGAGCCACGAGGCATCATTGGTCCTCGTGATGTGGATATTATTTGGGAACGGCATATCCTTAACTCAGCTGCCATCGTTCCATTCCTGAAAAAGGAAATGAAGGATTTGTCGGGCGCTATCGGCGATATTGGTAGTGGCGGAGGTTTCCCGGGAATTATCATTGCCGCGTGTATGAGTCAGACTCCTGTATACTTAGTGGAGCCGATGGAACGTCGCGTGGAGTGGTTGCATGAAGTCGTTGAAGAATTAGACTTATCCAATGTGACTATTATCCGTGCTCGTGCACAGGAAGTAGTTCCAGGAAAAATTGAGCCGAAGATTTTGAAGCAACTTCCGGCGCGTTTCCACGGATTTGATGTGGCGACTTGTCGAGCCGTTGCTCCCATGACAAAGCTGACGGGTATGGTTTTCCCGTTAATCCGGCCAGGTGGGAAGCTCGTGACCTTAAAAGGTCGGAGTGTGGAGACCGAGCTCGAAAAAGCAGCCAAAGAGATGAAGAAGTATGGTACATACTCTCCGCGAGTTTTTGAGGCGCCGGTGGCTGAAGGATTAGAGCCAACGCGTGTATTAGTGCTTAAAAAGAAACAATAGGAGGCAGAAATGAGCAATGTTTCACGTGAAACATTACCTGATGACAATCCTCAATTTGAACCAGCCTCCGAAGTCATTGATCGAATTTTTCATGAAGCGTCGGATTCAACCGTGGGTTTTGAAGTTGCGGATGAAAAGAAGCGCTATGAATCTATTGCCTCGCTAAAATTTGAAAAGCCGAAATCTACACGATATATAGCCGTGGCAAATCAAAAGGGTGGAGTCGGAAAGACCACGTCCTCTGTTAACCTCGCTGCAGCTTTTGCAGAGGCGGGGATGAATGTGCTTTTGCTGGATATGGATCCACAGGGGAATGCTTCGACAGCCTTGGGCGCGCAGCATGAATCCGGTACGGCTTCGTTGTATGACGTCATCGAAGGACGTTCGCAGATTTCTGATGTGATTCAGGTTTGCCCGGATTTTGATAATCTCGATGTGGTTCCATCGACTATAGACTTGTCGGGAGCGGAACTGGAAATTGCCGCTTTAGACAACCGCGTGTATCTGCTCCGTGATCAGTTGCGCGCGTTTATGAAGGCCAGCAAGAAGAAATACGACTACGTCATTATTGACTGCCCTCCAAGTTTGGGGTTGCTGGTATTGAATTCTTTGTGTGCTGTGCATGAGGTGATTATCCCGATTCAGGCCGAATATTATGCGTTGGAAGGTTTGGGCCAATTATTGCGCACCATCCAGCTGGTGCAGAAGAGCATGAATAAGCAGCTTGTTATTTCTGCGATTTTGATTACGATGTATGACAAGCGCACACTGCTCAGCCAGGAAGTGTATCAAGAAGTCGAAGAGCACTATGCTAATCTTTTGCTAAAAACTACAATTCCGCGTGCTGTACGTATTTCCGAAGCGCCCAGCTTTGCGCAATCCGTTATTGCATACGACCCGAGGGGAGCGGGAGCAATTGCTTACCGTGAAGCTGCATACGAGATTAATCAAAAAAGTGCACAGATATTGAAACGATTAGATCGTTCGAAGAAGGAGCAGTAAGATGCCAGGACGTTCTCGGCTGGGCAAAGGGTTAGGGGCTCTTTTCCCAGCAATCGAAGAAGAAATCACTCCTGATGTTTCACGTGAAACATCGAAGCCAAGCACTGCATCCGACTCTCAAGAAAAGAAGACTCCTACGAAGAAGCCAAGCCGCAAGAAGAACCGCGTATCCGTTCCAGCCGTCGATTTGTTGGGAGGCGTATCCGACAATCCGGAAGAAGAGATGCGTCCAGCTATTCCTAGTCTGGAAAATTCCATTCCACGCTATGAATCCTCTGCCGCTTTGGACGCATTACTGTCATCGACGCAGGATGCAGGTGTAGTAACAGGCCTGCGTGAAGTGCATGGTGCATATTTGACGGAAGTGCGCTTGGATGATGTGGTGGCAAATGCTAACCAGCCTCGTCAAGTATTTGATGAAGATGATTTGATTGAATTATCGAATTCCATTAAAGAAGTCGGCATTCTTCAGCCTATTGTCGTGCGTGAGGCTGATCCGGCCACTCATGAGGGACATCATTACGAGCTGATTATGGGTGAGCGCCGTACACGCGCGAGCCGCTTGGCTGGGCTGGAAAAGATTCCAGCAATTGTGAAGACCACAGCAGATGATCAAATGTTGCGTGATGCGCTTTTGGAGAATTTGCATCGTGTGGCTCTGAATCCTTTGGAAGAGGCAGCCGCTTATCAGCAGATGCTGAAGGAATTTGGTTTGACGCAAGAGCAGTTGGCGCAGAGTGTCTCTAAATCCCGCCCGCAGATTACCAATACTTTGCGTCTTTTGCAATTGCCGGGAACTGTCCAGAAGAAAGTGGCATCCGGTGTGCTTTCTGCAGGGCATGCACGTGCATTGTTGTCTTTGTCCTCTGAGGAAGAAATGGATGAAATTTCTCGCCGCATTATTGCGGAGGGATTATCTGTGCGCTCTACGGAAGAGCTGGTTGCTCTGAAGAATGGTGCGGCTCAGAAGAAGAAGCCTCGCAAGCAGCGTACGAATCCGTGGGAAAATTCTGAGATTGTGCAGCATTTGGAAAATCGTTTTGATACGAAAGTAGCCATCAAGGGATCTGCGAAGCGCGGTCGTATCGAAATTACCTTTACCTCGCAAGAAGATCTAGATCGAATTCTTGCAGTCCTCAATACACAGGATGAGAAGAAAACGGATGGTTGGGTTTAATCCTCTTTTGTTTGTGAGTATAACAAAGCCGGGTTGGATGAATATCATCTAACCCGGCTAATTTTTAAAGATTAATCTGCTAGGGTCATCAAATATGACTGAGCATCCAGAGCCGCTTGGCAACCCGCACCCGCAGCTACAATAGCTTGGCGATAAACCTTATCTACAGCATCTCCCGCAGCGAAGACACCCGGTACAGACGTTTGCGTACCAGGGCCGGAAGGCACAATATAACCTTCTGCGTCCAGTTCTACGGCATTGCCGAGGAACTGAGACTGTGGTACGTGACCAATAGCGATGAAAAGACCCTGGGCATCCAGTGTACTAGTGGATCCATCTACTGTATTTTCCAGCGATAGGGAAGTGACGCCAGTATCCGCAGCACCATTAATTTCTGTAACGCGCGTATTGGTGAGAATATTGATCTTCTCATTGTTCTTCACACGGTCCAGCATCACCTTGGAGGCACGGAATTCGTCACGGCGATGAATAAGAGTAACAGAAGAGCCGTAACGTGCGAGGAAGTCGGCTTCCTCCATAGCAGAATCGCCACCACCCACTACGACGATTGGCTTGTCCTTGTAGAAGAAACCATCGCAGGTAGCGCAGTAGGATACACCACGACCCGAGAATTCCTCTTCTCCAGGAATGCCTAAGTGACGATACGAAGCGCCCGTTGCTAAAATAACAACCTTCGCCTCATAGGTTTCGCCCATATCTGTAGTCACTTTTTTGATATCGGAGCTAAAATCTACGGATACCACATCGTCGTATTCAATCTCTGCGCCGAACTTTTCTGCCTGCTCGCGCATATTGTCCATCAGGTCTGGGCCCATAATGCCTTCAGGGAATCCAGGGAAGTTTTCCACTTCCGTGGTGTTGACGAGCTGTCCACCAGGCGTAACCGCTCCCGCTATAACAAGTGGTTCATATCCAGCGCGTGCTAAATATAATGCTGCGGTGTAGCCAGCAGGGCCGGAACCAATAACTATGGCATTTCGAACGGTCATAATTTCTCCTTGGAATTCAATACGAAATCTTTAACATGCAAACACTCGTTTTCATTCCCGAGGTGTGTAGTTTCGCTTGGGGAGTGAAAATCGGTGTTTTCTCTAGTTATCGAGAAATTTTATCGTGCGGTACATTGCGCTTTTGACTGATGACAGATGCAACCATACGGGAGTACAATTCACTCAAATCAAATCCAGCAGCCGCAACCTGACGAGGCAAAATTGACACATCGGTCATACCCGGGGTGACATTGGCCTCCAAAAATTGTGGATTTCCTTCATCATCGATAATGAAATCAATGCGTGAAATATCGCGCAAACCGAGGACCTGGTACGCAGTCAGCGCATCTTCCTTGACATGCTCCAAAACATCCGCATCCACGCGGGCTGGAATGATGAATTCCGTAGCACCTGGCGTATAGCGCTCCGAATAATCGTAAACGCCGTCTGGTGTGCTAATCTCCATCGGAGGCAGAGCAATAATTTCATCTCCCGTATCCAAAATGGAAACGGACACCTCCGTGCCGGACACATAGTGCTCAATTAAGGCCGTATGTGAATAGGCAAAGCAATCCACCAATGCTTGTGGTAGATGTTCGGCATCAAAGACAACAGAGCAACCCAAGGCGCTGCCACCCATATTTGGCTTCACAATCAGCGGAAGCTCTATGGAATTAATAATCAATTGGATAATGGCTTGCACACCCATTTCACGGAAAATATCTTGAGGCAGCGTCACAGAATGTGGCGTGTGCACATTGCCAATTTTACGGACGATATTTTTCGCAATCGGCTTGTTCCACGCGAGCATGGAGGCTTTTGCGCGTGAGCCGATATAGGGCAGGTCTAGCATCTCCAGAATATCGCGAATAGAGCCATCTTCACCGTATGAACCGTGGAGGAGCGGCCAGACGACATCTGGTCGGGTACTAGGATCTTGGAGATAGTCGATGAGGTTGCTGTCCACATCGTGTATGGCGACATCCCATTTTTTGGATTCCTCCAAGAAACCCGCAACGCGGTGTCCTGAGTTCAAGGAAATGTCTCTTTCGTGGCTCAGGCCTCCACAGAGAATTGCTACACGTGGCTTCATGCTTCGTCCTTCTCATTGTGTGAATTGGAAGTGCTCAAATGTGCTCGTGACGAGTGGGCCGTGCCGAAGAGCTCAACCGTTGCCAGCTCGTCTTCGACAACTGTGGATAGGCGGCGGATGCCTTCCGTAATACGCTCTTCAGTCGGGTAGCAGAAGCTTAATCGCATATGATCTGCACCTTCACCTGTGTCATAAAATGCAGTACCAGAAACATAAGCCACACGTGCGGTAATGGCGCGTGGAAGCATAGCTTTAGCGTTCAGACCTTCTGGAATCTTCAGCCAAATATAGAAGCCACCCTTCGGTTTATTCCATGAGCAGTAGGGCATATAAGTACGCAAAGCCGCATCCATGGCATCGCAACGGGACTTGTACATACCACGATAATCCTCAATTTGTTTTTTCCAGTCAAAGTTATCGAGGTAAGTGGAAATGGTCATTTGGCTCATATTCGAAGGGCTCAAAATAGAAGACTCGTTGGCAAGCACCAGTTTTTGGCGAATGCCCGGAGGTGCAATCATCCACGCCACGCGCATGCCGGGAGCGATGATCTTGGAGAAACTGCTCAAATACACCACGTTGTCCGCATCGAAAGAACGCAAAGCCGGATAGGTTGTGTTATCGAAAGACAGAAGACCATACGGATTATCTTCTACGATAAGCACGTGGTATTTGCGCGCAATCTCAAGAATGCGAGGGCGGCGTTCCACACTCATGGTAACGCCGGCAGGGTTATGGAAATTAGGAACGGTGTAGAGGAATTTCACGCGTTTTCCTTGAGCCTGCGCCGAGCGAATGCTCTCTTCAAAGGACTCAGGAATTAAACCATGTTCATCCATGTGGGCGTTGATAACTTCTGTTTGAAAGCTTTTAAAAACGCCCAAAGCACCCACATAATTGGGATCTTCGGCGATGATAACGTCACCAGGATCACACATAAGACGCGTGATGAGATCCAAACCGTTTTGGGAACCATTCGTAATAACTACGTCATCGGCTTGCGCATCGGTAATCCCTTCGAGGCGCACGATATCCAGGATACGCTCACGCAGGTGAGGGTCTCCTTGTGCGCTGCCGTACTGCCAAGCCGTAGTACCGCGTTCGCGGAGCATGGAAGCGACTAATTCGGATAATTCATCAAAGGGAAGAAAGTCCAGATATGGCATTCCTCCCGCCAAAGAAACGACTTCCGGTCTGCTCGCCACCGCAAAAAGCGCACGAATTTCCGAGGCACGCATGTCCTCGGCTCGAGAAGCATAAGAACCAAACCATGGATCGTTTTTAATGACGTGAGATGAATTATTCGTCATGGTGCTCCTTAATAGAATGCGTAATGCGTCAGTCGAATGCTTTGTGGGATGGTTGATGCATCCGTGCCATCAATCCACACCACAAGCTTAGTGGCTGTGACTGGTTTTCTCAGGATAATGCTTGTAGTTTGGGCATTGTCGGCAAAGCTGAAGCTGGCCACCTCATTACCGGTAGTTGGATTTTCCGTGGTTGGATCCGCATAAATGTGGACCTGACCGCCGCCCGTTTGGTTACCGACTTCGACCTTCCAGAAGTGCGTGGCCTCGGAGAAGGTGAAGGAATAACCCCATCCGCGGATACCGTCAGGTCGGTTGAGGAAGGTATATCCGAGTGGCTCAATCACCGTTGTGCTACCTGTGCCTTCAGGGGTTGGCACGGCACTGACGGCTTTGGACTCCGGCAAGCTGACTGGCGTGATATCACTATCCGATGTGGTTGGAGTCGTAGTCGTCGACTGAGTTTGGTTATCCGAGTTTGTACTCGAACTCGAGTTGTCCGAAGAGGAAGAATTCTCCTGCGAATCATCGGTAGAAGATTCCGCCAGAGTAGAGCTATCGGCACCCTTGTTATTTTCTTGTCCTGGGAAGCGCACGGTTTCCTTTGAAATCTGCGACCACGGGTCGTTTGGTGAATCCGTGGAGGAGAAGCTGCCCAGACCAAGGGAATATATAGAGCCAATCAGCAACGCAATCAGAATAATAGCAATGCCGATAATGGAGCCGGTTCTGGTTTGAAGAATAGTACCGACCTTTTCAAGTAGTGTAGAAAAGACAGAATTCTTCTTCTGAGGCTGTGTCTTAGGACTGTTCTGTGTTTTCTCAGGTTGCTGAGCAGGTGTAGCCGCACGATTCCTCGATGTTTGTGAAGCGCGGGGCGCGAAAACAGGAGGAATGACTTCGGTTTCTGTGCCTGCTTCTGACAATGTTTCACGTGAAACATTCGCACGGGATGCGGGTGCAGGATGAGCGGAGCGGGATCGGAACGAGCCAGTAGGGATACGATCCTGGTCTGTGCTTGCAGGCTTATTTGCTGATTCAGACGCAGCTACAGCTGAATCAGCCGAAGTTGAAGCTGCGGTGGCGGCTTGACGAATAGCCTGAGTATTCATATTGACCGTGCTGAAATCCGCATCTGGAAAATCATTAAAATCGTATGGATCGTAATGCTTCTCCAACTTGGTCTCATCTAATTCGCCCAGAGCATGGAAAAGATCGGTAGACGTATCAGGCTTGGTCAAATCCACAGCCTTTGCGCCACCAAAAATTAATTCTGAGGCACTCCAATCCGGGATGGCAGTGGAATCCGAATCAGCTGGCTTTTCCTTCAAAGAACGCGGAATGGGCGCAATATACTGCGGATCCACGCGCTTGAGCACAGCCTGAGAAATCGACGGCACCGAACGCGGCCTGTGGCTCAGATTGATATGAGAGTTGTCTTTTTTCGACAGCTCGGACAAGCTCTGGTATGGATTGAGCAGGATATTGAGCTCAAACAATGTGACCAACGGAACGGGCGTTTCATTCTTCTCGTCCGGCAGGCACAGCCCACGCACGCAAATAAGCATAAGATCTTCTGGTGTATGTGCTTCGAGCAGCATACCGCGTGCACGTCCAGCAAGCACAGAACGGTATGGCGTTCCCGTCAACATTTCGAAAGCTAAGGCCGCAATCTGGTAGACCATAACGCTTTCCACATCGTGATTTGTGGACTTAAAGCGTGGAGCTGTCGGCGGAAGCAGGGCAGCGGACACCGGGAAATTTGCCATAACAATATGACGATGCGCCAGACGCACGTTAATGTCATCGATGCAGTAATGCGCTTGACCATTGTCATCGAGCTTTTGGCACAGCGATGTCAAATCGCCAGTGATAGAACGAATAGCATCGTGGCTCAGTGGGAATGCCTGCGGATCTGCCGCATGATCCGTGAGATAATCGCGTAAGGTGACACCCGTATCTTCATCCGTCACGATGACGCAGACCTCACCATCGCGGTGCAGATGGAGCACCTGTACAAAATGCTTATCCTGAGAAAGAGCCAGCGCCGACGCGGCCGCATTAACGCGTGAAATAATCGTCGAGTTTGCCACGATAAATATCTGGCAACGACGTTGCAAAGTATTATCCCGCGCAATCCACACGGAAAAACCTGGCTCGTCGCGCAAAACTTCGACCAGGCGGAAGCGATCAAGTAATACATCGCCAATTGCAAAATTCATAGCATCTCTCTATATGCAGGGGTTCCAAATCTTTATGCCTATTTTACTTATGGGGGTAACGTAAATAGGGCATGAAAATCACTCTATTGTGGAGGTACTGTCAGAGCTTGAATCAGGAGAAATTCGGTTCAGAATTTTTTCTACGATGGAAAATCGGGTCAGATTAAATCTCGTAGAAAGGGCACGTAAACCGTGGGCAAATTCCTTTGTACGTAGAACAATCAAAATAATGGCATATACGATAAAGGACACCACGGTGGTGATGGCGCAAATCAGAATAGCGATAAACCAAGCCGTTCGCCCTTGTGCCGTAGAAGGGTTGAAATTCAAGACCTGACTTAATGCGGTAGACGTACCCCACGCCGCCACAAAAGTGATAAGCGCAGCCAGATAAATCTTCACATGGCTTACGGTAAATTCACCCACATGGAAAGCTCCACCAAAACGACGGTACAGCATAACGAGCAACACCGGGATGCAGAGCATATAACTCAGGCTCGTTGCAAATCCCAGCATAACCGCCTGATGCTGAGGTGCTACCCACAACCAGGTGATAACCTGGATAATTACCATCAGCGCGCTTTGCACAGCGGCGATGATAAAGGGACTTTTACCATCCTCGAAGGCGTAAAATGCACGCTGGGCCAGGAGGACGAGAGAGGTAAAGGGCAGGCCTAGGCTCAGTGACATAATAATAGGGCTGAGCAAGCTCATTTCCGTGCCATCGATGGAGGGCAGGAAAACAGCAGAAAGCTGCAAAGGAATAGCCATCATCACCGCTGTGAAGAAGCACATAATCAGGCTAGAAGAGCGCATGGTACCATCGACGATATCTGCAGCAGCCGTGATATTTCTTTGCGCAATATGATTTGAAATACGTGGAAAAGTGGCGGTGGCCAGAGATACAGCAAAAAGCGAATACGGCAAAATGTAAATACTCATGGCATTTTGGTAAGAACCATTTCCAGCCACGCCGAAGGTATCGCCTGCAGCAAGTGGTGCACCCGAGGCGATGCGTGCCGTAATAATAGAAGTAATTTGCACCAAAATGGTAATAGCTAAACTCCACACGGCTACGCTACCCATGGAGCGCAGCCCAATGCCTCGAAAGCCCCACGAAAAGCTGAATTTATAACCACTACGAATAAGCGGAATAAAGAGCAATAACGCTTGCACGGCCACGCCTAAGGTCCAGGTACCTGCCGTGAGCGCGATTTTATCGGCTGTCCAGAAGCTTAAAGGCTGGCGAGAAGCGTTGCCAAACAACACTAAAAAGGTAATAAAACCAGCAGAACTCACTACATTCGCTGCCACGGAGCTCCACGCATACATGCCGAATTTGTCTTTGGCGGCTAGGATTTGGCCAAGCACGGTGTACAAACCATAAAAGAAAATCTGCGGCGTACACCAGAGTGTAAAAGCATCGGCCAGCGCACGCTGCGGTCCGGTCCAAGAGGAGCTCAAGAAAATTGAGGTGATGGCGTGCGTACCCAGCATGATAATGGCTGTAAAGCCGAGCAAAATCAGCATGCTTAACGTGACGAGCTTATCCAAACGTTCCTTGGAATTTTCTGCTTTTAAGGTGCGCACAATCTGTGGCACCAAAATGGCGTTGAATAACCCACCCGAAATCAGCGTATAAATCACCTGTGGAATCGACGAGCCCGTTTGGTAAGCATTGGCCGCAATGCCTGTCGTGCCCACGGCTGCCGCCAGTAAAATGGTGCGAATCATGCCGGTTAATCGCGATGCAAGCGTGCCGGAAGCGAGGATTAGCGAATTTCGACCTACTGAGCTCATGTGAAGAATGTTACCTTACCTGACAGCGTTATGGAATGATGATTAGTATAAGCCTTTCACTGGCGAAAGGAAGAATGCCGGAACGAGGTTTCTGCGACTTCAAGGCTATGGATTTACGATTTATCAATTTCAGGAGACGTCTCTGTCGGCGCAGATTCCGAAGAACCGCCCTCATTTTCAGTCGTTTTCTTGTGCATGCGAGAAATCTGTCGTTTTGCGCCAAGAATGGCGAGCAGAGCAGCTAGTCCGATAATAGAGTAGCCAGCATTATCCAGCACAGTAAAAGAACTCGAAATGGTCAGAGGCTTTTCATCGCCGATAATCACGCCTTCGGAGGTGGTGAGGTAAATAGAGAAGGTCGTGGTCCATCCGGAAATGGCTCGAATAGGTAAGGTTTCCTGCTGCTCAGAGTGTGCCGGAATGACTAAATCCGATTTACCCGTAATCGTCACCTCGGAGGACACTTTTCCGGATGACTGCGTATCGATATTGAGCTTCAGCGCCACCGGCAATTCATTGGAAACGGTTACCGGCACGGTAGCTGTTTCGCTGGCAACGAGCAGTGACTTTGGCACAGACACATTGACGCTGCCAAATAAATCATCGGTAACCGCCGTATGCGATTGAAGCGCAGCATTCGAGGATGCGTCGCTGGCAAAGGTTTGAATGCCTAACGCCGTAAATGCTTGGGAAGCGTACTGGGAGGCGAGACTGCGCAGGGTAGACTGCCAGGTGCGCAAATCATCCGACGATAGTGTGCGGGATCTATTTGCCGTACCCGTTGCGAGATCTTGGGGATTGCGCGACTGCTGATCGGTGGAGGTGGTCTGGGCGCTGTCATCCACACTGTTCAGGAAGCTGGTCATACGGGAGGTATTGGCATTGATATCCTGCGCCAATTTTTCCACCGTTTGCGCATCCTCATCACTCAGGCTGGGTGCAGTGTTGATAAAATCTTCGACATCCGATGTGCTGTACGCCGTTTGCGCAGAAATAAGCGCATTGAGATCGCTCATGTGCGTCCAGGAGGCTGCATTTACTTGTGCCAGTAATTCCGTTAAAAAGTTCAGATGGTCGGCGCTTAGATTATCCGCCAAACTTGCAGTATTGACGAGCAGGGTGCGCGATTCGTAGGGTGCTTGTGTTTCGTAAAAGGCGGACTGCGCAATGAAACGATTAATAAGTCCCGCAGTAGAGTTTTCCGCAGTTGCAGCACTATCGGTGGTCTTACCTTGTGCCAAGGTGCTGAGCTCTTTTTGAGCGATGAGCACCGTCATATCCGTATTGTTTACGGTGACGTGTGCTACGGAATTATGCACTGCTCCATCGGTGTCCGAGCTGAGGCCGTGCTGGGCTAAAACTGTGGTGTAGCCAAGGCTTTGCGCTGCGGATAAAGCGTTACTGGACCAGCCAGCGAGGCCGTCCAGAGCAATGTATTGCGCGGAATCTGTGCTGGCCTCAGAATTGACCGCAGTTGGGATGCTGGAAAGGGCCGCGTTGCTGGCAAAAGTATCGGCGTAATTTGCACTACTCAGTGCGGAAATATCGATGCCGTATGGCTGCAAAGAGCGAGCCGAAGAAATGTTATAGGTATTCGAAGCCTGAGACGAAATGCTGGGATCCGTAATGATTTGCACGTTTGATTGAGCCTGCGCGAGCTTGGAGAGACTGAGAAGCGTATCCGAAGCGCAGGAGGACTCATCACTGCTGTGTGTGGTCGAGTTGGAGCTGGACTGGGCATCCTGAGTTGAAGAGGTGTCTGTGTTTGAGTCATCATCCGAGGAGGAAGATGAGGATGACGAGGACGATGATGACGCACTCGAGCTGACAGCTGTCGCCGCCTCCTCCAACGTCGTACTTCCAGCCAGCAGGGCGGTCATCAAAGAATGCGCATATGTAGACTTATCTTGCGAGCTCACGCATTGCTGAATATTTCCGCTACTCACAGGTAGCGTAAAAACTAAATTAATCTGTGGTAGCGATTCGGAACCCGTGCCTTGATTGGTACGCGTTACGAAGGTATTCACGGTGGAAGACAGCGCATCATCTGAAGAGGCGTAGCTGATTTGTACGGGCTTAGCACCCCATGAGGCCTGCGAACTCAAGGGCAAATCCTGAGCACTAATCGTCAGCGTCACTTGGGTGCTTTGTCCGGCCTCCAGTGCAGGCACATCCAACTGAGACAGGATCAGAGGATTGCGTAGTTTGAAATTTCCCGTTGCCCAGTCTTGCATCTGCTCGCTGGTTTGGAATTCGAAGCCGAATTCCGTAGAAAAACTCACGGTTCCTGCGGGAATGCTGGCATCGGAAGTATTGGTAATGGTGAGCTGTGCTGAATATCCGGAATCTGAAGTGACGATGCTGGTAGCGCTGTCTAAAGTGAGTACCTGTGAACTCGAGCTGGTTTCCGCGGCAGCGGCAATAGGTCCCGTGAGGAGAGAGGTTAAGGTCGGAGACGGCGTGGAAGCCGACCCCGCCAGCAGTGATGGCATGCCCGCAATAAACATACCCAACACCAGCCCCGTAACAGTAGCGACACAGCGCACAAAACTCTTATGCGACGTTGAATTCGTCATATTTTAGGCGTCTTTCCTATGTTTCTTCGCATAAAGCCAGACAATGCGGCGCTCATTTGGGTAGCTCAGCACGTCGGTTAAATCATCAAATTTGACCCATGTAGCATCTTCTGCCTCATGGTCAGGATCGCCCTCAACGGTTAAATACCCACCCGTCATGCGCAAGGCATAGTGATGGACGAGCTTATGCACGCGTTGGGAGTCACCCGTAAACCAGTAGTCAATTGTAGCGATGGAATCCACCACTTCGCCAATAATGCCCGTCTCCTCATGAATTTCACGCACAGCCGTTTGGTCCGGTGTTTCGCCCTTTTCGATGTGTCCCTTCGGCAGACACCATTCTAAATGACCCGAGCGGGAATGACGGGCGATAATAGCTACGCGATCCTTATCATCAAAAATCAGGCCACCGGCAGAATACTCGCGCACTACAGGCAAATCGCGATTATCCAGAGACGCAAAATTCGCAGGTAAATCATCCCGCTTTTTCGGCATGATCGCTGGCGTAGGGAAGCGCGATGAAGACTGCGCAGTCGGAGCAAGTTTTTGACGAATTTGCTCGAGGATAGTGTGGGAATCCTCATGGGGATAAGAATTTGGATGTACGCCCTCCTTATCCTCTTCAGGCGTGCTGGACGTGGAATATAGCGGAACGACGGAACTAGAAATACTGCTCAAGTGAGAAGCATCCGCCTGCGTGTCGAGTTCTAGGTCGTATTCGGTCCTATACTCTTCATCTTCCATAAAATAGTCGCTGGCAAAGTGCGCCGAATATGCAATTTCTATGTGCTTTTTTATCTCCACATCAGGATGAGAATCCGCAGAATTCTGGGCAGACTTGGGCACAGCGCGTCTACGCTGAAGCATTTTAAAAACGTCTGCCGGATTAACCATAATTACTAGTTTACTTGCCACCGTGTGCAGGTGGGGTAACGGTAGACTGAAAGGTGCGTTAAAATCTATATTTGGCATGATGCACCCCGTGCTCTCTGGCGCACCCAAGAAAGGAAACTCGTGGATTTTGCAGTTTCACCTGTAGCAATAGAATTAGGCGAACTCTTTGAATCGCATGGTTACGAGCTTGCCCTGGTGGGTGGTCCGGTGCGTGATTTGTTATTGCACAGGCCTGCGCACGATTTAGATTTCTGCACATCTGCGCGTCCTGAAGAATTTGAACCACTGCTCAAAAAATGGGGCGACGGTTTTTGGGATATGGGTCGTAAATTTGGGACTTTGGGCGCCATTAAGCGCATGGCCGATGGTCGTGAGTATTCGGTTGAGGTGACTACCTACCGGTCGGATGTGTATGAACCTGACTCGCGTAAGCCGGAGGTCAACTATGGTGACAGCTTAGAGGGCGACCTTTCACGCCGAGATTTTACGGTGAATTCTATGGCAATTCGCGTGCCGAGTTTGGAATTTGTGGATCCTTTTGATGGCAGGCGTGATTTAGAACGTAAGATTTTGCGCACGCCAGCATCACCGGAGCAATCCTTTGATGATGATCCTCTGCGCATGATGCGTGCTGTGCGTTTTGTGGCACAGCTCGATTTCCGCATTGGCATCGACACGGCGCAGGCAATTAATGAAATGGCGGAGCGTATCGACATTGTGTCTGCGGAGCGTGTGCGCGATGAACTGTGCAAGCTTTTGCTTTCCGATAATCCGCGCAAGGGTTTGGAGGCCTTCGTGGATTCTGGTCTGGCAGAGTATGTACTGCCGGAACTTCCTGATTTGGAATTGGAAATTGACGAACACCACCATCATAAAGATGTGTATGAGCATACCTTGCAGGTTTTAGACCGTGCAATTGCTCTAGAAACGGATGATGAAGGCCCCGTTCCAGCTCCAGACCTGACCTTGCGTTTGGCAGCCATCATGCATGATGTGGGAAAGCCACGCACCCGAAAATTCGAAAAAAATGGTAAGGTCAGCTTCCTTCACCACGATGTGGTGGGCGCAAAAATGACGAAAAAGCGCTTACGCGCTTTGCATTTTGACAATCATCTGGTGTCGGATGTCAGCGCTCTCGTAGAAATGCATTTGCGCTTCCACGGTTATGTGGATGAGCGGTGGAGCGATGCTGCTGTGCGTCGATATGTTAAGGATTCCGGCGACTTATATCACCGTCTCAATAGGCTGACGCGCGCGGATGCCACCACACAAAATCGCGCAAAAGAGCAGATGTTTGCGCGCGCTATGGATGATTTGGAAGACCGCGTCATTGAGCTGAAGAAAAAAGAAGATTTTGACGCCATTCGGCCGGATGTAAATGGCGAAGAAATTATGAGCATTCTTGGTCTTCAGTCGGGGCCTCTTGTAGGTCAAGCGTATAGGCACATGCTGAATTACCGGCTTGATAATGGTCCAGTTGAGCATGAGCAGGCCGTGGCAGAGTTGAAAAATTGGTATGCACAGTTGGCCGATGCTGAATAAGCTCCGAATACGCTTCACATAAGTTCAGACGATAGTATGCACGTGCCGGGTGGGAAATTCTTCCTTCACCCGGCACCTTGTTATCTCAGTTATCTCGCGTCAAAAATCACACGGCCTGATGCTCTGAAGCCTCCGGCACATCCTTCAACTGATCTGCTCCCACGCAATTTGGCAAAGCGGTAATGGCCGTACCAGCCTTTGGCGTTTTGGTCGTATCTATAAGATCATTAAAAGATGAGCCAATAACCACATCGATGAGATTATCCGTGCGGTTATCCATGCGCAAAATAGCATCGTTAAATTGTTCCGCCAAGGTATATGCCTGCGTAATGGCATTCGCGCCGAAGTGGATTTCCGTGCGTTCCATCACACTATCGGATTCGTAATCACCCACGCCCTGCAAAATGAAACCACGGTTGCGCAATTCTTCACCTACAGCGGTGCCCAAGCCAGACTTATTTGTACCGTTCAGCACGCGAAGTGTAATTTCCGAGGAATTCAGCGATACCGCACCTTCAGGTGGGCAAGCAGTGACGACACCGTAATTGGTCTGCTTACTGCCTTGTGCCTTCTTGGCTGGAGAGAATACGCCAAAAGCGCCGAGCAGAGAAACGATAACTGCTACGACAAGGAAGCCAATCGTGCCGCTGAGAATCATGCGCTGGCGTGCGCGCAGATACAACTTACGCTGCTCGCGTTCATTCTTGATGGTGTTATCCGCCATAGTTCCTCCGTCTACTCTTCAGCTATTTTATACGCAGTACCCGCCTATCAGAAGTTGAAGAGCTTTACCTTACGAATGTTTCACGTGAAACATTTTTACTCAGTGGGCCTCTTGTGCGAGAGCTAGAGAAATAAATTCTTGAATTGTTAAGGTTTCGCCACGTCTGCTGGGATCAATCTGGGCACGGACAAAGGCTTCGTCGCTTACAGATTTTTTCAATACAGCACGCAAGGTTTTCCGACGCTGGCTAAAAGCGGCATCAATTAACGCAAAAACCTTTGTTCTCAGCTGGTCAGAATCTTTGGTATCGGCTGACATGGCGGCGTACGCCGGTTGGCGGTGGAACTCCACGAGAGCGGAATCCACATGAGGCGCAGGCCAAAAAACATTGCGTCCAATGACACCAGCAGGACTTGCTGTGCCGTACCATGCCAGTTTTACGCTTGGCACCCCGTAGACCTTGTTTCCCGGGTGGGCGCTGAGACGATCTGCCACTTCCTTCTGCACCATGACTACGAAGGATTCGATAGTGGGCAAGCGTTCCAGTAGTGTCAAAATAATCGGCGTAGCCACGTTATACGGCAGATTTGCTACCAAGGTCAGGGGCTTATCTTGTGTAATACCCGTATTTTCAGGTGTTGCTTTCAGTGCGTCCATTTCGACTACGCGCAGGCGGTTGCCGGCCTGAGGCATGTACTGCGCTACGGTCTGCGGAAGTAGTTGTGCCACAGGGGTGTCGATTTCAATGGCCGTAACCTGAGCGCCGGTTTCGAGTAGTCCAAGCGTCAGAGAACCTAAACCAGGGCCCACTTCGATGACACGAGACTGAGCATCTACACCGGCCGTGCGCACGATTTTGCGGACGGTGCCGGGGTCTATGACGAAATTTTGTCCGAATTTCTTTGTGGGGGATATGCCTGCAGCCGCCGCAATCTGGCGAATATCTGAGGCGCCCAGAAGATGGGAGGAGTTCTCTTCATATGTCATAGTGTTGATTTTAGTACCATCCCGTCTGCTGACTATGTGCCTGAGCTGCCAGAGGGGAACCATAACGGTTGCGAATATAATTCAAGCCCCAATTAATCTGAATGGAGGCATCATCGCGCCAATTATCGCCGTAAGCTGCCATTTTTGAGCCCGGCAAGGATTGTGGAATTCCATATGCGCCGGAGGAAGCGTTTTCTGCATTCCAACGCCATCCGGATTCACGATTCCACAGCCATTCCAAAGCACTCCAATTATCTCCCGTCCAGCCGTACTGAGCTGCTGCGGCCTGGGCATAAGCCTTCGCTTGGGCTACGGTTGGATGCCACAAGCCACTTTGCTGCTGTTCTTGTTGTTGTTGCTGCTGAGCGGCCTCTTCTGCTGCCTTGCGTGCAGCCTCTTCTTCGGCGGCTTTTTGAGCGGCTGCTTGTTGCTCGGCCTCTTGCTGAGCCTTCTGCTGGGCTGCAGCATCATCTTGGGAAGACGACTGGGAGTTATTGTCATCGGAGTTCTGAGATTGCTGATTATCGGACGAAGCATCTGAGGAATTATCTGACGAATTATCAGACTGTGTAGAATCCGATTGCGTTGATTCGGCTTTCTTCGTGCCCACGCGAATAATTTCTTCCTGAGGATCGCGCGTCACGACTTCATTCGTAATTTCTGTGGATTCCACCTGACCATCGGTCAAGGTATTGTGCAAATACTGGGTTTTTACGCCGTTCACACCTGTCTGTTCCACGACAGTCATGCCCTCATCCAAAGTGTCATCTTCTACGGTGCGTGAAGTATAAGGAATTTCCACCTCACGCGTGGAATCCGAGTAGGTAATGCGGATAACCCGCAAAATCGTATTATCCCCATCTTGCTCCACGCTGACGCGATCGTGCTGATCCAGCGTAATGCCTTGAGAATCCAAAATAGATGCTGCTGGCAGCTTCCCATCCGGCGCAGTGGTGGTCTTGCCATCGGCAATGACGGTAACTGGACCGTCAGCATTGATGACGAATCCGCCCGTGAGTTTGTTGTAAATATTCGTCACATCTACCGTCACTTTAACGGCATTTTCTTCGTTTTGCTTAAACAATTTGAGCAATTGATCCGCGCTCGTGGCGTAGGTCCAAAAGCCGACTTGCTGGCCATCGATAGTAATCGTGGCTTCATATGCGCTGCGCACGGTCACGTGTGCGTCATTTGTCAGGCGCTGTCCGGAGGTGGATTCGATGAAATCGTGGGACTTGGTTTTTACACCTTCCTGCTGGAGGAGACCGTCCACACTAATGGCGTAGGTTTGCACATATGTGGTATCACCGTTCACGGTCAATGCCACGGATTTGCGTTCACCGATAAAGAATGTGGAAAGAGATAGTGCAAGACTCAGCGTGGTGCATAAGGCAATGCGCCAACGCCTATGGGTGACGAATCGTTGCGGAGTCCATCGTAGAGCCATCTCTTCTCCTTGAAAGCGGTTTCAAATACTCATTACATTACTAGAGTCCTGCGCTGTGCAAAAGTTATCTGTAATGAGTACAACGATAATTCCATAAATCGGTATGCGCAAAACTGAAAAACACGTGATAATGAGCTGTGAGGATCGAGAAGAAAGCAGATATAAAAAAAGAGCCTCCAGGGGGACTCGAACCCTCGACCTGCTGATTACAAATCAGCTGCTCTACCAACTGAGCTATAGAGGCGTTGAATAAATCAACTCTCCTACTATACATAAAACTCAGCAGGGATACAAAACGGCTCGCCGAAAAACATAAAAATCTGTCATCGACGAGCCGAAACTCAGAAGGCGTGACGTGCACGCCTTGGAGGCGTTTTAATTGCTGGAGCTACTGGAGCTGGAACTACTCGAGCTAGAAGCGGTTAAAGATACCGGAGTGCCTGTGCCAATGCTAGGCAGAACCGAAGCATTGCCGACATCTTCAGAGCTCAAACCCAGGCTTGCTAGCAGCAGGGTATTGTAATCGGAATTTGTAGCCGCAATCAAAGCGTTGTAATCCCAGTAATTTCCATTAATCAAAATGGTTGGGGTAGTCATCTGGCCCTTGTAGGTGCCGGAAATATTCCACAACTTGCTTTCCGTTGGATACCACTTGCTGACGGCATCAATCCAAGCTTCGTACTTCCCTTGGGCTGCGGCCGTAGCCACCTCATCACTGACGCCCACGGACTGTGCCAATTCGGTCAGCTGCTCATAAGAAACACTCTTGTAATTCGAACCTTCAGAAGGCTGGAAGTCCTGCTCAAACATAGCTTTGATGAGCGCCACTACCTTATCTGGCTCGTTATCGGCTACATAGGCAACGAAAGCAGCAGAACGTGTGGAGTACTTGTCAGAAGAAGCGGAGTTCAAGAAGGCAGCCGGATGAATATTGAGATTAATCTGACCGGCATCGATCATGGAGGATACGGAATCATCGACGGCGCGATGCATCACGCCACAGGCAGGGCAGATGTAATCCATGTAGTCATCGATGGTTGGTACGCCTTCTACTGCCTGATTCACGCCATTCTTCGACAGGAGGAAGCCGCCATCCGTAGAAGCGTTCTGAGGCTTATCCTTCACCTCTTGCACAGCGGAGTAGGCTGCTGCGGCCACTTCCTCGTCGGAGCGTGTACTCTCATAAATATTGCGTCCCACAAAATATGCAATAATGGCGAGCACAACCACCACGACGGTGACCACAACTACGCCAATAGTGGTCTGAATCTTGTGCTCACGTTGAGCTGCTAATTGTGCTTCTCTTTCAGCAGCAGCACGTGCTTCCATACGTGCTTTGCGCGAATTTGCACGATTGTCTGAGTTTTTTGCCATAAAAATAACCTTATCTTAAGCCGTCAATCAGGCGATAGGATTTCGCCTACTAAGAAATGCCGGAGTTTATGTGAAGGACGGGATGGTGGCGAGTATGAGATTTTGAATATCCGGGAGGGGATACCACAGCACCGAGGTGGAGACTAAAGCTTGGATAAGGACGGCGCCGAGGACGAGCGCCCAGACCAAGACAGTGATGATCCGTCCTTGTGCGCTGAGCTTGAGCTGAGTATTCATGCCCACATAAAGGACACGAGAACGGGGAGTTATCATCATGAGAAGCCACACAAGAGACGTAGAGATAGCATTGAGTAGCACAAAAATGCTCGTCCAATCGCCAAAAGTTACAGTAAATCCGGTGTATCGGAAAATGACAATGCCTATCACATTCACCACGCCGGCGCACACACCATAACTCAACGCATAACTAATCGTCGGGAACAGTGCTTTAATCGCATGCCAAGGTAGAGACAGGGCTAGGCTGAAGCCAGAAATCTGAGGATTCATTGCACGCGCAGAAATTCTCCAACCGCGGATTGTGCTGATAAAAACGGCCAGCATGAGGAAAACCCCGGCCGCACAAGGGAAATACAGCGCAATGGCAATATTGAGAGCGGCTAAGGCCACGCGATGGAAATAGCTGATGCCTTGCGGAGCGTTATTACTGTGTGTAGGCTGAGGCTGATACTCATCGTATTGCGCAGGGAGTTCTGGCAGTTGTGCCGGCGAATCATAATCCCGATCCGGTGACTGATAGCGTGGATAATGAGGATAGGACGAGTAGGAGGGGCGTACGCGCTCAGGCCTATACAGGTGGTTCGCAAAGTCCGACGAGCCCTGTGGCACGCCTCCTTGCCCGTGGTCTAACGCTTGAGTGGACGGGGGAACTTCCGAAGGCATGACGCGGGTGAGCTCGAGGACGTTGGGAGAGGGCATGGCTGAGTTGCCCGTAGCGGTGCCGGTTTGAGAGGACGACACACGTGGCTGATGGTCGCGCTCGCCATTCGCGTCCGCATTTGTCATGTCTATGTCATCCGCATACTTCATAGAAAGCTCAGCAGGATCTAGCACTCGCGTAGCCTGCTCAGAGGACGGAATCTGGCTGAGGGGAGTAGTACTGTCGTTATCTCTTCCTGGAGAAGAGCTTTTTGAAAAAGGGAGCACCACGGATGAAGGTTCCGCTCCTTCTGCTGGAGCAGCCTCGGCTCCTGAGCTTACTAAACGAGATAGTGGCCCCGCGGGCACACCCTGTGCGCCGTTGGTCCGCGTGTGTGTATCGGCTGAAGCATAAGCGCTGTCTGGTCCGTTGTCCCAAATTTCCGGTGTGAGGGCATCCTCGTGGATAGCAGCAAGTAACTCTTGAGCAGAGCATCGCTGCATACGATCCGGATTTAAGGCCTCGCGCATCGCGTGCAGTGTGCGTGGAGGCAGGCCGGTTAAATCGGCATTTCCCGAGGCTTCCCTTTCGAGCACGGTCATCAAAGGCTTCGAGCCGAAAATAGGCTTACCCGTGGCCGCAAATCCTAACACTGCAGCCACGCTCCACCAGTCCGTAGCTTCATCGGATTCCGCCCCTTCGATAATTTCCGGAGCAATAAATCCTGGCGTGCCCATAACCAAGCCCGTGCGTGTCACATGAGATTCGTTTTCTCCCATGGCAATGCCGAAATCGACCAAAATCGGGCCAGTCTTGGAAATCATCACATTCGTTGGCTTAATATCGCGGTGAATAATACCAGCATCGTGCACGGCATCGACTGCGTTAATGAGCAATCGCGCGAGATTTTCCAAGTCCTCGGCTGTGTACCGACCATTTTCATACACGTCATCGCGTAAATTTTTTCCCTCAATTAATTCTGTGACAATGAAGGCGAGAGCATCATCGAGCTCCATATCCACAATGCGATTGACACCAGGGTGGTTGATGCGGCGCAAAGCCAGGGCTTCTCGCCTAAAACGTTCCCGAGCTGTCAACCTCTCTTCGCCGTCCACATCCACTGTTTCGTCATCGTTGAGAGAATCAAGAAGAATTTTCATGGCATAAATATTTCCGCCGTCATCGCGCACTTTCCAGATAGTACCCATGCCACCTTGGTCAAGACGATTCAGCAATGTGTAGCCACCAACGACATTTCCTGGCGCTAAATCTAATGCAGAGTAATTTTCAGCCATAACCTCTATATTAGGGAAACGCCACTAAATTCCTAGGAAACCCGCCCAACTTTCGACTATTTTTTACGAATTGTGAAGAAAACGCCCCTTTTTGGATTTCCTTGTGTATAGTGGGAAGTGGCTCGAAGAAGAGTTATCTTTTTGATTATCTTCCCAGAACCACGAAAACAATAAACCTCTCACTCGGATCGTTTGGCACGTACCTGCCAATGAAAGGAAATATTATGGCAGAAGTGGTATTTGAGAACGTTACCCGTATCTACCCAGGTAATGACACCCCATCTGTAGACAACCTCAACTTGACCATCAAGGATGGCGAGTTCCTCGTACTCGTTGGTCCATCTGGTTGCGGTAAGTCTACAACATTGCGCATGCTCGCAGGTCTTGAAGAAGTAAACAAGGGCCGCATCTTGATCGGTGGCAAGGACGTCACGAATATGCAGCCAAAGGACCGCGATATCGCAATGGTATTCCAGAACTATGCTCTCTACCCACACATGACTGTGGCAGATAACATGGGCTTTGCTCTGAAGATTGCAGGTACTCCAAAGGATGAAATCCGCGAACGCGTTGAGAAGGCAGCAGCAATTCTTGACTTGACCGAGTATCTCGATCGTAAGCCAAAGGCACTTTCTGGTGGTCAGCGCCAGCGCGTAGCTATGGGTCGTGCAATCGTTCGCCAGCCAAAGGTCTTCCTCATGGATGAGCCTTTGTCTAACTTGGATGCGAAGTTGCGTGTGCAGACTCGTACCCAGATTGCTGCATTGCAGCGTCAGCTTGGCGTTACCACTCTTTACGTTACCCACGATCAGACCGAAGCTCTGACCATGGGTGACCGCATCGCAGTTATTAAGCTCGGCATTCTCCAGCAGGTTGGTGCTCCTACAGAGCTCTACGATCGCCCAGAAAACGTGTTCGTAGCAGGCTTCATTGGCTCCCCATCCATGAACATCTCTACCCACAAGGTAGTCAATGGCAAGGCAGTTATCGGTGACGATGCTATTACTTTGCCAGCTGAAGTGACAGCAAAGCTTACTGCAGAAGATGACAACAAGATCGTTATCGGCTTCCGCCCAGAAGATGCTTCTCTCGCATCTGATACGGAGCCAGATGCATTCAAGCTCAACGTGTTGAATGTTGAAGATCTTGGTTCTGATGGTTATATTTACGGCAACATTGTAGATGCAAACGGTGCTGATGAGGCATCTTCTGTAATGTCCGATCAGAACAATATGACCACCGTTCGTGTAAACCCTCGCTCCCTTCCACAGGTCGGTTCTACCGTGCGTATTCACATCGACCCAACGAAGATGCACCTGTTTGCACCATCGACTGAACTGCGTTTGAACTAATTCTATGAACTTATGCAGTTTATGAATTGTGTAGCTTGCTGAGGCAAGTGTGAGAAAAGGCGGTGTGTGGCTCAAAGGCCTCAGCCGCCTTTTCTTGTATGATGATGTGTATAAGTGGTGGAATTGCTGGGCTAGGCTAGGATTGCTGAGTTGCAGGCAATCGCTGCGAAGTACGAAGGCTGTCATCTCGTTTTAGCCAAGAGTTAAGGCAAAGGAGTGGTGAATGGACACTACACAAACTAAAGGTTCTTTTGGTTCTCGGATGTCCGGAACGAGTGCGAATGCTGGCGAGGAGTCGGCGTCTGAGCGTATAGAACCAAAGAATTTGAACATCACCGCTGCCACAGCCAATCCTCGACTTTTTACGTTGCCGTGGTCCTTGCCATTGACGAAGTGGTCGGAAGATCTGATCGTGAATTTGCCACGTGGTATATCCAGACACGTGGTGCGTTTCGTGCGCGTGGGCGATCAAATTAACGCGATGAAAGAGATTTCTTACCGTTCGGCGGTGAAGGAATACGAAATGTTGCGTAGACTGGAGCGCATCGATGTGCCGAGTGTCAAGCCGGTGGGCGTGGTTGCGGGCCGTCGAGATGCCAATGGGGACGCGCTGGAAGCCATCCTCGTCACCGAGCAGCTGAAGTTTTCTTTGCCTTATCGCGCGCTCTTTGCTCGCAATTTGCGCGCTGACACGGCCGACCGTCTCATTGACGCTTTGGTGGTGCTCCTCGTACGCTTGCATTTGCAAGGCTTCTACTGGGGTGATGTGTCGCTGTCGAATGTGCTGTTTTTGCGCGATGCTGATAATTTCTCTGCCGTGCTCGTGGATGCGGAAACGGGTGCGTTGTACGCGAATTTAACCGATGGTCAGCGCGAATACGATATCGATTTAGCGCGCACGAATATCATCGGCGAACTGATGGATTTGCATTCGGGTAATTTGCTGCCCAGCGAGGTGGATGAAATCGAGGTAGGTAACCGCCTTGTCGAGCGATATCACGAGCTGTGGGATGCCCTCACCGGCATGTCCTCCTTCCCTCCGGACGAGATGTGGAAGATTGAGCAGCGCGTCAACGCTTTGAATAATTTAGGCTTCGACGTGGATGAGCTGGAAGTCACGACTACGGATGACGGCAATCGCATTAATGTGCGTCCACGTGTGGTAGATGCCGGTTACGCCTCCAATAAGCTGCTGCGTCTGACTGGCTTGGATGTGCAGGAAAATCAGGCTCGCCGCCTGCTCAACGATATCGAGGCGTACCGTACCTCCACCTGGCGTCAAGGCGAGGACTTGGAAATTGTGGCCACGGATTGGATGCGCGAGGTCTTCGAACCAACGGTGCGCCGCATTCCGGCAGAATACCGCAGTCAGATTGAACCCGCGCAGTTCTTCCACGAGGTGCTCAACCATCGCTGGCATATGGCGGAAGAGATTGGACATGATGTTTCCACTCCAGAAGCAGTGGAAGATTATATCGAAAGCAAGCTGGGCGAGTACAAAATCGATCCGAAGGCCATCCAGTCCATCTTGGATGAGGCAGATTCCGGCGTGATGGATGATTATGGTGACTATCACGCCGAGGACGACCCGGATGCTGCTGTGTGGGCTTCCGCATAAGGTGTTGATACAGAAAACGAAAAAGCACGTATATCTCCCCGTTTCGTCTTCCTGTGAAAGTGGGAGATATACAACTGCAGATAGTGACGTGCATACGTAATGGCAAAAATTGCAATAGTTGATGATGATAGTGCGGCACGTGAGCGGCTCCGAGCTTTTGTGCAACGCTACGCTCACGAGAATGCCGAAACCTGGGAAATCCAGGATTTTTCTAGCGCCGAAGAAATTCTGCACCACTACAAGGCGGAATTCGATATCATTTTTCTGGACATCGAAATGTTGAAAATCGATGGAATCCAAGCGGCGCGCATTATCCGTGAAACGGATCCTTCCACCGTGCTGATTTTTGTGACGAATATGGCCCAGCTGGCTATCAAGGGTTACGAAGTCGAAGCGTTGGATTTCATCGTCAAACCGATAGATTATGGCAGTTTTGCTATGGTTATGCGCCGTGCCCGCGCTCGCATGGAAAGACGGAAACAAACGAGCTTGAGCTTGAGCATCCGCGGCGCCGCACATATCATTGCGCTGGATCGCATCGATTACGTGGAAGTGCGCGATCATTACATTACGTATCACACGCAAGACGGCGATTTTACGGTGAAAGGCTCACTCTCTCAGGCGGAAAAAGCACTTTCCGAGGGCAATTTTATGAAATGCAACCGCTGGTATCTGGTCAATATCGACCACGTCACCGGCATTCAGGGCAATCTTATTACGGTGGGTGAGTGGACGGTTGAGGTGAGTCGCTCTAAAAAACAAGAAATTCTGCGCGCGGTTACCTTGGCTGTGGGAGAAATGTAATGCTAGTGACGCCTGTGATGATATTCAACAATTTGGCGGTGCTTGTGGAGCTACTCGTTGCGCAAGTCTTGTTTGCGTATACCTTACCTAGACGACCACATGTGTGGCGAAACGCGATACTGGCTATCGGGGGCGCAGTTATCGCAGATATTGCCCTGGCCGCCGCCTTTTATGGGGTGCGGGAGATTTTTCCTTCGGCTTTAGTGAATTCCATAGCAAATTTCATGCTGCTCTTCGTCGTGGTCAACCTCGTAGCGCTGGCCATCCTGGACGTAGAGCCGCATATCGTTATCGCCATTTCTATTTGTGCCTACGCCATACAGCATATAGCCTCTGCGATTACGTATATCGGCCATTCAATTCGTGAAGCCCTGCCGCTAGCATCCCTGCATACGTGGCTGGCAGGTGAACTGTTGAGAATTGTGATTTTTGCTCTGACATATTATGCCTGCTTTAGGTGGTTTTCGCAGCGCTTTGATGTGACCAAGATGCGCGTCAGTTCGGTGACTTCACTGGTTTTCCTTACTGTGAGCACGCTGAGCGTGACCTTAGGATTGAGCTCATATGCTTCTACAACGGTGGTTTCCACGAGTACTTTTATTATCCTGCGCTTCGTCTCGATTTTGGTCTGTGTCATGATTTTGCTCATGTTTCACGAAATTGCGCAGAATCAAGAGCTTTCAGATGAACTGGCGTTTGTACGTCAAATGAACGATTTACAAACTCATCAGTACGAATTGCTTAAAAATACCATAGACGCCACAAACGTGCATTATCACGATCTTAAACATCAAATTGCCCGCATTCGCGCCTCGAGTAGTCATGATTCTAAACACAGCAGCGTAACGAACGAGGTCCTCGACGAAATTTCACGCGAAGCCAGCACCTGGGACAGCATCGCCAAAACGGGCAACGCCTCACTGGACGTCGTGCTTACACACAAAAGCCTAGAATGCACGCGAAAAAACATCCATTTCACCTATATGATCGACGCCACCTGTGTAGAAGGCATCAATGACCACGATATCTACTCGCTATTTGGCAATGCCTTAGATAACGCTATCGAGGCCACAGAAAAAATTCAGGATGAGGATAAGCGTGTTATCAAGCTTACCGGCACCATGCGCGGGGCATTAGCACATATCAATATCGTGAACTATTTCGAGGAACTCCAGCGTAATGAACAGGGGGAAATTCTCACAACCAAAAGCGATTTCAGCAGTCACGGGTATGGTCTGAAAAGCATGCGCATGATTGTGGAAAAGCTGGGTGGAGATATGACCATTACTACGGATGAGGGTATTTTTGATCTCCATATCTTGCTGCCCAGCCATGCCTAAGGTAAAAATGAGCAGCAAAGTTGAGACAGCTACCGTTCGCGTACCGGGAATGACCGCTAACGCCCCCAAGCTTTGAAGCACTCCGGCTTTCTTTTATCGTCAAACGTATAGACGCAGTTGCAATGACAGCAACTCGATCTGAACACATGCCAATGTAGGCGTGTGAATGAGGATAGAAGGAGTAAAGATGCTCGGCATCAATATGTCTGATGTGATCAGCACTATCGAGTCGGTGAGAACGGAACTCATTGCCATCATCGTAGTGCTCGCGCTCGCAATTCTTGCGACCGTCGCTATCAATAAATTTACGGTGAAAAATCGCGCCGTGCGCAAGCTTGTCCATGCGCAAACGTGGATTGTGGCTTTCATTGCTAGCATT
Organism: Alloscardovia criceti DSM 17774; assembly: GCF_000376885.1. GTDB lineage: Bacteria > Actinomycetota > Actinomycetes > Actinomycetales > Bifidobacteriaceae > Alloscardovia > Alloscardovia criceti. Next base: position 205,913 of record NZ_AQXR01000009.1, read on the forward strand.
GTGGCCATCAGCGCCATGCTGTTTGGACCATTGAATACTATGCTGTCTCTGATGTCCGGCACGGGCACCTTGAGCGAACAAACCATTGCTCAGACCAAGACGCTCGCCGCAGATATCGAGCGTGAAGGCATTGTTTTGCTGAAAAATGACAGCAATCTGCTTCCTCTGAGTGCAAAGAAGGCGAATGTGTTTGGCTGGGCATCCACCAGCCCCATCTATGGTGGAACGGGCTCCGGCTCTATGAACGATCAGTACGAGACTACCTCGATTTTGCAAGGCATGGCTCAGGCGGGCATTGAGACGAACACAGAATTGACGGATTTCTATACGAACTACCGCGCAGAGCGCCCGGTGAACAATGTGGCTATCCAGGATTGGACTTTGCCGGAGCCAACGGTGGACTCTTACTCCGATACCTTGCTCAACGATGCGAAGAACTTTTCTGATACGGCTGTCGTGGTCCTTGCCCGCACAGGTGGTGAGGGCTTCGACCTGCCGAGCGATATGACCAAGATGGGCGACTATCGCCAGTTCGGTCCTGGCACCTCCGCAGTGACAGGCCCGGGTGAAAGCAGCGATGCTGTGGCTGTGTATCACAATAATTCTGCTGATTACAACGACTTTGAAGCAGGCCAAGGCTACTTGGATCTTTCTGCGTCTGAACGCAAGATGATTGACATGGTCACCTCCAACTTCAGCAATGTCGTCGTCGTATACAATGGCGCAAATCCGCTGAATCTTAGCTTTGTCGATGATTATGCTGCCATTAAGTCTGTGTTGTGGGCACCTCCAGCAGGTCAGACCGGCTTCAGTGCTTTGGGCGAGGTGCTCACGGGTGCTGTAAATCCATCGGGTCGCAATACGGATACGTTCATTAAGGACTTCTCCCAGGCTCCTTGGTTCCGCAACTACGGCCAGTTCCTCTATGACAATATGGATGAATTTAAGGTTGATACCAATTTTGCGGGCCAAGATTTGCACGTCACACCGGCATTCGTCAATTATGTAGAAGGCATTTACACGGGCTACAAGTATTACGAAACTGCGGATGACGAAGGCGCTATCGATTACAATGCGCTTGTGCAGTACCCATTCGGTTACGGCTTGAGCTATACCACTTTCTCCCAGTCCATGGGAAATGTGTCCTTTGATGCTAGCAGTGGCAAGATTTCCTTTGACGTGACGGTTACCAACACGGGTACCGTAGCCGGTAAGGATGCCGTGCAGGTGTATTACAATCCTCCATACACCAATGGTGGCATTGAAAAGTCCTCCGTCAATCTGATTGACATTGATAAGACGAAGGAACTCCAGCCTGGCGAATCGCAAACGCTCAGCGTAGAATTCAATGCCGAGGATATGGCATCGTACGACCAAAACAATGCGAAGGCGTATGTGCTGGAATCCGGCGATTATCAGATTTCCATTAATTCCAGCTCGCACGAGGAAATTGCACGCCAAACCGTGCATATCGACGACACGGTGACATACGATGCTTCTCACAAGCGTTCTAGCGATCAGACAGCTGCCACAAATCAGTTCGATGATATCAAGCCGACCTTCGAAACCTTGTCTCGTGCAGATCATTTTGCCAATTTTGCAGCCGCCACGGCCGCTCCAGCTAGCTACTCTATGCCAGAGCAGTACAAGCAGACTTTCATTAATTCATCGAATTATGAGAATGTGAATAACGATGCAGACGTCATGCCGACGACGGAGGCTAAGAATGGTGTGAAGCTGTACGAATTGTATGGAAAGTCCTATGACGATCCGCTGTGGGATAAGCTACTGGACCAGCTGAGCGTTGATGAAATGAATCAGCTCATCGCTTTCGCAGGCTATGGAAATGCGGCTGTGCCATCCATCGAAAAGCCGCGTCAGTCTGACGTGGATGGGCCATCGACGCTGAATAACAACTTCACGGGTGTGGGATCCATCGGCTTGCCATCGGGCGTTTCTGTGGCGAATACCTTCAGCAAGGAGCTCGGTAAAAAATTCGGCGAAACCATCGGCGATATGGCACGTGAAATGAATGTTACGGGTTGGTATGCACCGGCGATGAATATTCATCGCACACCTTATGCAGGTCGTAACTTCGAGTACTTCTCGGAAGATGGCGTGCTCTCTGGCATTATGGCTACGGCACAGGTGCAAGGCGCGCGTTCTAAAGGTGTGTATCCATTCATTAAGCATTTTGCTCTGAACGATCAGGAAACTAACCGTGTAGCCATGCTGTCCACATGGGCAGATGAGCAGAGCATGCGCGAAATCTACTTCAAGCCATTCGAAATGGCGGTGAAGGAGGGCGGCGCCACAGCCGTGATGGCATCCTTCAATTACGTAGGAAACGGCTATTCATCTGCAAACTCGCACATGCTTAACGATGTATTGCGCGCAGAATGGGGCTTCGAGGGCTTTGTAGAAACGGATTACTTCGGTGGTTTCGGCTACCAAATTGGTGATCAGGCTATCCGCGCAGGTAACGATGCCATGCTCGCCACGATTTCTGGTGACAACGTCATCAAAGATAAATCGGCAACCTCCGTCATCGCCATGCGCACGGCTTCCCACAATATTTTGTACACCGCCGTCAATAGCTGGTTGTACGAAAATGGCCAGCCTCAGGTGGAAACACCAGTATGGCAGTATATCTACTACGTGGTGATTGCCATCCTAGCCTTGATCATCATTGGCTTGGAAATCCTTGCCGTTCGACGTTTTATAGCTCGTCGAAAGGCATGAGAAAGACCATAAGATAGGTCTATAAGAGTAAACACAGATAAGATAAAGGTGGAGGAGAACTCTAGTAGTTCTCCTCCACCTTTGTATTTGTATGATGCGAAAGTTTTCGCTTATGCGGACTTACTCAGTCGCAGAAATGCGTGCCTTGTGCACACTGTAGAGCGCAATGCCGGCAGCCACAGAAGCATTCAAGGACTCCACCATGCTGGTCATAGGAATGCCCACAATGGAGTCACACGCTTCACGTACCAAACGGCTAATGCCCTTGCCCTCAGAGCCCAGCACGACCACCAGTGGATCCGTTTCAAACCCGGACTCGCCGACGAGAGCGTCGCCGCCACCATCCAATCCGATGGTGTAGTAGCCGCGCTCGCGCAAGCTTTCGATTGCCTTCGTGAGGTTGACTACGCGTGCTACGGGCATATGTGCTGCCGCTCCGGCCGACACCTTCCACGCAGCAGAGGTGACGGAAGCGCTGCGGCGCTCGGGCAGGATAACGCCATTTGCGCCAAATGCGGCTGCGGAACGGATGACAGCGCCGAGATTCTGTGGATCGGTGACGCCATCCAAAGCGATGAACAATGGACGTGCCAAGTTGCGTGCCTTTGGAGAAGCATTCGCCAAAGCCGCAGCCTTCGCCTCTGCACGATCTGCTAATTGCGCCAAAGACGCATACTCATACGGCTGCACGCGCAAAACCACGCCTTGGTGATTGCTACTGCGCGCAATGCGATCCATTTCCAAACGATCCGCTTCCAGCAAGTGTAGGCCCTTAATGCCCGCAAGGCGCACAATTTCACGGGTACGATCGTCATGCTCGATGCGTGCAGCAATGTATAGATCCTTGCTTGGCACGCCTACTTTCAAAGCTTCTAGGACGGCATTGCGGCCTATAACAATGTCGTCAGAATCGGAAGTGAACTTTGCTACGCGTCGTTTAGCCGCTAAGCGTGGGTCGGAAGCGCGACGCTTGTCCGCAGCCTTTTTTGCGGCATAAGCCTTGTGGTATACACGATCCTCAGCCTTCGGTGTCGGGCCTTTGCCCGCTAACTTATTGCGGTGTTTTCCGCCTGAACCCTTTGTTGGTCCCTTTTTATTCGCCATAACATACCATTTTACGCTATACCAAGGGATGAGTGAGGGTGAGAGAATGTACGGGCGAAAAATATTATCCTCAACACCAAGCCCACCTTGACATATGATGTCTGATGTCTTACGATTAGACGCAGGAGATAACTCCATCCGCATATAACTTTTAGAAGAACGCGCAACGTAGCGCAAGGCTTTTAATCTTTGTGGATACCTTTCAATGTTGAAGGAGAAAAGAAATGAAGTTTGGGAAGTCAATGAAAGTGGTTGCCGGTTTAGCAGCTGCTGTATTAATGTTGGCTGGTTGTGGTTCAGGGAACTCATCAAGCTCCAGTTCATCTGCTGCAGTAAGCACAGTCGTGCCAGATACAATTACTGCACAAATGGCTTATGCAGGCCAAAACTATAATCCTACCTCTACGTCTCAGGCACTGCCACAGTCCGCCAACTGGAATGTAGTGGAGCCTCTCTACACGCGCCAAATGAATGATTTCCAGCTCGTATCGGGTTTGGCAAGTGGTGAACCTAAAGAAATTTCCGATACCGAATATCAGATTACGCTTCGCGATGGTGCTAAGTTCTCTGATGGAACTGCCGTAACAGCAAATGATGTCAAGTCCTCCTTCGAACGCATGATGGCCGAAGGCAGCTTGTATCTTTCTATGCTGAACTTTATCCAGAGTGTGGATGCGACAAGTGATAATGTGGTCACCTTCCACCTCAATAAGCCATATAGCTTGTTCAAGGAGCGACTTGCCTTGGTGGGCATTGTGCCAGCTTCTATGTCAGATGAAGACCTGCAGAAGATGCCTATCGGTTCTGGTCCTTACAAGTACAAGGAAATCACGGACCAAAAGGTCACTTTTGAAAAGAATGATTACTACAACGGTGAGTGGACGGCACAGGCTAAGAATATGGTCTGGAATATTTCCGTCGATGATACCGCTCGTGTCACGGCCATGCAGTCCGGGCAGAACGACGTTATGGAAAACGTTCCTGCGAAGGCATTTGAAACCCTGCAAAACTCCGGCTCTGATTTGGAGAAGGCTCAAGGCTTCAACCAAGCATTCATCATGTTTAATACGAAGAAGGCCCCATTTGATCAGAAGGAAGTCCGTCAAGCAGTGCTCTACGGCATCGATGTGGATACACTGATTAAGAATCAGCTCTCCGGCCAGGCAGAAGCAGCTACTGGATTCTTGCCAGAAAGCTTCAAGTACTACCACAAGGCGAAGAACGTCTACACCTACAACGTTGACAAGGCAAAGCAGATGCTCAAGGATGCCGGCGTAGAAGATGGTGTCACCTTCACCCTGTACACCACGGACCACACCTGGATTACGGAATTGGCCCCACAAATTAAGAACAACTTGGAAGCTCTAGGCTTCAAGGTTGATATCCAATCGATGAAGTCCTCGGCTCTCTATCCAAATATTACGGATAAGGAAGATGCAGACTACTCTATGGTTCTTGCTCCTGGAGATCCATCCGTATTTGGTAACGATCCAGATATCTTGATGAATTGGTGGTACGGCGATAACGCGTGGACCAAGACGCGTACCTTCTGGAAGGATTCGGAAGGCTACACCAAGCTTCACGAATACCTCGATGACGCGACCAGCACAACCGATGAGACTCAGCGCACCCAGGACTGGAATGACGCTATGGACTTGCTCTCTGAGGAAGTGCCTCTGTACCCACTCTTCCACCGCCAGCTGACCACCGCGGTACGCAAGGGAGTCTTCAAGGATTACAAGGCCAGCGGCACAGTCGGCCTGTACTTCCTGAACCAAAAGCTTGCTAAGGAGAACTAAGCCTCAGCAACGCGCAAGAAGCAACAGATTTCATAAACCAATGAAATAAGCACCAGCTTCATGATGGTGCACCCGATGGGGGAAGGAGATCTTCACCCTTCCCCCATCCTTATGCCCAAAATGGAGCTCATTACAAAGATGTGATGCGCCGCTCCACGCATTCAAACTTCGGAGTATAAGGGGTAAAACTCATGACTAATCTATTACGACTACTAGGGAAGAGGCTCGCCTCACTGCCATTGGTGGCATTCGGCGTGGTATTCCTCGTCTTCTTCTTAATGTCATTTTCTCGTTATGATCCAGCCGTAGCTGCATTAGGTGAAAATGCAACTGCAGAGCAGCTCGAAGCATACCGCACGGCAAACGGCTTGGATAAGCCTTGGTATGTTCGATTCTTTATTTACATTTGGGGTATGCTTCACGGAAATCTTGGAACCTATGGTGTCAACCATGAATCCGTAGCCGCCAAAATTGGGCAAGCATTCCCAATTACACTTCAATTAACATTCATCTCCCTCATTGTCGTTGTAGTAGTAGCTACGTTGTTCGGCGTCCTCGCGGCATTGTTCCGCGATACATGGGTCGATCAAGTCATTCGAGTCATTTCCATTATTGCTATTGCCACACCATCATTCTGGTTAGGTGTTTTGCTGATTTACGTCCTTCAGATCAAGATGGGATTGCTTCCGGGTGCGGGTCCGCTGGTCTCGTTCACGGAAGATCCCGGCGCCTACCTCGCGCGTATGGCCATGCCGGCATTCTCTTTGGGATTGCCTGTAGCCGGTCAGCTTATCCGCGTCATTCGAACTTCCATGGTAGAGGAATTGGATAAGGACTACGTTCGTACGGCAATTGGCGCAGGCGTGCCAAAGGCAGTAGTGGTGTCACGCAATGTATTGCGTAATGCATTAATCACCCCAATCACCGTCCTTGGTATGAAGATCGGTTACCTCATGGGTGGCGCTATCGTTATCGAAGTTATTTTCGCACTTCCGGGTATGGGCACCACACTTTTCGAGGGAATTAACGGAAACGAGCCAACGCTGGTACAAGGTGTTGTGCTGGTCGTAGCCCTTTCCTTCGTCATCATTAACATCATCGTTGATTTGCTCTATGTGCTGATCAACCCACGCATTAGGACGGTGTGACATGCTGTTTGGTAAGAATGCAGCTGCACATGCAGCATCTCAGCCAGGCGTTAAATTACGCAGATTTGCGCATCTGAAGTTAGGCACGAAACTCGCGGCTCTCTTTATCGCGCTTCTCATAGTTGTGGCAGTTTTTGCTCCACTTATTTCCCCGCATGGTCCTTTGGATATCACCGTCAGCTATCAAGCTCCATCCGCAGACCATCTCTTCGGTACGGATAACCTCGGTCGAGATGTGATGAGTCGCGTATTCTATGGTGCGCGTTACTCCTTGACCATTGGTATCGGCGCCATCGTCTTCGCTCTGGTACTCGGTGCCATCATCGGTGCTATTGCCGCCGTATCGCGACCATGGATTTCTGAAGTAATCATGCGTATCGTGGATATCTTCATGTCCGTCCCAGGTATTGCATTGGCTGCCGTATTTGTGACTATCCTCGGACAGTCCATGTTCGGCATTATTACAGCAATTGGTATCTTATATGTGCCACAGATTACCCGCGTGGTGCGTGCAAATATCATCAGCGAATACGGCCAAGATTATGTTCGTGCAGTCATCGTTTCCGGTGCTCGCGCTCCGTGGATCTTGATTAAGCATGTGGCGCGAAATATCGCAGCTCCTGTCATGGTGTTTACCACCCTGTCTGTGGCAGACGCCATCGTGTTCGAAGCCTCCCTGTCCTTCATTAACTTGGGCTTCCCGGAGCCGACGCCTACGTGGGGTAATATCCTTTCCTCGGCAAAGCAAGGCGTTATCTTCGGATACTGGTGGCAAGCACTGTACCCAGGCTTGGCCATTATGATTACGGTTTTGTGCCTCAACATTTTGTCAGAAGGCATTACCGATGCTATCGTTTCCGCTCCAAGCGCTCCAATCGTGAAGAACGCCGTAGATGCGGAGGCTGCACGCAAGGAAGATTTGCTGCTCGCAGACCCTGTAGCCGCTTACGCAGCTCAGCACGATTCCTTGGTGAAGTCTTTGGCTCAGCTCAAGGAAGCTGAAGCCAAGCGCACAGATCGCTTCGTGCCACGCGGACCTGAAACCGGTGAACCGGTCATCGAAGTCAAAGACCTCTGCATTTCCTTCCCTCGTCACGGCGATGTGAACGTAGTCGATCACGTATCCTTCTACGTACGCCCAGGCGAAACAATGGGCTTAGTAGGCGAGTCCGGATGCGGTAAGTCCATCACATCCTTGGCCATTATGGGGTTGCTGGATAAGCGTGCAAAGATTTCCGGCGAAATCCTGTTTGACGGAAAGAACCTCGTAGGACTTGATCCTAAGGAACACAATGCGCTGCGTGGCAACGAAATCGCTATGATCTACCAAGATGCTTTGAGCTCGCTTAACCCATCTATGCTTATCAAGAACCAAATGGCTCAGCTCACCAAGCGCGGTGGTACCCGTACGGCGGAAGAGCTACTGGAACTTGTAGGCTTGGATCCAAAGCGTGTGCTGGAGTCCTATCCACACGAGCTCTCCGGCGGTCAGCGTCAGCGTGTACTCATCGCAATGGCATTGACGCGTGATCCAAAGCTCATCATCGCAGATGAGCCAACCACCGCTCTGGATGTGACCGTGCAGCGTCAGGTGATTGATTTGCTCAATAGCTTGCGCGAGAAGCTCGGATTCGCCATGATTTTCGTCTCCCACGACTTGGCTTTGGTGGCTAAGGTAGCGCACAAGATTACCGTCATGTACGCCGGTCAGGTGGTGGAGCAAGGCTCTACCCAAGAGATCCTTACGGATCCTCGTCACGAGTACACGCGTGGATTGCTGGGCTCGGTGATTTCTATCGAGGCAGGTCAAACGCCTCTGCACCAGGTACCGGGCACGGTGCCAAGTCCGAAGGACTTCCCAGAAGGCGATCGCTTCGCTCCTCGTTCCTCGCATCCATATGATGCCCTCGATGAGCACCCTGTCATGATTGAAATTCCAAACACGCATCACCGTTACGCAGTGCGTCCATCCCTTGCAGAGCTGGATGTGCACAACGCACCCGCTGATAATCCAGGTGAAATGATTCATCTGATTGATCCATCGTTGAATACCGCATTTGATGATGTGCAAGCGGTACCGGGTGATACCTCAAACGTCATCGTAACGGATGCATCCGCACAGGAGGCCGATAATGAATAACGAAATTCCGAATGCTCCAATTATCGAGCTTCAAGATATCAAGGTTATTTTCAAAACGCGTACAGGCGGTATCTTCCACCCTAATATGGTGACGGCGGTCAACGGTGTAAGCCTCAAGCTCATGCCGGGTCAGACCATCGGCTTGGTAGGTGAGTCCGGATGTGGTAAGTCCACCACGGCGAATGTGCTCTGCGGATTGCAGCTGGCTACAGAAGGCAAAGTGCTTTTCAAGGGCGTAGATGTTACCAAACGTACTGCGAACCAGCGTATGGATATTGGTCGCGTGGTTTCCGTGGTCTTCCAAGATCCTGCTACGGCTTTGAATGCGCGCATGAAAATCATCGATCAGCTCATCGATCCGCTGATTGTGCATCATTTGGGCACGAAGGAAAAGCGTACGCAAAGAGCTATGGAGCTCATCCGCATGGTGGGACTGCCAACGTCCGTATTGGATGCCTTGCCCGGGCAGCTTTCCGGCGGACAGCGCCAACGTGTAGCTATTGCGCGTGCCTTAAGCCTTGAGCCGGACGTCATCATTGCGGATGAACCAACCTCAGCTTTGGATGTGTCTGTGCGTGCGCAGATTCTGAACCTGTTGACGCGGCTCAAGGAAGAGCTCGGATTGGCCATGGTTTTCATTAGCCACGATATCCAAACCGTGCGTTACGTGTCGGATGAAATTGTGGTGATGAATTCAGGCCAGATCGTGGAGCGCGGCGCTGCGAAGGATGTCTTCTTCCATCCTCAGCATCCGTACACAAAGAAGCTCCTAGCGGCAGCTCCATCCTTGCTTCATCCAACAGAGGAGGAATGCGCATAACACCAAGGGCGTAAAACCCACCACCATAATCGTGCGGGTCTAACTCACACCTTATTCCACACATCTTTGAGGTGTGGTTAGGCTCGCCATACCCACAAATTGAGAAAAGCATTAACAATACTTTCAATTTCACGAGAGAAAAGGACAAGTCATGGATTCTCGTTTCAGAGGAGTATTTCCTCCAGTAGTAACCGCTTTAACCGCAGAAGGTGAGCTCGATGAAGAGTCTTTTGCGCGCAGTATCAACCGCATGATTGATGCAGGTGTCAATGGTCTGTTTGTGCTCGGCTCTTCCGGCGAGGTTGCTTTCAGTACTGATGAGCGTCGTCGCGAAATCATCGAAGCAGCTGTGCGCATTATCGATCACCGCGTACCTCTTCTTGTAGGCTGCATCGATACGGAATCAAAGCGCGTTATCGAGCATGCGAAGGTGGCTCGCGACCTCGGTGCAGATGCCATCGTAGCTACGGCTCCTTTCTACGCCTTGGGAGGCCAGGCAGAAATCGAACGCCACTTCCGTCTCATCCATGAAGCCGTGGATTTGCCGCTCTTCGCCTATGACATCCCGGTGTGTGTACACACAAAGTTGCAAGCAGACCTGCTCATCCGTCTCGGACTAGATGGTGTGCTAACCGGTGTGAAGGATTCCTCTAATGATGACGTATCCTTCCGCTTCTTGGTGGACAAGAATAAGAAGGCGGGTCACCCGTTGAATTTGCTCACCGGCCAGGAAGTGGTAGTGGATGGCGCGTATATGGCGGGCGCGGATGGTTCGGTGCCAGGACTTGCCAATGTGGAGGCCACAGGATATGTGCGCATGTGGAAGGCTTACGAAGCCGGTGATTGGCAGACCGTGCGCAAAGAGCAGGATGTACTGGCTGACTTGATGCGCGTCGTGCTCGTGTCGGAAGGCGTGCAAGGATATGCAGGAGGCGTAGGTGCTTTCAAGACCGCCATGGCTTTGCTGGGTGTATTTGCCACAAATCAAATGCCTGAGCCGGTACTTCCACTTCAAGGCGAAAATGTGAAGCGCGTAGAGCAGGTGCTGCGAGAAGTTGGGTTGGAGCCAACGGTTTCCGCAGAAGCCGTCAGCGAAAGCGCTACTATTCGCGCTTTGTAAAACACATGAGCCGGCACCTCGCCATGAAGAGATGCCGGCTCTTATGAATTATCTCAGTTTATGCATATTGAGGAGAAACAATGGCAGAAGTACTGATCGTAAAAACACAAGAAGAAGCAGGCGAAATCTATGCTCAGGCCGTGGGCGAAGCTATCAAGGCTAATCCGCAATTAGTGCTTGGACTGGCCACGGGTTCCACACCTCTTGCAGCATATAAAGCACTTGCGCGCAAGGTAAAAGCAGAGGGAATCGACGTTTCGCGTGTGCAGGGCTTTGCGCTCGATGAGTATGCAGGTTTGGATCCTGCACATCCGGAGTCCTACCACAGCGTCATCCATCGTGAGGTGGTAGAGCCTGTGGGGTTGAATCCTCAGCTGATCCACGTGCCAAACGGCGCCGCCGAAACGCTACCTCATGCAGGAGCGGACTATGATGCGGCCATTGAAGCGGCCGGCGGCGTGGATATTCAAATCCTGGGAATTGGCACAGATGGTCATATTGGTTTTAACGAACCCGGTAGTTCCTTGGCCTCTCCAACGCGCATGAAGACACTAACGCAGCAGACGCGCGAGGACAATGCACGATTCTTCGATAATGACCTTGAACAAGTGCCTACGCACTGCATTACTCAAGGTGTGGGCACTATTATGAAGGCACGTCACCTCGTGCTGCTCGCCTTTGGTGAGGCTAAGGCGGATGCCGTAGCGGCCAGCATCGAGGGACCAGTTTCTGCCATGTGCCCAGCTTCTGCCTTGCAAATGCATCCTCACGCTACTTTCATCGTGGATGAGGCAGCTGCGAGCAAGCTCAAGCTCGCGGATTACTACAAGTGGGTAGCTGCAAACAAGCCTGAATGGCAGAAGCTCTAAATTTCTATTTTCTCAACTGTGTGGCAGGCGCGTACCCACCTGCCACCATGCGTATGGAGTAGCAATTCGTCTAGCGTAATCGTGGGTCTTTCCTCTGATTGAGAGAAAGGCCCACGAAGTTATGTGAGCGCACATACACATATGCCCGAGCCGTAAAGCTCGGGCATATGTGCGCAGAGGGGAGATAAAGATTAGCTCATACGCTTGTGGATGATGTACTCGATGGGCTGATAATGCGAATCCACAGCTTCGAGGTAGCGCATAATATCGCCACTCAAAATGCTTTCCAGCATATCCACATGAGACTGTGCGGAATGCATAAGATCCGTGGAAATATCTGCGTTTAGAGCCGGCACTACGGCCATATGCACCAGCCAGAGGCTGCTCATTAATTGTTTCGCAATGGCGTTATCCACCGGCTTCATTAGCCCTTGATGGAAGGAAATATCCTCATCAAGGAAGGTTTCACCATCCTGCGCTTTAGCAATCATGGACTGTGTTAAGTCGCGCAGATGAGCAATATCCGACTCCGGCAGCTTCTGCACTTCCTGCACCACCTGACGAGCCATGCCTTGGTCGAGAATCTTCCGCATCTCTATGACATCGCGCAGATTTTTATAACTATTTCCTTGAGGAATCATCGCACGGAAGGATAGCGCCTCCACCAGCGGGTCCAAGGAGAGCGAGCCGACAAAGGTACCCTTGCCGTGTACAACGCTGACAATATCGAGAGCCTCTAGCTTACGTAAGGCTTCTCGCACGGAGGAGCGTGCAGATTTAAGATGCGTGCACAATTCCGACTCCGTAGGCAGCGGATCGCCGGGTTGGAGCCCTTCGTGGATGATATAGGATTTGATAGCATCCATCGTAATATCTACACGACGTCGCGTAGACGAAGGCTCCGTAAATTGCGCATTTAACGACTCTCTGAGCCCAATAACGTTAATAGCATCGTTTGGGCCGCCATCCTGAGGTACGACCATGGTGAATCCTTTACTCCGTTTCGTATCACTGCCATAGTGAACTGCGAATTACTAAAAATTATATAGAAACAAAAGCTCTTATGAAGAATAATATCGCAATATCAGACATCAGACAAATTTATGTTATACTATGACTAGCACCGATGGGGTGATTATCATGCTTTAACACGAAGGAGTGTTTTTCATGGCTGATATAACAACTGTGGCCGGCGTATACGCCTCTCAGCCAGCAGATACAGAGGGCAGAGAAGCCTATTATGCGTTGCTTGCGGGCGAAGATTGGATCGATGGGGCAGAAATTCCATTTCCGGGAGAGCTGGCGGATGCGGAAATTCGCCGGTGGCTGGCTCAACATCTGCCAGAAAACTGGCATAACAATAACATCACTTTAATTCCAGGAACTATGCAAAGTCTGGGCAAGAATCCAGATTTTGGCTTGGCTAGCCCAGTAAAAGAAGGTCGTCAGGCCGCGCTCGATCACTTGAAAACGATGCGGGATGCCTTAGAAGATTTCGTTGCGTTACGTGGTAGTGAAGACGTTCGTTATGTACAAATTCACACAGCGCCGAAGGCCCACGCCGATGCAGACTCCATGCGACTAAGCCTGAATGATATTTTGAGTTGGAATTGGAGCGGTGCGCATTTAGTTGTGGAACACTGTGACAAATTCATCGAAGGGCAGCCTGCGGAAAAGGGATTTCTAGATATCGAAGAAGAAATAGCGCTGGCCCATGAGTTTGGCATCGGACTTACCATTAATTGGGGCCGTTCTGTAGTCGAAGGTCGTAGCGCTTTACGAGCTAATCAGCATATTGCACGTTGCGTCGAAGAGGATGTGCTTACGGGACTGATGTTTTCCGGCGCTGGTCCTGAAGCCACTCAGTACGGATATGAGTGGATTGATGGGCATCTGCCTTTGAGCAGTGATGAGCCGGCAAGTCTGATGACGCCGGAACTCGTGGCAGAAGGCTACGAAATCGCCTCCCAAAGCTTCCGCTGGGTGAGGTCAGGTTATGTGGGCGTCAAGGTCTGTGTGCCGGCCAATGCAGATTTACAGACACGTTTGAGCTATATGAAGAATGTTTACGAGGCGATTCATGGCACAAAAAACTAATAGTACGCATACGTATATTGCCGTAGATATTGGAGGCACGAAGGTTGCCAGCGGTTTCGTTTCCTTAACCGGTCATGAATTTGAGGTTACCGGTCATATGCGCATTCCTACTCAGGCCTCCTTGGGCGGATCTGATGTGCTGCGCCGCATTGTGGAGCTCGTAGAACGCCAATACAGTGAAGCGCAGAAGCAGGGACTGAGCATTGATGGTATCGGTATAGGCAGCGCCGGCGTGGTCGATAGCGCACAGGGCAGGATTACTTCCGCTACGGATCTCATGCCCGGATGGGCGGGGCAGCATGTGGCTGAGGCGCTGGGCGCAAGTGACACCGTGGGGCAATTACCGGTGTATATGGTCGGCGATGTGGGCGCACACGGTTTAGGTGAGGCTTTGCATGGCGCGGGAGCCGGATACACATCGGTGCTCTCCATCAGCATTGGCACGGGCATTGGTGGCGCGTATATTTCCGATGGTCAGCTGATGACAGGTGCGCATGGCGTGGCCGGTCATGCAGGACACATCCCCCATGGTTTGGGCACGGGGGTGCGTTGCTCCTGCGGAACTACCTCAGGGCATATAGAGCCGGTGGCTTCAGGCACCGGTTTGGGCACCTTATACAATTTGCGCCGCGAGCAGGCGGGTCAGGAAGATTTCGTGAGCAATGGTGCCGAAGTGGTGGATCGCATGAATCATGGCGATGAATTCGCGCATATGATTGTGAAAACCTCCGCCACGGCACTGGGCGAGTGCATTGGCGGCATGGCAAATCTTTTAGATCCGTCCATCATCATTTTGTCCGGATCCGTGGTGAACGCGGGCGAAGTGTGGTGGGAGGGCCTGCGTACAGGCTATGCCAATTCCGCTTTGGTGCCGGTCAAGCAAACGCCGCTGGTGCAAGGCGTCTTGGGCGATGATGCCCCATTGGTGGGCGCCGCGAGTGCCGTGCACCGTCATATTTTTCATGAGAATTAAAGCATTGTAAGGAGTAAAGATGGTACATCCTATTGCGGAAAAGCTTAAGGGTGGATTGGTGGTCAGCTGCCAAGCGTATCCAGGCGAACCACTGCGCCACCCAGAAACCATGGCTCAGATGGCACAGGCCGCCGTGTTGGGCGGAGCTATAGGCATCCGTTGCCAAGGATTGGCAGATATTAGCGCGATAAAAGGTCAGGTTGATGTGCCGGTAATCGGCATTTGGAAGGACGGACACGAAGGCGTGTTCATCACACCAACCTTGCGTCACGCCCGCTGCTGCATGGCTGCCGGCGCGGATATTATCGCCTTGGATGCGACGCGTCGTCCCCGTCCGGATGGCTTAACCTATGCACAAACCGTGGCCGCCCTGCACGATGAAGGTGCAGTCGTCATGGCGGACTGTGGAAGCTTCGACGATGCGCGCATGGCCGTGGATGCCGGTTCCGATATCATCTCTACGACTCTCAGTGGCTATACGGGCGAGCGCGAAAAGACGGATGGTCCTGATTTTGAGTTGCTGGGTCAGATGATTGAGGCTTTTCCGGATGTGCCGGTGCTGTGTGAGGGGCGTATTCATACGCCGGATCAGTTGGCTCAGGTGATGCAAATGGGTGCGTGGTGTGCTGTGGTGGGTACGGCTATTACGCATCCGACGACGATTACGTCGTGGTTTGCGCAGAAGATTTAGAGACTTCATTTTCTCTCCCTCCACTAAGGGGTGTGGTCATTCTTAGGAGTGACCACACCCCTGTTTTTTTGGGTGGGGGGGGGAAAAAATGAGCTGGATTAACGAGGTTCCTTTACAGATGCATTACGGGCGTGGCACCGGTCCGAAGTTGTGTGGATGATACGGATATTGCGGCTGCTGTGGCATGGCAGTAGGGAACGGTGAGTATGTCCCGGTTGGGTATGGATTGTAGCGCAGGGATGGGGTTTGCTGTGTCATTTGTGCCGGATACGCGAATTGTGCTTGTTGAGCGGCGAAGAAGGCGGCTTGTTGCTGTGCATACTGCGCCGATGCTTGTGCCGCGAGCCTTTGCTGTTGTTTCAGGTGCTTGCGTTGTGTGTATTTTTCTTGAGTGGTGTGTACAAAAGTCTTAAAGTGTCCCGCGAGGTCGATGCCTTCGGTGTCGAACCAATGCTTTTTTGCGGCGCCCCAGACGATGCAGGCGGCTATGATTAGTTGCACGCTGATATCGATAATTGCGCCTAGTAGCCCGACAGAGCTGTCTGTGCCTGCGCTGGCATCGTAGAGTCCGAAGGCTTGGAAAAACACGATGGTGACGTTATTGGCGATATGCATGCCGATGCCGGCTTCCAATCCGCCGGTGTACATCACCAGATAGCCGGTAATGAGTCCCAAGCTCAAAATGGTGGATAAGCCATACCAGTCATACAAGTGGAGGGATGTAAAAATGAGGGCTGGGATGATGGGGACAAGAATATGAGCGGCGCGGGGAATCCAGCGTCCCATGGTTTGGATGAGCAGGCCGCGGAAAATATACTCTTCGGTGGCGCATTGGATGGGAACGATGGTGATGGCAAAGAAAAGTGTCACCAGAGAAGGCATGTGAATGTTGTAGTGTGCGCCGGACAGAAGATCGACAACGGCGGAAACTGTGTTGAGTAGGGTAAATAAAATGCCGGCTGTGAGGGTGGATTTCACAATTGCACCCCAGCGTAAATGACCGAAAACGCTAGAAATTGAGCCAAAACTTTGATTTTTAAAAATCTTTACGGTCCACCACAGGGCGGGCAGCATGAGAGCAATGGAGCCGAACTGGACGAGCACAGAGGTGGGTCCCAGGTCGTCGGCGAGTGTGTTGGTATTAAATCCTAGGAATTGCACGTAGTCTTGGAAGCCCCATTCGCTGATAAGCGAGAGACCACCGAAGAAGAATACGCTTAGACTGAGCAGTGTGTAGAGGAGATACCACACGCCTATCGTGGCGAGGGGCTTCCACCAAGGATTGCGTGGAGTGTCGCGCAAAGTCGAAGCGTAGCCATGGCCTTTCCACCAGCCCTTCATACGTACCAATTCCCATGGCTTGGTGTACACGGTGCGTGGTGGTTCCGGTGTGCGAGGTGCCGTGTAGGACAGGGCAGGGAAGACTTTATGCGCGGGTTGCATCGTCGGAGTCACAGGCATTATCGCCGGCATAGGCGTCTGGCTGAGTTGTGGCGATGGGTAGGACGCGTAAGGGAAAACATAAGAATGGGCGTACCCGTATCCGGGTGCTCCTGCAGGGTTCTGCATCCTTGGAGAACCGCCTGCAAGAGAGGAATTGTACGTATATACATACGAGGAATTATTCGCTGACGTCATACTTCCTTATTTTACGCATGAATGGACAGGGCGTTAAGTAAAGCATTTCGCAATCGACGCAAATCCGCAAATTCCGCTACAATAAGCACTGTAGAAACATATCCGCACAGCATATACATACGAGGGAAACTCGTCCACGGCGATTATGTCGCTAGTTTTATATGTTGACAACTCTGCGGCGGAATAGGAGATAGTTATGACCGATAATGTCGGTGTAACTCACGATGCGACGCAGAGTAATTCTGCGGCGCCATCTGAGACACGCACGTTAAATCCTTTCGAGGGCTCAGATCCGTCGATTTCTGAAATTTCAACCGTGGAAACGGCAATGAATACCAGCATTGCGCACGGTTTGTCCACAGCGGAAGCGAAGGCACGTTTAGAGAAATTTGGGCCAAACGCGCTCGCTTCAAAGCCAAAAGACCCAGCATGGAAGCGTTTTTTGGCGCAATTCCAAGATCCGCTGGTATACCTGCTGCTGGCCGCTACGGTTATTTCCTTTGCAGCATGGGTGATTGAGCGCAATACCAATCCGGCAGGTGCAGAACCATTGCCATTCGACTGCATTGTAATTGTGCTTATCTTGATTGTGAATGCGGTCCTCGGCTTTATCCAAGAAAATCGTGCAGAGGCGGCGGTTGAGGCTTTGGCACAAATGGCAACGCCGCAAACCACTGTCTTGCGTGACGGCCGCGTCAGCACTATTGCTACCGCGGATGTAGTGCCGGGTGACGTGCTCATTTTGGGTGAAGGCGATACCGTATCCGCGGATGGCCGCCTTTTCGAAGCGGCCAGTCTGCGCATTGCAGAGGCGTCCTTAACGGGTGAATCCCTGCCTGTGGCAAAGAAGGTCGTCACCTTAGACACGATTAAGTCCTTGGGCGACCGCGTCAATATGGTGTTTAATGGCACCTCGATTACGCAGGGTACGGGTCGTGCCATCGTCACTTCCACGGGTATGAATACGCAGGTAGGTAAGATCGCCGACATGCTGTCTCAAACCACGGAAGAAGCCACGCCACTGGAAAAGGAAATGGACAATGTGTCCAGAATCTTGGGCATTGCTGTAGTAATTATTGCTGCCGTGGTGTTGGGTGCCTTGTGGCTGCTTGAAGGCTTCTCCACCATAGAAGATGTGATTGAATCCTTGCTGTTGGCCGTATCCTTGGCTGTGGCTGCGGTGCCGGAAGGTTTGGCTACGATTTTGACCGTGGTACTGGCTTTGGGTGTGCAGCGCATGGCAAAGCACAACGCCATCGTGAAAAAGCTCTCCTCTGTGGAGACGTTGGGTTCTGCTTCGGTGATTTGCTCGGATAAGACGGGTACTTTGACACGCAACGAGATGACCGTAGAAACTGTCATTACCCCAAGTGGTGAGGTCAAGCTGACGGGTACGGGTTACGATCCAAGCGGCCTGTTGCTTAATGTGGATGGAAGCGAAGTGAGTGCAGCGTCCACATTGCGCCCAGAAGTGGTGGCTGCTTTGGCTGCCGGTTCTATTGCCAACAATGCTGAGCTGCAGAAGCCAACGGATGCCAAGAGCTCCTGGGAGATTGTGGGAGATCCAACCGAGGCTTCTGTGCTGGTGGCGGCACGCAAGATTCGTGCAATGGATACGTATCAGGGCATCGAACGTGTGGCCGAAATTCCATTTACCTCCGAGCGCAAAATGCAAACTGTGATTGCGCGCGATAAGTCGGATGCTAATTCTTTGACAGCTTATGCGAAGGGTGCTCCAGATGTTTTGCTGGCTCACTGCGCCTTCATTGAGGTTAATGGCACTGTGCGTGCACTGACCGAAGAGGATCGTCAAGGCATTTTGAGCCAGGTGGAGCGTTTGTCTTCGCAGGCATACCGTACTTTAGGTCAGGCATATCGCCCATTCCATCAGTCACGTTTGGCGGATATCGAGGGCATTCAGACCAATGCTTCCGGTCAGATTGACGATATTTCCGAGCAGGATGAGGTTATCGAACGCGACTATATCTGGCTTGGCATGGTGGGTATTATTGATCCGCCTCGCACCGAAGTACGCGATTCCATTGCGGAAGCACACCGCGCAGGCATTCGCACCATTATGATTACTGGTGATCACCCGTTGACGGCGGCTCGCATTGCTTCGGATTTGGGCATTATCGATGAGGAGCTGGCAGAGCGCACGGGTCGTCGCGCCTTGACTGGCGACCAGCTGGACGCTTTGACGGATGAGGAATTCAAGCAAGCCGTTAACGAAGTGTCCGTGTACGCACGCGTGGCTCCAGAGCATAAGTTGCGTATCGTCAACGCTTTGCAAAAGCAGGGCAATATCGTGGCTATGACCGGTGACGGCGTCAATGATGCTCCAGCCGTGAAGTCCGCGGATATCGGCGTGGCTATGGGCATTACCGGTACAGAGGTGACCAAGCAGTCCGCAAAGATGATTTTGGCAGATGATAACTTCTCCACCATCGTGGCAGCTGTGCGCGAGGGTCGTGTGATTTTCGATAACATTCGTAAATTCTTGCGCTACCTGCTCAGCTCCAATGTGGGCGAGGTCTTTACCGTATTCTTCGGTGTGGTCTTAGCTGGATTCTTGGGTATCCAAGATCCAAATTCCACCGGTGTTACCGTGCCGCTTTTGGCTACGCAGCTCTTGTGGATTAACCTGCTCACCGATGCGGCGCCGGCATTGGCCATGGGTGTGGATGGTCAAACGGACGATGTGATGGGACGTGCGCCACGTAAGGTCAGCGACCGCGTGATCGACACGGCGATGTGGCTCAATATTGCCTTCATCGGCCTCGTCATGGCAGCGGTAACCTTGATCGGCATCGATCTCTACCTGCCAGGCGGTCTGTTTACGGATACCTCGGGAATCCGCGGCATTGTTTCTGATGCGGAGCCAATAGTGATGGCACGTACTATGGGCTTTACCATTTTGGTATTTGCTCAGCTCTTCAACGCACTGGCCTCCCGCTCAGCCACCCAGTCAGCCTTTAAGGATCTCTTCTCGAACGCATGGCTGTGGGGCGCAATCGCCCTGTCCATCGTGCTGCAGCTGGCAGTTATTTACATTCCAGTGCTCAACGAGGCCTTCGGCACCACACCTCTGCACGCGCATCAGTGGTTCGAAGCCATTGGTTTGGCGGCGGCCGTGCTTGTGCTGTCGGAAGTCTACAAGTTGGTCGTACGCTTAGTGACGAAGCACAAGTAAGCGTCCACAACCGGTAAGCTATGAAAGGCTCCCTGTGCAGTTCTTGCGCAGGGAGCCTTTCTCGTAGGGAATGTAACTATTGAATAATGGCTTCGATTATAGCCATTTCAATCTGATTTAGGGGTTCCTTAGCCTCAGGAATTGGCTGCAATGGATAATCATGCGTCATATTTTCACCAATATGCAACTTTGTGTGCACACCTGCCTCGGACAGCAGGGCTGCGAACTCTGTGGTATCCGGGTAGAAGATTTCATCGGTGCCCACCAACAACGTAACCTGAGAATTCTTGAGATCCTTCAGATTTCCGGTGATTGGGGAAATGCGATAATCGCTGTCATCCCAGCTACCCGCCCACTCATGGGCATCGATACGCAGAGCGTCCGCATTATTCATAGGATCCAGAGCCTTGTATTCTTCGATTTCGGGGTTATCCAAGCGCGTATCCAACCATGGGCAGATAGCCACAATGCCTTCCGGAGCCTGTATGCCCTTCTTCGCCCAGTCCAAAGCCAATCCCAACGCGAGCCCAGCGCCAGAACTATCGCCCATTACAATAACCTTCTGATGAGGATTAAGCGCGCGGAAATTCGTATATAGCGCGGTAATCTGACGGTAGGCATCCTGAGCCGTGCCATACGGCGCAGGATCGTAATCCGGCAGAAGCACATCCACACCGTACTGCTTGGTCATGTGCGAAATAAAGGCCACATGCAGTGGTGAAATCGAGCCCACATAACTGCCACCATGCACAAAGAGAATCGTGGTATTTGGTGCAATCGTATTGGAATAATCCTTTGGGCTGAAACGGTATGTGGTCATGCCGTAGGTGTCTGTTTCGGCATCGTTGCCATCGTCATACACCGTGGCAATGCCAGACTTCAACACCACACCCTGAAGACCCGCATCCTGACGTTCCGAGCCCTTGCGTGTATCCAGCCAAGCAATTTCTTGCTGCGCATTGCGCTGAGGATAGATTTCGAATGTCTTTTTCACCGCTAAGGACATGCCTGAACGCTGATGCTTGGTGCGTGCATATTTGTCAAAAGCCCATGCGGCGCCGACAGCGACGGCAGCACCTGCGACAAGCTTTCCAATCCATGATGAACGTGCCATATCTTTTCCTTTCGATAGAGATGGTTAAGACTGAGAAGGTGAAAGCCGAGGGCTACTCATTGGCTTATGTGCGTACAGCTTGGCGAGCTGAGCGTAGTACACCCATGCCACTAACGCCGTCCATGCAATGCCCAGCGACCATCCGCCCAGCACATCCGTAACCCAATGCTGAGCCACATAAACGCGGCTAATGCCAATAAGCACAGGCAAAATGACTGCAAAAATGCTAAAAGCACGTGCCCATTTGCGCTGCACCTCGGTTGTAGCCAGCGAGACTACGATAATGGCCAAAGTCAGCCATAGTACGGTGTTGTTCGCACTGTGGCCTGAAGGGAAAGACTGCTGATCTTCTACCGTGCCCAACCAGAAGGAGGCGTCGGGGCGCAAACGGCTCATGGCACGCTTAATAGCGGTGACGATAATCACGTCACCGGCCAGCGCACCAAAAAGAATCTTCACCTGCAGCCAGCGACGCTTAAAGGCCAAAATTCCCAAAGATACAGCGGCAAGAATCATCACAACCGTTGTACCGCCAAAACTAGTAATCACAGGGAAAATAGCATTGAAGAACGCATTACGATGAGCGACCACGCCCTCGGTTATGCTCAAATCCCATTGGGCAGTGGCTCCGGATGCTACCAAAGCGGTAATCAGCACAAAAATAACAGCAAAAATACCACCCACCTGAGCGCAAAGGCGCTGCGCAGATCTGAGTAACTGTGTGCGTGAGGTCGCGTGTGAATTAGTCATGAATGTCGAGTTCTCCTGAAACATCAGCCTTGTAGAAATTAATATACGAGCGGGAAGCCGTCGGTCCGCGCTGGCCCTGATAGTGCGAGCCATTGGGCGCGCTTCCATACGGATGCTCGGCAGAGCTGGACAGCTGGAAGAAGCACATTTGCCCAATCTTCATGCCCGGCCACAGTTTGACGGGTAGGGTGCTGACATTCGATAATTCCAACGTAATATGACCTTCAAAGCCCGGATCGATGAAGCCTGCAGTCGAATGCGTCAAAATGCCCAAACGGCCCAGCGAGCTCTTGCCTTCAAGGCGCGCAGCCACGGAATTTCCCAGCTTGACGTACTCATAAGTGGAGCCCAAGATAAACTCACCTGGATGCAAAATCCACGGTTGATCGGCTTCCACCTCCAGAAGCTCGGTTAAATCACCCTGATCCTCGGCAGGATCGACGTAGGTGTGCTTATGATTATTAAAAATTCTAAAAAATCTATCGAGGCGTACATCAATCGATGCCGGCTGCACCATTTCAGGCGTCCACGGGGTCAGAGAAATCTCCCCAGACGCGTGGGCCTGTACTATATCGCGATCACTTAAAAGCATAATTCAAGTGTACCCGCGAGCCATTGAAATTCGAGCCCAGAAAACGGTTTAGCACAGATGTATACAAAATTTTCTATTTTACGGCTTTCGAATTTTATATCACGAATATTCAGGCCATGCTCAGAGTACGTTCAGACGAGCAAAGGGGCACACGTACTCATCACACGTCTCAAAATTGTCAAGAAGAGCTGAATTTTATGGGATGATGAGGGTGTTTAGGTTTAGAGTAGAACTATGAAACATATACCCGTAGAGCCGGGAGGTCCCGCCACTGCTGTTGCAGGTCATTACGGCGATGAACTCCACGTAGAAGATGCCCTGTTTTCGCCTGGGCGAGGCATGAATAATCCTCGCAGGCCGCTGTTTATTTTGCTCCATGGCTGGGGATCTAATGAGGACGATATCGCGCAGTTCTTCTCGGGCTATGTATCGCCCCATAGCGACTACGTATCCTTGCGTGCGCCGCTCACCTTGCTCGATCCGAACGATATGGGTGATTTCATGGATGAGGATGCTGCGGGGCTGGCGGCTAAGACGCGAGGCGCGTTTACCTGGTTCCACGAGGCGGTGCCGCAGGGTGAAGATCGCGATCGTGATATGTATGCTGCGGCGGTGGCCATTGATCAGTGGGTGGAGGATTTTATCCCGGATGAGCGGGAGGTTATCCCGTGCGGATTTTCGCAGGGTGGTGCGTTGGCAGTGCATCTTATGCGCATCAATCCGCAGCGATACAAGGCGGCGGCCTGTTTATCCGGATTTTTAGCGCCTGGACTGGTGGAGGGCACGCACAATGCGGATATGGAATTACAGCTGAAGTCACCGTCCATTTTTTATGGATATGGCTTGCGCGATGATGTGATTCCACGTTTTGAGTCCAATACCATGGCCGCATTTTTGGAGGAGAATTCCTTCTTGAAGATGTGCGAGTACAAGCAGCTGGATCATGCGGTGAGTTTGGACGAGTGTAACGATTTGCGTCAATGGCTTATGGACATCGGCGCCTCTAGTGGGGTCATGTAAAATTACGAATATGATAGGAATCTTGATTTGGCTTGTGGTCATTTGCGCTTTGGTGTACTTTATCGTGCGCTGGGCGCAGGGTGAGGCTGTGATCAATAATCAAGCCAGCGGATTGAGCTCGGTAGAGCGTGACGATGCTGAACCGCTCAATGACGGGAAACCTGCACCGCGTATGGCGGGCACGCCTATGTCATACCCTCCTCAAGAGGGCGTGCGCGAGCTGGCTGCACAGTTGCGCAAGGAAGCCCGAGCAAAGGAAGCGGGCATAGGGCCCGCAGAGCGCGCGGAGGATGTGGTCGATTCAGCAAATCAGGCGGCGCAGGCAGAGCAGAGCTCCACGTCAGCAGACGGCACAGCCTCAGAAAATGAGCCGGAAGCTAAGGTTTACATTGGAGAGCATTCTTCGGTTGTCTCCGTTCATCTCCAGTAACGCAGCTGTGCAGGAATTTAACAATTACGAGGTTCAAGTAGGTCAGAAGTATGGATATTCATGTGATGTGGGCGATTATAGCTATCGTCGCCGTAGTTATAGGTGTGGCGCTGATTGTGTGGGCTATGGCGCGCAGGAAGAAGGCCGGCTCTGCGACTGAGCAGGGGCAGGTGCAGAGCCCAGAAGCTCCAGCACGTGCAGCAAGCGCACCGGAAATACAGACAGAGTCGGCAGTCAGCTCGACGGTGCCAGTAGCAGAGCAAACAGCAGCGTCACAGGAAGAGCTCGAGGAAGAGGAAGTAGTCTCTGAACCCGCCATTCAAGTGCCCGAAAGCGGCAACTCGCGCATGCAAAGGCTACGCTCTCGACTGGCCAACTCTGCAAATCCGTTTGGCAAGGCCCTTTTCGCCATTCTTACGCGCGATAATCTCACCGAAGCGGACTGGGAAGAGGTGGAAGATACTCTACTCCTCGCCGATGTGGGGGCTGAAACTTCCGCCCAGATAGTCGAGCGGCTGCGCAAGGATGCGCGCATCCAGGATGCGCAAAACTCGGTCGCCATCCGTGAAATGCTACGCGCCCAGCTCCTCCAGGCTGTGCAAACCGACAAGGACGGTCACACCTTCAATCGCGAGCTTGAGCTCTATCGTGAGCCGGATGCCTCTGATACGCATGTCATCATGATGGTGGGTGTGAACGGCTCCGGCAAGACCACCACCACGGGTAAGTTGTCGCGCTTGCTCATCGCGGAGGGTGTGGAAAAAATCGTGCTCGGAGCTGCCGATACCTTCCGTGCAGCCGCTGCCGAGCAGTTGCAAACCTGGGGAGATACCGTGGGCGTGCCCGTGGTGCGCAGCGATAAAGAGGGTACAGATCCGGCTTCTGTCGGCTTTGAGGCGGCCCAGAAGGCCAAAGAAGATCACGCTCAGGTGCTTATCGTGGATACGGCAGGACGCTTGCAAAATAAGTCCAATCTGATGGATGAGCTGGGCAAAATTCGCCGTGTCATCGAAAAAACCTTGCCGGTAGGCGAGGTCCTGCTCGTGCTCGATGCTACCATCGGTCAAAACGGTATGGCGCAGGCAAAGGTTTTCGCCGAAGTCATTGGCATTACCGGTCTTGTGCTCACGAAGCTGGATGGTTCTGCTAAGGGTGGCGTGGTCATTTCCGTCCAACGCGAGCTGGGGGTGCCGGTGAAATTCGTAGGGCTGGGCGAAGGCGCGGATGATTTGACGCGCTTCGATGCAGAAAGCTTCGTAGACGGTATCTTGGGCTAAGGAGCGACTGCGTCTGTGCATTTCGTCACACATCGCTGTTCCTTTTCCCACGGTGTGAGATAGCAAAAGGTACAAGAATGCACAGGCATTAATCTGCCAGAAACATCGGGAAAACTGCGCAACATCGTAGGAATTGCGCGCCTTGACCTCCGTAATGTGAAAAAATTCGAAACAATTTCGACACAAAATCGCACTGAATTTAACTCAATGGTTATCTTCAGTGCGATTTTTATTAATGGACGCGGTCTTATATGAGGGGTATCGCATACAGCGAGAAAAAGGAGGGAAAAATGAATTCTGGCGATACTGCTTGGATGCTCATAGCGAGTGGACTGGTGTTTCTGATGACCCCAGCTGTGGCATTTTTCTATGGTGGAATGGTGCGTGCAAAGGCCATTTTGCACATGATGATGCTCAGCGTGGGGGCCATAGCCGTGGTGGGCATAGCTTGGGCCGTGTGTGGATGGTCCATTGCGTATGGAGGGCAATCCGTGGGCGGAATTTTCGGAAATCCCTGGACAGGGGATTTCTTCCATGGCGTTATTTCGCTGAATAACGGCGTGTATACGGCTACGGGCGGCTCGGCATCAGGCGATTATCCGATAACCGTGGACGCGCTTTTCCAAATGACTTTCGCCATCATTACGGTGGCACTCATTACCGGCTCGCTCGCCGAACGTGTGAAGTTTAGTACGTGGCTGGTGTTCGCTTTTGTGTGGACGATTGTAGATTATGCACCACTTGCGCACATGGTATGGAACCACGGATTGCTCAGCGCAGATGGTGCCATTTCGCAGCTCTTGGGCGTGCAGGCTCACGATTTTGCAGGCGGCACCGTGGTACATATCAATGCGGCCGTTGCAGCTCTCGTGCTCGCGCTCCTCATCGGCCGGCGTAAGGGCTTCGGCACAGTACCCTTCAAACCGCACAACGTACCGTTTGTCCTTTTGGGTGCTTTTCTCCTTTGGATTGGCTGGTTCGGATTTAACGGCGGATCGGCTTTTGCAGCCAATGGCACGGCTGCATACGCCATTATCTCCACCACGCTGTGCGCATGCGCGGCTACGCTGGGATGGCTGCTCGTAGAGAAACTGCGCACCGGTCATGCCACGCCCGTGGGTGCCGCCTCAGGCATGGTCGCTGGCTTGGTAGGCATTACGCCATCCGCCGATGTGGTAGCACCATGGTGGGCGCTCGTCATTGGATTCATCGTAGGCGCCGTGTGCTGCGTGGCCATTAGCGCAAAATTCAAACTGGGCATCGATGACTCCCTTGACGTGGTCGGCGTCCATGGTGTGGGCGGCGTTATTGGCACGGTCTGTGTGGGACTTTTTGCTGCATCAGGCGGACTGGTCACCACCGGCGATATCCGACTGACCCTTGTGCAAATTCTCATCGCCCTGATAACCATCGCTTTTTCCGGCGTTGTGACCTTCGCCCTCGCCTTCGTACTCGAAAAAACAATGGGCTGGCGCGTAGGCACCTACACGGAAATCACCGGAATTGATATCGTCCAGCATGGGGAGCGCTCCTACGACTTTTCTGACACTTCCCTGTCTCTGAGAAGGAGGTCATAATGAAACTCATTACAGCCATTTTGCAACCCGAAAAACTCGATGACGTCGTCGATGCGCTTTGTAGCATAGGTGTGCATGGTTTAACCATTAGTGAAGCGCACGGTTATGGTCGCCAGCGCGGGCATACAGAGGTTTTCCGCGGTACGGAAATTGACGTGGACATTTTGCCCAAAGTGCGTTTTGAAATAGTGACAACCGATGCACAAGCGGATACCGTGGTGCGCACGATTTGTGAGACTGCGCGTACAAACAACATTGGCGATGGCAAGGTCTGGGTCGTGCCGGTGGAGTCCGTTACACGCGTGCGCACCGGCGAAACAGATGGAGCGGCTCTGTAAAAATTTTGGGTAAAAAACCAAAGCAAAATCCGCGATAAGCCTGCAATTTCAAGGTTGGGCGTGTGCAGACGGCTGTAAATATTTCATGATTTTTCGAGCAAATTGAGCGAAAAATTGGATTTGACAGAAATTTAACAATTCTCTGGCGATGTTCTGTCATTGATTTTCTACGGTATGAAGTGTTGAAAAAACACCAAAGAAAGTCGAATTATGAATCGTGAAAATCTCATGAGTCGTTTGGCTCGCCCAGCTGTAATTGCTGCGAGCATCGTTGCATTGTCAACTCTTGCACTGGCTGGATGCGGATCTTCTTCCTCCAGCAGCTCCACTTCTTCCACTTCTGACGATGCAGCAATCTCTGTTGTTTCTCGTGAAGAGGGCTCCGGTACTCGCGGCGCCTTCGTTGAATTGACTGGCGTCGAAGAAAACAAAGAAGACAAGACTATCTCTACTGCAGTAGTTGCAAACTCCACTTCTGTAGTTGCTACCACCGTTGCTGGCGATGCTAATGCAATCGGTTATATTTCCTTGGGTTCCCTGGATGACACCGTAAAGGCTGTAAACGTAGACGGCGTAAAGCCAAGCGAAGAAACAGTTTCTGACGGTACATACAAGGTTTCCCGTCCATTTAACATCGTAAAGCCAACCACGCTCAGCGAAGGTGGTAAGGACTTCCTCGCCTTCATCATGAGCCCAGATGGACAGAAGGTTGTTCAGGACAACGGCTACGTACAGGTAACCGAAGGTGTTGCGGATTACACCGCTTCTGGTTTCTCCGGTACCATCACCGTTTCTGGTTCTTCCTCCGTCACCCCAGTGATGGAAAAGCTTGCTGAAGCTTACAAGCAGAAGAATCCAGATGCAAACGTAGAAGTACAGCAGTCTGACTCCTCTACAGGTGTACAGAACGCTATCAACAACGTTTCTGACTTAGGCATGGCTTCCCGTGACCTCAAGGATTCTGAGAAGAGCTCCGGTGTTGAATCCGTAGCAATCGCTCGCGATGGTATTGCTATCATCGTCAACAAGGGCAACTCCATTACCAACTTGACTTTGGATCAGATCAAGCAGATTTACACGGGTGACATCACCAAGTGGTCTGAGGTGAAGTAATACATGGCATCACTCACGAGTTCTGAAACGCAAATTTTGCAGATGAACTCAGCCGAACGCGACGTGAAGAGAATGAACATTCCTTCACGCCGCGTTCAGCGTGCATGGCAGAATGTAGCATCCGTAGTCTTCGGTTTGTGCGCTGCAATGTCCGTGTTCGCTTTGCTGCTCATCTGCTTCTTCCTATTCGCAAACGGTATCCCAGCCCTGAACGAAATCGGCTGGTGGCACTTCCTTTCTTCTGCTACCTGGAAGCCATCTTCCGGTGAATTTGGTATTGCAGCCTTTATCGCAGGCACGTTTGTTACCACTTTGGGTGCATTGGTTGTAGCTGTTCCTGTTAGCGTGTTGACGGCTATTTTCATTTCTTCCTTCGCTTCTCCACGCATCCGTGGCATGTTCATTCCTTTGATCGAGCTTTTGGCAGAAATTCCTTCCGTTGTATACGGTTTCTTCGGTTTGATTTTGTTAGTGCCTTTTATCCGAACTACCTTCGGTGTACAGGGTATGAGCATCTTGGCAGCCGTTATCGTGCTGGCCATCATGATTGCTCCAACCATCATTTCCACCTCTATTTCCGCACTCGATGCGGTGCCACACGCTTATCGTGAAGGTGCTATTGCGTTGGGTGCTACAAAGGAGCGCGCAGAGTTTACAGCAGTTCTTCCTGCTGCAAAGTCGGGTGTGATTTCCGGAATTATCTTGGGTATGGGTCGTGCATTGGGCGAAACAATGGCCGTTATCATGGTTATCGGTAACCAGCCATTGATGCCAGATTCGCTGCTCCATGGCGCACGAACAATGACCACCAACGTTGTGCTCGAAATGGGTTACGCTGCTGATTTGCACCGCGGTGCATTGCTCGGTACAGCTGTGATTTTGTTCATTATTGAACTGATCGTGAACCTCATTTTGGCTGGCATCAGAAAGAAACTGTAATGAAACCACGTCGACACATTGGTTCGCGCATCCTGCGCATTGCACTTTATGTGGCAAGCTTGTCCGTTGTAGCTGCTTTGGCTTATCTGCTGTTCTTCGTCATTACCAACGGCATCAGCCACTTTGATCCAAAGTTCTTTGAGTGGACTTACAACTCTGATAACTCCTCGGTGGTCCCAAGTATCATCGGCACAATCTTGATTATTATCGGAACGTTGATTGTGTCTGTGCCTTTGGGCGTGGGCGCGGCTATCTTCTTGACCGAATACTCTCACCGTCGTAGCTGGTTTGTGCGCATTATCCGCGTGACAGCAGAAACCTTGGCGGGTATTCCTTCCATCGTGTACGGTCTGTTCGGCATGCTCTTCTTCGTCACTTGGCTGCACTGGGGTATGTCCTACCTCGCAGGCTGCTTGTGCTTAGCCATTATGGTGCTGCCAACCGTCATGCGTACGAGTGAAGAAGCTATTCTCGCCGTGCCAGATTCTTACCGTGAGGCCAGCCTGTCTCTGGGCGCTACCCGTCTGCACATGGTGCTGACCGTCGTATTGCCAGCAGCGCGCGAAGGCATTATCTCCGGTATCGTGCTCGGCATCGGCCGTATTATGGGTGAATCCGCTGCACTGCTCTTTACGGCAGGCACCGTAGCACAGATTCCAAACTCCTTCTTCTCGTCCACACGAAGCCTCGCCGTACACATGTATGTACTGTCCACAGAAGGCTTGCACATGGATGCCGCCTATGTATCCGCATTCGTGCTGGTCATTTTCGCATTGCTGATTAACAGCTCAGTTGCTCTTTTAAGGAAAAAGGCATGAAATACGAAGTAAAAAATTTGTCCGTCAGCTACGATGGCAAGGAAGCTTTGAAAAATATCAATATGGATATTCCAGAGCGTTCCATCACCGCTTTTATTGGACCATCTGGTTGCGGTAAGTCCACCTTCCTGCGTTCCCTCAACCGTATGAATGACTTGGTGGAAGGCGCAGAAACGAAGGGCAGCATCCGCCTCGACGGTCAGGAAATCCTGTCTCGCGACATCGACCCAACGGCCTTGCGTGCGCGCGTCGGCATGGTATTCCAGAAGGCAAACCCATTCCCTATGAGCATTTACGACAATGTCGCTTATGGCTTGAAGGTTGCCGGCATGCGCAAGCGCTCTGAAATTACTCAGCGCGTGGAGCAGGCATTGGACGAGGCTGCTTTGCTGGACGAAGTTAAGGATCGCTTGGGTGAGTCCGCATTGGGACTTTCCGGTGGTCAGCAGCAGCGTTTGTGCATTGCACGTGCGCTGGCCGTGCGCCCGGATGTACTGCTGATGGACGAGTCCACCTCGGCTTTGGATCCATTGTCCACATCCCGCATCGAGGATTTGGCTACGGAATTAAAGAAGAAGTACACCGTTATCATGGTGACCCACAATATGCAGCAGGCTATGCGTATCTCCGATCAGTGCGCATTCTTCCTCATGGGTGACCTCGTAGAATACGGCCTGACCGATCAGATCTTCAACTCCCCTCACGATCCACGCACCGAAGGCTACATTACAGGCCGATTTGGCTAAAAGTGTGCGCAATCGCACTGATGTCGGTTAAACTATAGAAGTAATTGAAATCAGTGGTCGATTCAGTGGAAGATTATGATTTATTATCTTGAAGATGACGAGCAAATTCGGGAGATGACTCTATACACCCTCAACAAAACAGGTTTTGAGGCTGTGGGCTGTAGTACAGCAAGTCAATTAGACGAGCTTCTCAGCAAAGAAATTCCGGATTTGCTTCTTCTCGATGAAATGCTTCCCGATGCCGATGGTTTGCAAGTACTTGCAAAGCTACGCAACAATCCTAAAACCGCCTCACTTCCCGTTATCATCATTACAGCGCGTTCTACGGAATTCGATGCTGTAACAGGACTGGATGCTGGGGCGGATGATTTTATCCCTAAGCCTTTTGGCATGATGGAATTAGTATCCCGCATTCATGCGCTATTGCGCCGTTCTCAGCGCAATAATACGAATGAAGATTTGCTCACCGCAGGCGGTATTTCCTTAGATTCTCAGGCGCGCCAAGTCAGCGTGAATGGACAGGTGCTCGACTTAACGCGTAAAGAATTCGACGTATTGGAATTGCTCCTCAATCATCGGGGCATTGTGCTGACACGTGAGCAACTCTTTGAACAAGTGTGGGGGTTTGTGGATGCACAGTCGCGCACTGTGGATACACATATCCAAACACTACGCCACAAAATTGATGCCATCGATCCTCAAGCAGACTTGATAGAAACCGTGCGAGGTGTGGGCTACAGATTCGCCCGAGAAGGCAAATAATAACACAATAAAGGCAAGAATTCATGAATCCAGCTCCTCAATCGATTCGCCGCCGTCTCGTCATTCGCATTGGAATGCTGGTAACGGCGGTTTTGATTATTTCAGGCATGATTTTTGCCGCCGTCTCGTACCATTTGCTCTCTAGTGAAACAAATCGGACGCTGCGCAAGGCCACAGCCGCGCTTGCAGCCGTTTTTGATGCACAAGATCGCACACAGAGCATGAGTCGCTATGATATTGAACAGATTGTCAATCAGCAGGTGGTGGCGCAGAGCATACAGTTGCGCATTACTTATGTGCTGGCGGATGGTCAGGTGCGCTACGACAATGTAGAAGATCCGGCCCTCATGGCAAATCACAGCCAGCGCCCAGAAATTCAGCAAGCACAAGAAACGGGCGTGGGTCAGTCCACCCGCTACTCCTCGACTCTGAGGCAGGAAAGTCGTTACTACGCTATGAAGCTGGCCAATGGGGATACGCTACGCCTGTCCCGCAGCCAGCAGTCCTTGCTCGGTGTGATGTTCCAAGCTCTGCCAGCATTGACGCTGCTGATTATTATCCTAGCGGTGATTTCCTGGCTGATTGGTAGTGCTATTGCCCGGTCGGTGACCTCCTCTATCGGCAGCATCGATTTGGACGACCCGTTATCTCATCCGGTGGAAACCGAGCTGGAGCCGCTGACGCACCGTTTGGCCACGCAGCAGGAGCAAATTGCCTTGCAGCAGCAGGAGCGACAGGAATTTACCGCCAACGCATCTCACGAGCTGAAAACACCGCTGACGGTGATTTCAGGGTCGGCCGAACTCATTTCCTCGGGACTGGCCGAGCCGGAGGATATTCCGCGATTCGCTCAGCAAATAACCCAGCAAGTGGCGACTATGCGCGTCATTATCAACGATATGCTGACTCTCTCACGCTACGATGAGAAGCAAGTTATGCACAGTACAGAGGTGGACATCGCCGATATCGTGCGCGGTGTTACCGCGAACTTGCAAAGCGCAGCTCGCGCCAAGCAGATTCGACTCCTCAGCACGACACAAAAGGCTCTGGTCACGGGTGATCCCGCTATGCTGACGTATTTAGTGCGTAACCTCGTGGATAATGCCATACGCTACAACCGCGAAGGCGGCGTCGTCTCCGTAGAAGCTTACTCTCAAGGCTCTTACACCATTTTGCGCGTCGTGGATACGGGTAAGGGCATTCCGCGTGACCAGCGTGAGAATATCTTCAAACGCTTCTATCGCATCGATTCTTCCTCTGAAGCGCCATCGGGATCAGGTCTGGGCCTTGCCATCGTAAGACACGTGGTCCAAGCGCATAAGGGCACAATCAGCGTAGAAGATAACAAACCAATGGGTACCGTCTTTACCGTGCGTCTTTCTGCGCGTCAGCAGTCAACGCCCTTCGACCTAGACAATGTGGAGCAAAAGTCGTAAGCGAGACTAATCGACATCGATGAGATTGCTGCGATATTTTTCCTTGCCCTCCAGGACTTTGCGGAAGAAATCTTGCTTGTAGTCGATGAAAGCGATGCTGGCTTGAATACGATCCTTCTGGCGTACAAGCTCAGCACGCTTGTGGGCGAGAATCTGCTGGCGTTCGGGGATGGATGATTCACCAGCTAAGCAGAGATTTAAGTATGCGCGCATTTCGTCGATGCCCATACCGCAGTCGCGCACACAGATAAGGCTTTGAATCCATGCAATGTCCCGATCGTCAAAGATGCGGCGATTGCGCTCATCGCGTTTAACGTGGGGGACAAGCCCAATTTTGCAGTAGTACTTCAAGGTTTCATAGCTCAAATCGACGATTGCACAGGTTTCTTTCATCGTGTAGCTCGCCATAATTCCCTCCCCTTTTCGAAGCTTTTGCTCAGAGGCAAATTCCCTCTTCACATTTGACCGGTATCTACTACCGGATTGTAGCGTGTGAAGCACTACAGACACAGAAGATACTCCGAATTACACAGAAGGATGAATTATGGAAACATTGACATTAAGCAATGGTGTAGAAATTCCAAAACTCGGCTTTGGTGTCTTCCAAATTCCACAGGATGAAACCATTCAAGCGGTACACGATGCTCTGGAAGTGGGATACCGTCATTTTGATACGGCTCAGTCCTATTTTAATGAAGAACAATTAGGCGAGGCCTTGGCCGATAGTGGCATCAATCGTTCAGAACTGTTTATCACGACCAAGGTTTGGCTTTCACATTATGGGTACGAGCAAACAAAGGCGTCGGTCGAGGAGTCTTTGAAGAAGCTGCGCACGGATTATGCAGATTTGATTTTGCTCCACCAGCCTTTTAACGATGTGTATGGTTCCTGGCGCGCATTGGAAGACCTGTATGAGGAAGGCAAGATTCGCGCCATCGGCGTGAGCAACTTTAACCCTGGACGTGTGGCGGATCTAGCGGCATTTAACCGCATCGCCCCTATGGTCAACCAAATCGAAACAAATCCATTCCACCAGCGCAGCGAGGAGCATGACGAAATGCTCAAGCGTGGTGTGGTGCACGAAGCATGGGCGCCTTTTGGTGAGGGACGTGCCGGCGTTTTCGACAACCCCGTGCTCGCACAGATTGCGCAGAAGTACGATAAGTCCGTAGCTCAGGTAATTTTGCGGTGGTTGACCCAGCGCGATGTCGTGGCATTGGCAAAGTCCGCGCATAAGGAGCGCATGGAGCAGAACTTCCATATCTTCGACTTCCGCTTAACAGACGAAGATATGCAAGCAATCGCTGGATTGGACACAGGGGAAAGTCTTTTCTTCAATCATGAAGATCCGTCTACGGTCGACATGTTTGTCCACCTTATCCAAGAGCGTGAAGGCCGCGCATAAGTGCCCTATATTCATACAAAATGCAAAAATCCTGCCGTGCTTACTGTGCGACAGGATTTTTGCATATGTGACCGTTTTCTAAGTTTTAGCAATCGGCTTGATGCAGCTGCGCCCGCTTCAGAGCCACATGAATCCAGGTGTCTTTATGCGCGCGTGCAATATTCCCAATGCCACGCACACCCATATAGGTGATATTAAACACCAGCCATAAACACACGGCTTGTACGAGCTGCGAAGCATGGAGATGCTGAAGACTGAAGTACGTGATGCTTAACACGGTGATATGTGCTACTGCGGCGATAGTGCAGGCCTTCGCTAAATAGGCGAAATCTCCCGCACCGATGAGCACGCCGTCCAGAGCCCACAGCCATCCGTGGTACGGGAAGAATGCGCCCACAATGACTGCACACACCGCGATAATACGCGCCGTCGCATGCTCCGTGGTAAACAAATCTGCGGCAAACCACCCGAAGAGTGCGAAAAATACACCCACATACACACCCCAGAGGATGCCCGCATGCTCAATTTCTTTGACCAAAGAGCGCACCAGCTGGATATTGCGCGCACCAATCGCAGCGCCTACCAAGGCTTGACCGCCCACACCAATGGCATCCAAAATATTGAGGGCTAAATTCCAGGACGAATTAATCACTTGATAGCTCGCCAAAACAGAAGTGCCCATAGCCGTTGCGGCCATGACCGTGGCAATGGTGCCAATCCTCAACGCAGCGGTGCGCACAAACAGCAAAAAACCGTCTCCTGCGCTACTTTTGACTTCGCGCAGATTCGGGGACAGTTGCACCTTGTGACGACGCAGGATAGGGAAGAGGTAAACCAGCAAAATAATGCACATCAGCCATTGTGCGATGCCCGTAGCAATGCCCGAGCCCGCTACGGACCAGTGGAAACCAAAGATGAAAATCACATCCAAAATCACATTGGCGATGGCGCCGCTGACCGCCGACCATAAGGTAATACCGGCTTTTTGCAGTCCTCTAAACATGCCATTGGCAGCATAGGCTATCAACGTGCCTGTAATACCTAATCCTGCTGTGCTCACATATGAGACGGCTGCATCGAGGACTGCGCCGCGCGCGCCCAGCGCATAACTTAAAGGATGGCCGGCGATGAGGATAAAGGCCGTCAATACCACGCCAATGCCGGTGGCCAGCCAAATACCCGAAACGCCTGATTCTAAGCCTTCTTTCGTATGTCCCGACCCCATCAGCATGGATACGCGCGAAGTAGTGGAGTAGGCGAGAAATAAACACAAACCAACGGCCGTGAGGATGATCGTAGAGCCAATGGAGAGCCCAGCCAACGCCGTATCAGAAATTGTGCCCACCATAGCCGTATCAATGAGCACGAAAATTGGCTCGGCAATGAGCTGGCCTAAAGTCGGGATGGCAATAGCCGCGAGCTGCTTTCTGACGGTTTTCTGATCAAAGGTTTTCTGATGGGCTGTTTCGTTGTCCACTGGGTGGAGGTTGACGGTGTTCTGGTTCCTAGGCATACGTTATATCCTAGGAAACCGTGCGACTAGTGTGGAGCATTGCTCACTGTGCGACACGTTTATCCCCAAGTTATCCACTGTGTTATCCGCAAAATGTGTATAACAAGGGCAGTTATGCACCGCAATTTGTCCAAAAATGTGGATAACTCTTGAGTTGAACGTGAGTTATCCACATGCTCAGAGCGCATATTGTCGGCTTTGTGCTGTACGCATACAAGCGTGCTAATAGAATAGGCGTATGCCTGAAAACAATGGACGCAATTTTTCCTCTTCGCGAGACTTGGGAGATTTTGATAATTCACGCCGCAATGACGACATGTTCGGTGGTATGCCCCCATACGACGAAACGGCTGAAATGGCCGTGCTCGGCGGCATGTTGATGAGCAATGATGTAATCGCCGAAGTCATCGAAATCATTGACGCGCATGATTTCTATATTCCGAAGCATCAGACCATCTACAGTGCTATCGTCGAGCGCTTCGCCGCGGGTGATCAGGTGGACCCTGTGCTGGTGGCAGATACATTGCGCGTGCATCAGGAGCTCGACAAGGTTGACGGCGTAGATTACCTAGCCAGCCTTGTGCACTCAGTGCCGGCGGCCATTAATGCTATTCATTACGCGGAAATCGTCCACCGCGATGCCATGCTGCGTGACGTCATCCAAACGGGTATCCGCATCGCCCAAATGGGCTTTAATGCACAAAGTGCGGATGCGGAGGATGTGGTGAATTTAGCCCAAAACTCCGTCTATCAACTGTCGGATGGGCATGTGCGCCAGGATTATCAATCCATCGGAGAAAGCGTGAAAAATACGCTGGATCATATCGAGGATATTCAGGCAGGAACGGTAACGCCGGGTGTGCCAACGGGATTCCACGATATTGATAATGTGACCAACGGCCTGCAGCCAGGCCAGATGGTGGTAGTAGCGGGCCGACCTGGTATGGGTAAGTCCACGATTGGCATCGATTTTGCCCGATCGGCTGCCTTGCACAACAATTTGCCTACGGCTGTGTTTTCCTTGGAAATGAGCAAGTTGGAATTATCTCAGCGTATTATTTCGGCAGAAACGGGCATCCCACTCAAGGCCTTGCGCGATGCGGAAAATATCAGCCCAGATGATTGGCGCAAGCTCAATGCCTTCCAAGATCGCATTGCCGATGCGCCGCTTTTCTTGGATGATTCGCCGAATATGAGCATGATGGAAATTCGCTCGAAATGCCGGCGCCTCTCGCGTCAAGGCTTAAGTCTCGTCGTCATCGATTATTTGCAGCTGATGAGCTCGGGCAAGCGCGTAGAGTCACGCCAGCAGGAGGTATCGGAGTTTTCTAGGTCGCTAAAGCTGCTCGCTAAGGAGCTGGAAGTGCCAGTGGTGGCTCTGTCCCAGCTGAATCGTGGTGCGGAGGCACGTTCGGACCGCACGCCAATGATTTCGGATTTGCGTGAATCGGGATCTATTGAGCAGGATGCGGATGTGGTGATGCTGGTGCATCGTCCAGAAGCGTATAATCCTGAGGATCGCCCAGGCGAAGCAGATATTATTATGGCAAAGCATCGTAACGGTCCAACGGCTACCTTTACGCTGGCCTTCCAAGGACATTTATCGCGCTTTGCGGATATTGCAAATGACTACAGTCAAGGCATTTAATCGGCATTGCAGTATTAAACAGTACTAAACGAAGAACTTAGAACGAAAGCTCTGAAGACAAGGACTTATATGGCTCGCACATTTCTTTCAGCTCTTACACCCGCAGTGGGGAAAGCCGTTCGCGCAGTAGCCCGACTTCGCAGCGGCGGCACGGCATTACCGGGCAAAGTAGTAGAGCTTATCGATCCTGATTTTATGGCGCGCACTTTGGCACAACTGCCATATGGCGTTATCCTCGTCTCCGGTACCAATGGCAAAACCACCACTACGCGCATTGTGGCATCCCTACTCGAGCAAGTAGGCCTCAAAGTTTTCACCAATCCTACGGGATCGAATTTCACGCGCGGAGTGGTGTCTGCTCTATTGGGACAGGTGGATATGAAGGGTCGTCTCCACGCCGATGTGGCCGTGCTGGAGTTGGACGAAGCGTATGCGGTGCATTTTGTGGAGAAGGTGAGGCCGCGATTTTCCCTGTTGCTCAATATTTTGCGTGATCAGCTCGATCGCTTTGGAGAAATTGATACCACGGCACGCATGCTCTCCGCCGTGGCGCAGGCCACCACGGACACGGTTATCCTCAACCGTGAAGATCCGCGCATCGTGGCCTTAGCCGAGGTAGTAGCAGACGGTACGGATGTACAGTATTTTGGATTATCCGATGCTTTGATGAGCTTCTTCCCCTCGGACGATGCCATGTATGAGCACTCTGAGGACGCAACGCCAGACGACAATGCTGCAGAGCAAAAATTCGATCTCGCACATTACCGCCCAGCCGCCGTCACCTTACAGGCACTACAAGGCAATACAGCCACCTATGCCTTTGGTGCTGACGAGGGCACATACAATGCCAATCTGAAGCTCGAAGGCGTCTACAATGCCTTCAATACAGCGGGAGCTCTCGCGGTGGTGGATGCAGTTATGCGTCATACAGAAGGCGCTACGCAGCGTCCAAGTCATGCCGAGCTCGTGCTTGCAGCCTCC
This sequence comes from Alloscardovia criceti DSM 17774, assembly GCF_000376885.1. Taxonomy (GTDB): domain Bacteria; phylum Actinomycetota; class Actinomycetes; order Actinomycetales; family Bifidobacteriaceae; genus Alloscardovia; species Alloscardovia criceti. The sequence continues at coordinate 244,706 of NZ_AQXR01000009.1, forward strand.
ACTGTCACCCCAGCCTTCGGGCGTGGTGAATCTATCCGCGTCGGCGACCGCACCGTCGAGCTCATCCTCGTCAAAAATCCTATGGGCTTTAGACTGGCACTGACTTCGTTCGAAGCAGATAATCATGACACCATGATTATCATCAACGATGAGTATGCCGACGGCCGCGATATGAGCTGGCTATGGGATGTAAATTTCCGCTCGCTGGCTGCCACGGGCGTGCGCATGGTTTCGGGCGTACGCGCCACGGATATGGCTTTGCGCTTGGCATATGACAGCGTGGAGGTCGAAGAAATTCACGAAAATATCAGCGAAGCGGTGGAAAAATTCGTTTCGCTCGATAACGGCCACGATAAGCATATTTACTGCACATACACGGCTATGCTTGCCGCGCGCAAAGCATTAAGCCGCATTGCACACGTAGAGGATGTGGGATTGTAATGACACAAACAACTCAGTCACACGCAATGGAAACACCAATAACAGACGCAGCGCAAATGGACAGGGCACCAGAACGCGTGCTCGATATCGTTTCCCTGTATCCCAAGGACATGAATATCTACGGCGATACGGGCAATGTCAAAACCATCGAAATGCGCGCTCGCTTGTACGGCTATGAACCACGTATCCACACGTACAATGTGGGCGATACATGGCCAGAAAGCGTCGATCTCATCCTCGGGGGCGGCGGGCAAGATAAAGGACAGTCCATTATCAGCCACGATTTGTTCTCCCGCGCTGATGCTATCCAGCAGCTTGCTCAAGAGGGCGTGCCTATGCTGCTTATCTGCGGAATGTACCAGCTGTTTGGCGAGTATTTTGAAACCCAGCAGGGCGAAAAACTGCCGGGCATCCACGTACTTGGCGTGCACACCGTGGGGCAGGATACGCGGCTCATCGGCAATCTCGTAGAAAATACGGATGAATGCGGCGTTATCGTAGGCTACGAAAATCACTCTGGCCAAACGGTGCTCCACGAGGACGGCACCCTGCCTTGGGCAGAGGTGCATGCGCAAGGCGTAGGCAATAACGGCAGTGATTACACGGAGGGTGCGCGCAAATACAACGTCATCGGCACGTATATGCACGGATCGGTGCTGCCCAAGAACCCAGATTTCGCCGATTTCCTCATCGCTAAGGCTGCAGAGCACCGCTATGGAGTTTTCGAACCACAGAGCACGGCTCAGCAGCGCGCCTTGTTAGAAAAACTCGATAGCTTGGCCAAGGCAGCACGAGACGTAGCTGCACAGCGTCCACGCTAAGCAAACTAGGATGCAGGCCGAAGCCGAGACCTTCTGCACTCCATTGCATATCTTTTCGCGCGTTTTCCACGCATAAAGACTGGATAAAAATAAATTAATTTTTGGAGAAATAAAGAGAAAATTCACAGGAGAAGTTCAGAAATGAGCTTCTCCTTTGTATATTTTCTCTACACATACTCTTTAATCTTTATACTTTCTTAAATTATCTGTAATTTTCTAATTTGCAATCGATTTCAGTCCGCGAAGTGGTGTAAGTTACTCATTTGGGTTAGAGTATCTGCGACACTTACCCGCCTTGTGGGGGCACCTTACGCGGAAAACGTAACACGAGCCATGTGAAGTTTTGGGTGGCTTAAGGCTGCGTACAGCGTGTGAGATGCGTCCAGAGGAAAAGTCTCGTCCAACGCAGAACGTGAATAGAGGTCAAATGTCTACATCAAAGAAGACCGGATTCATTCAGATCCTCCCGGTATTTATTGCCTTCCTTACCATGGCTTTTGTCGATTTGGTGGGAACTGCAACAAATTACGTGAAGCCAGAATTCAATCTTTCCAATTCAACGGCTAATTTATTTACCACTATGACATTCTTCTGGTTCCTGGTACTGTCTGTGCCTACAGGAATTTTGATGAATAAAATTGGTCGTCGTCGCACCGTTATTTTGGCAATCTGGGTAACAGCTGTGGCTACATTATTCCCATTGGTTGCTTATTTGCTGACTCAAGGCGATGTCCGCTTTGTTTTACTCGTTATTTCTTTCTGCCTGTTTGGCGTGGGTAATGCACTGATGCAGGTATCCCTGAATCCGTTGATGGCTATTTTTGCACGCGGTGACCGCTTGGCATCCATGATTTCCATCGGCCAATTTGTGAAGGCTATCGGCTCTCTGGCGGCTCCTTATGTGGCTGCATGGATGGCTATCCAGTTTGGCATGTGGTGGGGCGTGTACGCTGTCTGCCTCGTCATCGCCGTCATTGGTGCCTTTGCTTTGCAATTCGATCAGATTGAGGAGCCTCCAGTTACTACAGGAAAGACCAGCATCGGGGCTGTCGTCAAGCTGTTGAAGGATCGCACGGTGCTGTTGTGCTTCCTTGCAATCGTGGCTCATGCGGGTATCGATGTGGGCGTTAATACGCAGGCTCCACGTATTTTGATGGAGCACACGGATATTGAGCTGAGCATCGCAACTGGTGCCGCAATGGTGTATTTTGCAGGTCGTATGATTGCTAGCTTTGCAGGCGGTGTGGCTTTGCAGAAGATGAGCTCCAAGGCGGGTTTGCGCATCAGCGCTTTGTCTATGACACTTTCTGTAGTGCTCTACTTCTTCTTCACGTTGAGCACGTCCAACCCTCCACTGTGGGCCTTCTGGACCGCAACCTTCTTGGCGGGCTTTGGAAACGTCAATGTTTTCGGTATTGCTCTCGGACGTGCACTTAACAACTTGCCGGATCGCCAAAACGAAATTTCGGGTTTGATGATTATGGGTCTTGTCGGCGGCGCAATTATCCCGCCAATTGTGGGTGTGGCAGCCGATGTCATGGGCCAAGTCGGCGGCATCATCGTTATCGCCATCTGCGTGGCGTATGTGGCGGTGCTGTCTGTACGCTACTCCTTGATTGAGGAATAATTATTTGAGGAATAATTGAGATAATTCCATATAATAAACCCGCCTTCAGCGTTGACTGCAGGCGGGTTTTACGTTGCTTGAGACGAGAACACAGGGCTGAACGATGGGAAACACCGTCCAGCCCTGTGCGCTACTGAAGCTTACTCAAGCTCAAATGCGCCCGTATACAACTGGTAGTACTGACCCTTCTGAGCAATGAGCTGGTCGTGATTTCCGCGCTCAATAATGCGACCGTGATCCATCACCATAATCACATCCGAATTGCGCACAGTAGACAGTCGGTGTGCGATAACAAAGACGGTGCGACCTTCCATTAACGCATCCATACCCGCCTGCACGATTTCCTCCGTACGCGTATCAATCGACGAGGTCGCCTCATCGAGGATCATCACAGGAGGATCGGCCACGGCTGCACGCGCAATGGAAATGAGCTGACGCTGACCTTGGGACAGACCGCTACCATCACCGGTGATAATGGTGTCATAACCGTGAGGCAACATGCGGATAAATCCATCAGCATTGGCCAACTTTGCGGCGCGAATGCACTCATCATCCGTAGCGTCGAGGCGACCATAACGGATATTGTCCATGACCGTGCCCGTAAAGAGGTTCACATCCTGTAGAACTACGCCCAAGCTTTGACGCAAATCTTTCTTATTGATATTCGAAATATCGATGCCATCATACAAAATCTGGCCCGAGCGAATGTCATAGAAGCGATTCACCAAATTTGTAATCGTGGTCTTGCCTGCACCGGTTGCGCCCACCAGAGCCACTTTCTGGCCTGGCTTTGCATACAACGTAATGTCATGCAAAATCTCACGATCCGGATTGTAGCTGAAGTCCACATTGGTAAAGCGGATATCGCCGCGCAAACGCGTGTACACGCCTGCGCCAGTTTCTGGGCGGCTGACAGGGTGCTGGGTAGAGATGCTGTGTGCTAGGGCAGACACCGCAGAAGAATGTGCATCGTCCACGCCCAGAGCTTGTGCGCTTTGCTTTGAAGGAGCCACGGTGACTTCTGCCACATCTTCGCGCACTTCGATGCCTTCTGGCACCTTCCATGCCCACACATTAGTGTAGCGCGAGGTTTCCGTCAGAGTGCCATCATCTGCCACCATCGCATTGACCAGCGTAACCGTGCCATGATCTTCTTCCACCGGTTCATCCAGCAGACTGAAGATGCGCGAAGCACCAGCCAAAGCCAGCATGACCATGGTGAATTCGTTAGAAATCTGAGCAATAGGGTTGATAAAGCTGCGCGACAAGGTGAGGAAGGAAATCAGAGTGCCAATGGTCAAGGCGGATGCTCCACCTAAACCGAAGTTCGCAAAGCCATTTAAGCTGGCATAAGCGCCCACCAAAGCTATCAACACGTAGAGCAAATATCCGAGATTGCCTACCACAGGCATGGTGATATTACCGTAGGTATTTGCGGTATACGAAGAATTGAAAAGCTTCTCATTTTGCTCGTCAAACTGTTTTTGCGAAGCCTCTTCATGCGTGAAGACCTTAATAACTTTCTGGCCATTAATAGCTTCCTCGATGAAACCGTTGATATCGCCCAAGGCCTTTTGCTGCTTGACAAAGAAGTGGCCAGAGGTCGTGGCTAGATAACGGATGACGATAAAAACGATAGCCGTGTATGCGATAACGCCTAATGCAAAGGGCACGCTTAAGATAAACATGGCCACCAAGGCAGCAAGCATAGAAATCGATGAGGAGAATATAGCCGGCAAGGACTGGGAAATAGCCTGGCGCAACACATCCGTATCGTTCGTATAGTAGCTCATCATGTCGCCGTGCTGATGCGTGTCAAAGAAACGAATAGGTAATTTTTGCATATGCTCAAACATTTCGTCACGCAGCTTTTTCAGTGTAGACTGCTCGATTTTGACGAGAAGTCGGGCATAAATAAGATTTGCTATCACGCCTGCAGCAAAGACCACTGCCATAACGCCCAAGATTTGTGCCAGCGGCGCAAAGTTAGGATTGACGGCGCTTACTAATGGCAAAATGTACTGATCGATTAAAGCGCGCACAAACAATGCCATTGCAGCATTTGCTACAGCGGTAATAACAATACATACAATCACTACAAACAAAGGGCGCGTATTGCCTTCAAAAAGCGTCTTCAGTAGGCGTTTCAACGTGCCTGGATTGACGCTGTCCTTACGCTTTTCATCTTTTTCATGTGTATTACTCATCGATTGCACCTCCCTTTGACTGTGATAAGGCAATAGAACGGTACTCTTCACAGCTTTCCATCAACTCATCATGAGTGCCGTGGTCCATAATTTGCCCGTTGTTCATGACGATAATCTGATCTGCATGCTGCACCGAGCTAATGCGCTGCGCGATAATAATTTTGGTTGTATCCGGAATTTCGCTGGCAAAAGCCGCACGGATGCTGGCATCTGTTTTGGTATCCACCGCAGACGTCGAATCATCCAAAATCAAAACCTTTGGTTTCTTGAGCAATGCACGCGCAATGCACAAACGTTGCCTTTGACCGCCGGAGAAGTTGGCGCCGCCTTGCTCTACGCGCGAATCATAGCCATTTGGCAATTGCTCGATGAATTCATCGGCACTGGCCAAGTGTGCGGCGTGACGCAGCTCCTCATCGGTAGCTTCAGGATTTCCCCATCGCAAATTCTCCGCAATAGTGCCGCTAAAGAGGATATTCTTCTGCAAAACCATACCCACTTCATTGCGCAGGACATCGAGATCATAGTTGCGCACATCGCGCCCACCAATGCGCACGGACCCCTCCGTAGCATCGTACAGACGTGGAATCAGCTGCACTAAAGAGGACTTTGCCGAGCCCGTACCACCCACGATGCCTACAGTAGAACCGGAAGGAATGCTGATATCAATGTGGGAGAGTACGTCCTTTTCAGAGTCGTCAGAGTACCTAAAAGATACATCCTTAAACTGTACAGAACCATCAGCCACCTCCGTCAAAGCATTGTCTGGAGTAGTTACTGTGGATTCCTCGGTCAATACTGCAGCAATACGGCTGGCCGATGCGCGCGAAATAATAATCATGATAAAGATGAAGGAAATCATCATCAAAGCCATCATGATCTGCATGGTGTAGGTAATCAGCGATGTCAAATCACCCGTCGTCAAGCCCAGTGCCGGATTATTGCCCGAAGCTACGATTTGGTGAGCAGCCATCCAGCTGAGAGCCAGCATTGCCACATAAATCGAACCCGTGAGCACAGGGTTGAAGAAGGTTAAACGCATTTCAGCCTTGACAAAGAACTTGTAAATGGTTTGAGAAATGTGCTGGAATTTCGTATTCTCATGATCTTCACGTGTGAAGGACTTCACCACGCGCACGCCCAGCAAGTTTTCCTCCACATTTGAATTCAGACGATCATAAATGCGGAAAACCCTTACGAAAATAGGATGCACAGTTGCGGCAATCCAAATCAAAGCGCCACCCGCAAGCGGAATCAAAATCAAATAAATTAAGGAAATACTCGGGCTTGTGCGGAAGGTAAAAAGCCATGCGAAGACGATCATCAACGGGGCACGGAATGCCACACGAATCAACATCTGGAACGAGTTCTGCACATTTGTCACATCCGTGGTCAAACGCGTTACCAACGAGCCGGATGAAAAGCGGTCAATATTAGTAAAGGAAAAGCCTTGCACCTTCTTAAACAGGTCATGGCGCAAATTCCTTGACAATCCAGTTGCTACGCGTGCCGCAAAATGACCAGCGCCGATACCAGCCGCCAACGAAGAAAGGGAAACGACCAGCAAAATGCCTCCCCATTTCCATACATTGCTAATATTTCCTTGGCTCAAGCCTTGGTCGATGAGATACGCCATCAAGGTTGGAATTAGCACCTCAAAAAGTGCCTCGATTGCCACCAAAATAGGTGTAAGAATTGCTGCCGGTTTAAACGAACGCAGACTTTTAAACAGGATAAAATAATCGCGAACGGAACCATCTCCATCGCCATATCCCGTATTATCTTCTAACTGCTGCATCGTCAGCTCGGCCTGCTCTAAAGCCGCGCGCTCACGAGCGGATAGATTCTCACGTCCATCAGCAGCTACAGTTGTTGTCGATTTTTTTGCCATCATGCTCCTTTCTTCCTCCTCAAACAGCCCTTCACGCCCCTCTAGCGGTGGTATGGATGCCATTACTAAGGTCCACACATGCGATGTGCGGTTCGCATCTGCTATCTCTCACATCGAGACGCGGACTTTTGGGCATAGCAGTGCCACCGTCCGTATTTCATTGCGAACGATTGCGTAGGGTGTGAAAAGGGTAAATATAGTTTTTAGTTTAACAAAGATAGTGAAAACTCGCCCTGAATTTTCGTTGATATCTCGTAGAGAAAACAAAATTGAGTTACGGATGTTTTCGTGCGCATAGAGCGGTAAGGGTGGTGTTGAAGGAGGACTTTCTGCTCTATGCCGGACGAACTGAGGTGTACCGAGACCGGCTGAGGTGAGCATGCTGAACTACGTTGTCCGCGAGAGTCACCTAAATCGTGAAATCGGCTAGCGCAAGTGGCTTACCATCTTTAGTACGCTAGCCGAAAGGGAATTCATGAGTTACTTTTACCTGACTTGCCAGCCTGCTGATAATACCTATCAACAAGCAGTCGAGCGGTTTCCGCATCAATTTTCTTTTCAACAGTTAAAGCATTAATTGTCAAAATGAAAACATCTTCGGCATCGCTGTCATATACGCGGATCTTTTCTATGAGTCGATTTAGACGTCCGCGCAAAGTAGGGTAAGAAACCTGGTACAACTCGCTCATTTGCTTTAATGATCCAGACGCAAGAACAAAGTTCTTAACAAAGGCTGCATCTGAGTCTGTTAAGCGTTGCATCCAAGATTTTGCTGTAGTCATGTTTTACCCCCTCTCTGAACTGTATAAGCGGCTTTTGCAGGCTACCTTAAAAGTCGCCTATATTAAACAATTTTAGTCTTCCTGAAAAGAAATATCCAATTTCAAAAAGGGTGAGAACTTTTGATTCTCTTTTTGTCATCTACAGATAAAATTAGAAGGGACAACGGGTGTATTGAGTTCAAAATATGTACTTTTTCAATAGTATTTAATTAAGTTTGGATTTCATACATTTGTTAAATTAATGCAAAACATTTTCAAAGGAACAGTGAAGGAAATCGAAAATGGCAAAGATGAAAGCAACTTTCATGTACGATCCGGGCGATGTTCGCGTTGAAGAAGTGGAGCGTCCAAACATTCAAGAACCAACGGATGCCGTCATCAAGATGGTGTCAACCTGTGTGTGTGGATCAGATTTGTGGTCATGGCGTGGACTGGAAGGCGAGCAGACTGAACCTCGTCGTATGGGCCACGAGTATGTGGGCGTAGTGGAGGAAGTAGGTGCGGATGTAACGTCCGTAAAGCCCGGTGATTATGTGGTCGGTAGCTTCTGTTTGTCCGATGGCACCTGTGCGGTATGTGAGGCGGGCTATCCGAGCCGATGCATGCACGGTGGTTTCGTAGGCGAAGCTCAGGCTCAGTATTTGCGTGTGCCATTGGCGGACGGTACGTTGGTGGCAACGCCGGGCGTGCCAACGCAGGAGCAGATTGTGGATTTGACAGCGGCTTCTGATGTTTTGGGCACGGGTTGGTTTGCGGCGGATGAAGCGAAGGCTCGTCCGGGCAAGACCATCGTCGTCGTAGGCGATGGCGCTGTGGGCTTGAGTGCGGTTTTGGCTGCTAAGCAGCTGGGTGCTTCTCGCATTATTGCCATGAGCCGTCATGCGGATCGTCAGGCTTTGGCCAAGGAATTTGGTGCAACCGATATCGTCGAAGAACGCGGTGAAGCGGGTGTGGCAAAGATTAAGGAGCTCACCAACGGCGTCGGCGCGGATGGCGTCGTAGAAGCTGTGGGTACGCAGGAGTCCATGATGCAGGCCATCGCATGCTGCCGACCAGGCGGATATGTGGGCTATGTCGGCGTATCTCACGGCGTGCAGCTCGATGGCGGGCAGCTCTTCTTCAGTGAAGTGCACCTCATGGGTGGCCCAGCTCCAGTACGTAAGTATCTGCCAGAACTCATCCATCTCATCTTCGATGGCAAGATTCACCCAGGTAAGGTCTTTACGAAGACTGTGGATTTGGATGACATTGCGGAAGGTTACAAGGCAATGGATGAGCGCAAGGCCATTAAGGTGCTTGTGCGTCCATAGCTTATGGTGCTTCTTCGCACAGTCGGTGAGGAGTTGTGCTCTGCGCGACTCCTCATTTTATGCGGTATAAGTCTTTCGGCAAAACTGCAAGAAAAAGGTGTGACAACAGCAGAAATTAAGCTGTTTCCACACCTTTCTGTTTGGAAGGGAAGAATAAATTACTCGGCAATCTTCTTCAAGAATGCATCCACCTGTGCGTCAATCTGAGTCTGCTCATCTGCGCTGATTTCCACGGTTCCGGTAGCCCATTCGTTGCCGAGAATGTGAGCAAGCATAGGGTCATCCATGACGTCCATACCGATGAAGTTAGCCAAAGCTACGACATCGCGGAACATGTTAGTGGAGTAGTTTTCTCCAGAAGTGGCGGAGGAGAAGGTGATCTTCGTGCCGTTGGACACGCTGGTGCTGCGGTCGCCATCGACAACTGGACGAGAAATCTAGTCCAACAGATTCTTCACTTGTGCAGGGTAGCTGTTGTTATATACAGGGGAAACGATCCAGACGCCATCAGCAGCCTTGAAAGCTTCACGAGCTGCGGTTACGCCTTCAGGGGCTGGGAATTCGATGTCCTGGTTCACGAATGGTACCTGGGAAATGTCGAAGAAAGAAACTTCTGCACGGTCGCCGATGGTATCGGTGATCTTCTGTGCGAGCTGAGCGTTAAAACCATTCTTGCGCTGGGAAGCTACCACCATAAGAATCTTTGCCATAATATTCTCCAATTGTGAAGTCTAAAGTTTTCTGTGCTAGTTTTCGAGAGCCTGAACTCCGGTGAGTTGCTTAGCCTCAGTCATGCTTAACGGGAATTAAACAAACCTAGCACTATAAAAAGTTTAGTATCTTACATAGAGCGCATCCAGTAATATCGTTTAAGGCGGAAAATTTCAAGGAAACAAAAATTTTTTTCATGATTCATAATCATTCACATCTTGACGATAAATGAAAAAATAATCATAAGCGCATAACGCAAGGAAGCAAAGCGGAAGGGGAACGTAGCGTGGTAGCACAACAATTGCCAGCAGCAGTCATGTGGGATCTAGATGGAACGCTTATTAATTCAGAGCCTTATTGGGCTGAAAGTGAGAAGGTGCTGCTGAATTCTGCAGGACAGGAATGGAATTACGATATTGCTGCTAAATTGCAGGGAAATTCACTGACTTTTGTGGCCGAATATATGATCAGCTCGGGCGTCACCGATAAAAGCGTGGAGGAAATCGCACAATTCATGGTGGAGTACGTGTATCGTAAGGAAGTAGAGGTGCTTCCATGGACGGCGGGCGTGTACGAATTTGTGGGAATGCTGCGCGATGCTGGAATTCCTCAAATGGTGGTCACAAGTTCGCCGGAAAAATTGGCGAAAAACGTGGTGGCACAGGCGCCGGAGGGTGCATTTGTGGGCTTTGTGAGCGACGACACGGATGTGGAGCACAAGCCGAGTCCGGAACCATACTTGTATGCGGCGCGCCATATGGGTGTAAAGATCGAGGACTGCTTGATCTTTGAGGATTCGGTGCCGGGGCTGACGGCGGCGGGTGCGAGCGGAGCCTCGTGGGTGTCCGTCACGGGCTACTCGAGTATCGATGCGCGAGAGCTGGGGTTGGCCAAGCATTTCATCGAGAACTTTGAGGGCTTGGGGCTTGAGGATGTGCAGGGCTTTATGGCGCGGTAGTGTGCTGCGGCTTTTGGGCTCTGTGGGGTTTCACGCTTTAGACGGTTTTGGTTGTGTCTGTTTTAGCGGTTGAGGCGGTTTAGCCTGCGGAGGTGTCGCGTTTTTCTCGCATTTTTTTGCAGATTGGACTATCCAAGGTATTGCTCTCATTTTTTACGCGCAGGTAAAACAGAATTTTTGGCTTAAAACAAGGCTTAGAGAGGTGCACGCTCTAAGCCTTGTTGCGTATTGAGTTTGCCGATGGTCCGTTATGCAAAAAATTGCATTGATGTGAGATTTTACCGGCGCATGACGCTTTCGGTGCTCTTGTGCTAACCATGTCCGGCGTTTGTCAGCCACCGTGGAAGAAGGCCCAGGCAGATGATGGCGAGGACACTGGCAAGGAATACCACGGGAATCGCATAGGAGAAAATCAGCGAAGCAATAAGCAGGGCGACAAGTGATTTGTTGAGTCCTACTGGCGTAGCGGCGGTGATGCCGGCAATGATGGCGAGCGTCACGCTCATGCCTGGAATAAGCGCTGACACGGCCGTGCACGAAAGGGCGCCGATAAACGCTAAGGCGGAAGAATTCGCCGCCGAGCCAGCCTACACGAACCGACAATGTAGTTGCCAGAATTTTCATCAGGGTCAGCACCAAGAAGAATCCTGCTGGTTTGCTCTGCACAAGGTTAGGGAGCAAGCCTACGGACTCGTGGCCGAAGAATCGCAAAACAGGAATCGCGGCAAGAAGCAGTCCGAGCACGGCAGAGCCAATCATAATCAGCCAAACCGGCAGATGTGGATGCTGGACGTAAGCAGTCAAACGGCCTAATGCGTGACGTACAAGAAGATAGAGCGTGGCCATCGCGCAAGCGACCAAAGCAGCAAGTGCACTAAGGACAAACTGCTTGACGCTGGGCTCAGGAACGGCGGGCAAGTCAATTGGGTGCGAACTGACAGAGGACAATTTGAGCAATAGCCAGAAGGTGAGGAAGCCGCTAATGGCTGCCGTCCATGTGGATATCTTGGTGGACAATTTGTGTGTGCCGGATTGTTTCGAAGTATACAGGACGGCACCCGGCGCAGAGCCATACAATCCCGCCAGTGCAGCGGCTTGCGTGCTTTCATTCATCTCGTCGAACTGTGCTTGTGTTTGAGCCGCACGGAGAGAAATCAATGTGTCGCACAGGGGCACGATAGATAACAGCCCAGCTTCGGGCCCAATTGCGCCGCCGAAAGCTACGGACACGATGGCGATGAGGAAGGCTAGCGCGAGATGCTGACGGAAAATGGAGCGTGTATGTGCGGAAAACCGCATGTCTGCCGGGGGTAGTTAGTGGTGGTCGGTTTGATATCGACGGCTTGGGCTTTATCGGCGCTGTCTGTGTGAGCCGGCTGGGCGGTCGTGTGCGCATCAGGCAGCTTGAGTAGATCAGGGATTGGTTCGAGGCGTGAATCTTTCAGCCACGTCAGGGCGGCGATAATGCAGCCGCCGATTGACACGATGAGAAAAATTTCCCAGAAGCCATCGCGCCCGTTCCATAGGAGGTGTTGGAGCTGTTTCATCGCGATGAAGGCTAAGGCGGATATAAGACCTGCGATAGCTCCAAGAAATGTGGATATGCCTAAAATCTGCGATTGCCTAGTTAACTGTTGCTTATCCAACCGTCGCCTTGCTGGTGACATTCATGTTGTTCCGCTCTTCTCTGGTGTTTTTTTTTGGGGGGGGGGTAGGTACCTGATAAATTGTGCTTATTTCAGAATATCGATGTGTAAGGGCAATACGTGCTGCGTTTTTTGCAGATGGGACCATATGCGAAATGGTTGTGGATCGGCGTGTATGTGCGGCAATCTGGAATCGGCTTAAATCAAGGCTTTACGAAGCGCTTTTGAGGTGGTATGCGTGGGCGCGTTGTGCAGGTGGGTCGACCTGCAAAAATATCACATAATGTGGGGCAGAATCGAGTGAATTGTAATCAGAATAGCGTTCTGGATTTTTCCTCGACTCGTGGGTGGATTTACGCTGAGTTTTTGCAGATGGGACCATCGTAAATGGCGTCCTGTTTTGTGCAGCGTTCTGAGCTGCGAAAAGCGTTGGAAAATCAGAGATCGAACGGTGCGTCCGAAATCGGCAAACCTACGGGTTTTGGCAAATGGTCCCATCTGCAAAAAAACATAGATAAATCGACTAAGAAGCGCATTCCGCCCGAGAAAAATCACAATGAGTTGTCCTACGCGGAACCGCCGAAAACCTAGGAATTACAAGGCTTTCAGGCATGAAAAAAGGTTTCAAGTTATTTACCTGAAACCCTGCTCGTGGAGCTAGGGGGGGGGGAAGCAGTCGAACTCAACGCTTCCCCCTTTAACAAAAGGGGATTCGTCGGTCCAATACTCATCCAGCGAGAACCAGTCCCGCCACGTGATTTCCTGCTTGTCGTCCTCGGAGAACCACATGCTCACGACGAGCTTGTCATCGTACAGATAGACCTTGTCCACGAAATACTCGAACACTTGGTCTCGAATCCCCGGGTCGTTCACGTCAGCGTGCAGGAACTTGTCGAAGTACGCCTGAATGCCGTGCTTGTCCTCGCACAACGACACGCGGACGTTTTCCGTCTCTATGGCATCGTTCAGGGCGCTCTTTTGCTCTTCGAGCTGCGTGAGACGTTCCGTCACCGTATCGCTGACCACGCCCTTCTCGATGACCTTCACGAGGTTCGCAAGGCTTTTCTCCACTTCCCTGCGCTTCGCTTCCAGCGCTTCGAGATATGCGGTGTCGTTGTGGTTCTTCTCGTAATACTCCGCCGCATCCAGAGCGAGCGCCGTCACGTTCTCCTCGTCGTCAACGATGTTGTGCAGGGCGAACAGCACCATGTCCTCTAAGTCCCGCTTGCGGGCCTTGTGCAGGTGGGACTCTTTCCTGCGCTGGGCGGAGCAATAGTAGTAGTAATACGTCCGTCCGGTCTTGCTCGTACCGGACACGCCCTGCATGGTGCTCCCGCACTCACCGCAATAGAGCTTGCCCGTAAGCCAATAGCGCGGAGCCTCGTTCTCGTCCATGCCGTGCGCCCGCTGGGAACCCTTGCGCTTGTTCTCGGCGAACCGCCTTTGCGCCCTGTCGAAAGTCGCCTTGTCGACAAGGACGGGCATTCCGCCCTCGACCACGATGTCGCCGTGGTGATACTCGCCGATGTAGGCGCGGTTCTTGAGCATCTTGTTCAGCATGTTCACGCTGAACTTCGCGTTCCTCGGCGTGCGCAGGCCCTGCGCGTTCATCTCCTCGGCAATGGTCTTCAGCGGCTTGCCCGATGCGTATTCCCCGAACGCCCACTGCACGAACGGCGCTGTGTTCGGGTCTGGGATGTACTTCTTCGTGGACCTGTCCACGTTGTAGCCGAACAGCTTGTGGCCGTTGTACAGGGCGTGCTGCGCGTTGTAGTCCATGCCGCGCTGGATGTTCTGCGACAGCTGGCGGCTGTAATACTCCGCCATGGCCTCCATCAATCCCTCGATGAGGACGCCTTCGGGTCCCTCCGTCGGGATGTGCTCGGCCAACAGGTGAATCTCGCATCCCGCGTCGCGGATTTTCTTCTTCGCCATCGCCAGAACGTATTTGTCGCGTCCCAGACGGTCGGTCTTCCACATGATGAGGGTATGAGGACGGATTTTGCGACTTCCGACAGCATCTGCTGGAACCCCGGTCGTGCGTCCGTGGTGCCGGATATTGCCGCGTCCTCATACTCCTGCACGATTTTGAAGCCGTGCGCATCCGCCCAGTCGTGGGCAAGCTCGCGCTGCTGGTCCATGCTCGCGTCGTTCTGCGAGTGGGACGAGAAGCGATAGTACGCTATCGCAAGATTGTTGTCGTTCGGCGCGAATTTCTTCTTACGTGCCATAGGTTTACCCCCTCCCGTAATTTCTGCTTATAGGCTTTCATGGTTCACTCCTTTGGAAATTAGCCCGCCGCCCAAAATAGCGACGGGCTATCCGACATTTAGCTGATTGACTGCATCGCGAGCAAATCGGACTTAGTGCGTTCCATCACAGTCCGCATGTACTCGTCCATATACGCCCAATCAGGCTCGTTATCACTGGTGCACGGCAATGTCACAGTCAACAGCTTCGCTTTGTCCCATACACACTTATCGTCATAGCTAAACTTGTCCTTGATTGCCTTTTCGAGCACAGTTGCAAGAAACATCAACGTGAACGCTGAATCAATCTTTGCTTTCGGCTTCACCAGATAGGCATCCCATAGCACACCCGTTCTCTGCGGTTGCGCATACACATCGCCTGTTGCGATAGCACCGTTCTGCACAATATCAATCGTCATCTCAGCGGTTTCAAAATCGGCCTCGCGCCCGTAATACATGATGCCGTTATTGCCATGTTTGGCGTTCACAAGGGGAAGATTGAACTCCTCTGTACGTTCCTCAGACACATCGAACGTCTTGTTGAAGTCCTCTTTCTTGACATCAAGCTGGAGCTTTTCGAATAAGTCCCCGATGATGAACTCCCGCCACCCGGATACACTCAACGCATGTTTTTCTCCATCGGTCTGTCTCAGACTCTCAAGGCTTGCCCCAGACTCTCTCATGACCGCCGACATGTATTCATCCATATAAACCCAGTCAGGCTCACCGGACGGCGTTGCAGGGAGTTTGATAAACTCGTTCTCGACCTTTCGAAAACTACACATGTTGTCGTATGCATAATTCAAGAACTGTCGATTCAGCACGCCCGCCACGAACTGTCCAACGGACTTGGAAACAACATTTTTCGGAATCAACGCAAACACGCGAGCGTGCGTGACCATCGTATACGGATAATCACGAAAAATCGTATGGCCGAACATATCGACGGTGATGGTGTTCCCCGAAATCGGAGCGACGTCCACTTCGGTCCTACCGATAATTCCATTATTCGCCGTCCCAGCAGAAACGACCAGCGTGCCATCATCTGATAAATGTTGTGGTCGAATATCGAAGCTGCCGGTCTTCGAATCAAACAAGTCTCCGACCCGGAACTCCTTCCACCCGCTTGTATCAATCTTCGCCATCGCCGCCACCACCTTTCTGCATGGTCACGGTCACGGACTCGCCGTCGGCGCTCACGCGGCTCGAATACATCGCGGTGTCCAGCAGCTTCTCACCGAGCTCCTTCGCGTCGATACCCTGCTGGAGCATCAGGTAGTCCATCGCCGTCTTGCGGAAGTCCTCCTCATAAATCTCGAACGGCTTCTGTGGCATCTGATAGGACAGGTGCTCGGCCGGGTTGACCCACTGGCACGTATCGTCGCCGGACTGCTTCTCAACCACATCGACCCAATGCGCCTCGATAGCCGACCACTTGCCGTAGACGTCATGGCGTCCCTTGTTCTTGACTGTCGCCAACCCATCGGACTCCATATAGCAAGCGAAAAATTCCTTGCCATCCTGCGCGACACCCGCCTCGAACACGAAGATGCTCGTGGTCACGCCCACGCCGAAGAACAAGTCTTCCGGCAGCTTGATGACCTTGCGCAGGCGGTTGTTCTTCAGAATGCGCTTCATCTGCGCCTTCGATGCCTTCTCCAGCTTCTTGTCCGGCAGGATGAACGCGCACTGGGTATGCGTGGGAACGCTGTCCAGCACGTTCTCGACGATGGTCATGCAGCCGTACTTGTTCTCGTACGGCGGGTTCATCAGCACCTTCGTAATCGGCTTGGACTGCATCCATTCGCTGGCTGCATCCGTGCGGGCGTCCATCTGTTTCAAGGTTCGTCTTGCCGTCCTTGTGAATCAGCATGTTCGCGCACGCCAGCGCGTAAATCTCGCGGTCAAACTCGATGCCGTAGAGCTGCTTGGACTTAATCTCTCCGGCCTTCTTCGTCTCCATACCGCCAGCCTCGCGAATCATGTTCGCCATGGCCTTCACGAGGAAGCCGCCGGAACCGCACGTGGCGTCCAAGATGCAGTCGTCCATGTTCACTTCGAGAATCTTGTACATGAAGTCCGTGATGTGTTCCGGCGTGAATATCTGTCCTGACTCGGACTTCTTCTTGTAACGGTTGAACTCGTTGAAGAAGATGCCCATCACGTCTTCGCCGCGCCACTCGTTCGAGTTGATGCACTCGGAAATCTCGACGACCCAGTCGATGAAGTCATTGATTGCCTTCTGATTGTCGGTCGTGTTCATCTTGATGTCGGAATATTCCTCCAGCAGGATGTCAATCTTCGCATTCTGTTTGCGACTGGCTATCAATGATTTTGCAAGCGTCGAGTGAATCGCCGTATGGAACGTCTCATACCCAAGGTCTTTCAGACGCTTCAATCCCGCACCGTAACGCTCGGCAACCAACGCGCATGCCGTGAAAATCATGCGGTGATATAGATTCTTGATGCCGAACTCGAAGTGCAGGCAGTTGTTGATACGCGCCGTCAGCTGGTAAATGCGCTCCTTGTCAATGCTGTCGACGGTGTAGAGCGACAGGTAATAGCCGACGTGCTGTAATTTGTCGGGCGTCTTAACTTCCTCCTCGGCCTTGAACACGCGCACGTCCTCGCCGTTGTACAGAACACCAACAACCTTCTCGTACTGCGTTTGCACAATGCGGACGTTCTTCAGCACCTCGTCCACCTGTGCATTGCCAAGGGCAATGCGTGTCGCCTTCGTCTCCAACACCAACGCCACGTCTGCCTTGTTCTTCGGCAGATACCAGCCGTCCGGCTTGTCCGCCACGCCCGCAAACCCCAGCTGATTGAACGTCGTAAGCTGACCGACACCGGCACGTGCAATATCACTATCTACAAGCCCGAGGATATCACGCGCCAAATCACGCACCGCATCCTCCGTCAAATTCTTTGCCATCTACTCATCCGCCCCCTCAAGATGCTCCTGAATCCACTCGTGGATGATTGCGGCAATCGTCGTCTCGCGCTCCGCAGCCATCATCTTGAGCGCCTTCTTATCGCTCACAGTGAGCGACAGTGAGAGGGTGGTGCGCTTCTCGTCCGCAGTCGTGTCGGCGACGACAGCCTTCTCTATCTTCTTCTGCTCGGCCTCGCGGTCGGCAGCGTATTTCTCGAACATATTCGCCATTGCTCGACCTCCTTTAATCATTTATATATTTATACATTTATACATCATAGAGATGCATTTGTCCATACGCAGCACGGCTTTGACCTGCGGTTACTCCCTCGGTAACCCTACAGCCTTGCGCACCGTGTCCACCAGCTCGCGCGTCGCCTTCGCAGCCTTGCCGCGTCGGTCGAACTCGACCACGGACTTGCCGGCGGCTCCCGCCTGAACGAACGCCTCGGACTGGGGCAGCGTGGCCACCGTCTGGTCGCCGGCCAGACCCTCGAACCACGCCATGAAGTCGCGGGACGCCTTGAAGCGATTTCGCCAGAAAGACCAGCTCGGGGTCAAAATCCATCAGAATCTTGTTGCCGTAGTCATAGATGCCATTGTTCACGGCAACGAGGTCTTTGTCCGTGCATGCCCTCTTCTTCTCGCAGATGTCGCGAAGGGTGGCAACCGTCTCGGTGACGCCCTTCGTGGTGATTGCCATGTTGTAGCCGCGAATCAAGCGCGTCAGGACCTCTTCGGTCGTGTCATAGCACCCTTTGTTAGGACCGCTCTCCTGATAGACGCCTATGTCGAAATTGTCGTCGTCAGCCCTGTTGCAGGGTATCCCGATAGCGTGATGCAGCTCGCGCAGGACAATGGCAATCTGCAAGAAATGGAGACCCGACAGGCGCTTGTAACGCTCCGCGCCCTGCTTCTGGTCGGGGTAGGCGTCCTTCGACTTCGCGCCGGGACCTGCGTTCGGGTCGCGCTTGCCCAAGTTGTACGCGTCGATGCAGCGGTTCGTCAGCGTCAGAAGCTCGAACTTGAGCGTGTCGCGCGAGGGCGGGTTCTCGGGGTCGATGCCCTGAAGGTAGGACAGGGCGGCGTACGCGATGATCTGCTCTTCGCAAAAGGCCACCATATCGGCACAATCCTCGGGCAGGCACAGCCAGCCCTTTTCCTCTTGAATATCAGGCGCATCTGTGCTAAGATATTTATATATTGATTTGGCCGTCCCGGAAGCTGCGCAGGCATCGGGGCGGTTTTCTTTTGCCTTCATGTTCTCACCTCCTTAATTCGTCAGCTCGACGCGCTTCACGTTCGCGTTCTTCCACGCCTCAACGTCGTCAATCTTGTAGCGAACCGCGTTTCCGACCTTGTAGTAACTCGGACCCTTGCCCTGAGAGCGCCAGACGCAGAGCGTCCCCGCGCTCAAACCGAGGAACGCCGCCACCTCGCGCGTCGTCATGTAAGAAGGATTTACCTCTTTTACCTGCTTCTTTCCTTTAGCCATAACCAGCCACCTCCATGCTCAAAGTCCTTTTCGCGAAACAAAAAAAGCTCCCGTGGAAACCAAAGAAGGACAGAGGCGCAAAGCCTTGTCTATCTCGGTTTCCACGGGAGCTTCGTGTTCGTTGTTTCGCCCGTGACGCACGGCCTATTCGACCGAGCGCTCGGCTCCTATTCCCGATAGCAACCCCGCATCAAGGACGGGACGGGTGCTGAGCCATTCATCTTTATGTATTCATAATACGCCATTAGGGCAATTAAAGCAATATCAATTTTCCCGTCACCGCAGGTCAGAGCCTATTTCCGCTCATATATGGGCAGAAATCGGTTCAAATAATCTTCTGCCCGCGCCCCGAACGCATCGGCGGGGGAAGAGGACGTACGCCAAGGATTGCGGGGTCTGTTCCAGTTTGTTCTAAAAAAGTTGGAACAAGATTTTTCCGTGTTTACCTGCGTCTTTGCGCGATTCGCTGAATCTTGTTCCAACTCCGTTTTTCAAATTGGAACAGGATTTTCCCGTGTTTACCAGGCTTTATGGTCGTTTGTTCCAATTGTTCCAGTTTTCAACAAGTCCTCTATATATAAATACATATATAGAAACCCCTTCCTGTATTCTTTTTTCCGCGCTTTAGGTTTGACAATAATTGGAACAACTGGAACAAATGGGACATTTTCAGGAAAAACCCTCATAAATGAGCATAAAATCGAATTTCAAAACTGGAACAAACCTTCTATACGTTAATAGGCTTTAATGAATGGGCCCATGCCGCATCCCTTCTGTACGTCCACCCACATCCAACCGCCGCCCGCAGGGCGACCATCCCCAGCATCGAGCGGCAGCGAGATGCACACCTGCGCTCCGTCTGACGCTCTCAGAGCCGTCTTAAGGCACGAAAAAGCCCTTCAGGGTACACGAAGTATCCTGAAGGGCTTAAAACGTCTTAAAACGCCAAATATGGCGTCCACATGATGACAGCCGAAACGGGAGCACCCTTACCGGGTACCCCCGAATCTATAAACAAGCGCGAACTCATTCTTGTAAAAGAAGAGTTCGACGCTTCCTCTTTTGGTGGAGCTAGGGGGAGTCGAACCCCCGACCTTTTCGATGCGAACGAAACGCGCTACCAACTGCGCTATAGCCCCAAGGTCTAGCGTGTTTAATTGTATACGCACACTGGACCAAAGCAAGATGCACGTGTACCGTGTCGGAAAAATCTTACTGTTCGTCTGTCTGAGAAGTCTCAGATTCCTCAGCAGCAGCTTCCACGGTTTGTGCCTTCTTCTTACGATTGATAAGGCCCCGAATGGCCGCCACAATTGTAGGAGCCAACGACACGAGCAAGATTGCTACGATAACAAGCTCGAAGTTCTTTTGAACGAATGGAATGCCGCCAAAGAAGTATCCGAGCAGCGTAAACAAAGAGCTCCATACCAGACCACCGAGCACGCTAAACGGCGTGAAACGACGCCAGCTCATGCCGGAAAGCCCCGAGATAAATGGCATGAAGGTACGAATGAATGGGAAGAATCGTCCCAAGAACACAGCCAGAGGTCCCCACTTTTCAATCATGGCTTCTGTTTTTTCGATGCGTTCTGGAGTCATTGCCTTGACCTTACCCGAATCGACAATCTTGCGACCGAAGAAGTGACCGATGAAGTAATTGCACTGATCGCCGATAATTGGGGCGGTCCACACAATAGGCAACAACACAGCTAAGCTCATACCAGAGCTTGGTTCTGCTGCGAAATATCCAGCAGCAAAAAGCAAGGAATCGCCAGGCAAGAATGGCATGAAGACCACACCGGTTTCCACAAAGATGATGAGGAAGATAAATGCATACGTTGGAGCTAATCCCATTGCAATCCAACCTGCGATAGCTCCGCGTGGATTTTTAAGAAGCTCGATGAAGAAATTAATAATGCCCATGATTCTCCTGGGTGACACATATTGCTAACAAACCCTTCTAAGTGTAATGAGAATCTGCGCTCACTCCATAAGAATGAATTAACATCAACATTTTCCACATAAAAACCTGTCAGAACTTTTGTAACTTTATAGATTACCTCCATAAAAAACGCGCGAATTTGTGTAAAATCACAGGAAAGCGCCGCGGCGAAGATGAGGATTCGCGTAGCAACACCGTTGACGAGAGTACCGAAGTTTTCATAGAGCTTGGGTACTCTAAAAGTATGAGCACACTTCAGGGAACGGTTATCCTCGCAGCAACACCTATCGGAAATACGGCGGATGCCTCAGCACGTTTGGTGTCGTTGCTGTCTTCTGCGGATATCGTGGCAGCAGAAGATACACGCCGTTTGTATGACCTCGCGCGCCGGCTGGATGTGCATGTGAACGGTCACGTGGTCGCTTACCACGATCACAACGAGCGTGGGAAAGCAGACGGTTTGCTCGATGAGGTGGAGAACGGGGCCACGGTGCTCGTGGTATCCGATGCGGGTATGCCTACGATTAACGATCCAGGTCTTGCGATTGTGCGTCGAGCAATTGAGCGCGAGTTGCCTGTGACCTGTGCGCCAGGGCCTTCTGCAGTGTTGGATGCACTAGCTTTGTCGGGTCTGCCTACGGATCGTTTCTGCTATGAGGGTTTCGTGCCGCGCAAGCATTCGGACCGTATGAAACGTTTCCGCTCCTTAGCTGCTGAAATGCGCACCATTGTTTTCTATGAAACGCCGCATCGCATTGCAGAAACCATGGATGACATGGAAGCTGTTTTTGGCGAAAATCGTCGCATGGCATTGGCAAGGGAACTCACTAAGGACTTTGAAGAGATTCGCAGGGGTAGTGTTCATGCGATTCGTGAGGGTGTAATCAATAAACCTCCTCGTGGTGAGATTGTGCTGGTGATTGAAGGGGCGACAGAGGAAGAAGCCATAGAAGCTGCGGGAAATACCGTGCTTGGCATCGATGATCTGGCACAGATTTCCCTGGAGGTGTCTGAGCGTGAGGGCATGCGCATCAAGGATGCTATCGCGCAGGTCGTGAAGGAGCATCCTTTGCCGGATGGTTCCTTCGTATCCCGCAAAGACGTGTATGCGCATGTTTTGGATATGAAGGCTCAGTAAACTAGATGCCCGCCTTTCAACTTGTGCCGTCTGGCGAGCTATACGGTGTGCTCTGCTACGCTGTCTCCAAACAATATTTCAAAACTTTCCTTCACTCGAGGACCTCCTGCTTGAGACACGCATTCTAGTAGTTCGGGCGAGGCGCGGAGATTGGCGATGAGCCAGTATCTCAGATCCGGACAATGCTCGGCGATATACCATAAAATCTGCGGATTCGTGTGAGGATTCGTTGCAATGAGCGGCGTAAGGTGAAGTGGCGCTGCGGGCGGTGGACTGCCCGGGTAGGGATGTGGGCACGGTGAAGAGGCATAAAAGTATTCAGACATGGCTATCCTTGTCGTTGCGTTCTTGACGAGGCTTTACTGGGATCGGCATTGTCCTCTTCGTGTTGCTGTGGCTGAGTTTGTGGCGGTGCATTCTGCGAGGCAAAAGTGCGTAAAATCAAATTCATACCTGCCGTATACCGCGGTTGGCGCGTATTCACACGCATGACTTCTATACAATCGCGCTCGCCGAAATCATAGTTCGTTGCTAATTCCAAAATCATGGCACTGATAAGATGCGGGCGAAAGCGAGCATCTTCGCTGCAGGCAAGATCGCAGGCGGTGCGTTCAGGCGTGGTGACTAAAAGCTGGGGAAATTCCGCGATAAAAGAGCTGTGGATTTGCCGTGATGTTGAGCGCACTTTTCGCCCAAAAAGAATGGAATGATAATGGTTATCGCGCGCCACATCGATATGTCGTGGAAATTCGCCGCCCAACCAAATCCACGCAGCCAAAAAACCTGAAGCGATAGCTCCGTGTGGCATAATATCGCGCGCCACATGCGCACGCGTATGACTGGAGGCTAGAAAACGCGTGGAAAAATAGGTGCTGGCATCCAGCTCGGTAAGTGTATTATTGTCCTTCAACCTCCTCAAACACATGGGTCCTGGAAAGTCGCTCACGTGGTGGAGGGGATGCTCAAGTGTTGCTTGGAAACTTGCATCAGTGCGCGCAATGCGTTGATGGTACACGTGCGCGGACATAGATGATTTGAGGTTAACAAAATCAGAATCCTGCTCGGG
The DNA here is from genome assembly GCF_000376885.1 of Alloscardovia criceti DSM 17774. Taxonomy (GTDB): domain Bacteria; phylum Actinomycetota; class Actinomycetes; order Actinomycetales; family Bifidobacteriaceae; genus Alloscardovia; species Alloscardovia criceti. The sequence goes on from NZ_AQXR01000009.1 coordinate 267,925, forward strand.
CAGGGCGCGGGGAGCCATTGCAGGTGTCGGGGTTGGTATCGGGGTTGGATTTGGTTCCAGATCCGGCGTCGTTGTCGTTGAATTACTCATGAGGGTCAGGCTATAGCAAGGCCGTTCAAAGACGAAAACCGAATCCGCATTTTTGTGGATAACTGGAGAATTGTTGATAATCTCATGTGTTTTCACATTCGTCCACAGGGTGGATATGTGGACGAATGTGAAAAAATACCGTGGGTGTGAAGAAGGGTTAATGTCGGCTCAATTAGAGATAATCGACAGCATGAGTCATGTATTAGTAGCAGTAGCTTGGCCGTATGCCAACGGCCCTCGCCACATTGGCCATGTGGCAGGTTTCGGTGTTCCTTCGGATGTGTATGCGCGTTTTGAACGTATGAAGGGCAACGATGTATTGATGGTTTCGGGTACGGATGAGCATGGTACCCCAATTTTGGTGCAGGCCGATGCAGAAGGCGTAAGCGCACAAGAGCTTTCAAACCGCTACAATCGTGTCATTTCACAGGATTTGTGCAATCTGGGACTGAGTTACGATCTTTTTACACGCACCACCACGAAAAATCATGAACTTGTGGTGCAGGATATGTTTAAGCAGTGCCTTGACAACGGTTATATTTACAAGGGCACTCAAATGGTGGCAATTTCGCCATCTACGGGGCGTACGCTTCCGGACCGTTATATCGAGGGCACTTGCCCAATTTGTGGATATGACGGCGCGCGCGGTGATCAGTGCGATAACTGCGGTAATGAGCTCGATCCTATCGATTTGAAGAATCCTGTATCTAAAATCAACGGTGAAACGCCACGTTTTGAGGAAACAGAGCACTTCTTCCTCGATTTGCCAGCACTAGCAGAAGCAAACTTGGAATGGTTGAAGTCACGCAAGGGCTGGCGTACCAACGTCATTAACTTCTCCATCGGCTTGTTTAACGAGGTGAAACCTCGCGCCATTACGCGCGATATCGACTGGGGTATCCCTGTGCCGGTGGCAGATTGGATCGATAATCCAAATAAGAAGCTGTACGTGTGGTTCGATGCGGTGATTGGCTATTTGAGCGCATCCATCGAATGGGCACGTCGCAGTGGTGACGACGATGCATGGCGCAAGTGGTGGAACGACCCAGAAGCGTTGAGCTATTACTTTATGGGTAAAGATAACATCACCTTCCATTCCCAGATTTGGCCATCAGAGATGCTCGGCTACAACGGCGCAGGCTCCAAGGGTGGCGAGCCAGGCGATATGGGCACTTTGAATTTGCCTACGGAAGTGGTGTCTTCTGAATTCCTTTCTATGGAAGGACGCAAGTTCAGCTCCTCACGCGGCATCGTGATTTATGTGAAGGATATTTTGGAGCGCTATCAGGTGGATGCCGTGCGGTACTACATTTCCGTGGCGGGCCCTGAAACCTCCGATTCAGACTTCACCTGGGCAGAATTTGTGCGTCATAACAACGACGAACTCGTGTCCGGATGGGGCAATCTTGTCAATCGCGTAGCCACTTTGCTGCACAAGAATTTCGGCGAAATTCCACAAGTTAGCGAAGATCAGCTAACCGAGCAGGATCGCACACTTTTGGAGACTACACTTCAAGCCTTCGATACTGTGGGCGATTTGATTAGCCAGCACCACCAAAAGGCTGGTTTGAACGAAGCCATGCGCGTAGCCGCAGAAGTGAACAAGTACATCTCTGCCACAGAGCCATGGAAGATTAAGGATAATCCTGCACGTTTGGCCGCCGTTTTGTACACGGCTGCTCAGGCCGTTATGGATATCAATGTGCTACTTTCTCCATACTTGCCTCATTCGGCTCAGAAGGTCTGGGAAACCATGGGTGGTGAGGGCGAATTCTCGCCATTGCCACGCATTGAAGAGGTGACGGATTTGGATAATCCAGACTTCAGCTACCCAATTATTACGGGCGATTACAAGCTGGGCGTAAATGTGCACCCATGGCAACGTGAAAAGCTCGTCGCCGGTACAAAGATTGCGAAACCAAGCCCAATCTTCCAAAAGATTCCTGTGGAAGCTGTGGAAGAGGAGCTCGAGCGTTTCCAAACAGAGCTGGATGAGCGTAAGAGCAAAGAAATGGCCCGTTTAGAAGCAGAAAAGGCAAAGCTGCAAAAAGACTAAGAATGCAGATACCGCAGAGAAATAATTGAAAAGAGATGCGAGCAGAAGAGTTCACAGGTGATTGTTTACAATTTCTTTACAAAATTCTCAGCTTATCCTAAGACTTTTTCCACATTCGGCTCAGAAACCGGGTGTTATATATAAGTTATCAGCTGAAAGGCTGGCAGGTAACACTGATAATTGAACCTCTCTTCTCTTTCTCTTCTAGCCCGAGTTTTTCGCTCGGGCTTTCTCTTTTCTGTCAGCATTATGATCTTCGATCTTCCACATTCGCTGGAAGCTAGGCACTGTGCGTCTCACCCACGAACCACTTACAACAGAACTATCACTCAGAACTATCGCTAACGACTGCTACGCGCAGTCATTAAACATCACGCCATGATTGTGTACCATCCGCAAGAGTGGCGAGGAAGTGACACTACAGTATGGCTAAAAAGCATCGCAACCGCTCCTGGGCACCTGCGCCGGAAGCTTTGGAATCCATGATTATCGACAATCACACGCATGTGGCCTCGGTTGTCGATTTCGCAATTTCCATGAGCAGTCAGGCGGCGCAGCGCCATATGCCGCCCGTGCCAGTTTTCTCCGTGGAGGAGCTGATTCGCAAGGCACAGGGCACAGGTGTGGCGCACATGATTGACGTGGGCTGCGAGTTGCCAAATCTCATGCGGGCTGTGAATATCGCTAAGCAATATCCGGACATCCTCAAAGCCGCGGTAGCAATTCACCCGAACGAAAGCGTGCTCCACGGCCATCGCGGCGATGTGGGGCCGGATGGACTAGACATTCACTATCAGCCGTGGCATGACGTGACCATCGACGATGCGCTCGCAACCGTGTATCGCATCGCCACGCACAACCCAGACGATGTGGTAGCCATTGGCGAAACAGGTCTCGACTACTTCCGCACCGGTCCGCAGGCCCGCACAGCCCAGCGAGAGGCCTTCCGTGCGCATATTGCCATGGCCAAAGAGCTGAACCTCGCCTTACAAATCCATGATCGCGACGCCCACGAGGATGTTATCGATATCCTCCTCAAAGACGGCGCACCAGAGCGCACCGTCTTCCACTCCTTCTCTGCGGATAAAGAAGTGGCGGAGCTCGCCAATAAACACGGCTGGTATCTGAGCTTCTCTGGCACGGTTACATACAAAGCCAACGAACGCCTGCGTGAGGCACTCAGCGTGCTGGATAAGAGCCGCATCCTCGTAGAAACGGATGCGCCGTATCTGACGCCAGAGCCTTACCGTGGCCGCACAAATTCCTCCTATTTGATGCCTTTTACGTTTCGAGTTATGGCGGAGGTTTTACAATTGAACCATAAGGAAACAGCGGAAATTACATACGAAAACACCGTTCGTGCATATGATTTGCCCTACCGCAGTGTAAAATAAACGTCTATTGCTAAAGTGCGTGGCAAACCACGTGCTTGGTCGAGCCTGATATTTCGCGAGAATTTGACGGATTCGAAAGAATATCTAGGTCACTTCAAGAGGTAGAGGGCTCATGGAGAAAGTCCTGGAAACAGGTGGAGAATTATATGGTGTCTGAAATGGACGCAGGAACTAATCAAGACTCCGGTCTTGCAAACCTTGCAAAAGATACTGCAGAGCAAACCGAGAAAGAGCAATCTTCTGCTGATGATAAAGGAGATAAACGTATCTGTACGACCACAGATTCGCTAGCTCTCGATTTAGCTCAAACAGGTGCAATCTTGCCACCAGAAGGCATTACTAAAGCCCCAAAAGTTGACGAACATGCAGTTTCTGAAGAAGAGCTCGAAGCCAAGCGTTTAGCGGAAAAAGAAGCAAAACGCACGGCCGAACTGCAAAATAAAAAGGCGCGCACGCCGTTAGGGCGTTGGTGGCGCAAAATCCAAACTTCCCAAGATAAAATCAGCCTCGGCATGATGATTGTGGCCTTGGGCGTGGTATACGGCGATATTGGTACTTCGCCGTTATATCTTTCCCAGTCCTTCATTACAGGACAAGGCGGCATTCAGAACGCAAACCGCGAGTCCGTGCTCGGCATGCTCAGCTTGCTCTTCTGGTCCGTAACCTTGATTACGACGGTCAAGTATGTGTTCATCGCCATGCGCATTGACAACAAGGGTGAAGGCGGCATCTTTGCGCTGTATTCCTTGGTCAAGCGCTACGCAAAATGGCTGTGGATACCGGCAATGGTGGGTGGTGCGGCATTTCTTGCTGATTCCGTCCTAACTCCAGCCGTGTCTATTTCTTCGGCTGTGGAAGGTTTGCGCACGCTGGCACCGCTCAAGCAGGTCTTTACCGAAAATCCGAATATTTCGCTGGGCATTACGGCCGTGATTATCGTGGCACTCTTCCTCATCCAATCGCGCGGTACGGAAAGTATTGGAAAAATTTTCGGTATTGTCGTTTTTATTTGGTTCACCTTCCTTGCCATCACAGGCATTTCAGCAATTGGCACGGATTGGAGCATCTTCGAGGCGCTGAACCCCGTACTCGGCATCCAATACCTGTTCTCGCCGCATAATCACGCAAGCCTAGCCATTATGGGCACAGTCTTCCTTGCCACCACCGGTGCAGAGGCCTTGTACTCCGATATGGGACACGTGGGTCGCGGAAATATTTACGCTACGTGGCCGTACATCAAGGTGTGCTTGATGCTCAATTACTTCGGCCAGGGCCAGTGGATCATCGAAAATCAAAACAACACGGCTATGCAACAGTTGGAAAATCTCAACCCATTCTTCCAAATGATGCCGGAAGCCGTGCGTTATGTGGCGGTTATTCTCTCTGTGGTGGCGGGTATTATTGCTTCTCAGGCGTTGATTTCCGGCGCGTACACCATGGTTTCAGAAGCTACGGGTTTGAACTGGATGCCGCATTTGCAGGTGCGCTACCCAAGCCGTACCCGCGGCCAGTTGTATATCCCAGTGGTGAACTGGGTTCTGATGGTTGCAACGCTTTCTGTGCTGGCCATTTTCCAGGATTCCGAGCGTATGACCGCCGCATATGGTCTTGCATTGACGGTCACCATGATTACCACCACCATTCTGCTGGCAGCCTATATGTGGTGGGGGAAGAGGCGTCGACTCTTCGCCGTTATCTTTACCATCGTCTTCCTCGCCATCCAGATCCTCTTCTTCATCTCCTCGATGTCGAAGTTTATGACCGGAGGTTGGTTCACCACCTTAATTACCATCGCTATTTTCGGCATCATGTATGCGTGGGATACGGGAACGAAGGTGGAGCGTAGCCAGAGGCGTCACATGTCGCCAGAGGACTTCTTACCTTCGCTGAATGTGCTGCACAACGATGAAGACATCCCGTTATATGCGGATAATTTGGTGTATCTGACTTCTGATACGGAGCTGCGACGATTGGATACGGATATTTTCTATTCCATTTTCGCTGGGCATCCTAAGCGTGCTCGGGCCTGGTGGGCCGTATCCGTGTTTGTTACCGATGATCCGTATACGCGTGAGTATTCCGTAGAAAACTTCGGCACGGACTTCCTCTTCCGTGTGCGCATCCGATTGGGCTTTAAGGTCAGTCAAAATGTGGCTACCTATTTGCACCAAATCATGCATGAGCTCATTGATGACGGCACGCTACCGCCTCAAACTACCATTTATCCGCAGGTGGATGAGGATCCGGAAATTGGGTCCATCCGCTATGTGCTTATCCACAAGGAACTCATGCCAGAGTCCAAGGTGCCGCGCTCGGGTGCTATTGCGTTGCGCATGAAGTACGCCATTCGTAAGGCGGCAGGTTCGCCTATTAAGTGGTTCGGTTTGGCGACGTACAATCCGCTTATCGAAGTGCAGCCGCTCTTTGTATCCACCTCGCCGGTGGCTCCGTTGCGTCGCGTGAATTTGCGCAAGACGAAGAAGCGCATCACGCTGGAGGCGGTGCTGGCTGAAAAGGCTGCGAAAGCGGGTATCACCGTGGAATTGGAAGATGCTGAGGGAAACCCTCTAGAAAATCCTGCAGAGAAGACGGATGCGCAAGCGGATGCGGCAACGACAGCGTCTCAGGAGCCAGCTCAGGGGCAAACTGGTCATCAGGACAGCGCAGATAATGCTGAGGATGCCCACAATGCATCTGAGTCTGAAGATACGCAGCAGACTGAGGAAACGGCAGATGCGCCTTCCGAAGCGTCTTCAGATGCGCGAAACGGTCAGCAAGACAGTCGGCAAGACTAGACTTCACAGCGCAACCTGAGTGATCACATTCGGAGCGAAAGCGCAACTGTGCTCAATCTCACACCGCGTAATCGCTCGTTATAACTAAACACAATAACTGCATGGGCGTGTAATACAGTTCATGCAGTTATTTTTATAATTATGTGCCGTTTACTAGGATATGTTTCATCTCAAACCGATATCACACTGCGCGATGCCATTGGTTCCGCGCAGCTCGACGAGTTTAAGGAAATCTCGCGCATCCACAACGATGGCTGGGGAGCGGACACCTTCAGTAGCACACACCGCGCCGCACATGTAGAAGACGGTGGCGCACCAAGTCCCGAGGTTTTTGAAAGTATTTATCGCACCACAGAACCGGCATATTTGGATCATAATTTTGAATCCTTGGTGTCCACTAGCGCACGTAGTGCTATCTTCCATCTGCGTTTGGCTTCCTCAAATTTGCCTTTAATTCCAGAAAATCAGCAGCCTTTTACGGCGCACGGCATCAGTTTTACCCATAACGGCGATATTTCATCCACTGAGGGCGTAAATCTCGTACACAATCCCCATGTGCTCGTCTCTTCCGAAGAGGTCGCCCAAACGGGTGGTAAATCGGATTCGGCGATTTATTTTGCGCATATTTTGCACTTCATAGATGCGGGCTACCCAGTCGATCAGGCGGTGGAGCAGGCCATTGCGGAGCTGCGTAAGCAATACAGAGATTCCTCCTATAACTGCTTTGTGCAAACCGATACGCAACTCGTCTGCGTAAACGCCACCGGTCATGAAAACTTATCCACGCGCATTGCAGACATTTACGAGGCATACAACCAGCGTGAGAAGGCAAAAGATTACCGTGTCATCCGCTATAAGGAAATTCCAGGCGGAGTCGTCGTGGCATCCTCCGGTTTTGAACAAAACGAGGAGGAGGGGTGGAAAGACTTGCCGAAGAATCACATGCTCGTGGCAGATACGGCCACAGGCGAGTATGAGATTCGAGCTCTGTCTTAGTGTGCAGTAAGCGGCAAGCGACCATGAATCCGCAGGAAGTGACGCTCAATACAGGCATTTATGCGCGAAGGGAGCAGACCTATGTATAAAGATTTTCCTTATTTTCATCTGGATCGATCCGTCAATCCCAAGCATCTGCAGTCGGTGGTGAACTTTTACGCCTCGGGCTGTGTGCCGTGCGAAGAGTACGGCATCGGCGTGGAAATTGAGCATTTACCCGTGCGCAAGGGCAGTCATGAAGCCGTTACATATGCGCAGGAGCACGGCATTCGCGATATTTTACACGACCTTGCGCCGCTTTATGATGCCAGCAAAGAATATTATGATGGGGGTCATCTTCTGGGTCTTGCCCGAGGAAAAATTGCGATTTCTCTGGAACCCGGCGGACAGATTGAGTGTTCCTTGGGCGTGCTCACATCACCTGAAGAGCTAGATGCCGTATATGCGCAGTTTAGGGCGGACATCGACCCCATTCTCGAAAAGCACCAGGTAGAACTGCTGAATTACGGCTACACGCCGGTCAGCAGTGCGCGTGATATCCACATCATCCCTAAGCAACGCTACGCCGCTATGGACAAGTATTTGGGGCGTCTGTCGAGCTATGGCTGGAATATGATGCGCGCCTCGGCTTCCACGCAAATCAGCCTTGATTACTCCAGTGAGGAGGATGCCATCGCCAAAATGCGCATGGGTGTGGCTGTGGGGCCGCTGCTGAATTATTTCTTTAGAAATACGCCGTTCTTTGAAGGCCGCACAAACAGCATCCCACTGCTGCGTCAGCACATGTGGGATGGCGTGGCCACGGGCCGCACGGGCATCAACCCAGGCTTGTTTGATAAGGATTACAGCTTTGAAAAAGCTGCGTATGACGTGCTTGCCACGCCCATGATGGTGGCTGATGTGACGCATACCCCCGAGGCGCAGGGCTCTGAGCCGCAGGTGTGGATGGCCAGCTTCGACAACGCCGCAGACGTATATCCGGACCGCGAACTCAACGAGGCCGAAATTACGCATATTATTTCCACACATTTCAACGATGTACGCCTAAAAAACTTTATAGAGTTGCGCCACTGGGATTCCTTGCCTATAGAACGTGCGCGCATTCTCGCCGATATCGTGGTCAATCTCTTTACCCAGCCGGCTGAGCTCGACCGTTTACAAGGGTATTTTGAAGGCATAAGTGTATTCGATATCAACCGTGCAAAGCTCGAAATACAAGCGCAGGGCCGAGAGGCCAAACCATATGGTCAAAGCCTAGAATTCTGGCGCGAATTCCTCCATGCCGAGTACACGGGAGACGATATCCCGGGAGATCCCCATAACCCAGACGTCTTCCAGAATTAGTTCCGAGTGCGTGTGCCGAAACACGGCACTTTAAGGCGTACACAGCGGACACAACTGCACACAATGACGACATGTGGTGCGTACACGCTCAGCGAAAGCTATGCCTGCGTTCCAGCGCCACTACTAAACTGGAAGCCAGATCCATTAGCAATAGAAAGCGTAGAAAAATGGCAGAAGCACAAGCAAATATTGGCGTTGTAGGCCTTGCAGTTATGGGTTCAAATCTTGCCCGTAACCTCGCTCATCATGGAAACACAGTAGCTGTGTACAACCGTTCTTATGGACGCACAGAAACCCTTATGAAGGAGCACGGCTCCGAGGGCAACTTCGTGCCTTCCGAAACTATCGAAGACTTCGTAGCAAGCCTGTCCAAGCCACGCACTGCAATTATCATGGTGAAGGCAGGCGCGCCAACCGACGCCATGATTAATGCTTTGGCAGATGCCATGGAGCCAGGAGACATCATCGTCGATGGCGGAAACTCCTACTTCCCAGACACTATTCGCCGCGAAAAGGAAATCCGCGCTCGCGGTTTACACTTCGTAGGTTGTGGCATCTCCGGCGGTGAAGAAGGCGCTTTGAACGGCCCATCCATGATGCCGGGCGGTACGGATGAATCCTGGAAGACTTTGGGACCAATTTTGGAGTCCATCGCCGCAGTAGCTGAAGGCGAACCATGCGTGACCCACATCGGACACGATGGTGCAGGACATTTCGTCAAGATGGTGCACAACGGCATTGAGTATGCAGATATGCAGCTCATTGGCGAATCCTACGATTTGCTACGCCGCGGTTTAGGCATGAGCGCTGAGGAAATCGCGTCCACCTTCGACGAGTGGAATAAGGGCGAGTTGGACTCGTATCTTGTGGAGATTACCGCTGAAGTTTTGCATCATGTGGATGCGAAGACCGGCAAGCCATTCGTGGATATCGTAGTCGATCATGCAGGCATGAAGGGTACCGGTACCTGGACAGTGCAGACCGCTTTGTCTTTGGCTACCCCAGTTACAGGCATTGCAGAAGCAGTATTTGCACGTGGCTTGTCCTCCATGACCGCTCAGCGTGAAGAAGTCAAGACCAAGCCACTGGCAGGCCCTGACGGCAAGATCAATGTAGAAGACAAGACTGCTTTCGTAGAAGCCGTACGTCAGGCTTTGTATGCCTCCAAGATTGTGGCTTATGCACAGGGCTTCGATGAGATCCGAGCCGGCGCTGCAGAGTACAACTGGCAGATCGATTTGGGTGCAGTAGCACGTATTTGGCGTGGCGGCTGCATTATCCGCGCGAAGTTCCTCAACCGCATCTCCGATGCTTATGATTCAGGCGAAAAGTTTGAGTCTTTGCTTCAGAATGCTTACTTCAAGGACGCCGTAGAAAATGCACAAGATGCATGGCGTGAAGTTGTATCCACTGCAGCGCGCGTAGGCATCCCAGTTCCAGCATTCTCTAGCTCCCTGTCTTACTACGATGGTTTGCGCTCCGATCGCTTGCCAGCTGCCTTGATTCAGGGTCAGCGCGACTTCTTCGGCGCTCACACCTACGGTCGTGTGGATATGCCTGGCACCTTCCACACCTTGTGGAGCGAGGACCGCTCTGAAATCCAAGAGTAAGAAATCTAGGAGTAAAAGAAATCCAGTAGTAAGAAATTCAGGAGTAACAACGGGGAGTAAATCCTCGGTAGCTAATTTCTACACCTGAGTGAAACTTATGAAAAGTGACCGCGATTGCCGTATTAACGGTAATCGCGGTTCTTTATGCAATAATGTTGAATCCCAAGTAAAGCCCATTTGTATTGTGAGGAGCTTCGTTATGCGCAATATTTCTTCTCATCTTTACGCCAGTGACGGTGAAGAATTTAGCTTTGGGCCTCTGAAAACCGGCACAAAAACTGCCATGCTTACCGTTTCATTCCTCGCATGGGCCGGCGTTATCGTCACTAACATTGGCAATATTTTTGACCTCTATCCACGCGTTTCCGGACAATGGAAGGGCTTGTATGGGCACTCCGCTCGCGGCATGGCCGGCGCAGGGCAACGCTTCATTGAAGGCATGAGCTACTTTACGATGGTGTCCAATGTGCTGGTTGCCGTGGTGTTTCTCATGCTGGCCCTGAGTGCACGTAAAACGAAGCGACGTGTGGTTTTGGTAGATTCGGCCGTGCTCATGATTACTATCACATCGCTGATTTTTCTCACCGCCATTCTGCCGTATATCCAGCTTTCCGGCCTCAGCCTCGTGACATCGCCGTGGCAGCATGTCGTTGTGCCTTTCAGCGCATGGATTGTGTGGCTGCTATGGGGGCCACGCGATTTTTATGTGGGTTCACGGCTGATGACCGTAGCGCACACGCTGGTATTGCCGGCATTATGGATCGTATGGATGCTCATATATGGGGCGTTTACAGGGTATTACCCGTATGGTTTTGTGAATGTCAACGAGCTGGGGTACGCCGGTGTAGCCCTGAGTTTGCTTGTGGTAACGGCCCTGGGCATTGTGATAGAAATTGCTTTAGGCTATGTAGACCGCATATTGCTACGCAAGAAATAAAATAAAACGGGCGTGGAGCTCGATAAGGAACTCCACGCCCTTGCTTTAAGAAATGTACGAAACAGTTATGCCAAATTCGTTGCGGCAGAACTGTCAATCATCCACAGGGTTTCTTCCTTGCCACGGGCGAATGAACTTGGTACGTGCTGATTATCCGCCTCATACAGGGCACGGCCCACAGCATCGCTCTTGCGCTCGGTGGAGGCAAAGACCCATACAAAATCGGTCTGCTGGATAAATGGCACGGTTAAGGTGACACGCAGTGGTGGCTTCTTTGGCGAATGCGCAACGCCCAAGCACTTAATCGACGGGTCTGTGGATAAGACCTCATCATGGCCTGGGAAGAGGGACGCGAAGTGGCCATCTGGCCCCACGCCGAAGAGTGCTAAGTCCAAAGAGCCATCTGGACCGAGCTCGCGGTCGAGTTCTGCCTGGTAGGTGCGTGCTGCTTCCAGAAGCACAGCATCATTTTCAGCATCGCTGGCGGCAGCGACCTGCTCAGCTGTACGCGTTTCGGCCGGCATTTCGTGGATATTCTTTTCTGGCAGTTCTCCGCTTTCCACCAAGCCATTGAGCCATGCATCGCGCGCCTGCAGAGCATTGCGATCTGCATGATCAACTGGCACATACCTCTCATCGCCCCACCAGAAGTGGACACGAGAGAAGTCGACAGCGGCAGCCAAAGGGCTGGATGCTGCGGCTGCTAGTACTTCGATGCCATCCGTGCCGCCTGTTAAGGCCACATCAACGCGCTCCTGAGCGGTGAGAAGGTCAGAAATGCGCAGAAGTAAACGCGCTGCTACTGTTTGGATAAGTGTTTCTTCAGTGGCATACACCATGATGCTGCGTTGTGTTTTATCCATATAAACCTCATTGCTTGATATGTATGAGTCGCGGGTTTTACTTAGACCAGTGCTCATGACTAATCTTATCCCAGCCCTCGGTAAGAACGGCGTTGTAGATTTCGTCAGGATCCAAACGGCGCAATTCCTCGGTCATGCACTCCTTCAATGTGCGGTGAGGCACAGAAACGGTTTGCTTATGCTGACCCGGTGTAGTGATGAAAATATCCGAGGATGTGTCATCCGGACGCTCAATAGCACTATCGCCTTCTGCAAGGTGGAAAATAACACCGCTGACGGCAGAAACATTAGGATCAAATTCGAACTTGACAGGCACCTTCAGCGCCCACGCCAGCCAAGCGGCCAGCAAATCCACGGACAAGTGAGAACGGCTACCGCGCACAGTCACCGACTGGATAGGACTCTGTGGTTGATCGTCAAACATAGCGGCCAAAAGTCCGCGCCACACCGTTAAACGCGTCCAAGAAAGATCCGTTTCCTCTACGGAGTGGTTGGCGCGCAACTTCATAAAGGTTTCGTATGGGTTTTCTGTCATTTGAGCATCGGTAATGCGACTGCGTGCCATGCTGCCGAGCAGGGAATTGGCAGGGGATGCAGGTACGCTGCTGGTCCACCACGCTACGACTGGGGAATCCGGCACGAGCAGCGGAATCACCAGCGTATCCAAATGGCGCAGCAGACTCTCCGATGGGCGCATCACGATGACCTCGCCGGCGCCGCCATCAGAGCCTAAACGAATTTCTGCATCCAAAGGCGCCAAAGTACCCACCGCCACGGCTGGCAGAGTATCCATATCAGGAGCCTCCGTACGGTCCGTAACGATAGCAATAATGCGGCTCGGATGCTCTTGACTTGCGTGGATAGCAGTTTTGAGCACGTCTTCGAGTTCTTTTTCGCTGGTAGAGACGAGCAAGGTCAGTACGCGACCCTGAGACGCCTCACCGCGTTCCTTGTGCGCCTGGTCCAGCTTGGAGGAAATTTCAGACGTGGTGCTGGATGGTAAGTTTACAATCATTGTCTTGTCTTTCTTGCTTTTCTAGCTTTTTCTAACGACTTCAATGGATGCAATGCATAGAATGGGGCAACTTTACGGCAAACGCCAAGCGCGACCATCGCGAGCCAGCATATCGTCTGCTTCCTGAGGACCCCACGTACCCGCGCGATAGGCCTGTGGCTGCGGCTGCGTAGCCCAGAACTTTTCGATAGGGTCGAGAATTTCCCAGCTGAGTTCCACCTCACGTGTCGTAGGGAAGAGTGGTGGCTCGCCCAGAAGCACATCCAAAATCAAGCGTTCATAGGCTTCTGGAGACTGCTCAGTAAAGGCCGTGCCGTAATTGAAGTCCATATTCACATCACGTACTTCCATAGCAGTGCCTGGCACCTTGGAACCAAAGCGCATGGTGACGCCCTCATCCGGCTGTACGCGGATGACGATGGCGTTATTGCCCAATTCTGAGGTGGAGGTGTCTTCGAATGGCAGGTGTGGAGCGTGCTTAAAGACCACGGCAATTTCCGTGACACGCTTGCCTAAACGCTTGCCCGAGCGCAGATAGAATGGCACTCCAGCCCAGCGGCGCGTATCGATATCGAGGCGGACGGCTGCGTATGTTTCCGTCTTATCGTCCTTTTCGATGCCCTTTTCATCCAAGAAACCGTTCACCTTCTCTGCGCCCTGCCAGCCTTCTGCGTACTGACCGCGTGCCGTGTGCGCGCCCAAATCCTTCGGCAAGCGCACAGCAGAGAGCACCTTAATCTTTTCAGCGACCAAATCCTTGGCAGAGAAGCTCACCGGCTCTTCCATAGCAGTCAGTGCCATCAGCTGGAGCAAGTGATTCTGGATGACATCACGCGCAATGCCGATGCCGGAGAAGTAGCCGGCACGTGTACCAATGCCAATATCTTCTGCCATGGTAATTTGCACGTGATCGACGTAATTCGAATTCCATACAGGTTCAAACATCATGTTTGCAAAGCGCAAAGCAAGGATGTTTTGTACGGTTTCCTTACCGAGATAGTGATCAATACGGAAGACGGATTCCTGATCAAAGACCTCCGAAACCACGCGGTCGAGTTCCTGAGCGCTTTCCAAATCGTGCCCAAATGGCTTCTCGATGATGACGCGACGCCACGCACCCTCCGTGGACTTTGCCAGTCCCGAGTCCGCAAGCTGGCGGGAAACGGTAGGGAAGTCGCGAGGAGGAATAGACATGTAGAAAGCGTGATTTCCGCGGGTGCCACGCACCTCATCCAGCTCGGATACGGTGTCAGACAAGCGCTTGAAAGAATCGGCATCATCGAAGGTACCCTGTACAAAGCGAATACCGCCCTTTAAATACTGCCACGTGGATTCATTAAATCCCGTACGTGCATGCTCAAGAATATTTTCCTTAATAAATTCAGCAAAATCTTCATGGCTCCACTCACGGCGTCCGAAGCCTACAAGACCGAAACCAGCAGGCAACAAACCACGATTCGCAAGATCGTATACAGCAGGAATCAGTTTCTTTTTACTCAAATCACCCGTAACACCAAAAATCACCAAGGAGCACGGACCTGCAATACGTGGCAGACGCATATCACGAGGATTGCGCAAAGGATTATTCCAATGATGTGCTGAGGAAGTGCGGTCAGAGGAAACATGTCCTTCAGAATTGTGACCATTCAAAGCGTTATTCATAAGTTCTCCTCAATATTAGTTACTTTCATTTTAAACGTGTGAAGGCTGTAAAATCCAAGAAAAAATAAACTATGCGATGCGTGAAACACGAATATAATCCGCGTCGGCACGTTTCACGCAAAAGGCCTCGCCCTCGTCGGATTGCAAAACGATATCCGTCGGCGTCAGAGCCTTTACCGTAATAGTGCTGTCAATCATGGCATTGTGCTCTTGCAGGATGTGCAACAAATCCGTGTGATCGTCATTCACACGACTAATAACGGCGCGCGCGCCCACCGGTACAAGATTGACATTAATCGTGTCAAACTGAGGAATGTCGCCTGCGCGGTCGGGGATGGGGTCTCCATGTGGATCGCGGTCGGGGAAGCCCAAATGTTCCTCCATGCGCTCTATCATCATAGAACTCGCCACGTGCTCCAAAGCCTCCGCTTCCTCATGCACCTCATCCCACGTGTACCCTAAAGCGTGCACGAGGTAGGTTTCGATAATGCGATGTCGGCGTAGCATTTGGATGGCCAACGCGCGGCCCTTTTCCGTAAGTTGGATGCCGCCGTAGGGTGCGTGCATGACAAATCCCTGATCCGTCATGCGTGCCAAGGCGCCGGACACGGTAGACGCACGCATGCCTGTTTCATTCGCCAAATCAGAAGGGGAGATAATGTACTGCTCCAAGGATGCAGGATTGGACTCCATGTGATGCCACTCGTGCAATTTCCAAATCGCTTTGACATAATCCTGGGTGCTGGCAGAGGTAGAAATCGTCATAATACTTCTATTTTACGGAGGAAAAGTTTCATAAAGAGGTAAAGGTGACGAATTGTTCGCATATGGGCAGTTTTAGGCCTTGGGCACCGAGAGCAATCAGAGAATCCACCGGTATTTACGTCTCGCTCGTTACAATACGAATTATGGTGTGGAACGGCTGGCAGACAACGGCTAATACAGAAAAATTATGGCAACTCCATAAGGCTATCGCCTCACGCAGTGCTCAGCCGGAGCAGGCATTTGCGCTCATTGCTACACACTGCGAAATCGTGGCACGGCTCGCCGAGATTATCGCGCGCGTCTGGGGCAAGCCGCTCGACTCGGAGCACAAAAACCTCCTCATAGAAGGCGCGCTCGCACACGATATTGGCACCTATAGTGTGCTGGATGACAGCAATTTCACTGCCCAACGAGAGCCTATTTTCCAGCGCGGGGTTTATATACAGCATGGCGTACGCGGCTACGAACTCCTACGCAAAGCCGGGTTTAGCGAGGATATCGCCCAGTTCGCCCGCAATCACACGGGCGTAGGCATTACCTACGACGACTGCCTCAAGCAAAGTCTCGCCATACCTGCGGCAGATTACACGGCCCAAAGCACACTGCAAGCCATCGTGATGCTAGCGGATAAATTCCATACCAAAAGCCTGCCGGCGCGCTTCGTCAGCGAGGATGCGGCCCGCACGCGCTGCGCAAAATTCGGCGCAGAAAATCTCCACAGGTGGGATAAACTAGTGGCTGAATATGGCGTTCCGACTGCGGCAGAGCTGACGAAGCTGGCGAGCGAATATGCTATGGACATTATTGAAAAATAGGTCAACAATTATCTACACGACAACGACTGAGAACTTGAGAAAACTATGAAGAAGAGCATTCTTGCGCTAGCATCAGGCACTTTTGCACTGGGTGCGGCTGAATTCGTCATGATGGGGGTTTTGCCGCGCGCGGCTGATGAAACGGCGGTCAGCATTCCGACGGCTGGTCACTATGTGTCGGCGTATGCCATTGGTGTGTGCGTGGGCGCGCTGTTTCTCATTTTTGGTCGCAAAATCAAGCCGCGCAATCTCATTGTTCTTTTTATGGTTATTACCCTCGTGGGTAATCTTCTTGCTGCACTTGCTCCAAATTTTGCCGTGCTCGTGCTGGCACGCTTTATCTCCGGTCTGCCGCATGGTGCGTATTTCGGTACGGCCACGATTATGGCGAAAGTGCTGGCAGATAAAGGCAAAGAGGGCATCGCCGTGTCGCAGATGGTGCTGGGCCAAACCGTGGCAAATATGATTGGTGTACCCGTGGGCACATGGCTGGGCAGCACGCTGTCGTGGCGACTTGCCTTTGCCATCCTGTCCGCATGGGCTGTGATGACGATTATCCTCGTTATCGCGTGGGTGCCCGATGTGAGCGCAATTAAGGATGCGGGTTTGATGGGACAGTTTAAGTTCCTCAAACGCATCAAGCCGTGGTTCGTGATTTTGGCTGTATTCTTTGGAAATTCAGGCATTTTCTGCTGGTGGAGCTACGTGTCACCATGGCTGCAAAAGACGGGCGGCTGGAGCGAGGCGGCTGTGCCGTTGCTTATGACGCTGGCTGGTTTCGGTATGGTTGTGGGCGGACTCGCGGGCGGTAAAATTACGGATAAATTCGTCCCAGGTGCGGTGGCAGGATTTGGTCAATTAATTGCCGTTTTCGCCTTGATTGCGATTTTCTTGGATCCGGGTTCGCGCCCCACATCGGCGCTGCTCACCTTTATTTGCGCAGTAGGCATGTTCTTCATTTCCTCGCCTCAGCAGTTACTGATGGTGCAACTCGGCGAAGGTGGCGGCGAAATGCTGGCCGGTGCGATGGTGCAGATCGCCTTTAATGGCGGAAATTCTGTCGGTTCGCTCATGGGCGGCTGGGCTTTGGATAATTCCCAGGAAGACTACCACATGTCAGCGCTGACGGGCGTGCCCTTTACACTTTTGGCTGTGATCCTGCTCTTTGCCTTCTACTTCCTGTATGAGCGCAAGAAGCGCAATCAGGACATTCTGTAGTAATTCCCGTCATCGCCACGAGCTAGCGAGTACGCTACGACTTAGCACTCGACCACATTGACAGCGAGACCTCCTTGTGAGGTCTCTTTGTATTTGCTCATCATGTCATCGCCCGTTTCTTTCATCGTGCGAATGGCATTATCCAAAGAAACAATGTGTGAACCATCGGAAAGCAGTGCCATATGAGCCGCGTTAATCGCCGTATTTGAGGCCAGAGCATTGCGTTCGATGCATGGAATTTGCACCAGTCCTGCAATAGGATCGCAGGTGAGGCCTAAATGATGCTCGATGCCAATTTCCGCCGCATTTTCCACTTGCGCAGGCGTACCGCCCAGCACTTCGCACAGTCCAGCCGCTGCCATGGAGCTGGCCGAGCCCACCTCGCCTTGGCAACCCACTTCCGCGCCGGAAATAGACGCATTGCTTTTAAAAAGATAACCAATGGCGCTAGCCGTGAGCAAGAATTTAATAATGCCCTCCTCGTTTGCGCCATCCACAAACCACCAGTAGTAGCTCAAAACGGCTGGGATGATGCCAGCAGAGCCATTCGTAGGAGCGGTAACGATGCGTCCGCCACCGGCATTTTCTTCGTTAACGGCCAGTGCAAAGAGATCTACCCAGGAGCTTTTATCGTGTGTGGGATGCGCAAGAGGACGGTGTGCGGCTGCATCGGTAGCAAAAATATCAAAGTCGGTTTGTGCGAACTTCTTATACAGTTGTGGCGCACGCCGGCGCACATTGAGACCGCCTGGCAAAATTTCTTCCGTAGAGCGGCAGCCCGACTCAATGCAGCCTTGCATGGTATGCCAGATGCGCAACAGGTACGCGCGCACTTCTTCGGCCGGGCGGAGAGCCGTTTCGTTTGCCCACATGATGTCGCACATACTTAAGCCCGTTTCCTCACACAAGGCGACGAGTTCGTTGCCCGTAGAGAAGGGGTATGGAATGGCTTCTTGCGCGTGTACGGGGCTGGAGTTGGATTCACTCTCGAGAGCCTCGATGTCTTTTTCGTGGACGACGAAACCGCCACCCACCGAAAACGCCGTGTCTTTTAGCAGAATTTCCTGAGCCGCATTAAAAGCCGTAATCGTCATGCCATTAGGGTGATATGCCAACTTCTCCCAGCGTTCGAATTCGATGTCAGAGCGCGAAAATGCGATGGCATGAGTGCCGCCTACGAGCAACTGACCGGCCTGATCGCACTCATCCAAAGCATTCAGCACAATCTGAGGATTGACATCTTCTGGTGTGTGCCCAAGGAGACCGGCTACAATGGCGCGATCCGTGCCATGTCCCAACCCCGTTTGCGACAAAGAACCATACAGTTTCACATGAATGCGCGCCACGTCGTGCACAAGTTGAGCATCGCGCAATGTGGAAATAAAATCATAGGCTGCCCGCATAGGTCCCACGGTATGCGAGGATGATGGCCCAATGCCAATGGAAAACATATCAAAAACACTGAGCATGAGAGCCTTCCCTGTGATTCGATGGATACGCATTGCCTTTCATGGAGGCGTACTCATTTTAAGCATGTGGGTGCATTTTCCCGCCTTGCACACGCCGAGCAAAACGGTCGGGTTAAGGAGGGAATTTTATGAGGATTACTGCAAAAATTTTTCGTTAAATTCAGAATATTTCATCATGCTCGAAAAATACCAGTTGAGAAGATGAAATAAGCGGAGATGTCAGAATGTCTCATTGATAGGATAGAAGTACTGAGAGGGTAAAGGGCTATGAGTGCGAGAAGCTCATAAACCAAAAGAGAAAAGGGGATCCAAGATGAGGTGGAGAAATCTTATCATCAGCGCGGCCTTGACGGTTTCCATGATTCTGCCAATATCAAGTGCCTTTGCGGCGCAAAGTACGCAAGATTCTGCGAATAATCAAACAACGACTTCCGTGCAGCCTGATTCGACAACGCAGTCGGATTCTGCTTTAGAATCGGATGGACAAGCAACGAATAATAGCGCAGGAACTGAGTCCATTAATCAGGATTCTGCTGCAGATGCGCTGGATTCCGATGCGAGTGCGAGTACGAGTGCAGACAACTCTGACAATAATTCTGACAATTCCGACAACTCTGCTGATTCTACGTCCACGTATACACAGGATGGTGCGGCAACTCAGGACAGTGACGCCCAAGACGAGGCAGCAACGCAATCCGATTCGCAATCAGAAGCACAAGCTCCTGCTGCGCGTGCACCGCAAGCCCGAGCGCAGGCTCAAGCACAGCCTATTGTTGAAGCGACACTGCGTGATAGGAATCAGGAAGCCACTCAACGCGCGGAGCTAACGGACCCATTCGGCGATTTCACTACAGGGCGTAACGCTGCCTATTATCTGCGCATTCACGCTGTTTTCCCTGCGGCTTCTGAAAAGCGCATTGCGGTGCGCCTCAATTACGGTGTGCAGTATGGGAATTACAGTTTTGACACCACGGCTGGCTGGTACCTCGCGCTGAAGGAGAACGGTATTACGTACCCGGGCGATCAACCACATGCCGAAGATAAGAATACGAAGCTTTATGGTGCAAACTTCCAGGACGGCACGCTCAGCTTTGACTTCCAAGATGGCACTCAGGAAGTAACCTTCGATGTGCCTATCCGTGTTTCATGGTCACAAGATAACGGCGGTGCTAATGCTGATGGTATGTCGTCTATTCCACAGGCTGTGTCTGTCACGCAAAGCTATACAGAAGAAGATGGCACAGAAGTTTCAACGAAGATTGGCACGAATTTCACTATTACTAATCTACGCGCGGTCGTTATTGGCCTGCAACGCCGCATAAACAACATGTTCAACGACAACGGCAATATTGCAATTGCATCGGATTCGCCAAAGGGCACGGGCGATGACGTGACGTACAACGCCGGCTTGAACGACAACAGTGGCGCCATGCTCGATGACTATTATGTGGCGATGCTGGCTCCTGCAGATGCGGAATATTTGGGCATCTCTACGAAGAACGGCGCATTCGGCGATGGTACGCAATATCTCAGAACCATCGATGCTGGTGAGCACTTTACCCTGAGCACAGGCGAGGATTATGTGGTGCCAGACGGTCAAAAGTTGTATGTGTGGCAGCGCACAAATTCATATACGAATACCGATGTTAATCGCGGCTTCAACCCTATGTGGCGCTTCCCTAGCGATAAATTCCCAGCCGGTACGGTTGTAGAAATTAAACAGATTGATGTGGGCATCAAATTCTACAACCCTTATCAGGAACGCTCCTATCTGCCATACAATGCGAATAATCGCGCTACGGTAAGATACGAAATTACGCCTCCTCAAGAGGACGTGTATGTCAACACGACAATGTACTGGCAAGGTAACACGAAGCCTCAGGGCTGGCCGCTGTGGGAAGGCTATATTGCAGACAATAACGTCTATATGGGTGCACCGGGATATGAACACACCCAGGAGCGCACCTTCGGTTACTTTACCGTGGGCAATCGTGGTACGGGTGACTCCCGCGCGAAGACAATTATCATCGATTACGATGTAAATAACACGGGCGTCGGTGGTGTCACCGGTCAGGCTTTGCCGTTCTTGTCTCATGAATACTTGGGCTTGCAACCTACCCAGGTGACGGATTTTAAAGCGGTTTTGTGGGATAGCAATACCAATACGACGAAGGAATATACGCTGGATAATCCTCCGCAGCGTTTCCGCGTACAAACCCTGCTCGGCGAAGGTGCGCATGAAGGCATCTATATCAAGCATATTGAGTACAAGATTGACACCATTCCTGCGAAAACGGCTTTGGTGAGCTACAACAATAACGATTATGCGACCGAAAACTTTGGCTCGCCAACGGCAAGCTTCCCTTACTTCGGTGTAGTACGTAATAACACGTACATAGAAAAAGGTAAGTGGGGTGATGATCCGAGTTTGTTTAAGACGCGCATTCGCATTGAAAATACGGGCGCAGAGGAACCAAACTGGAATAAGCGGCATCAAGAGGAGGGCGATCCTGACGGGGACGGAAAAAACGAGTATCTGTGGTACGAAGGACGCTCAGCTGATCACGTCACTATTGGTGATACCTTTACGGCCTTTACGGGAAAGAGTTACATCGAAGGTCACGGTGAAGTGCGTGGCTGGCATGGTGGCGACTTTACAATAAACCTCGGTGATCAGTTCAGGGATGGAGGCATCTCGTACTTCTCTCCTGTATGGGGAGACGGCAGTAAAAACGGCATCGAAACCTATAAAGCAGCCTATTTGATTAGCCCTTATGGTTCGGATATGTCCATTCACGTGAAATATCGTGCATACAACTCAAAGCCATGGTTGACCAGTAAATCGAATAACGAGTATGAAGCAGCACAACCGAAGATTTATAAGGTTCCTGCATCGGAAGCATTAAAGGCAGAATACCCGAATGCAGTGGTGTATAAACTCGATTTCTCTGTACTGACATCTCAGCAGGATATTTATGAATCTCGTGCATTCGGTCCGAGTGTGCTCTGGCGTGAAGCCTCGTCAACGATTCCTTACGCCACAAATCAAAGTTACTGGGCGTATATGGGATATCCTATCGTGCAAGTGAGCTACACATCGGACCCAGAAAAAGATGTGCCGGGCGTCTTCAGAGGCATGCTGTGGTACGAATACGATACGGACACGCCTGAAGAGCTTGTATACGGTGACGGATTTACCAATGATAAGTGGGATGTGAACGGCGACGGCTCTACGGAAGATAAGATTGGTCTGGCATACGGCAGCTTGACTATTAAGGCCCCAACCGATGTAGTCGTGCGGTCCTCCGCAAAAATGGCCTCACAGCCAGACAGCCGTTACGTCACCTACGATGGTCGAAGCAAGGCCGTAGTAGGTGCGCAAAGCACGGTGGATTATCGTTTGATTGCCAATAACCCTACGGTTATGGATGTGAACGGCTTTGAAAGCTACTGGCCGGTGCCGAAAGCAGGTCAGAATTGGGGTAACAGGCTGCAACCAGAGGG
Source organism: Alloscardovia criceti DSM 17774 (assembly GCF_000376885.1). Taxonomy (GTDB): domain Bacteria; phylum Actinomycetota; class Actinomycetes; order Actinomycetales; family Bifidobacteriaceae; genus Alloscardovia; species Alloscardovia criceti. Next base: position 290,458 of record NZ_AQXR01000009.1, read on the forward strand.
CGCATTCAAGTTCAATATGTATCTCAACGGCGGTATCCGCTCTGAAATCCCAGACGGCTACAAGGTGTATTACGCCAAGAACGCTACCCCGACCCAAAATGAGCTGAAATGGGCCGACTTCGAATGGACAGAGCAAAGCGGCACGTCCTCATGGACTCAGGGCGACTGGGATCAGGTGAACTTCGTCAAAGTGGTATCGCCAGATAATGCCGTCTTTGCTTCGAAGCAGACACTGCCTATGAAGTTCAATTTGATGGTGCGTGAAGGCGAAAACAAGGATGCCGTCAACGGTCTGCTGAACGTATACAAATCGGCATATCTGCGCGATCTCGGTAGCGGTAAGACGTGGGCGTACGGACAGCCCGTAGGCATCGTCATCGCCACGGGCACTATCGGCGGTACGGTCTGGTACGACAAGGACTACGATGGCGTCATGGATGACACCGATGCTGAGCCGCGCATTGCGGGGGCAAAAGTGGAGCTGTACAACGACCGTGGAGAACTCGTGGATTCCCGCGTGACGGACGCCGCCGGTCAGTACCAATTCGATGGATTACTCAAACCAACGGCATCCACGGATACGGCGAATGCGCTGGCATCCCGTTTTGCGGCGAATAGTGCTTTACCGGACTCGCCATTGGCTTCGCTGTCGAGAGCGGCAGCAGCTGCAAACGATGCTCAAGATGACAGTGGTCTGGATCAGTACACGGTGAAGATTACCAATCCGGACACGGAGAAGTACAGTCGATTTACGGCACAAGGTGCAGATATGCGCTTCACCTCGGATGAAAATTCGGCGAATACAGCCACCTCCGTGGCCGTCAACACGCTGAGCGCTGTGGCGAATGATTTGAACGTGGGCTTGACGCAGACCAGGCGCATCACAGTGTCAAAGACTTGGGCAGAAACCGATGCTCAAAAGACACCTGTGACGATCAAACTACGCGCCGATGGCCAGCCGGTTAAGGATATCGATGGCCATGAGGTCGCAGACCTCACGCTCAACGACTCCAATAATTGGACGGACGTGTTTACCAATCTCATCATCAATAATGCTGAGACAAATACGGAAATCCAGTACACGGTGGCTGAAGATCCGGAACCAGAAGGCTATTGGTCTGCAGTAACGGGCAACATGACGGACGGCTTTAGCGTAACGAATACGAAGATTCGCGGCACGGTCACCGTGACAAAGGTGGATGCGGATGATCAGACGCCACTGGCAGGAGCGAAGTTCGCGCTTCAGCAAGATGGGGTGACGAAGTACGAAGCTACCTCGGACGACCATGGCGTAGCCACGTTTAGCGACGTGCTGTATGGCACCTACATCGTGGTCGAAACCAAGGCTCCTACCGGTTATGTACTGTCCACTCAGACGCTGACTGTGCAGGTGAAGGGTAACGGCGACACCGTCAATGCGGGCACCATTACCAATGCCAAGATTCGCGGCACGGTCACCGTAATGAAGGTGGATGCCGATGACCAGGCACCGCTGCCGGGCGCTAAGTTTGCGCTGCAGCAAGCGGGTGAAACGAAGTACACAGCTACATCCGAGGCTAACGGCGTAGCTACCTTTGAAAATGTCGTTTACGGCAACTATGAACTTGTAGAAACGCAAGCTCCAGAAGGCTATGTGCTGTCCGATACGAAGCTGGATGTAAAGGTAGACAAGGATGGTGAAACAGTCAATGCGGGCACCATCGAAAATGCGAAGATTCGTGGCACTGTCAAGGTTACGAAGCTGGATGCAGAAGACCAGAAACCACTTGCGGGTGCAAAGTTTGAGCTTCAGCAAGGCGGCGAGACGCAGTATGAAGCTACGTCTGGTGCCGATGGTGTGGCTACCTTCGAGAATGTCATTTATGGCAACTATGAACTTGTAGAAACTGTGGCTCCGGAAGGCTATGTGCTGTCCGATACGAAGCTGGATGTAAAGGTGGACAAGGATGGTGAAACAGTCAATGCGGGCACCATCGAAAATGCGAAGATTCGCGGCACCGTAACCGTGAAGAAGGTCGATGCGGATGATCAGGCACCACTGGCGGGTGCGAAGTTTGAGCTGCGACAGGGCGACGAAACAAAGTACGAAGCGACTTCTGGTGCCGATGGCATAGCCACCTTCGAAGGCGTCATTTACGGTGATTATGAACTCGTGGAAACTCAGGCGCCGGAAGGCTATGTGCTCAATAACACGGTGCGGCAGGTCCGCGTCCGCGAGCATCAGCAGAACGTAGATGCCGGAAGCGTCGAAAATGCGAAGATTCGTGGCACTGTCACCGTGAAGAAAGTCGATGCGGATGATCAGACGCCACTGAGCGGAGCACGCTTCGAGCTTCAGTACAACGGGGTAACAAAGTATGTAGCAACCTCTAGCGCCGATGGCGTGGCTACGTTTGAAAACGTCATTTACGGCGACTATCAGTTGGTCGAAACGGTAGCGCCGGAAGGATATGTCCTGAACAAGGAACCTATAGCGGTGAGCGTGCGTGAGAATGGCGAGACCGTAGAGGCGGGCATCGTACAGAATGCCAAGATTCGTGGCACGGTCATCGTTGCAAAGAAGGACAAGGACGATAACAATGCTCCTTTGGCTGGAGTTACCTTCGCATTGCAGCAAAATGGCGAAACCAAATACGAGGCGGTCAGTGGTGCGGATGGCTTGGCAGTCTTCAACGATGTAGTGTACGGACGCTACACCTTGCGTGAAACCAAGGCCGCTGAGGGCTATGTCATCACAGATGAGAGCTTCGACGTCACCATCGACACAGATGCCCAAACCGTTGAGGTGGGCGATGTACTGAACGCAAGAATTCGCGGCACCGTTACAGTGACCAAGAAGGATGCGGACGACCAAACACCACTCGCAGGCGCACAGTTCGCTTTGCAACGTGAAGGCAAAACCTTGTACGAGGCTACTGCTGGCGAGGACGGCGTGGCCACCTTCGAGCGGGTGCTCTACGGCACGTACACACTGGTGGAAACTGAAGCGCCGGTGGGCTACAACCTCTCCACGGAGTCTCTGAACGTCACCGTTGCACAGGACGGCGAAACCATCAATGCTGGTGATATCCACAATACGAAGATTCGTGGCACGGTGCTAGTAACCAAGAAGGATGCGGATGACGAGACGCCTTTGGCGGGTGCGAAGTTTGAGCTCCAGCAGGATGGTGAGACGAAGTATGAGGCCAGTTCTGGCGAAGATGGGGTAGCTACCTTTGAAAACGTCATTTATGGCGACTATCAATTGGTAGAAACCCAAGCGCCGGAAGGCTATGTACTAAACGATAAATCCATACTCGTCAGCATGCGTGAAAACGGCAAGACCGTGGATGCGGGTGACGTGCTCAACGCCAAGATCCGCGGCGCGGTGATTGTGACGAAGAAGGATGCGGATGACGAGATGCCTTTGGCGGGTGCGAAGTTTGAGCTGCAGCAGGATGGTGAGACGCAGTATGAGGCCACCTCGGGTGAAGACGGTGTGGCTACCTTCGAGGGCGTCATCTACGGTGATTACGAACTCGTAGAAACCGCGGCTCCAGAAGGCTACGTCCTCGATGAGAAGCCAATCGACATCAGCATCACAGAAGATGGCAAGACCGTGGATGCGGGTGACGTGCTCAACGCCAAGATTCGCGGTGCACTCAAGGCGCGCAAGATTAATGCGGCCATGGGCTGGGCACTAGCGGGCGCACGCTTCGAGTTACGCGATGCCACATCGCAGGTCGTCGCCGAAGTCACATCTGCTGAGGATGGCACGATACTCGTTGAGAACCTCCCATACGGCATGTATACGCTGGTAGAAACAAAGGCTCCAGACGGATACATACTGGATCCTGCGGTGCGCAAGTTTGACATTCAGACCAACGGAGAAATCGTAGACCTAGGGGATATCAAGAATGACCCAATTATCGTGGACACTCCAGAGCAAAAGCTGGCTCGCACGGGTGTGAACGTGGTCTATGCGTTGCTTCTCGGTGTGGGACTCGCCTTTGGTGGTGTGCTTTTGCGTACCTCCACCGATATGGCACCGGCCGCGGGATCGAGGAAGCGCGGTGGTAGGCATGCGCGGCGATAAGACTCGCTAAATGCATTGTTCAAGGGACGATAGTGTTTTGTACTATCGTCCCTTTGTCTATCCGTAAGAAAAACGGCATAAAAAAGCTCTGGCAGCTCATGCTGACACAGCACAGAAAGCCAGAGCTAGAGAAAAGAAAGTGAGGCTAAAATTAGTCCACCAGACCGTACAAACGATCACCCGCATCACCCAAACCAGGGACGATGTATGCCTTTTCGTTGAGCTTCTCATCCTCAGCGCAGACCACAAGCTTGAAATCGATAGAAGGATCGACTTCTTTCTCCAAGCGCTCCAAGCCTTCTGGTGCGGCGAGAATGCAGATAGCAGTAACGTCCTTAGCGCCGAGCTTCTTCAAATACTCGATAGCGGCCACCAATGTGCCACCGGTTGCCAGCATAGGGTCCACGACGAAGACCTGACGGCCCGTCAAATCATCCGGCAAGCGGTTTGCGTAGGTGACGATATCCAAGGTATTTTCGTCGCGCTTCATACCGAGGAAGCCCACTTCAGCCGTTGGAATCAGACGGGTCATGCCGCCAAGCATGCCCAAACCAGCGCGCAAAATTGGCACAACCATAGGGCGAGGCTTCGTCAGTTTCTTGCCCACCATAGGAGCTACAGGGGTTTCAATAGGCGCATCTTCCACGGTGAGATCGCGCGTAGCTTCATAAGCTTCCAGCATGACAAGTTCAGAAACAAGTTCACGGAAAGTGTTAGAAGGAGTGTTCTTATCACGCAAAACAGTGAGCTTATGGGCGACCAAAGGGTGGTCCAAAACAGTCAAATGCATAGTCATACTTTCAGCATAGTCTTAGGTGTATGAACTCGCCATTTTCACACGCTATGGGCGTGGCTCTCGAGCAGGCACAGCAAGCCCTAGACAGCCACGAAATTCCTGTGGGAGCCGTGCTACTGGATGAAGATGGTGCTGTCATAGCCGCCGCCCACAATCTGCGCGAGACGCATGGAGACCCTTTAGCGCATGCTGAAGTGGAAGTCCTGCGTAAGGCTGCGCAGCTTAGAGGAGACTGGAAGTTTGACAACTGCACCTTAGTCGTCACGCTGGAGCCGTGCCCTATGTGTGCAGGAGCGGCCGTCAGCGCCCATATGGGACGCATTGTTTTTGGTGCGTGGGACGAAAAAATGGGTGCCTTGGGCTCAGTGTGGGATATAGCGCGCGATCCGCATGGGGGATTTCAGCCCGAGGTGTTTGCAGGAGTTCGCGCGTATGAGTGTGCACAGCTGCTGACGGAGTTTTTCCGCACGAAACGATAAGTAATCTGGCTATTTCTTAAAATTCTCTGGTTTGGCTGGGCGTTTTGCCCAACCGGTTCGATATAATTTCTTGTAGACGGAAAATAAATACCGTAAACTAATTAAAACAAGCGGTACGGGGCAATGATGGCCCACGGCTGCTCACAACGACTCAAAGGCGCGACACAACAAGTAAGGACCAATGATGGTAAATTCTTCCACCCTTTCTCGCAACGTATACGCAGACAGCGGCGATCCTGTGGATGGTAAAACGCAATCCATATATACTTTGGAAAACTCGGGCGTGGCGGTGACCCTATCCGTGTTTGATAACGAACTCCCGCGCATAGTGTACTGGGGCAAGTCCTGGGAGAGCGCTCCTGCACAGTCAGCACATTCAGTACAGCCCGATACTTCCGTAGCACATCTGTACGCGGCTCTGCGTCCACAGCGCATTTCCGGTGGTTTGGATGATACGAGCTTTCCTTCCGTTTTGCCTACACAGGCAGAAGGATGGACGGGTGCGCCACGTTTTGTGGTGACGCGCGATGGTCAAGAAATTTTCTGCAAATTTACGGTGACGGATGTGCAGGCAAATGTGGAAGGCAAGGTTATCGATGGCTTATCTGATCTTGCACGCCAGCTTTCTGGTCTCAGTGAGGAAGAACTCCAACAGGCGGAGGAAACCAGCTCCACCTATCCATCTGGCCTCGCTCAGGTACCACACGTGGTGGTGACGGCAGAAGACGCTCAGCAGGCTGTGAAACTGGTCTGGGAAATGCAAATTCTCAACGGTGGCTTGGTGCGTCAGCGGGCGCAAGTGTCTAACATGGACTCAGCGGCGCCAGATTCTGTACTGTCCGTGCAGACGTTGGAGCTGTCCTATCCTGTGCCAGCCATTGCTCAGGAAATCCTCACCACAGCCGGGCATCACTTGCGCGAACGTCATCCACAGCGTCAAAACCTCACCATGGGCCGCTTTGAGCGCGTGGTGGAAATTGGCCGCCCAGACTTTGATGCCACGCTGCTGCTCAATATCGGCTCCCGCGGCTTTGATTTTGAGCATGGTGAAGTGTATTCCACGCATGTGGGTTGGTCGGGAAATTCCATTACGGCAGTAGAACAGACCGTGTATACCCTGCCAATCATTGGCGGTGGTGAGCATTTGTATGCAGGCGAAGTGCAGCTCACTGCGGGCTCACAGGATACCTATACTTCACCATGGGTGTATGGTTCGTACGGCGAGGGGCTCAATGCAGTTGCACAGCGTTTCCATGCTTACGTTTCCAGCTTGCATCCAAACTTCCGTGCTAAGCCTCGCCCGGTTATTTTGAATACGTGGGAGGCCGTGTACTTTGATCATGACTTTGATACGTTGAAGAGACTTGCGGACAAGGCGGCGCAGTGCGGCGTAGAGCGCTTCGTTGTGGATGATGGCTGGTTTGGCAGCCGCCGCGATGATACCTCGGGCTTGGGTGACTGGTATGTGTCGGAAGAAGCCTGGCCGGAAGGTCTCAAGCCGCTGGCGGATTATGTGCACGGTTTAGGTATGGAATTCGGCTTATGGTTTGAGCCGGAAATGGCGAATATCGTATCTGATCTGGTAAGCCAGCATCCGGACTGGTTGCTGGCGCCAAACAGTGCTCGCAAGCCTATGCAAGGCCGCTTCCAGCAGGTCGTGGATCTGTCTAATCCAGAGGCATTGCGCTATATCTTCGACGCCATGGATCGCTTAGTAGATGAAATTGGCATTGACTATATCAAGTGGGATCACAACAAGCTCGTCACCGAGCCGGGGTCGCCAATTCATGGATTTGCAGCCACGCAGCGCAAGCAGGTCGAAGCTGTGTATGCCATCTTTGATGCGCTCAAAATTAAGCATGATGGTTTAGAAATCGAATCCTGCTCCTCGGGCGGTGGTCGCGTGGATTTGGGTATCCTCGAGCGTGCTGACCGCATCTGGACCTCCGACTGCGTAGATCCTGTAGAGCGCGCGGATATCCAGCGCTACACCTCGCTACTCCTGCCAGAAAGCATGATGGGCGAGCACGTCGGAGCCTCTCCAGCGCACTCCACTCAACGCGCCACGTCACTATCTATGCGTGCGGCCACTGCACTCTTTGGGCATCTTGGCATCGAGTGGGATCTCAATAGCCAGCCACAGGAGGATCTGGATGCCTTGGCCCAGTGGGTGGATTTGTACAAGCAAAGCAGACCATGGGCTGGCTTTGGTGTGAACGTGCACGGGGATAACAATGATGACAATGTCCGCCTCGATGGCGTGATTGCCCTCGATGGCTCGAAAGCCTTGTATCGTTTCGCACAGGTGCGCACCTCGGTGCATTACCCAGCCTTGCCAGTGCGCTTACCAGGTCTCGATGACCACACTCTGTATCGTGTACGTCCTGTAGATATCCAGCGCGAGCTGACCGTGCATGAAATGAATGGTCAGTCAGAGCTGCTGTGGTGGAATGCCGAGGGTGTTATACTCAGCGGTGCAGCATTGAAGAACTTTGGCATTCGCCCACCACAACTGCACCCAGCACAGGCCGTTGTATTCCAGGTGGACGCGGTAGAAACGTTGTAGAAAAGGTGTGAAGGCACAATGGTTGGAATACGTGACGTTGCGAAAAAAGCAGGCGTCTCCACAAGCACAGTTTCGCTGGTTATCAATAACAGCGGGTACGTTTCGGACAAAATGCGCGAACTCGTCACCGCTGCGATGCAGGAACTCAATTACATTCCAAACGATTTAGCGAAAAACCTGTCTAAAGGCCGCACCAATACGGTGGGCGTTATCATCCCTACGCTCCAGCACCCCTTCTTTGCCTCGCTTGTGGCAAGAATTCAGCATTACTTGGACGTGCAAGGTATGCGAGCTCTGCTGTGTTCTACAGCCGATCAGCAAACGGGGGAAACTCAGTATGTAGATATGCTGCAAAGGCATACACTCGATGCGCTGATTATGGGCTCGCATTCCCAGCTGAGCCAGGAGTACTGGGAAACGATTCATCGTCCCATTGTGGGCTTTGACCGTTATCTGTGTGATTCCATCCCAACCGTGGGTGCAGACCACGTCTCTGGCGGGCGTATCGTGGCGCAAAAGCTCATCGAAACGGGCGTGCAGCATGTGGTCAACATTGGCGGCCCGCGCACGCGTTTCCATGACCGCGACCGAGGTGTGGAGCTGCTCAATGCCCGTGCAATGAGTTCACGGCCAGACAGCTCCTTCCCTACGGTGCGCTATCAGTTGGTCATGGAGGATGAGCTACTGACCGCAGGTATTGAGACGGATTACATTACGGTGGAGGACCTGTCGGATTTGTCGCTCTTCTTGAGCTCTGCGCAGCGAGCTTTCGACGATTTTGCGGATGTGGATGCCATTGTGGCGCCGGATTTGGCGGCCGCCGCGGTGATCCAAGAGGCGACGAAACGCGGCATCCGCATCCCGGAGGATCTGCAAGTCATCGCCTATGACGGTACGTACATTACGCAATTTGCGGGTCAACAAATTTCATCCATCGTGCAAAATGTAGATGAAACCGCGCGCCGCTTGGTGGTGCATACCATGCAGGAAATCGAAAGATATGCCCATGCCGAACGGTCAAAAACGCAGATTAGCGCGGATCAGTCCGGTGAGAAGATTTCCAATGATCATCAGGACTACTTCTCCGTTTCTGATAATTCTGAGGGCGTGCCGTATCGCTTCGATGCGGTCAAACTCGAATTTGTGGAGCGGCACACAACCAAGCGTATGGATATCAATAAATAAATCCATCAGCAGTGCCTTCAAGGGCTTCCGATTCAGCGCAATCGGAAGCCCTTATATTATTCCCGAGCGCCAAGAATTTCATGAATCGCGCCAAAAATTACCTGAGTAGCCGATTAAAATTTGCTCTTATCAAACGGGTTCGATATAATAGGAGAGTCTGAAAAATTGATCAGCCATGGAGGACTGATGAAGAACAAAGTTCAATTAATTACCTATGCAGATCGCCTTGGTGATGGGACATTGCAGTCTATGACCGAGACCATCCGCAAGCATTTTGATGGCGTGTATGAGGGCGTGCATATTCTCCCATTCTTCACACCGTTCGACGGAGCTGATGCAGGCTTCGACCCAGTGGATCACACGCAAGTGGATCCACGTTTGGGCTCTTGGGATGACGTGGCAGAGCTTTCCAAGACGCACGACATTATGGTCGATACCATTGTGAACCACATGTCGTGGGAATCCAAGCAGTTCCAGGACGTGATGGCTAAGGGTGAGGAATCTGAGTATTATCCAATGTTCCTGACCATGTCTTCGATTTTCCCAGATGGCGTCACCGAAGAGGATTTGACCGCCATTTATCGTCCACGTCCAGGTCTGCCATTTACGCATTACACCTGGGGTGGCAAGACGCGTCTGGTCTGGACAACCTTTACGCCTCAGCAGGTGGATATTGATACCGACTCAGAAATGGGTTGGAATTATCTGCTCACCATTTTGGATCAGCTGTCTCAGTCGCATGTATCCCAGATCCGTTTGGATGCGGTGGGCTACGGTGCGAAGGAAAAGAATTCGTCCTGCTTCATGACGCCGAAGACCTTCAAGCTCATCGAGCGCATTAAGGCTGAGGGCGAGAAGCGTGGCTTGGAAACCTTGATTGAGGTGCATTCCTACTACAAGAAGCAGATCGAAATTGCTTCCAAGGTGGATCGCGTGTATGACTTCGCCATCCCGGGTCTGCTTTTGCATGCTTTGGAATTCGGCAAGACCGATTCGTTGGCCAAGTGGATTGAAGTACGTCCGCACAATGCGGTCAACGTACTGGATACGCACGATGGCATTGGCGTTATCGACATCGGCTCTGACCAGATGGATCGCTCCTTGCTGGGTCTCGTACCAGATGAGGAAGTCGATGCTCTGGTGGAGTCCATTCATCGCAATTCCAACGGCGAATCCCAGGAAGCAACCGGTGCGGCCGCATCTAACCTTGATTTGTATCAGGTCAACTGCACGTACTACTCCGCTTTGGGTAGCGATGACCAGAAGTACATCGCTGCGCGTGCCGTGCAGTTCTTCATGCCAGGCGTGCCACAGGTATATTATGTTGGCGCTTTGGCGGGTAAGAATGATATGGAGCTGCTCAAGAACACCAATGTGGGCCGCGATATTAATCGTCACTACTACTCCGCAGCCGAAGTCGCTCAGGAAGTGGAGCGCCCAGTGGTGAAGGCTCTCAATGCATTGGGTCGTTTCCGCAATACTCTGTCCGCCTTCGATGGTGAATTTAGCTACACCGAAGCAGACGGCGTGCTTACCATGACTTGGGCGGATGACGCTACCAGCGCCAAGCTCACCTTCGCCCCTCAGGCCGGTGCTCACGATGTATCCGTAGCCCGCTTGGAGTGGAAGGATAGTGCTGGCGAGCATGCTACCGATGATCTCATTGCAAACCCACCAGTGGTGGCATAGCAGGAGAGTAGTGGACATTTAGAATAATTCTTCTCCTTCATATGCGTCCCTTTGCGCGCTTCACAACGAGCTAGCTCAGGGGCGCACTTTTATATGTGCTGGATGTATGAGTGTAAGGTTTTTCCTATGAGTGGCTTTTTCGATCAAAACAACTGGTTTTACAAACTGATGGGCATGCTGTTTGATTTAGTGGTGCTCAATGTCATCACCCTCATTGTCAGCATCCCACTGTTTACAGCTGGCGCGGCCTTAACTGCCTTACATTACACGTTGTGGCGCATGGTGAGGGGAGAAGAGGGCTCGCTGCTGAAAATGTATTTTTCTGCCTTTTCTTCGAATTTCAAAAAAGTCACACCCATCTGGCTGGTGGTACTCGTGCTGGCAGGCATTGGAGCGGCCGATGTGTACTTCGTCACGCATTTTGAGGAAGTTGCTCCGGGACAACCGAATGCCTTGCGTGCTGTGCTGATTGTGGCATTTAGCATTATGGCGGTTATTGTCGTCGCCATCACCCAGTGGTACACCATTTTGGTCTCGCGGTATGAAAACACGAATGCTGCACACCTGAAAAATGCGGCCTTGAGTGCTATGGGCTTTTTCCCACAAACGCTGACCATGCTCATCCTGCTCGTTGGCACCGCCGTTGCCTGCGTGATTTTTTACGGATACGCTGTGCCTTTTGTTCTGTTGCTCGGCATTTCTCTGCCACAGTATTGCTGTGCGCTGGTGTATAACCCAGTGTTCGAGAAATTAGATAATAACTAGCAGAAACAGAAAAGACGAGAAGCCCGGAATTACCGGGCTTTTGTGCTTTCTGTGTGAATTTTATCGGACAATTATCACACACGTATCGAACCCGTTTGACATCCCTGTGATTTTTAGGTATTATCGAACCGGTTGCATAAAGAAGTGACCGGCAAAGAAGCAGTAACTTGTGCTTGCTTTTCAAGGACGGAAAGTAAAGCAAAGGAGAGATAAAATGTTGAAAGATTGGAAGCGCTGGGCTACCGCAGCAGTAGCAACCGTTGCAGCAGTTGGATTATTGGGTGCTTGTGGAGCAGGTTCTGGCAGTGGCGACAGTGACCGCACAAAGATTACAATCTTTAATTCCAAGATGGAAATTCAGTCCCAATTCGAAGAGCTGGCTGAAACATATAGCGAAGCGCATGATGTAGACGTGGAGGTCTACTACTCCAGCGATACCGTTGCAGCTCATTTGGCTACAAAGTACGCAGCAAACCAGCCTTATACCATTTCTATGGTGGATGCAAAGGATGTATACTCCTTGGCTGAAGAGCATGCTCTGGATTTGAGCGACCAGTCTTGGGTGAGTGACACTGACCAGGCCATCGCCATCGATGGTAAGACCTATGGCTTCCCAGTCACCATCGAAGCACGCGGACTTATCTATAATGCAGATGCCATTAAGAAGGCTACGGGCAAGGACTTCGACCCATCAACTATTAAGACTACTGAAGACCTCGAGCAGCTCATTTCTGATTTGAAGGCGGGCGGCATGGAAACCCCAGTGGGCATCATGAAGGAAGACTGGTCCCTTGCAGCTCACTACCTCCCACAGGTCTATGAAGAGCAGACCGATCCTGCAGCATTCATTCAGTCCTTGCATGATGGCGCAGATTTGAACGCCGATGCACGCTGGACCTCCTTGATGAACACCTTCGATGTGCTCAAGGAAAACAACTACGCACAGGGCGATAAGGCTATTTCCGCAGAGCGCGAGGTGACCGAGCAGAAGCTGGCACAGGGCGATATCGCTTTGATGTTTGGTGGAAACTGGGATTGGTCCGTGCTCAACCAGTATGAGCCAACCGAAAACATGGGCATGATGCCAGTGCCACAGGATGACAACGATCTCGAAGTGCAGGACAAGCTCGTAGGTGGCGGTTCTAAGTACTTCTTCATTGATAGCTCTGAAAATACCTCCGAAGCACAACAGAAGGCTGCTAAGGACTTCCTCACCTGGTTGGCTGAAGACAAGGAAGGCCAGGAATGGCTGGTAAACACGGCTAACCTCGTTTCTCCATTCAAGAGCAATACGCTGACCGTGGCTGACCCATTGGGTAAGTCCGTGAAGGAATACGCAGATGCGGGCAAGCTCATCGACAACTACAACTACCTCCCGGATGATCACTACTCTGTGCTCGGTGCTCAGTTCCAGAAGTACCTCGCAGGTCAGTCTGATCGCGCAACCTTGGCTACCCAGATTGTGGATTACTGGAAGTCCAACGATATGAGCACCATCAAGTAATTTCCGCTCGGAAATCTTGATGCACTCCATCTCAATCAAAAAATTAATATGAAGAGCCCAAGAAAAGTGACGCATGGGGAGCTTTCACCAGAGAACCTTCTTATGGTGTCACTTTTCTTCTCTTCGCTCTTGTCTTCACGACGTACATTATGCAGAGCATCACACAGTCGCGGTGCTACGCATATATCCACATCCATTACACACACTAATGGTGAGAGAAATGAAACAGAATAAACTTTCCTATAAAATCGGACAATATTTAATGTTCGCAGGCCCGGCAACGATACTCTTCGTTGCAGTGGTGATCGTGCCCTTTATTTACGGTCTGTATTTAACCTTTACCAGCTGGGATGGCGTCGCAAATACCAAGCCATTCGTCGGCTTCCAAAACTATCGCGATGCTTTCGCAGATACCGATTACTGGTCGGCTCTGGGACGCACCGCAGTCTACTCGGTAATTTCCGTGATTTTGGTCAACATCGTAGCCTTTGCTTTGGCTTACCTTGTAACCTCCGGTCTGAAGGGCCAAAACATCTTCCGCGCAGGATTCTTCATTCCAAACCTTATCGGCGGTATTGTCTTGGGTTATGTCTGGAAGTTCGCATTTAATCGCGCATTCGTCGCCATCGGCACGGCACTGACCGGGCATGACGGGGCTTCGCTCCTAGGCACGACCAATGGAGCCTTGTTTGCGCTGATTCTCGTATCCGTCTGGCAATACGCCGGCTATATGATGTTGATTTATGTGGCGGGCTTCATGGGCGTGGATAATTCCCTGAAGGAAGCCGCACTTATCGATGGCTGCAGCAACGGACAGGCCATGCGTCACGTCATCATTCCTTTGATGCGTTCCTCCTTCGTGCAGTGCATCTTCTTGTCCACCACACGTTGCTTCATGGTCTACGATTTGAACCTCTCCTTGACCAAGGGCGAGCCATTCAACTCCTCCGTTTTGGCTGCTATGCACGTGTACAACAAAGCATTCGTATACAAGAATTACGGCGTAGGTCAGGCTGAGGCTTTGATCCTCTTCATCATCTGCGCAGTCATCGGCATGATTCAGGTATACGTTGGTAAGAAGGGCGAGGTGGCAGCATAATGGCTCAGTTAGCTCAAATTCAAACACACGATAACCGTAAGGCTGTTATTCGTCAGCGCATTGCACATGGTTTGACCATTGCCTTGCTGACCATCCTCTTGTTGATGTTCCTGTGGCCATTCTTCTTGGTTCTCACGAACGCCTTCAAGTCCATGAGTGACATCACCAGCCAGCCGTTAAGCATTGTGGGCGATCATGGCTTTACCTTAGATAACTTCACCAAAGCTATGAAGAGGATGCACTTCTGGCGTGTATTTGGTAATTCTGCCATTATTACCACCTGCGCCACCGTGCTGACCGTACTCTTCTCCGCCATGGCGGCCTACGTACTGGTGCGCAATCCAAAGTGGACCGCTTCCAAGCTGACCTTCTCGGCTATGGTAGCGTCGATGGTCATCCCATTCCAGGTCGTCATGGTGCCATTGGTCTCCGTATACGGTGGTTACCTCGGCATCCTCAACTCCCGCACCACTTTGATCTTCATGCACGTGGGCTTCTCCGTCTCTTTGGCGGTGTTCATGTTCCACGGTGCCATCAAGACCAACGTGCCGATCGAATTGGAAGAGGCAGCCGAAATCGATGGTGCGTCCAAGTGGCGAACCTTCTGGACTGTGGTCTTCCCATTGCTCAAGCCAACGGCTGCCACCGTAGCCATCATTGATGCCATGGCATTCTGGAATGATTACCTCCTGCCATCCCTCGTCCTGACGGACAAGAAGCTGTACACCATTCCTATTGCTACGCAGGTCTTTTACGGTACGTACTCCACGGATATTGGTCTGGTTATGGCCGCACTTCTGCTGGCTATGCTCCCAATCCTCATCTTGTACTTGGCTTTGCAGCAATTTATTGTAGCTGGTGTGACTGCAGGTGCAGTAAAGGGTTAAGACTAAGCTCCGCAAACCCCGCGGTTTCGCTCATGCTGCGGGGTGAGCGCGTTCATAAAATTTCTCTCACCATCCCTTGCCTCGTAATGAGGCAAGGGAATTTCTTATTTTTGGTAAGAAAATCTTAAAAATGGCACAATCATACCCTTTTTCGTCTCTTTCACCCTCTATAATGTAAATCGGTAAAAGCGCTGCAACGTGGCGCCTTTTTTATGTGAGGGTAAAACATGGCACAGAATAATTCGCCGTTGCCAGGATCTGGAAAATTCCAGCGCCCAGGCATTGATGATCGCCCAGATTTGGACGAAGCATTCGATGACGAACAAATGAACGCTATCAACAGATTAGCTGTACCAATGAAAACAACAAATATCGAAGAAGAACCTACTCTTGAAGATCCAGACGTGCAGGCCACGCGCATGAGCGCAGAATCAGGAGCCGCAGCCGCGGCGGCAGTACCGACCGAAGTGCCGGGCACTGCATCCGCATTTGTAGATCTGCGCGATCCTATGGTCAGCGCCGATGGACACCGCCCAACGCGTGCAGAAATTATCCGTCTTGGCGTGGGCTTTACTATCACAGCTGTTTTGGGTGCTATCCCATGGCTGGCTATGAACTCCATCTTGCTACCAGATTTGCTGCAATCCATCGATTATGCCAGCAAAGACGCAATGATTTCCCTGATTAGCTCTGTGGGCGCAGTCGTTGCACTGTTTTCCAATCTTATTTTTGGTACCTTCTCTGATTTGACGCGTTCGCGCTTCGGCCGCAGAACGCCATGGATTATCGCCGGTGGTCTGGTAGCCGGCGCTGCAGTGGCCCTGATTTCCACGGCTACGACTGCATGGGCAGTCGTCGTGCTGATGTGTTTGGCTCAGTTGGGTTACAACATGATGCTGGCTCCGTTTGTGGCCACCATGTCCGACCGCGTGCCAGATAAGTTCCGTGGTACCGTTTCCGCCTTCTATGGCGCGGGCATTACGACCGGTCAAACCCTGGGTACCTTGGTGGGCTCCATGATGAAGGATACGGCTACAGGCTTCCTCATTGGTGGTGCTATTTTTGCCATTTTAGGTATTTTGGTCGTGACCATTTGGCCGCGTGAAAAGAGCAATAAGGATCAGCACCGCGAAGCATTTAGCATCAAGATGATTCTCAACTCCTTCCGTCCACCGCGCAATGCGCCAGATTTCTACCTCGCGCTGGTGGGACGCACGCTGATGATGGCAGGTTACTTTATGATTTCCAGCTACCAGCTCTACATCGTGCAGTACTACATTTTCGGCGGTGGCGAAGGCTCAAATGACTCTGCGAAAAGCGTGATTGCCATCATGTCCACGATTACTTTGGTCGTCTCCTTGGTGGCAGCCTTCGTGTCTGGGCCAATTGCGGACTATATCGGCAAACGCAAACTGCCAGTAGCGCTGTCCAGCTGCCTCTTCGCCGTGGGTGCCGCTATGCCATGGCTCTTCCCAAGTGCTATGGGTATGTACTTATTCGCCGGTATTGCAGGCTTTGGATATGGCGTGTATAACGCTATTGACCAGGCTTTGAATGTGGCTATTTTGCCCAATCCGGAAGAAGCTGGAAAAGATTTGGGCATTTTGAACCTTGCTAATACTATTTGCACCGTGCTCGGTTCTGTCTTTACAGCCACCATCTTTATGCTCTTCAACAGCTATGCGCTGGTCTTCCCAGTGTGTATCGTGGTCGTACTGGCCGCCGCATTCATCATTATGCGCATTAAGGGCGTGGAGTAAATCTCGGTATATCCTATCCACGCTTTAAACGGGTTGCGTGTCACATGCAGCCCGTTTTTTCTGCGCTTTGTTGTCGTAATTCAGTTGTAATAATTCGAGTTACAACGTATGATGGAATATTCGAAAGACTTTTACCAACGGAAGTAAAAACTACAGACGCAAAAGAGTACAGAAACATGCAAATTTCCAGTCGATTTACTATAGCTATACATATTTTTTCCTGCATCGAATACTTCCAGAGTGCGCATAAGATAACTAGTGAGTTTTTGGCCGATAGTATCCAAGTCAATCCGGTAATCATTCGCAAAATCTTGGCGCAACTGAAGAAAGCAGGGCTGGTGAATGTAGCGCGCGGTGCAGGTGGTGCTACAAGTGCCAAGCCCGTGGCTGATATTACGCTTTTCGACGTGTATCAGGCCGTGGATAGCGTGGAAAATGGCGAGCTATTCCATTTTCATGACAACCCCAATCCGCAGTGTCCAGTTGGGCGCAATATTCACAATGCCTTAGATGACAAGCTCGCCCAAGTGCAGGCCGCCTTTGAAAATGAGATGAAAAGCATCACCATTCAAGATGTCGTACGCGATACCCAGCATTTCATTGCGTTGGAAGGGAATTCAGAGGCATAATCTTAGATACTGACCCACACATAATCATAAAAATCCAACAAAATAAAGAATTTTCCTAAATTAACCATATTGTGGTATGCGATGTCTTAAAACTGGAAAATCTCGATACTATAGTGCCAAGAGTTGGGACAAAATCCTGCGATTGACACATTCGCGTTAAGAGAATAAACGCAGTATTTTAAGGAGCGCCTCATGGCAGCACAAATTTGGTATGAAAAGGATGCAAACCCTTCCGTTCTCGATGGCAAGAAGGTTGCAATTATTGGTTATGGTTCCCAAGGCCACGCACATGCACTCAACTTGCGTGACTCCGGTGTGGACGTAGTTGTAGGTCTTCGCCCAACCTCCAAGTCTGTAGAATTCGCTAAGGAACAGGGTCTGGAAGTTCAGTCCGTAGCGGATGCAACGGCAGAAGCAGATATCGTGATGATTCTGGCTCCAGATCAGTACCAGCGCACCATTTGGGCCAATGACATCGAGCCAAATTTGAAGCCAGGCGCAGCTATTGCTTTCGCTCATGGTTTCAACATCCATTATGGCTACATTAAGCCATCTGCAGACCACCCAGTATTTATGGTGGCTCCAAAGGGACCAGGCCATATCGTGCGTCGTCAGTACACCGAGGGACGCGGCGTTCCAGTAGTTGTAGCAGTGGAGCAGGATCCACAGGGCGATGCTTGGGATATCACCTTGGCATACGCTGCAGGTATTGGTGCTCTGCGTGCAGGTGCTATCAAGACCACCTTTAAGGAAGAAACCGAAACCGATCTCTTCGGTGAGCAGAACGTACTGATGGGTGGCGTCAACAAGCTCGTAGAAATGGGCTTTGAAGTATTGACGGATGCCGGTTATCAGCCAGAAATCGCTTACTTCGAGGTTTGCCATGAGCTTAAGATGCTCGTGGACCTCATGAACGAGGGCGGTTTGAACAAGGCTCGCTGGTCTTGCTCCGATACCGCTCAGTATGGTGACTACACCAACACCGTCATCGACGAATCCTGCCGCAAGCGCATGGAGTACCACCTTGGACGCATTCAGGATGGCTCCTTCGCGAAGGAATTCATCGATGATCAGGATGCGGGCGCTCCAAAGTTCAAGGAACTGCAGGAAAAGTACTCCAACGTACGCATCGAAACTGTGGGTCCAAAGCTGCGTGCTATGTTCTCCTGGAATAACGAAGGCGTCGCAGATGCTGATGAAGGCCAGTCCTTCAATGGTAAGATTGCGCGTACTCAGGTACAGGAGTAATTGCTAACCCAATCTTAACATTTCGCTCGCTAAGGAGAGATCTTAATCAAGATCTCTCCTTTTGCATTAGAATTGTTAAAGAATTGAATGACAATATTTCTATGAGTTGGATTCCTGTGCCTGCAAATAATAAAAGAATAGTAGATTTAAGTGCAAGTGACGCACGTGAGCAATTACTAGACCCTCGAGCGTATTGCACGATTCCACTGCCTGAATATATAAATTCTAAGCCAATCTTAGACGTGGCGAATGCTTTCGTGTTTTTTTGTTGGGATGGCAAAAGCATAAAAGAATTGAAGCAAACGGATGCCAGTTGGAAGAATCTGATGAATGCAACTGACTATGTTAATTATAAATTATTAACCAATAAAGATGGGTTATTGAGTTGGCGCCCTATTGAGCTTATGGAGCCAATCTGCTATGTACAGCTAGTAAGAACAATCACAACTCCAGAAAATTGGGAAATAATTGTAAATCGTTTTAAAGAGGTTGAGTCTTGCAACGTGATAGAGTGTTGCTCTCTCCCATCGGTAAGAAGTGATGACGAACATCTCAGTAAAACATCAATTCTAAACTGGTGGAGTGGCTTTGAACAGAGGTCGGTTGAGCTGTCTTTGGAATACCAATTTATGATCACAACCGATATAGCGGATTGTTATGGATCAATCTATACGCATGCAATCTCTTGGGCACTACATGGAAAACAATTAGCAAAAAAGAAAAGAAATGCTGATGCTTTATTAGGGAACAAAATTGAAACAATTCTCAGAGCTCCACGTGCTAACCAGACTAATGGAATTCCTCAAGGCAGTATGCTCTCTGACTTGATTGCAGAAATGGTTTTAGGTTATGTAGACATTGAACTTCAGAAAAGGTTGGATGTAATCTTTAGTTCTAATGACGGAGAGACAAACAGAAGCAATAAACCAAAGTTTAAAATTCTTCGTTATCGTGATGACTACCGGATTTTTTCTGATGACCATGCAGTAGCGCAAACGGTCCTACTAGAACTTATGCAGGTCTGTGCTGAAAACAATTTTAAATTGAATTCAGGTAAAACAAACCAATCAGAGGATATAATTATCAGTTCGATTAAGCCAGATAAAATAGCTTGGCTATCAATTGGATGTTATCCAAAAAATTTGCATAAACAGCTGTTATTAATAGCTGACTTTTCAAGACGTTTCCCCAATTCGGGCACCCTACTGAAAGAAATATCACGTTTTGCCGATCGGCTTGAGCATCTTAAAGGGAGACCTGAGCAAAATCAAGTACTGATTGCGCAGGTTGTAGATCTTATGGTACGTAATCCACGGTGCTACCCTTCGGGGTGTCGTGCACTGAGTATTCTTTTGAAGTATGAGTCGGAGGAATCCCAAGCACGTCTTTTCGAATTAATTCTTAAGCGTTCTCAATCAGTACCGAATAGGGGGCTGTTCGAGATATGGTTACAAAGGATTGCAGTGAGGCTAGAATGTTTCGTCTCACACAAATGGGAAGAACGAATTTGCGAGTGTCTGCCTCAAACCTCAATAGGTGACACTCAAAGACAAAACCCATTCAATTTTGACTGGGTTGATAAGGAGTCTTGTGCTTTGATCCAAAATGTGCCAATTGTGGATCAAAGCAAGTTGGAAGTGATAACGCCAGAAATTTCTGCCGATGAGGCGAATGAGCCTTTTACTTACACAGGCTTTTTATGGTAGTAATTATAGGGGCTATTGAATTTTCAGAATTAACAAGTGCCCATAAATCGAAAAAGGGCGCAACTCTGAACTGTGCCTTTTATAATTAGAGAAGAATAATTTAACCGATGTCAATAATCTTCTTCTCGATAATTTCCCTGATACTTTTTATTTCATCGGGGCACAAGGGTAATTCTAAATTCGTAATTGTCTTACGAACAAACTCTGGATCAAAGATGTTTTCAACATTATATCTCGACATTACTGACTGCAGATATGAGTCACTGTCTCCTGAAAGAACGTCATGGTTCTCATCCCTAAATACATCAATGCTAACTCGATCAAAAAGAGCATGAATGTTTTTGGTTTTTGAATCTTGCTCAATGGTTTGGAGGTTGATAACTGCTGTAAAGTTATTTTTTCTAACAACAATCCACTTCCAAATCCCTAAATTATACGGCGATATATTCCTCCTAGATGTATACCTTGGAGACCCTTGACGCCCAGATACTTTGAAATCATGTTTTCTTAAATCTTCGATAATTTTTGAACGCTCAATATTTCGTGCATCATTATATTTTTTCCTTAATTCTTCAAATGAGGATTCCATATTAAATAATAATAATTACTATTCTTGATTTCTAAAGAATGCTCTCCATAATCGTTTCCTGAGGCTTCATTCCAAGGCTTTCATAAAAAGCCCGTGCGCCTGCGTTGAGTTCCCACACGCCTAGGGTGATGTTGTAATATCCCTTTTCGCGTGCCCAATCGCGCACAAATTCGAGTAAGGTCCTGCCCACGCCTAAACCGCGTGCCTTTTCATCGACACAGACATCGTCGATGTACAAGGATGTGATATCCGTAAACAGCGGATTATCCCGGTAATCGCGCCTTTCGCAGAAGCAGTGTCCATACACCTGAGACGGCTCATATGCAGACACGGCCACGAAAATCGGATTTTCCGAAGCGGTATCCGTCAATCTTTTCTCCAACTCCGCCGCAGAATACTTTGTGCCCAGCTCAAATAAGTCCGGACGTCCGTCATGATGGACGCGGTTTACCTGTTTCAGTAGCTCCATAAGCGTTGGAATATCCTCGATTTGTGCTGGTCGAATGGAGATTTTCTTCATATGTACAGTTTAGGGCGAAGAATGTATATTCCACTGTTATAAAATGAAAATTTGTAGATTGAACAAGAGCGGATGTAAGAGAAGGGCTGGTATGACTGACTCATCACAGACTGAGCACAGAAACAGCAATCTGAAAACGGTGGACCATTTGGATGAAAATAACCAGATGGAGCGTGGGCTTAAGAATCGTCACGTCCAGTTCATCGCCATTGGTGGCACCATTGGTACGGGTTTATTCCTTGGATCAGGTGAATCCATTGCGCTGACCGGCCCGTCTATCATTCTCGTCTACATCGCTGTCGGTCTGTTTATGTTTATCCTTATGCGTGCCATCGGCGAGCTGATGTACCGTGACCCGAGCCAGCACACCTTCATCAACTTCATCGGCCGCTACGTGAGCCCGATGTGGGGACGGTTTGCGGGTTGGTCATATTGGATTGTGCTGATTTTGATTGGCATGACCGAGATTACGGCTGTGTCCACGTACTGTGTGAGCTTTTTCGGCACCTTCGGCGTGGATATTTCGTGGTACAAATGGCTCATTGAGCTGGTCTTTCTGGGTGTACTCACGGCCGTCAACCTCATTGCAGTAAAAGTTTTTGGTGAAGCAGAGTTCTGGTTCTCCATGATTAAGATTGCCTTGATTGTGGGCATGATTATTACGGCTATCGTGATGGTGGTGCTGAATTTCTCTTACCCAGAGCACAATATCAACGGTGTCGTCACGCCTGCCGGGCATGCGTCCGTTAGCAATTTGTTGGAGAATTTCCAGATTGCGCCGCTGGGCTGGAAGAGCTTCTTTATGGCTTTTCCTATGGTCTTCTTCGCATATGAATTGATTGAATTTGTAGGCGTCACCGTGTCCGAAACGGAAAATCCGCGCAAGATTTTGCCCAAGGCCATTAATCAGCTGATTTACCGCATCCTGATTTTCTATGTGGGCGCTTTAGTGGCCATTATGTGCATCGTGCCCTGGAAGAGCTTTGTGCCGGATGCGCAAGGCAATATCGCCTCACCGTTCATTATGGTCTTCCGCTATGCCGGCTTGGACTGGGCGGCTACGCTCGTATTCTTCGTGGTGATTACGGCAGCCAGCTCGGCGCTGAATTCCTTGCTGTACTCCGCAGGTCGTCACCTGTACCAGTTGGCGGAAAATTCTTCAGAAGACAGTGTGCTCTCGCGCTTGGGGCTGAACCAGGTTTCTGCGGCGAAAGTGCCTGCGCGTGCGATTATTGCTTCGGCTTTCCTCATTATTTTGTCCCCGATTGTCAGCATTATCCCAGGGATTAAGTCCGCCTTTACGCTGTTTTCCTCGGCCTCTAGCGCGGTCATCATCTTCATCTATGTGCTGACCTTGGTTGCACATTACCGGTATCGTCAAAGTCCGCAATTCAGTCAAGATGGCTTTATTTTGCGCGGATATCAGTTCTTTGATGTCATCGGCATTATCTTCTTTGTGGGCATTTACATCTCGCTCTTTGTATCAAATGGGCGCATTATTCCTGCCGTGGCAGGGCTGTTGTGGTTGGCGATTTTTGGTACCTATTGTTACTTCAAAGAGCGCAAAATTGCCCAAGAGCAGCTTGCCTAAGCTGCGTTGCTTGTAAAGAATTCGCCCTGCCAGTTTGCCGACTGCTGGGCGAATTGGGTATATCCCAGACGAGCAAAACTCCATTGGGGGATATCGGGCTGGAGCAGGGCCTGGGGTGCACAGAAAAACAGAGCTGTGGACAGCGCATCCGCCCATGCCGTGGGATACGCACCCGCATGCTGAGCATCTACACAAGTCCACGTGGCCGCTATATCCTGCGTGCTTTCACCAGTGAGTCCATCGATTATGTGATGCACCTCGTGTGCCGCTTGCGCGGGCGTCCAATGCCGGCGTGAAGGGGATGAGGCACACAAGGCCTGACCGGGCTGGAGCGTTATCATGCCCACAGCCTGCTCGAAATTCTGCGGATTTTCTAGACCGACGCGCAGGCCTTCGGTGGTAAAAATATCTCCGCCCGCATTAATTGTAAAATCACTCCAGCCGTGTTCGATCAATGCCTGAGCCAGTAAATCTACGAGAAAGCCTTTTCCGGCGGCGCCAAAATCCAGATGAACGGGCCGGGAAGTGTGCAGCAAATACGGCTGCTGAGGATCGCGCCATACATCCACACCCCATGTGGCACGCGACGTTGCCTCTACACCGAAATCCTCACCGTAGCCTAACCGCACTAAATCCTCAGCCACCGTAGGCGTAAAACGACCATCCGTCGCGCGATACAATGCATCATAAATATCAAAAAGCTGCGCCGCATAAGGCGGGAAAAGGGCCGAAAATTCACGGTGCTGGGTCATTTGACTGAGGAGACTATCCGCCTGGAAACGAGAAAAATACTGCTCAAAATCGTGGATGAATGCGGCTAGTTGACTGTGTAATGCTTGGATCTGCTGCTGTGACATTTCGGCGCGGGAGGAAGAAATGATAATGCCCGTGCCCACGGCATGCGGAAAATCAAGAAGAACAGACATACCTTCACCATACCCGAGCAAAGTGGGCGGGTAAACGGTAGAAACTGAGATATTTCAGAAAAACTATTTACTTTTGGCGAAATTCCTTTACCCTTGGTTTTGAGAGCACAGGGAAAACCTGAAGAGAAAGTGAGCGTGAAGAAGTGACTGCACACTGTACAACAACACAGAAGAATCAGCAGCCCACAGTAATGCGCTATATCCTGCGAGCAGTGCTGCTTGCGGCCTTTGTAGCAGTGTCCACTTCGTTTATTTTTGCGCCTTTAGTCACGCCGTCCAGCTTCGCTGCGGACAATACCACGGCAAACACCACCACCGAGAGCGTATCCATTCCTGCCAGTGCAGATGCGGACTCGTGGAGTGTCGTAGCCGCGCAGCTCAACCAAGACCTGAGCGAGGGCGTGGCCTCCCTCCAGCTGGGGGATACCGCTACGGCGGCCTCGCATTTCCAAAGTGCCTACAATACCGACTATGTCGCCTCGAATTTTGCCGTGGTAGCCCAGCAGTATCTGGCTGCTGAAACGGCGCAAAGCATGCAATCCGAGCTCTCTGCTTTTACAACCGACGTGTTTGTATCCTCCAAAACAGCCGGCATTGCAGACCGCGTCAGCACGGTGAGCGCGCAAGTGACGGATGCGGCAAACCAACTGGATGCTACCGCAGATCTGAAAAATCCGCGCGATTACGCCACGGAGCGCGCACAAAAAACAGCACAGGAACGCGAGCAACTGGATGCCGCCAAAACCCGCACCAATGAGGGCCGTGGAACGCGCACGTGGTCGCAAATTGCCGAAGAAATGACGGCTATCCTCGACAAAGCACAAACAGCTGCCACCACCGGCAATGATGATCGCCAAGGCTCCAATCTCGTCAATGAGGTGTACTACCAATACTACGAAAAACTGGGCTTCGAAAAAACCGTGATGAGCGCCATCTCCGGTAGCCGCGTCTCCCAAGTAGAAAACCAATTCAAGGAAACGCGCAAATCCATGATTGGCGGCAAATCCGACGCCGAAGTGACCGCCAACGTGCAAAGCCTGAAAAATATGCTGGTCGAGGATGCCAAAACACTGGATGAAGGCGCCGCTGCCAAGGTGAACCCTTTCGTCACCTTCGCTACCTCGGCATTCGGCCAGGCGTTCATTATTCTCCTGCGTGAAGGATTAGAAGCTATCCTCGTTGTAGCCGCCATTATCGCCTACCTCGTCAAGGCAGGGCAGCGACGAAAAGTTGTGTATATCTATGCCGGCGTCCTCGTGGGCTTGATTGCCTCCGGGATTATGGCGGCGCTGATTACCTTCGTCTTCGAATCCGCAGGTTCCCATCAGGAAGTATTTGAAGGCGTAGCGGCCCTGATTGCTATGGTGATGCTGCTCTACACCAGTAATTGGATGCTCAGCAAATCCTCCCACGATGCGTGGCACGCCTACGTGGACGAAAAAACCCAGAAAAGCATCTCCTCGGGAAGCGTGATTTCGCTGGCCGCGCTCGCCTTTCTTGCCGTCTTTCGCGAGGGTGCGGAAACGGTGATTTTCTACCAGGCATTAGGCACGATGATTAGCGATTCTGACTATTCACCGCTGGTGTGGGGTGCAATGGCCGCCACCGTGGTGCTCATCGCCATCCTGCTGCTTTTCCGATTTACCTCGGTCAAGATTCCTTACAAGTACTTCTTCTCCGTTATGTCCCTTCTCATGTCCATTATGGTGGTTATTTTCGCGGGCTCCGGCTCGCACGAGCTCATCGAAGCGGATGTGATTAACGGTACTTATATGGCTTCCTGGCCTACCAACGACTTCCTCGGTCTGTATCCATACGTGCAAACCGTTGTATTCCAAATTGTGATGGCAATCATTGTTATCGCTCTGTATGTCTTGTCCTCCGTACGTCGAAAGCGCTACGAGCAGCTGAAAGCTACGCAGATTTCCGCCCAGAACGTCTCTGAGCAGAAGAGCGGGCATCCAGAGGATAACTAAATTTCCACCGTATGGGCGTAACACACACAAAGAGAAAAGATAAATAATGAAGAAAAAGAATCTCGCAGTTGCCGTAGCACTCATTCTCGCAGGTAGCCTAAGCCTCGCCGCGTGTGCAAACAACACCTCGAGCAGTAGTTCCTCCGATTCCTCCACCTCGAGCAGCCAGTCTGACTCGAACTCGGACTCAAATTCCACCGCCGTCGGTTTCGAGGAGTTCCCTATCGGGGATGATCAGGAAGTCGGCCCGCTGAACGTGGCGATGGTGTACTTCCAGCCCGTAGATATGGAGCCAGCCGGCATGGGTCTTTCAGCCGCTGAGTCCAGCTTCCACCTCGAAGCGGATATTCACGCGCTGAAAGATAACAATCTTGGCTATGCCAGCGGCGAATACGTGCCAGATTTGACCGTAACCTACGAAATCATCAACAAGGACAGCAACGAAACCGCTGCTTCGGGCACCTTCATGCAGATGAATGCGGATGACGGCCCTCACTACGGTGCGAACGTCAAGCTCGACACCGCCGGTTCCTATACCGTCAAGCTCACCATTGCTTCACCTTCGGAAAAGGGTTGGGCACTGCATGTGGACTCTGAAACGGGCGTGAAAGGTAAGTTCTGGACCACGCCTTTGGAAGCTAACTTCGACTGGGACTACACCCCAATGCAGTGGTAATTTCTCGCAGCGGCCTCAGACGTTGTGAGGGAGTTTTTGAATAGTAAAGGCAAGGCGTAGAGTTTATGCTCGATCAATTCGTTCATGCGCTTCCAGGCTCTTTTGCTCCCATCGTCCTGACCATGGTGATGGGAGCCGTGTGCAAACCTGCGGATGTGAAATATCACCGCTCCAGCCGGTTTGCACGCCTCGGCGGCGTTATTGTAGGGCTTATTGGGGCAGTCATTTTTGCCAGTTTGCGCGGCACCGGCGTTATCACACAGCGCACGGCCGTGAATCTGCCTACGCTGGTGCTCTGCATCATCGCAGATGTTGCCGTGTTGGTCATTTTCGCGCGCATGATGGCCCGGCGTCGCGTAGAGGTGTCTGCGCGTACGGCGGATATCGTGAATTACATTTTTGCCCTCGGCCTTGCCTTGACGTATTTCCGTGCTTTCCCGGATGTGATTTTGAATGTCACGAATTTCGTAGAAACCGGACAGAGCATTTTCACCTCCGATATGCTGCTGCGGGCGCTGGGATTTGTGCTGGGCATCGGCGCCAGCGTGGTTATTGCGGCGATTTTTACCTCGATGAAATCCAGCATCGCGCCTTGGTATTTCGCATTAACGGGCTTTTTACTCACGCTACTCATCGCCGTGCAGCACAGCATCGATGTCGTGCAAATTCTCTTTAGCACACGCGTTATACGGCTAAACAGGGTCGTTTTTTCCTGGCTGGCGTGGGGATTGAACCATTCGCTTGCTATCGTCATTGCGCAAGCCTGCATTTTTATTATTCCCATTATCATTACGCTCATCGCCGGGTGGAAGACGCCGCTCGAGGGTGAAACCATTGCCGTGGTGCGTACCAAGCGCAAATTCAAGCGTCATGCCTATGCTGCCGTGGCCTTTAGCTTGTTAGCCGTTCTGAGCGTGGGTGCCGCCTTAACGTACGGTGTGGCTGCCACACAGGTGGAAATTAAGCTGTCTGAGCCTGAATCTTACGAGCTCAAGGATGGCGTGGCACAGATTCCCGTCACTCAGGTCTCGGATGGTCATTTGCATCGCTTTGAATACACCGCCAATGACGGCACAACCATGCGTTTCCTCGCCATTAAAAAGGGTGCCGGCGCCATCGTAGTCGTGCTCGATGCCTGCGATAACTGCGGCGATGCAGGATATTACGAAAAAGACGGCAAAATTATTTGCAAAAAATGTGATGTGGCTATGAATGTGGCAACCATCGGTTTCAAGGGTGGTTGCAATCCTGTGCCCATCAACTTTAATAACGACGGCACCACGGTAACGGTGCAGGCATCCGACTTGGATGCGATGAGCTCATACTTTAGAAGATAGTAAGGAGGGATCATGTTTTTTGTGCGAATGATTGCGCGCTCCTTGACGCAAGAACTGCGAAAACGTGTGCTCATGGGGCTTACTGTTCTTCTTGCAGCCACCGTCTCTACAGCTATGCTGGGCGTGGTTTTTGATGTGGGGGATAAGCTGACGGACGAGTTGTCCGAATATGGCTCAAACATCACCGTGCGTCCACAGTCGGATGCGGTTATTTCCGATTTGTACTCCACTGGTTCCGCATCCACGCCGAGCTCCGCGCAAACGGATCCGACGCGGTTTATCAAAGAATCCGATTTACCGAAAATGAAGACCATTTTCTGGGCGTATAATATTTTGAATTTTGCACCACAGCTGAACGAACACGTCACGGTGAGCGCGCATAATGCCCGCATCGATCGCGTACCTGTGGCGGGCACGTGGTTCCAGAAAACCTTGAATCTGACCACCGGGGAATCCACCGTGGTGGGCATCCAAACCATGCGGAACTGGTGGAGTATGAATGGCACCTGGCCGCAGGATGACGCGGATGAGGCCATTGTCGGCTCCACGTTTGCGCGTGAGCAGTCCATCAAGGTGGGCGATACGTTGACGCTGGAACGCGATGGCAGAAGTCATGCCGTTACGGTTACGGGCATTTTTACTTCGGGCGATGATGACGATAAAGCCGTATTCACCTCCACCTCTGTGCTCCAAGACGTCACCCAGCTTGCCGATAGTGTGAATTACGTAGAGGTCAAAGCACTGACCACGCCGGAAAATGACTTGGCGCGCAAGGTGGAAAAGTCCCCTGAAGCGGTGTCTCAAACCGAGTGGGAGACTTGGTATTGCACGGCGTACGTCAGCTCTATCGCTTACCAAATCGAAGAAGTTATCCCGGGGGCAGTGGCCAAGCAGGTACGTCAAGTAGCCAGCCTGCAGGGCAATGTTTTGCGCAAAACTCAAGCCATTATGATTGTGATGACTGCACTGACTTTGATAGCCGCCGCCATCGCCGTCGCAAATCTTATGGCCGCAGCCACGGCCGAGCGTTCTAGCGAATTGGCACTGCGCAAGGCTATCGGTGCGAAAAACAGCGAAGTTATCCGCTTTGTGCTGGCTGAAACGGCTTCGATTTGCGCATGCGGCGCTCTGGTGGGCGCCCTCCTGGGCACAGGCGTTGCGCAGGCCATCGGGCAGGTGGTCTTCGGCTCCGGCATTGTGATGCGACCGATGGTTTTCGTGCTCGTAGCCGTGCTTTTGGTGTTAACCGTGCTCGTAGCATCCTTGTCCGCTATGCGCTCCATTTTGAACGTGAAACCAGCAGAGGTGCTACATGGAAGATAAAGAAGAGAAAGACGTGGATACGACACATCACAATTCTCAGTCAGAAGACGTAAAAGCGGCAGAAAGCTCAGAAGCTCAGCCGACGTACACGATTGCAGACGTAAAAAAGCAGGAGCGTGCCCAGCGCGCCATGCTCTGGACTATGATTCGCTCCGCCATTACACGCCGCCGCTCGCGCGCCATTATGGCCGTCATCGCCTCCCTTGTGGGCTCGGCTACGCTTTTTGTACTAATCATGGTGTGCATCGTGGTGCCTGCTCAAATGACCGAGGAAATGCGCACCTACGGTGCAAATCTGGTGGTAACAAGTAATCAAATGGGGGTCACCGCGCAGGGCATTCAACCAGACATGGTGGAGCACACCACTGAAATGGTACGCGCCACCGGTTTTGATGAAAATCACGCCACATATAGGTATGACACCGTGCGTATTAATTCGGCCTCCTACCAAATGGCGGGCATAGATGCGACGCGTGTGCAGGCCATGAATAAATTCTGGGATGTCACCGGCTCATGGCCGCAAAAAGACGACCAGATTTTAATCGGATCCGATGTGGCATCTAAGCTGAGCGTAGAAATCGGCGAAAGCATTACCGTGGGCTATATTGATGAAAATTCTACGGATACGATTTTGGACACGGACGGCACACGCATGCAAATCGTGGGCATCGTGAGTACGGGTGGTAACGAAGATTCTATGGTGTACTCTACGGTGAGCACGCTGGAAAAGTTGACCGGTGTGGAGCGTGGAGCAGACGTTATCGAGTATTCTTCGGAAGCCAGCGGTGCGGATTTGGATAAGCTAGTGAGCAATATCAACGATATGACCTCCATGAATGTCACTGCCCAAGCCGTGAGCAAGATTTCTCATGCCAATGCCAGCATTATCGCCATGCTGACCACGCTGTTTTGGATTATTTCCGTGGTCATCGTGGCGCTGACTTTGGTGGGCGTATCCACCACCATGACCTCCATTGTCTCGCAGCGGCGCAATGAAATCGGACTGCGTAAGGCCTTGGGTGCTTCCAATGCGTCGATCGCCCAAGAATTTTACGCAGAATCCGCCATCTACGGCGTGCTCGGCGGCGTGCTCGGCGTCCTTGTGGGTGCGGTCGTGGCGGCTGTGCTCATCCAATCCGTCTTCGCACGCAGTGCGGCTCCCCATGTGTGGCTGATGCTCCTGTGCGTGCTGGTGGCCGTGATCATAGCCATCGTGGCATCTATCCTGCCTGTGCGTAAGGCAACTCAAATCAACCCAGCTGTCGTATTACGAGAAGAGTAAAAATGAGCGAAATTGTATTGCATTTAGACCATGTGTCCAAGATTTATGGCGATTTGCATGCTTTGGATGATGTGAGTCTGAGCGTGCCGAAAGGGCAGTGGCTATCCATTGTGGGCTCCTCCGGCTCGGGTAAAACCACGCTGATGAATATCATCGGTTGCTTGGATTCGCCAACCAAGGGCGAAGTCATCCTCCAAGGCAAAAACGTGGAGCATTTGCGGGAACGTGAACTGGCAGATGTGCGCAAAAACGTGGTGGGTTTGGTGTTTCAGAAATTCTATCTCATCCAGCATTTGACGGCGTTGGAAAATGTGATGGCGGCTCAGTACTACCACTCCGTCGTGGACGAGAAGCAGGCCTTGGAGGCTTTGCGTCAAGTGGGTTTGGAAGACCGCGCACATCATTTGCCGCGCGAGCTTTCCGGCGGCGAGCAGCAGCGCGTCTGCATCGCCCGTGCGCTGATTAACTGCCCAGATATTATCTTGGCAGACGAGCCTACGGGTAATTTGGATGAGACGAACGAGCATATCGTGCTGGATCTTTTTAAGAATTTGCATGAACAGGGCACCACGATTATCGTCGTTACGCATGATTCCACCGTGGCGGGGCAGGCGCAGCGAGAGATTATGCTAAACCACGGTAAACTGGTGGGAGAAAAGTGGAATGATGCTCAAGCTCGTGCGGATTTTGAAGCTTTGGCTGCAACCGATTCTTCCATTGCTGGCGTCAAGAGTGATGGTTTTGTCTCGCCCACAAAATCGGCAAAAGATACGATGAATCAGACACAATTTGAGTAATGCATACAAGGTGAGGGATATGACAACGAAAGCACACAATCAGGCTATGGCTCTGGCTGCTGCGGGCGTGCTGAGCACGGGGCTGCTACTTGCAGGATGCGCACAGCAGTCTCCAACAGCTGGCGACAATACGGATTTGCAAAGTGACTCCTCAAGCTCGTCCGAGTCTTCGAATAGCTCAAGCACGGATGCTGCCCAAGTGAGCAATGAGATGAATTTCCCGGCCGCCAGTGCGGATACGGGCACCTATGCGGACGGCACATATACCGTTTCTGGCACTTACGGTGAGCATAGTGCTAGCACGATGAATGCCTCCATAAGCATCCAGGATGGCAAGATTTCCTCCGTAGAGGTGACCACAGAGTCATCGAGTGCTATTTCTAAGAAATATGGCAAGGACTTCGTGCAAAATATCAATGCGGCTGTAGAAGGCAAAGATATCCGGGACTTGACTGTGGATACGGTAGCGGGTGCAAGCTGGACTACAGAGGCCTTTAATACGGCTTTGGTCAATGTGCGCGGTGAGGCCTCTGCTGCGGCTGCGCAGAGCTAAAGGAACTGGTCACATACAAGAGCGTTACGCATTCCTACGCTCCATACTTACCGTGAGATGGAAAAAGAGCTGCTGACTTACGCCAGCAGCTCTTTTTCAGTCTTGACAAAAAATCTATGGAGGTTAAGCAACTTCCTTTTCAGCCAGTTGCTTCTTCTCGCTCTTGCCTGCCTTCTTACCGAAACGCTCAGTAAGCTCGTAGGCGACAACAAGCACGATGCACCAGATTGGTCCTAACCATGCAGCAATGCGGTAACTTGGTGAGAACCACATCAGTCCATAAATCACCAGCATAGCCACAAGGATGACCCAAGGAGTAATCTTAGCAAATGGAAGCTTAAATGTCAGCTCCTTTTCGCCATTTTTTCCAATAAATTTTCTAAACTTCATCTGAGTGATGGCAATCAGCGACCAATTCAGGATGCCGGAGAAGGTGGCAATAGACATCAGATAGTTGAATGCGAAGTCAGGCCAGAGGAACACAACCACCACAGCGATAACCGTAATAGCAGCAGAAGTGATCACGCCACTGGCTGGCACGCCACGCTTGTTCAGGCGTTGCAAATACTTAGGTGCGTTGCCTTGAATGGACAGCGAGTACAGCATACGCGAGTTGGAATACAGCGCGGAATTGTATACAGAAATGACAGCGGTTAAGCAGACGAAATTCAAAATACCGGCTGCAAAATGGATGCCCACGGAGTCAAAAATTTGCACGAATGGACTAACCACCACGCCGTCAGCATTTGGGACGCCAATCTTATTCCATGGGACAACGCACATAATTACAGCAAGAGCTGCCACGTAGAAAATCAAAATTCTCCACACAACTTCGTTGGTTGCCTTAGGAATGGACTTCTTAGGATCGGCTGCCTCGCCTGCGGTAATGCCGATCAGTTCCGTGCCGCCAAAGCTAAACATAACCACCACAAGAGCCATCAAAACGCCAGAGTAGGTGACACCACCTGCTGCGCCCGAGCCCTCACGTGCGGTAAAGAATCCGTTAGGGAAGAAGTTCGCAAGATTATGCAAACCTGGGATAGCTCCGTCCGCTCCTGGGATAGCCATAAAGATGACAACTATACCAAGAACAATCATGGCGATTACGGCAACAATTTTGATAATGGCAAACCAGAATTCAAACTCACCGAATGCTTTTACTCCAAGAAGGTTTGCGGCAGTAATCAAAACCATAAATACTGCGGCGCTTACCCACGCTGGGATGCTTGGGAACCAATATTGTACAAACTGTCCGACTACGGCAAGTTCCACCATAGATACGAGCAGATAATTTGCCCAGTAATTCCATCCACTGACGAATCCGGCGCGCTTACTCCAATAATGGCTTGCATAGTAGCTAAAAGCGCCAGCTTTTGGATCGTAGGTGCTCATCTCGCCCAGAGCGCGCACAATAAGGAAAATCAGTGCGCCACCCAGCAGGTAGGTGAGCAAAATAGATGGACCAGCAAGTTGGATAGACTCTGCTGAGCCGAAGAAAAGTCCGGTGCCGATAGCACCGCCCAGCGCAATGAGCTGGATATGACGATTCTGGAGACCCTTCGTGAGTTTCTCTTGACTCTGGTCATTTGTTGTTTCAGCCATAGGTGTAGCCTCTCTCTTCACTGTTGCCTATTTGTAGCTGCGGTGGAAAGAGCTACCCGAGTCATTGTTTTGTAAAACTCTGACCACCTACATTGATGCTAGCGGCACCGCCGTTTGTAGAGAGTTGAACGTTCGCATTTTGACATGCGCCGTTACCTGTGCAGACCATAGACCACGTAATCTGTGACGGGTTGTCCTGATTATCCACGGTGGCGCAGCTGCCTGTGCTGCCGTCGCTGAAGGTGCAGGTACTTGGAGCGCCGGAGGAATTGTCGGCATAACGCACGCTACAGTCGCCATTCAAGGTGAACTGCGTAGAACCGTTGGCATAGGTTCCTGCATAAGGTGCACAAATACCGGACGTATTTTCTTCCCTATTTTTCTTAGCTTCGGCTTCCTCGTACGTCTTCATAGAGTTTTGCACAGCCGTCATGGTGTTGTTCAAAGTGTCCACAGCGGCGGAGTATTGCGTCGCTGTCACAGACTTTGTGCTTTGTGCAATGAGCTCGTCTGCTTCGTCAATGGCCTTCTTCAGATTCTCACGTGTAGTTTCGTCAGATACCTTGCCAGCGGACTGGTCGTACAGGGTTTGAGCTTCCTGACGCTTAGAACTCAGATCATTCTTGGCGCTGGAAATGCTCTTATTGGATTTTGCGCTATCTACGGCAGAAACGCTGTCGTTAATCGTCGTCGTGTACTGCGTTTGATTGGTGACAATCTCGTCTGCTTGAGAGGTGATGGACTGCAATTGAGCATCGCTCAGCTCCGTTGTGCAAGACTGAAGATCCTTCTCGCTGGCAATGGATGCGCTCGCTTGATTGACGGCATTCTTTACCTTGGTCAAAACCGTCGTATCGTCCACCTCGCTGGACTGCGTGGAGGTAGCAGACTGCGCATCATCCACCACCTTTTGCAAAGCTGCGGATGAATCTTCAGCAGCCTTGCGGCTAGATACGCATTCCGCGAGAATCTGCTGATGCGTTTGAGCATTCGCAGTATTGCGCCAGAAAATAGCTACGGCTACAATCAACGAAATTACGAGCACAGCCACGATGCCCCAGATGAGGATGCGACGCGTATTGCGGTCCGAATTGGTCTTCGAGCGTGCCACATGCGAATGGCGGCCCGCAGCGCTTGCGGCGGCGAATTCTCCGGTTTTGCCGAGGTCATCATCCTCATCGGCAAACTGATTCAGGGCCTCGGTAAACGCCGTATCGAAGGAGGATGTGTCTTCAGCAGCAGAGGTGCCGGATGCAGAGGTGCCGGATATGGCTTCGCGTGGGGTAGTCGGTGCAACGGTGGTTTCATCCACTGGCGACAGGGGTGCCCCCAAAACTACCGTTTCCGAACCGTCATCGGTAGAAGAAGCGGCATCGCCTGCATCTCCGGCCTGCGAGGCCATCGAAATTGTATGAGTTTCTGTGTGCGGGTTAAATTCCGCAGGCAGCATGTCCGCGTCATCGGCGAGCGGATCAAAAGATGCGGTGGATTCTGGGTCTATAGAATTGTCCGAAGCGTTGGCGGTGCTGGAGTCCACATGCTGCGCGCCCTCTTGATCAGGAGTATCGGCATTGATCTCCCGCAAGGATGACGACGTACTTTCTGAAAGCTGAGCCAAAGATTGTGTATTTTCCGCCGTTGGCTGCCCAGATAAATCAAAATCGATGCCGTCTAAGTTAGGAATGTCCCACTGAGATTCGTTCATGGCATCATCTTTCGAGTTAGGGTTAAAATTCCCCATCGAAGGGATACCGTTTGAGTCGGTCATAAAAACTGTCCCTTTATTTCTCGTTCTTCCCTGATGTGAATAGTTTAGCGTAAAGAGGGTGCAAACGGGGGAAAATGCCTGTAGGAGCTCGTGGAAAACGGCGTAGAACAACGGTAAATTTACAACAATATTATTATTTCTTTAATAATTACGCATAATCTCCATGCATAAAGCACGTGAAGAAACGCCGATAATTTCACTCGATGCCAACGCCGCATGGAGCAGGGGAGCCACGTCAAGTCCCTGTATTTCCTGTGCATGCACGCAAGAGCAAGTGTTTCGTGCGGTAAAACGTTGATGTGAGAATAAATTAGGGAAAAATACAGGTAAGGCAAAGCTGTCAAGAGGGATTTTCTGTTGCTGTCGGGGTCGGACTATTTGTGAAATCATGGAAGCGAAACACAATGTATGGCGTCACTTTCGGCATAAAATAAAGGATCATGAGCGGCTACACGAAAGTTTCGACACGCCTCATGAGATAGTTAAACGATTTTACTAACTGCGTGCTATGATAATTTTCGTTAATTGGGGATTTTTAGTTTTGCATTTTCTGAATTTATGCTAATGTGGGGAATAGGGAAATGTGAACGTTCACATTTAACAACACACACTCATAAAGTTAATGGAGACACTCATCAAAGGAGATAACATGAGTGGAGAAACTACAACTGTAGAGCCAAAAAAGCTCTCAACTAGTGACCGCTGGCGTTACTACATCACCTTCCTAATGTTTGCACTGCTGTGGATGGGCGGATTGGCTATCGTAGCTTCCGTTTTGTTGCCACAGCATTTGAAGGATGTAACCGGCGATTCCAACACGGCAACGGCTGTGTACACGGCACTGAACTCCGTCACCGCTTTTGCATCCCTCATTTCTAATTTGCTCTTTGGAAATCTTTCCGACCGTACCCGTTCTCGTTTCGGTCGTCGCACACCATGGATTTTGGGCGGCGGTATTGTCGGTGGTATTTCCCTCTTCCTCACCGGTGTATTTGACAATCCTTGGATTGTAGGTTTCTGGTACTGCGTCTGCATGTTTGGTTTGAATGCAATGATTGCGCCGATTATTGCGGCTCTATCTGATCGTGTGCCGGAAGATATGCGCGCAAGTATGTCCGCATTCATGTCCCTGGGCACCACCATCGGCCAGTCTATGGGTACCATCATCGCAGCCTTCTTCATCAATATGGTTGTACCAGGCTTCCTCGTCGCCGGTATCCTCATGGGTATCTCTGGTTTGGCAGCTGTATTAATTTGGCCAAAGGAGCCTTCTGCTGCAGACCTGCCTCCGGTCAAGTCTGGATTTGCAGATCTCATTAAGTCCTTCACGCCTCCAACGAAGGGTGCGCGCGACTTCTGGCTCGCATTCCTCGGCCGTACAGCCATTATCTTTGGCTACTACATGATTTTGAACTATCAGCTGTATATTCTTCAGGATTATATTGGCTTGTCCAAGGAAGCATCTGCTACCACCATCGCATTCATGTCCACCTTGATTATGGTTTTCGGTCTCATCGGCTCTTTGGGCTCTGGTTTCATCTCTGACAAGATTGGCCGCCGTAAGCTCCCAGTAGCAGTGTCTGCTATCACCATGGGCCTGGGCTTCTTGCTCCCATGGATTTTCAAGACTGAATGGTCTATGTTCGGCTTCGCTATTCTCGCAGGCTTCGGCTACGCAGTATACGGTGCTGTAGATCAGGCTCTGAACATCGATGTACTGCCAAATCCAGACGAGGCTGGAAAGGATTTGGGCATCCTCAACATTGCTACAACCTTGGGCCAGATGGTTGGACCTATCTTGACGGGCGTTATCGTCATCGCTGTGGGTTACCAGATGGTATTCCCAGTAGCTATCGCCTTTGAGGTACTGGCAGTCGTATTCATCTACATGATTCGCTCCACCAAGTAAATCTGCCTACACTATTAAGTGACATTTCTGAATTCATAGCAAAGAAAGCGCATCGTAGCGCAAACGTGCAACGTACAGCACCATCGGTGCGCTTTCTTACCTCCCCATACCTCACCGTATTTTCGAACTACTTGCTTGAAAGAAGAAAATCATGACAACATGGATTGCTACAACTCCAGATGAAAAATTTGTAGAAAAAACGATTAACGCTTCCGAAATTTCCGAATCCCAAGATTTGCAATTAACAGGTGAAAAATTCCAGGCTTTCCGTGGATTTGGTGGCTGCTTTAACGAGCTCGGTTATCAGGCATTAACAGAAATTGCCAGCCCAGAAGATGCCGAAGAGGTATTCAAGGAACTCTTCGATCCTGCGGAAATGAATTTCGTTTTCAACCGTGCACCAGTGGGCGCAAACGACTTCTCTCTCAATTGGTACAGCTACGACGAAACCGATGGTGACTTGGAACTCAAGGACTTCAGCGTAGAACGCGATGAGCAGACTTTGATTCCATACATTCACCGTGCGCAGAAGTACCAGCCAGATTTGGAACTTTTCGCCAGCCCTTGGTCCCCTCCAACCTGGATGAAGTTCCCTAAGGTGTACAACTTCGGCCGCCTCGTCATGACGCCAGAAAATTTGCAGGCCTATGCAAACTACTTCGTCAAGTACGTCCGCGCATACGAAGCACACGGCATCAAAATCTCACACATCTTCCCACAGAACGAAGTCTTCGCAGACCAGAAGTTCCCAAGCTGCCTCTTCGACAGCGAAGACATGAAGATCTTCATCCGCGACTACCTCGGACCAACCTTCGAACGCGAAGGCCTGGACACCCGCATCGGTTTGGGCACCTTGAACGGCCCAGAAGACATGGCGTTTACCGGCGTAGGCTACGGCATGCGCATGGATAACTACAATCGCTGGGTGGATAACATCCTCTTCGATGACGATGCGCGCAAGTACATCTCCGCAGTAGGCTACCAGTGGGCTGGCCGCGCCGCTTTGCAGCGTACACACGAATCCTGGCCAGAGATGGAAATCTTCCAGACCGAATCCGAGTGCGGAAACGGCGAAAACGCTTGGGATTACGCTGAGTACATCTTCCACTTAATCAACCACTATCTGCGCAATGGTGCCACCACCTACACCTACTGGAATATGGTGCTCACCGAGGTAGTATCCACCTGGGGCTGGATGCAGAACTCCCTCTTCACCGTAGACTCCAAGAGTGGCGAAATTACTCGCAATCCGGAGTACTACGTGATGAAGCACTTTGCTAAGTTCGTCAAGCCAGGCGCTCGTGTGCTCGGCACCAGCGGACACTTCAACTCCATGGCTATTGCCTTCGAAAATACCGATGGCACTATCGTGGTCGTGGCTCAGAACGCTTTGGAGAAGGAAATGCAGTTCAGCTTTGCAAATCCAGAAAATCCTCAGCAGGGTATCGAGGTGACCCTTCAGCCACGCTCCTTCAACACTTTCGTCCTCGGCTAAGTGCTGAATCTAAGCTGATTTCACACGGTTGTTCTGCTTTGTCGTACGCAATGAGGCAGAGCAGAACAACCCTCTCTTTTCATTCGACACAAACACTCATTATGTGGGCTTTAGCATACCCAAAACACCCAAATTCTGGGCAAGACGGCGGCATAAAGCTCATAATGAAAGAATTCTTAAGGACTTCCCATGGCAAAAAATCACGTAGACCAATTCCTTTTTGGCGCCGCTTATTACGACGAATACATCCTTCCGCACAATATTGATCGCATAGACGAAGACTTCCAGATGATGCGCGAAGCAGGCATGAACGTCATCCGCATTGCCGAGTTCACGTGGAGCACGG
Source organism: Alloscardovia criceti DSM 17774 (assembly GCF_000376885.1). Classification (GTDB taxonomy): domain Bacteria; phylum Actinomycetota; class Actinomycetes; order Actinomycetales; family Bifidobacteriaceae; genus Alloscardovia; species Alloscardovia criceti. The sequence goes on from NZ_AQXR01000009.1 coordinate 329,536, forward strand.
AAGAGCCTGAACCTGGTGTTTTCAATTTTGCACATGTCGACCGTGCACTCGAAGCAGCAGAAAAATACGATATTAAAGTCATTATTGGCACGCCAACGGCGGCTGTGCCGAGCTGGCTGGTCGAGCTGGATCCACATGTGCTCGCCGTTCAAGACAATACAGGACAGGCCAAGTACGGCGCTCGCCAAAACATGGACATCGTCAACGGCACCTACCGTTTTTATGCAGAGCGCATTATCCGCAAGCTGATTTCGCACACAGCTCCACACAAGCAGGTCATCGGTTTCCAGGTGGACAACGAAACCAAGTATTACGACTGCGCCAGCGCAGACATGCAAAAACTCTTCGTGCAGTCCTTGCGCAAGCGTTTCCACAATTCCACCGATGAAATGAATAAAGCCTTTGGCTTGGATTACTGGTCCAATCGCGTGGATGCCTGGGAGAATTTCCCAGATGTCACCGGCTCTATTAACCAGTCTCTGCGTGGTGCTTTCGACGAATTTAGGCGCGCAGTTGTCACGGAATTCCTTGCGTGGCAGGCGGCTATTGTCCGCGAATACGCGCGTGAGGATCAATTCGTCACCCAAAACTTTGATTATGAATGGCGCGGCTACTCCTTCGGAGTGCAGCCGGCCGTCAACCACTTTGAAGCCGGCAAGGCCTTAGATATTTCCGGTGTGGATATTTATCATCCAACCGAAGAACATCTGACAGGTAAGGAAATCGGCTTTGGTGGTGATGTAGCACGATCGGTGAAAGGTGGCCGAAACTTCATCGTGCTCGAAACAGAGGCTCAAGGTCAGCACGGCTGGCTTCCATATGCGGGACAGCTGCGTTTGCAAGCGTACTCGCATGTGGCAAATGGTGCAGATGGAGTGATGTACTGGCATTGGCATTCAATCCACAACTCCTTCGAAACCTATTGGAAAGGCGTTCTTTCTCACGATTTTGCAAAGAATCCTACCTATGAAGAAGCAGGCATTTTTGGACGAGAGATGGCTGCAGACAGCATTGGTGGACGCTTAGTGCACGCGACGAAGAACAACCGCGTGGCGATTATGGTATCCAACGAAGCATTGACCGCTTTAAATTGGTTCCACATCGAAACGGGATTCCCTTTCGGCGGACAGCTCATGTACAACGATGTGGTACGTCGATTCTACGATGCACTTTTCGAGCTGAATGTAGAGACGGACATCATTCCTGTCAATGCTGACCTTGAGCGCATTGCGCGTTACGACATGGTGATTACGCCTGCTTTGTACGTGGCGCCTCAAGAAACCATTGATAATTTGCGCACCTATGTAGCCGATGGCGGACACCTCATATCTTCTATGCGCTCCTTCGTCACCGATAAGGACACGAAGGTGTGGCAGGGTGCCGCTCCTCACGATCTGACGGACGTATTTGGCATGAGCTACAACCAATTCACCCGCCCAGATGGTGCTGTAACTGTCTCGGGTTCAGTAGTGCAGACCTTCAATGCGGAGGCTTTGATTGAATTGCTCAAGCCTTCCGAGGGTACGGAGGTCTTGGCTTCTTATGATCACTATGCATGGGATAGCTACGCTGCTGTGACGCGTCATGCGTTTGGCAAGGGCGATGCGCAGTACATTGCCACCCTTCCAACCGCCGATGCTACTCGCGAAATCTTACGCGAGGCGGTGCAACATGCGGGCATTGAGGTCGCGGGTGCGGATCTAGCGGGCATTATTACCGTGCGCCAGACAATTACGCCAGAAGGTAAAACAGCCACCTATCTGCTGAACTACTCGGCCGAGGAAAAGACCTTCGCCTCACCTGTCAGCGGCGAGGTACTCGTAGCCCCTGAAATTATTGGGCAAGATGGCAAGCTGGCGGGACAGGCAGCACCGCTAACAGCGGGTACAAACGTCCAGCAAGGCGAGAGCATTACTATCGGCCGCTGGAATCTTGCTGTCATTCTGAGTTAAACGCTTGGATAAAATAGTCATGTGAGGCAGGGGAGCCAAGCCGCTGCTCGCATACGTGTTAAATGGAGAAATCAATGGTGAATGTAAACGATTTAACCCTAGAAGAAAAGGCATCGTTAACCTCCGGTGGCGATGCATGGCATTTCCAAGCTGTGGAACGCGCCGGCGTACCAGGCTACATGCTGACGGATGGTCCTCACGGATTGCGTAAGGAAGACTCGGAAACGGCTGCCTTGGATATGAAAAATACCGTACCAGCAACCTGCTTCCCACCAGCTGCGGGCATGTCCAGCTCGTGGAATCCTGAACTCGTCCGCGAAGTCGGCGTGGCCATGGGCGAGGAGTGCGTACAGGAAGACGTAGCCGTCATCCTTGGCCCAGGCGTAAACATTAAGCGCAATCCTTTGGGTGGACGCTCCTTCGAATACTGGTCCGAAGATCCTTATCTGGCCGGTCATGAAGCCATTGGCATCGTCGAAGGCGTGCAGTCCCAGGGTGTGGGGACCTCCCTGAAGCACTTCGCAGCAAACAATCAGGAAACCGATCGCCTGCGCATTAATGCGCGCATTTCTGAGCGTGCATTGCGTGAGATTTACCTGCCAGCCTTCGAGCACATTGTGAAAACCGCACAGCCATGGACTATTATGTGCGCATACAATCAGCTCAACGGCGCATTCGGCTCCGAAAATAAGTGGCTCCTCACCGATGTATTGCGCAAGGAATGGGGCTTCGAAGGCATCGTCATGAGCGACTGGGGCGCTGTGCACGACCGTGTGGCATCTCTCAACGCCGGTCTGAATCTCGAAATGCCACCAAGCTTTACCGATGATGAAATCGTCGTAGCCGTGAAAGACGGTCGTGTGAAGCAGGAGCAGCTCGATGCTATGGCTCAGGGCATGCTCGACCTTGTGGCGAAGGCTCAGGAAGCCATGGAGCGTGAAGGCTTTGTCTTCGACAAGGATGCACATCACGCCGTCGCACGCCGCGCAGCTCAAGAATCCATCGTTATGCTCAAGAACGAAGACGCGCTGTTGCCACTGGCTGCAGACACCAAGCTGGCCGTTATCGGCGAATTCGCGCGCACACCACGCTACCAGGGTGGCGGTTCCTCTCATATCAACCCTACGAAGATGACCTCCTTCGTGGATGCTTTGGACGAGCGTGGCGCAAACTACACCTTCGTGCCGGGCTTTACCTTGGACCGTGCCGAGCAGACGGAAGAATTGACGGCTCAAGCCGTGCTCGCTGCTGAGGATGCGGATGTGGTACTCATGTACCTCGGGCTGCCGGAAGAGGAAGAATCCGAAGGCTTCGACCGTACGCATTTGGACTTGCCTGCTAAGCAGCTCAAATTGCTGGAAACCGTGGCAGATGCAAATCCACATGTCATCGTGGCACTGTCGAATGGTTCTGCCGTACAGATGAACCCTTGGCAAGACGATGCTGAGGCTATTTTGGAAACCTGGTTGCTCGGCCAGGCGGGCGGAAGTGCTGTGTCGGATATCATCTTCGGCGATGCCAATCCGTCCGGTAAGCTCGCACAATCCTTCCCATTGGATATCAAGGATGACCCTTCTATGGTGAACTGGCCTGGTGGCGACCGCGTGGTCGACTACGGCGAAGGTGTATTCGTGGGATACCGCTACTATGACAGCTTCGACGTAGACGTGGCTTATCCATTCGGCTTCGGTTTAAGCTACTCCACCTTCGATATTTCTGGTGTGAGCGTGGAGGCTACGGGCAACACCTCTGCTCGTGTGCGTGCGTTGGTGACCAACACCTCCGATGTGGACGGTGCTGAGGTTGTACAGGTTTACGTCAACCCTGCGGATACCACGCCTGTGGAGCGCCCAGTACACGAGTTGAAGGGCTTTAAGAAGGTCTTCCTCAAGGCGGGCGAGTCTACTTCTGTAGAGTTCGAGCTGGATACGCGTGCCTTTGCCTACTGGTCTGAGAAAGACCATACATGGCGCGTCGTCGCCGGCGAATACGGTGTAGAAGTAGCAACATCCTCACGCGACATCGTTTCACGTGAAACCGTGGAGCTCCAGGGTGATGACTTCTATGCAGAGCTCAACGAATGGTCCAATTTCGGCGAGTTCAAGGCTGACCCATACGGTAGCGTGGCCGTGCAGCACATGCTAGACAAGGGTAGGGCCGGTGAGCTCCCAGCCATTCCGGAGGATAATGTGGCCGTGCAGATCTTTATGGATACCATGCCAATTAATTCCATGCCAGTCCTCTTCGGCAAGGACGGAAGGCGTTTGACACAGTTCTTGCTCGATGAGTATGCGGCTGAGCGTGCACAAGCTCAGAACTAGCAGGCACATTAAGTTCTCCAGCTAGTCGCGAAGGCATTCTCGCACGGGTTTCCAACTCGGGGGAGGATGCCTTTTTCGTGCCTGTGTACCGGTTTTTGTTGCAAGAACAAAGCAGTCATGAGAAAGTGTAATGTTTTTGCATAAAACGCATAAAGTTTTCTGAGTACTTTTCAGGTTAGAATAGCCCTAAGGAGCAAGTGTTCAAGGTTGACTATTTACTTGCCGTTATGCCTCCAAGGTGTGAGGGAGTTTGTGAGATGCATGGGCTACTTGCTGAAAGAGAAAGGAAAGACCATGCTTTGTCCAAAGTGTGGCGCAGAAGCCCGCGAGGGTGACCAAATCTGTGCAAACTGTGGCAATCCATTGCCTATAAACGCGGGGAATGCTGAGAATTCTTCGTCGACACCGCCTGTGGTAGCAACACCGCCGGTAGTAGCCACGCCGCCAGCCGTTGGAAATGCTACTATGAGTGCTTCCGCGAATCGTACTGCTGAGATTCCGCCGATGGATGCTACTACTCCACATAATCACACACAATCCATGCCGCCTGTTGCCGATAATCAGGCGGCATTTTCATATCCTCAGGCAGGTAATGCTGGAAATAATGAGGGTATGGGCGCAGAGGCAGCTTCGGCGAATCCGCCTATTTTCGTGCCTCCTGTGCAATCGACTGCTCAGCCGTCTGCACAGGCTCCTGCGGGCGGGGCTATGCCGCAGCCGGGTATGCCAGGTGCTCCGGGTGCTTCTCAAGGCGGGCAAGCTACGCCTTCGCCCTTTGTCACTATGATTCCAGATAATTTGGAAGAAGATATCAACAAACTCGGCCAAGAAGCAGCGAAGCCACACGTATGGCAAACGGCGCTGATAACGCTGGGCATAGGTGTGGGTAGCGCCCTTGTTTTGGCCCTGATTTCAGCGCTCACCTTGATGGGCGGGCTCGGTGATATCGCCGATGAGCTGCCAATGATTTCCGGCACCTCATCCATGTCTGAAATTCTGGGTGCAGATGGCAATGCCAATATTCTACAGGCCCTCATGTCTGCTCTTGTCATGGGCGCCTCGGGATCCTTCAGCATGAGCGGATTTGGCGCTTCCATGTACATGTGGATGCCGATTTCATTGTCTGGTGTGGCATTGGCACTGGGTTGTGCCTTCGGCGCGTACCAAGGCGCGCGCAAGTATGCTATGAAATTTAGGTGGTTGGGCGTTGCTAGCTCTTTGGCCGTGGGCTTCGGTGCTGGTATCGTCTACGTGATTTTTGGTTTGCTGTCTCGTGTGTCCAGCGAGTACTACCAAATTTCCGGCCTGACTGTACGCACCTTCTTCCTGCCACTGATTATCGCGGCTCTCGGATCTTTGTGTGGCTTCTATCTCGCGGAGTTTGCTCCGCAAGGAAGTAACGTCTTTACTGCGGCATGGAATTGGATGCGTAGCAGCCGTGGCTTTGTGCGCACAACGGCTGAGATTACCGTGATTTACGCGGCCTTTGGCATCGTTTTGGCGGTAATTTTCATCGTGTTATACGCCATTGGTGCCGGAGAGCTGGGCGCAATTGGTCTGTTGCCAACCTTCTTGCCTATGCTATCGGCGGCATTGCTTGCCGTATTTTCCTTCGGCTCGCTGACCTCAAGTATATCTCAAAGTAGCTCAGCATCCGTATCGTTGTTTAACTCTGCGCTCATGAGCCAGGATGGCATGTGGATTTTGTGGATTGGTGCCTTGCTCTTCCTTGTGGTCACCTTCTACATTGCACTGCGTCTGGCGGCGCGCAATATGTATGACACCGCATATGTGGGCTGGGAGCATATCTGGAAGGCGCCGGTGGCTGTGGCGGCTATCTGGATTATCAGCTCCGTCCTCTTCTTTACGATTGGCGCTGGCGGTGGCGGCGGTACAGCTGGCATGGTCGTGGGCATGACCTTTGGCGTCTCCTTCTGGTCCTTCCTCCTCGCAGCTATCTGGACCGTCGTTATCGAGGCATTGGCACGTACTGTGGGACCTACCGTCATCGCATCTGCGCCAGGATTGTGGAAATTCCTCGCGGGTGGCACCGTGGTCGTAGGCGCAGCGGCGGCCGGTGCTACTGCGGCGGCTGCTACCCTGCCAAATCAGGGCGGGGATAATACGCAAACCACACAATTCTCCCAGGTTAACGCACAGGGAAATAACGCACCTCAGCAATCGGGAATCGATACAACCGTTATATCGGATCCATCGGCAGAGCACACGGGCTCGGGCGCTACACCTGCGGCAGTGGTCGGTGGATTAGCTGCAGACTCAGCTCTGGGTGCTAATACGACTTCGGCTCAAGCTACTCCATCAACGGGCGCACCATCTCAAGCGCCAATGCCAGCTCCGGGCGTAGCTGCGAATATGTCCGCACAAGCAACGCCAAACGGGACACCAAACGCAGCGCCAACGCCTGCTCCAGGTGTGGCACCTGCAGCCGCTCAATCCAAGCCGATGAACAAAAAGACCAAGTCCATCATCATCCTCATCGTAGCAATTGCGGGCCTGCTTGCTCTCCTCGGCATCGGCTACGGCGTGCTGAGCAATACGGTGTTTAGCCCGAAGGGAGTCGTGGATAGTTACATGTCTGCCCTTGCTTCTGGCGATTATGACAAGGCAAACGAGATCGCGGATCCGCAGGTAAACTCCTCCCAGCGCGCTCTGCTAACCCAGGCTGCTGCGAAGGGCGAAAATGCCACGATTTCAAATGTGCACGTCAGCGATGTAAAAACAAATTCCAACGGTACCGCCACCGCGCACTACACCTACAGCTTGGATGGCAGTTCTTACGAAGGTACGCTCAATCTGGTCACCTCCGGCTCGAAGTTCCTGATTTTCAAGAACTGGGCCATTAGTGAGCCTCTCGTGCAAGAGCTAAACGTTTCAGCTTCGGGTGGTATTGAGTCGGTGACCGTCAACGGTGTCACCGTGGATTCCTCAAATGCCATCGATACGAGCATGGGCTACATGACTTTCAAAGTGTATCCAGGAAAGTACACGGTTTCCATCCCAGAAACCAAGTTCTTCACCGCACAGGACGATACCGTAACCGTGTCCACGGATTATGCGGCAACGGCAGATTTGAGCGTTACCGCCACGGATGCGTTGAAGGAAGCCATCAATCAAGCCATTAAGGACAAGATTGACGAATGTGTGAAGTCTACCGAGGCAGATCCGGAAGGCTGCCCATTTAGCTTCTACACGTACAATTCGAGCAATTACCGCAACTTCGTCTGGTCCGTATCCAAGTATCCAACGGTCAGTAGCATCTACCCGGGATACGACGAATTCAGCACAGACTACAACGGTAAAGTCAATCTCACTTACGAATACAAGGGATTCTTCAACGATGACTGGACGTCCACGGAAACGAGCGATACCTTCTATGCCAGTGGAACCTACGAAATCGATGGAGACACCGTAACTGTGGAGTTGTCAGATTACTAAACACTAGTCTCCGCAATTCTTCCCTCCACACATCTGCCTCGTGCTTCTATCGGCACGGGGCAGATTTTTCTATCTGAAATTCAAAAATCCATTCAGGATAAAATAATTACGCCATTAGTACAGCACCACAAGCTAAACTAATCAACGTAAAACAGTGTGTTGGGCTGAAAATTGGAGAGTTCATGACGGACGAAGAATCATTGCGCGAGGCGCAGATGCAGAAGCGGTTAGCGGGCGAAGAGTCTGCGCCGGTGAGCACGGCAGATACGGATGAACCTGTAGAACTTCACGTCGTAGATGCCGCCCATGACGGCCTCAAACGCCGCATGACCTCTCGCCATCTCACCATGATCTCCCTCGGCGGTGTCATCGGCACAGGCTTGTTTGTCAGCTCTGGCGAAACCATCCATGCCGCAGGTCCCCTTGGCGCCATCCTCGCTTACGCAGCAGGCTCTCTGCTCGTCTACTGCGTCATGCTCTGCCTCGGCGAACTATCCGTGGCCATGCCATTCGCCGGCAGCTTCCACCTCTACGCCAAAAAATTCATCGGTCCCGGCACGGCATTCACTGTCGCCATCCTGTACTGGCTGAACTGGGCGGTCGCGCTCGCCTCGGAATTCACCGCAGCAGGCATGCTCATGAAATTCTGGTTCCCGCATTCACCGACCTGGATATGGTCTGCACTGTTTATGATTGCAGTATTTGCGCTGAACCTCATGAGCGTCAGGCTGTATGGAGAGTCCGAATTCTGGTTTTCCAGCATCAAAGTCGTGGCAATTACCGCGTTCATCGTCATCGGCGCGGCGGCAATTGTCGGCATTGTGCCTATGGCGTCCTCTACCACGGGCGTAGAAGGAGCGCCATGGCTGAGCAACTTCTACATCGACGGCTGGTTCCCAACGGGCATTTTGCCTATCTTCTCCACGCTGTTGACCGTAATTTTCGCCTTCTCTGGCACGGAAGTTGTGGGTGTGGCTGCGGGCGAAACCAAGGACCCAAGCAAGGCCATCCCGAAGGCTGTGCATACCACCGTTTTCCGTCTGGTGATTTTCTTCATTGGCTCCATCGGCGTCATGGCGGCGCTGATTCCATGGCATATGTCTGGCGTCAGCACGTCGCCCTTCGTGCTCGTGTTCCAGTCGATTGGCATCCCATACGCAGCCGACATCATGAACTTCGTCGTGCTCACCGCTGTGCTGTCCGCCGCGAACTCAGGCCTGTATGTCTGCGCACGCATGGTGTGGTCGCTTGCCAAGGAGGACATGATTAGCCCACGACTTGCTCGCACGAACTTCCATGGCGTACCCGTTTACGCCGTGTTTATTTCCATGGCAGGTAGCATGCTGTGCTTGCTCACTTCCGTGTTTGCGGCGGATACCGTGTATTTGGCACTCGTGGCCGTGTCCGGGTTAGCGACCCTCGTGGTGTGGGGCGCTATCGTTGTATGTCAGATACTTTTTAGGCGGTCTCTAGAACGCGAGGGGAAGAGCGCGGACAGTTTGGCCTATAAGGTGCCGGCGTATCCGTTTATTCCGGTGCTTGCTCTGATTATGACGGCTTTGGTGCTAGTGCTGATTTTGTTTGACGCTGCTCAGAGGACGACTTTGCTGTATATGATTCCGTTTACCGCTTTGTGCTATGCATGGTATTACGCGCGTGCTTGGTGGAAGGGGCGGAAGGCGGAAGAGTAGAAAGGTCCGCCTACTTCGCAGCCCTTTTTCTATCTTGGGTTTACTTTGGTGTCAAAGTAAACCCAAGAATTTTGTTCTTTCTCTGAAGACGGAATAACCCCTCAATTTTGCTTTCACGGCCTTGTAAGTAATGAAGAAGGCTCCCAACCTCTTGGGAGCCTTCTTCAAACTGGCGGAGAATACGAGATTCGAACTCGTGAGGGCGTGAACCCAACACGCTTTCCAAGCGTGCGCCATAGACCACTAGGCGAATTCTCCATTTTGATTTATTGCTGTCTATGAGATCAAAAGAGCAATTAGACAACAGAAAAAAATTATAGCATAAAACTGTGGACAGTAAACCCCAGCGTGGCGAATTTTAAAGAAGTCAAAAATTCTTTCAAAACAACGATATATTCTAGCCGAAACAGTTACTTGCCACGGCATGCAACACTTCGTACAGTTCGTATTCAGCGAGGCTCCAGTATACTTTCCCATATGAACCTTAAGAACATACTAAGGCGTATGGTCCCTGTGTCCAATAGCTCTTTCCATGCAAGGCTGAATGGCTTAGAACAGAAGATTAACAACATTAACGCCGACAATCAGACGCTGATCCAATTTGCAGAGAAGCAAGAGCAGCAGAGTCGCTTAATTGCCTCGCTGACATCGCAACTTTTGGGCATGGATGTTCCTGCCTATTATCTGGTATGCGAAGCAGGTTATCCAAATTATGGAGACGAATTGATCGCGCGCGAATGGTTGCGATATCTGCTCCAAGTACATCCTGAAATCCCTATTTATTTGGATTGTGCTCGGCCGGGTCCTTCCATGGCAATCCTCGGCAAGGAGCATCCTCGCGTGCGTGTGGTGGATACGATTTCGCGCTTAACGGTAGAAAATGAGCACGTGGAGGGCGCGGGCAATGTACAGGATGTGGGTCAGTTCGTCTCGCAAGCGTTGACGGATGATGGCGTAGCTGCGCGCTATGCATCAGGCATCCAGATTTTGCGCGAGAAAATCCGCAGTGTGCATTTTGTGGGTGGCGGCTATATGAATGGACGTTGGTATGCCAACCTCGCACGTCTGGAATTAGGCCGTTGGGCGGCAGATAGAGGCATTCCTGCCATAGCCACGGGTGTGGGGCTCATGCCGTTGGATGCGACGTCTACGCAGTACGTTCAAGAGTTGCTTCCTTATTTCGATACGTTTACGGTACGAGATGAAGATACTGTGGGCGCTGTAAACGTGGAATCTGGTGAAAATACGTGCGAAAAGCAAGTAATGCTAGCACCCGATGATTGCTTCGTAAACGGTTTAGAAGGCTGCTATTCTGAGGAAATAGAATTCCCTCGCATTATGGTGTACGTTCAATCCGATTTAGTCAGTGACCAGGAGAAACTTATCAGCCATGTGGTTGGAACAGTAAAAGCATGGCAAGAATCTGATGGCGAGCCAATCGGTGTGATTGAGTGCAACCCCTATATCGACTATCCGATTGTAGAAGCGCTTGAAGAAGCCGGTTGCGCCGTGCAGTTCTATCCTTTGGCGTATCTGTTGAATGTTGGATTCCCCGCCGCGCAAGGACAGCGATGGCTGACCACGCGATATCATCCGCATATTTTGGCGGCCGCAAAAGGGTGTGAAGGCTCGTATATTTCCGTGGATAAGGAGTACTACAGCACGAAGCACAATGCGGTGCTCCGCATGGGCTCGCATTGGACTCAATCGGTTATCGGTGAAGGCGTAGTAGAGCCGGGGCCAGGATTTGATAATCCACAGCTGCCACAGCTGTACTCGGAGCAGATTAGAGCATCCGTTGCGCATATCTATGGTGAAAAATAGTTCATAGTTTTGCACCTGAAAATGAAGCTCCCTATGCACAATTCGCATAGGGAGCTTCATTTAGTAGTCTAGGGAAGCAGGGTAGGCGGTGAACACCTATCTCACAGCAAACTACTGCCACGTATCTGGCTCGATGCCTTGGGCGCCGATAAACTCACCATTAGGTACATACGAAGGGTCATTCGTATCCTCGAGATGCGCATGACCGTAGCAGTGTGTGTCACGACCGAAGGTCCAATCACCCTCAATAGTTACGCTGGCGGCAGCCGCAAGAGACGGCACGCCATACGGGAAACGCTCGTTAAAGTCGTGGATGTTCTTGTAATAGCGCTGATCCAAGGAAATATTTGGGAAGATGTAATTTCCATCTTCCATCTCATAAGAATCCGTAAGGTGGAAACGGTCAGAACGCAGGATAAACAAATCCTCGGTAGTCTTCACCGGCAAGAAGCGTGAGCGGTTTACCTCAATGCAGCACGCATTGTCAAAGAGTGAAATGGCGGCACCCATAGCGGTTTCCAGCTGCACCACGCGAGGGCTGGAAGAGTTCGTAGGGTCTACAGTTTTGTTATTGCGAATTACAGGCAAAGGCAGGATGCCGTTGTACTTTTTCAATACCTTCTTCAAAGCGCTGATGCGGATCCAAATATTATTCGTATTGAAGAAGGGGTGAATCTGCTCGTCCATCGCGATGTCTTTGTCATCTGGATGAACTTGGCTCATTTCACGCAAGGTTAAGCGGTCTGTGGCATTGTCGATGACAAAATGGCCACCCTTGCGGTCGGCAGGTGTTTTACGGGACACTTCCACCATGAAATCCGACTTAGACTGTGCGAAATAGCCAGCGATAATGCTGGATGGGCGTGCGCCTAAGTTATCTGAATTGGAAATGAAAATGTACTCGATGCCGTGCTCTTGAAGGTCGTCGAGAACGCCGGACTCCCACAAAGTCGAGTAAATATCGCCATGTCCAGGAGGGCACCACTCCAGGTCGCGGTCCGCAGGATACTCTGCAGGGTTGCCTGTGTGAAGCACAATTTTTGGCTCACGATGCTGGATGATTTCCAAAGGAATATCATCCTGATGGAAACGACGATTGCGGTGTACAGCAGTCAAAGATTCCTTAGAGGTGCGGAAGGAATTCATAAGCACAAGCGGCAGGGATACCTTGTGCTGGTCACGCATACTGACGACTTGGCCCAAAATAATATCGAGGAATCGCATCTGACGTGCCTTATGGCGGCGCACAGGGAGCAGTGACTTTGGCCCATCGAGACCCATGGAAGTGCCTAGGCCGCCATTGAGCTTAATAATTGCAGTCTTTGACAACGCTGTACGTGCCGTGCGCGTAGACATAGTGTCGTGGAAATCTGCAACGGAAACGATGTTCGTGAGCGGAGTAACATCTGATTCTCGCATCCAGCCGACCTCGTCAGCCTGCCAGACCTTATACATGCGTTCGAATTGTGCGATGGCAGTATCGCTCATCCCTTCATCACGCATTCGTTGCACGCATGCAGCTAAACCGTCAGTCATGAAAACCTCCAAAAGTGAACATCCTTAATGTTCGATAAGGGCAAGTTTACCGCAATTCTTGCGAAGTCACATACGTGCACCATTTTAGGAGGCAGAAGCGGCTCGCGTCTTCTGGATAAGGAAAACCTTCACATCTTTCAAATATTGCGGGCAGACTGCTAGCATGTGAGGTATGACGTCTTCATCTATACGCGTAGCCGCCGTTGTGGTGTCTTACAACCGTGAAACGCTTCTGCAGGAATGTCTCGATAGCCTTGAACAGCAGACATATCCTCTCTACCGCACCATCGTCATCGATAACGCCAGCACAGATAATGCCGTGCACGTGGCGAAGCAGCACCCGCTTCGCCCACAGGTGACCCGCCTCAATGAAAACGTAGGTGGAGCAGGCGGTTTTGCGGCAGGAATCGCCATCGCAGCCAGCGATCCAAACGTTGACTACGTGTGGATCATGGATGACGACACTATACCAACGCTGACAGCCCTCGAAAAACTTGTGGACGCGCTGCGCGAAGCTACACAAACCAATGGGGAAGAGCCAGTTATTATGGGGTCGAAGGCTATCTGGACGGATGGACGCGAGCATTTGATGAACAAGCCACGCCCCCGTCGTTGGATTTACCGAGGCGCGGCCACGCTGACCCAATCAAAGAACGCCTACCAGGCTCGATCCTTCTCCTTTGTATCGTGTTTGGTGAATGCTACCGCAATTCGCGCTCGCAGGGCTCTGCCTATTGGTGCTTATTTCCTCTGGAATGATGACTTTGAATTCACCACACGTTTGCTCAAAGAAGCCACCGGATACTATGTGCCTCAAAGCATAGTCGAGCATAAAACAAAGGTTTTCGGCTCTTCAAATGCCGATCCTGGTGCACGTTTCCGTTTTGAAGTGCGCAATAAACGCTGGCTGTTCAAGTACGCGCAGGCAAACTTTAGTGGAAAAGAAAAGCTCTACTATCATCTTGCAACCCTCAAACGGTGGGTGGAAACTATGCTCCGCTCTCACGATAAGAAGACATTACTGGGCTATGCGAAGCAAGGCTGGAAAGAGGCGGGTGCTGGAAAGCCGAAAAGCAATGCGGCGGTGCTAGCGAAAACACCTGAGGTAGCCAGCATCGTCGAGCAGTTTGAGAGCTGAGTGTCCCGAAGCTACTGTACTGATTTATTTTTCACCGCTGTGCGCAGTCTGTACAGCGGTTTTTTTATCCACGTAGGGATGAGACGGTACACCCCGCGCACAGCTATATTTCTGAAAAATTGGGTATGCGTAGTAAAGCCTTCTCGTAGGAAAGTGCGCTGAAGAGCAAACTCGGAGCGGAACATCTCCCAGCCACCGCGCCGGTTGTACGCGCCGCTATCCACGCGGTAGCCGAGAAGCACCTCCGGCAGATTGGCAAAAGTGCTACCATGCATGAGCATACGCGCCCAAAGCAGATAATCTTCGAAGCGCCCAGAGTCTTCTGGGTATCCACCTGCTCGAAGGACTGCTGATTTGCGGAGCATAACTGTAGGGTGGTGGAGCGGAGACTGCAGCCGTGCATACTGGTCTAACCCAGTGTGTGAAGAAGGCAGTACACGCCTTTCACCCCACACAATACGCCCGAGTTCCGGCTCAGTAAACTCCTGTAGTGCAGTGCCAAGTGCGTCCACCTGAGGGTGCTGCTCTAAGTAAGCTACTTGCTGTGCAAATCTTTCAGGAAGGCAGATGTCGTCCGCATCCATGCGTGCAATCCACTCGGTGGAGATTTCCTTCATGCCAATATTGAGCGCGTGTGCCAGGCCGTGATTTTCGGCAAGCTGGAGAACTTTAATACTCGAATCTGCGGCCTGTGCTTCAGTAAGATATGTCTCGATATTCACAGACACAGGTCCGTTTTGGACGATAAGAACTTCAGTAGCATGCACGGTTTGATCTGTAGCGCATGAGGTAAGCGCACGTTTGAAATGCTCTAAATTGTCGCCCTGATATACGCACATCAACACAGTAAAGTCCATTTTGCCCGCTCGATTCGTCATAGTGTTCATATTTTATCAGTTGCGAGCATCTGTATTTTTACTACTCTTAGTGAGATTTATTTCTCGTTGGAGTCGCCGTAGCGCATGAAATCTCTTACTGGGAAAGACAAGCATGTCTGCTCATCGTGATTAACCGCTGGACGTATGGCGCAGTGCTGAAAATAAAAGGTTAACGATATACTAAGCACTATGAATGAAACATCGAAGCCATCCGTTGCTGTGCTCCTTCCTTGCTATAACGAGGAAATCACTATCGGGAAGGTCGTACAAGATTTTCAAAAATCTTTGCCAGACGCAACGATTTACGTTTATGACAACAATTCAACTGATCGTACGGTTGAAATTGCGCAGTCTTTAGGTGCGGTTGTGAGACGTGAATCACGTCAAGGAAAAGGTAACGTCATCCGTGCAATGTTCAATGAAATTGATGCGGATGTGTATGTCATGGCGGATGGTGACGATACCTATCCCGCAGAGGCAGCCCCCCGCATGGTGGATAAGGTGCTCGAAGGTTATGACATGGTGATTGGGGACCGTTTAAGCTCCACTTATTTTGAGGAAAATAAACGACCATTCCATAACTTCGGAAATTCTCTCGTAAGAGATTCCATTAATTTTCTCTTCCAATCGGATGTCAAAGACATTATGACTGGCTACAGGGCATTCTCCTTCAGCTTTGCGAAGAGCTATCCCATACTCTCTCAAGGCTTTGAAGTCGAGACAGAAATGACCATTCACAGTCTTGATAAAAATATGAGATTGTATGAAATGCCGATTCAGTATCGCGATAGGCCAGAAGGTTCAGAATCAAAACTCAATACCCTTGGTGATGGTTTTAAGGTCATGGTCACGATTTTCCGAATGATTAGAGAGTACAAGCCGCTCCCGTTCTTCACAGCATTAGGCTCTTTGCTGGGGATAATCGGCTTAGGCTTGATGATTCCTATCGTCATTCGGTTCTGGGAAACGCATGTGGTTCTTCAGTTTCCTACGCTTTTCGGCTGTTTCTTCCTTATCCTTTCGGGACTGATGTTAATTGTTACGGGTATTATTTTGGACGTTTTGGCAAAGAATGAGCGTAGGCAGTTCATCGCTACGGTTAATTCTTTTGACTACCTGCGTAGGTCCCATACAAAATAACCTTTCAATAGAACTGAACAGCAGTGATGCCCGGCATGACGGTAAACATGCCGGGCATCACTATAAGAATCGTGCGTTGGAGATTACTCTGAAGGTTTTTGGGTTCTTCTTAGTATCTCTTGTGCTTTTGGGTTATCTTCGGCTTTCCTATAAACGATTAAGCGCTTGTAAAAATATGCGATTTCCGTGTCATGAAGAATCGAATTGACCTGGCTATTGAAAAAAGGAATATCCAGAATCTCTTGGAAGTTTTCTTCTGTCCATTCACTTTTATCAATAGCGGTCATTTCGCGGATAATATTATGTGTGTTTTTATAACTCGTGCTTTCGCCTAAGCTATCAATGAGGAAGGCTCTTTGTTTGTCCTGCGGGCTAAAGCTCTCCGTTTCTCGGTTTTTCTCTTCTACACAGTCGTAGTGGACCTTCTCGAGTGCGCTTCTGGTTTTAATCTGATCGATAATGCTTTTTATGAGTACTTCCAGTTGAGACCCAGCCGCGTAATCCGCGGGTGCAAAATACCGGATTCTGTTTTCTTCTAGCATGCGGAAAACCTTACTTTTATCGGGTTTATCGCCGTCATGCAGGTTGTCAAGGTTGTATACGCCGATGGAGTGGCCACCATTGATATTCACGAGTTTCATACACGGAATATCCGTGTCGCTGTCTCCAATATAAATGAAATTCCTGAAGGGGACGCGTAGCTCGTGGGGAGGGAAATATTTATTTACTTTGTCATCGTTGACATCCAGCACGCCTTTTTCTATACGAAAAAGAAACTGCGTTTTATCCGTGTAATTGACCACTTGTGCGGGCCAAACAGCAACATTTTTATCGTTGTAATAATACGAACTGGCATAAATTTTTTCGAATTCCTGTGCAATGGATGTTCCCAAAATGATCTCTTTGAGGCCAGAAGAAATGATGTAGTGCTCAACTTGGATACCATGCATCTTTCCGTACTCTCGTATCCGTGCAAACCATGTTTCTACACCAGGGAATAGCGCAACGTCTGCTCCAAACTCGCGTAGCTTGTCTTTCGTTATATAGAAGTTCCCCTCGGCTGCTTTTGTGAGCATGTACATCCATGCAAGATTTTGGTCCATACCGTTATCATCCGCGAGTCCGTTAGATTCTTCCCAAAACTTATTTACATCGAAACCAAGCGATTGGATGAAGCCTTGGGCCTGCATATCCGTAGGCGTCAGCGTTTTATCAAAGTCGTAACAGATTGCCACTATAGGCGGGTTTTCCTTGGTGGTCTGAGTCTGCGTCATTGCAATCTCCTTCCCGTGCTTTCGTTTTTATTTTTATTATAGTTTTTCAAGTTTCGATATTCGCTCGAAAATCATGCTCCCATCGTCCCAGATAAGGACGTTAGAAACGGTAGATTTACTTAAGGAATTTCGATGAAATCTTGATTTGGATTTTCCTTAGGAAATACAGGCGTATACGCTAAAGTATAAAGAGACTTTCTAAGCATGTACGCTACTCCAGAAGAGGGGAAAATGAAGAAGAGCTGGGCGCGACTGGCAACTGCCACTGTAGCGATGATGGTTTCGGTATCCCTATGTGGTTCCGCCATGGCCTTTGCAGGTGATATTCAATCCGATACTATGGTTTCCTCTAATTTAGGAAGTAGCCAAGCCATCGCGCAAACGGATATTCCAGAAAACCCAGAGCAGGATTTGCCAGATACGGTTGCCGAGAGTGTACCGGAGGATTCTACTCTTGTTTCGGAATCTCTTGCGGTTGATACGGATGGCACAGTTTACGATGTGTCTTCTGGCAATGAGGTGACCGATCCAAATCTCGTGGGTACTGTGGATGCGCCGGCTGACCCTCTTGCGAAGACCGACGGTGAAAGCTTTATCCCTGTAGATATCTCCGATGTCAAAGACAAGATTGAAGAAAATACGGGCGATGCGGGGGGGCTCCACAGAGAGTTCGGCTTATGCTGCTTCAACAGCAAGTTCCACCGTACGTAATGTTGCATTACCAAACAACGGTTACGGCGCGTACTGGGGCACCTACAATAACACCCCGGCTTTCTTCCAGAGCAACGGTGCGCTTTTTGCGCAGCAGGCAAAAGGCGTTATCGATGTATCCCAATGGCAAGGCGATATTAACTGGGATGCTGTAAAAGCCTCGGGCAATGTGCAGGGTGTGATTGTACGCATAGGCTACGGTTCTGGTAACGCACTTGACACGAAGGCTGCCCGTAATATTAGTGCGCTCAAGCGTTTGGGGATTCCTTTTGGTGTGTATTGGTACTCCTACTCGGAAAATGCTTCAGTATCCGTCGAAGAAGCCAACAGTACTGCGGATGCTCTGCGTCAGCTGGGTGTCAGTGCCTCGGATTTGAGCTATCCGGTGTACTACGACATGGAACGCTGGACGTGGACCGGTCATTCTCCGTCCACAGATCCCAACGTCAATGCAGCTGCCATGCATGCGTACTTCAATACCTTGTCTGCGCGCGGCTACGGAAATACAGCTGTGTACTCATACACCAGCTACCTCAACTCTGCTTTGAAGCACAACGATATTTGGCAGCGCACCACGTGGGTAGCGCAATACGGTGCACGAATGGGCTTTAGCGCCTGGAATACGAACTTCCGAGGCTGGCAGTACTCTTCTAGCGGTCAGGTTAGCGGCATCTCTGGCAATGTGGATATCAATGCTTTTGGTAATTATCAGTATGTCGATAACGATCCGGCGGGTACAGATCCTTCTCGGTATGGAAATTTAGATAATTCCGTAGCGGACGGTGAATACTACATTAAAACTGCATCCGCAAATAAGTATCTTGCATCCTCAGGAGCAAGTGCTGAAAATGGTGCAGATATAGTTTTGTGGGATTTTGCCGAGACGAGCAATCAGCGTTTTAAAATCAAGAAAAGCTCAACGAATCAGTACACTATTTCAGTCATGAATTCCGGGAAGGTACTGGATGCCAAGGGTGGTTCAGACCGAAGCGGCACAAATGTTATCCAATGGGATAATCTGAACGCCTCAAACCAGCAGTGGAAATTCTATAAAACTAGTGATGGTTCGTACATTATCGAATCTGTACTTGGTGATAGCAAAAACAGGGTTATCGATATCCCAAACGGCAATATGAGCAATTGGGTAAACCTCATCCTGTGGGGAGCTAATGGCGGAGCGAATCAAAAATTCCAGCTCATCCCTGTATCAGACCATAAGTCTGGCGCGAATGGTTGGGTCACTACTGGCGGAAAGACCTACTATTACCGCAATGGTTTTAAGCTAAAGGGCGAGAACTTCCTTGGTGGTTCGTGGTATTTGTTTGATTCTGTGACTGGTGCTCGTTTGTCTGGTTGGCAGCGTCTTTCGTCTAATGGTGGGAAGACGGTTTATTAT